>NZ_JARTVP010000050.1:0-274 GCF_029625865.1 Mesorhizobium sp. WSM4887
TGCTGGCGCTGACCGCGCTCGGCCTGTCCTTGGTGTTCGGCGTCATGCGGGTGGTCAATGTCGCGCACGGTGAGTTCTTCATGCTGGGCGCCGTGCTCGCCTGGGCGATCACCACAGCCATTGGCGGCCATCCGGCGCTCGGCTTCCTGGCCGCACTTGTGATTGCTCCGCTGATCGTCGGCGCCATTGCGCTGGTCGCCGAACGGCTGGTGCTGCGCCGGCTCAACTACAATCCGGAAGCCACCATCGTCGCCACCATCGGCATGCTCTACAT
>NZ_JARTVP010000051.1:0-273 GCF_029625865.1 Mesorhizobium sp. WSM4887
CGCGGAAGCGCCGCGAGAAGATCGTCGCCGATTCCCAGAACTGGCGCGCCTTGAAGCCGATCTCGTAGAGCGACGAATCGATCCACGCGTCGAGCGCCAGCAGCCGGGCGGCGATCGGACCTCTTCTCTTGCGCGGTTCGGGACTGGCCATTCGGAATCCGGCTAGCAATTGCACGACCTGAGTACCGCAAACCGGCAATTTCAGGGCGATGCATTCCGCAAGACTATTCCTCCATTTTTCCAGCACTCACAAGGGCAGCGAAGACACAGTAT
>NZ_JARTVP010000052.1:0-271 GCF_029625865.1 Mesorhizobium sp. WSM4887
TTGGTTAACACGGCGGTCATCTTGGTAAATTTTCGGTGTCTTCGGTGTATTCAGCCAATGGTTAACGGCCGGTAAATGACGCGGCTCCGGAGGCCATTCGAACGGGCTGTGGCAGCCGCGCCGCAGCGCCTTGCGAAGCATGAGGCGGCGCGCCCCGAAACGTGCGATCCTCGCGGCCGGGCGATGTGCCTGCGGAGCCGACCATGGACATCATCGTAACGCCCAGTGGCCCGACCAGCTGGGCCCTGATCGACCTGCTCGGACGCAATAT
>NZ_JARTVP010000053.1:0-270 GCF_029625865.1 Mesorhizobium sp. WSM4887
GCTTCTCGACCTGCGCGTTGCCGTTGAACAGGCGCGCGAAGCGCGGATCGAGAATTTCATAATAGTCTGCGGCCGCCATGCTTTCCTCCCGGCATCAATGACAGGGATCAAGCCAGCCGGAGGGACAGAAGGCAATGTGGGTACGCACAGTGTCCCACAAAAGATCGCTTGCCGGCTCTGCGCATGACGTTAGCGCCGCATTAACCGGCTATGCGTCCAGCGCAATGGTGCATTGCAACATCTTCTTTTTGCAATGCACCATTACTATGT
>NZ_JARTVP010000054.1:0-269 GCF_029625865.1 Mesorhizobium sp. WSM4887
CAATCCCATGGCGTTGGGGGTTTTAACGGGGGGGGGGGGGGGCGCGGGGGGGGGTGAAGGGGGGGCGGGGGGTTTTGGGGGGGGGGGGGGGGGGGGCCCGGGGGGGGGGGGGGCCGGGGGGGGGGGGGGGGGCGCCCCCCCCGGGGGGGGGGGGGGGGCGGGGGGGGGGGGGGGGGGGGGCGGGGGGTGTTGGTTGGGGGGGGGGGGGGGGGGGGGGGGCGCGCGCGCGGCGGGGGCGGGGGGGGGGGGGGGGGGGGGGGGGGGGGGGG
>NZ_JARTVP010000055.1:0-266 GCF_029625865.1 Mesorhizobium sp. WSM4887
TGGGCACCTTGACTTGGCGCGGGTCCGGCAACCGTCGAACCTCTGCGCAAGAATGGGTAATTACTATCGATGACGAGCGCGGTGCCAGGCACTCTCGCTGCCTTTTTGTGCTTTTTTTCCCTGACCGTCAACGTTTCCGACGCGACAGGCCAGGAAACGGTGGCGAAGCCGGAAAAAAAGATAACTGAAATCAAGATAGGCTATTTGCGGGCCTACGCACCGCAATTGACGCTTTCCATGCTCGACCTGCCGCCACGTGACGAAGG
>NZ_JARTVP010000056.1:0-265 GCF_029625865.1 Mesorhizobium sp. WSM4887
GCTTACATACGTCGACTTTGAGGAAAATGCAGCGGATACGTGGCGCAGGACCAACGAAACGCGACCAGCAGCGTGCACAGGCTGGGGATAACTCCCCCAAAAAACGGCAATTCACGCTAGTAACGCAGTCCAGAATGGAACACGCAAAAGGGGCTTATGTCCTTGCTTCCACACACTTTCAAAGACGCCACGGTCGTTGACACAAAATACCTGATGCGGAGCAACAACTTAGATCAATCAAACCTTTTGTCGTTCTGTATTCTGT
>NZ_JARTVP010000057.1:0-265 GCF_029625865.1 Mesorhizobium sp. WSM4887
GTGAAGTGGGAGAAGGACCATCGGCGCCCGTGGGGACCGGCCTACGAGGTCGACAATTGGTGGGCGGCCACGGTCCAGCGCGCTGGCGTGCCGGCGGACACCATCAAGTATGCTTTCCGGCACTCGTCGATCGTGCGCGGGCTCAAAGCTGGCTTGCCCGTCCGTTTGGTCGCGGCGCTTCATGACACGAGTTCGGAGATGATCGAGCGGCACTATTCCGCTTTCATTGTCGACGCAACGGAGGAACTAGCTCGCCGCGCTGTCC
>NZ_JARTVP010000058.1:0-263 GCF_029625865.1 Mesorhizobium sp. WSM4887
GTCGTGCTCATGGTCGGCCCTCTTCGCTCGGCCCTGTCAGCCGCAGTTCGGCGACGAAATCATAGGCGTCGCCCCGGTAGATAGAGCGGGTGAATTCGATCACCTTGCCGCTCGCCAGATAGGAAATGCGTTCGATGTGCAGGCCGGCAATGCCTGGCGGCACCTCGAGCAGGCGCGCGTCGCTGTCGCCGAGATTGGCGGCGGAAATGCGCTGCACCGCCCGCACCGGCCGATTGCCGGTCAATTCCAGCGCGGCATAGAGC
>NZ_JARTVP010000006.1:0-107627 GCF_029625865.1 Mesorhizobium sp. WSM4887
GCCCCAGCGCGCATTGGCGGCATTGAGCGCATAGCGCGCGTTCATCACCGGCACGACCAGCTGCGGCCCGGCGACGATGGCGATCTCGGGGTCGACATGGTCGGTCGAGACGCTGAAGGCCGGCCCTTCCGACACCAAATAGCCGATCTCCTTCAGGAAGCCCTTGTAGCCCTCCTTGTCGATCGGTGCGCCGTTGGCGCGGTACCAGCCGTCGAGCTTCTCCTGCATGGCGTCGCGCTTGGCGAGCAGCGCCCGGTTCTTCGGCGCCAGCTCATGCACGATGGCCGAAAAACCGGTCCAGAATTGTTCGGCGTCGATGCCGGTGCCAGGCGCGGCCTCCTCGGCCACAAAGTCATGGAGCTCCCGGGCCACTCTAAGGCCGTAAAGGGCCACGCTAGTTTCAAATCGGCTCATTGCGTCCATGACGGAGGCCCCTTGGATCAAGCCGCAGCGGCACCGGCGTTGAACTGAGCAGAGACGCTTTCGGCAACCATCTGGGCGGTCACGGCCGAAAGCGTCCAGCCCAGATGACCATGGCCGGTGTTGTAGAACACTCCCGGCTGACGTCCCTTCCCGATCCTCGGCATCATGTTTGGCATCATCGGCCTCAAGCCCGCCCAAGGCACGACCTTGTGAGTGTCAACCGCTGGAAAAAGCGTACGCATCCACTCCACCAGCGGGGCGACACGATCATTGCGGATATCGCGGTTTGCGCCGTTGAACTCGGCCGTTCCCGCTACGCGGAAGCGGTCTGGCCCGAGACGGCTGGTGACGATCTTGGCTCGATCGTCGAGAAGACTGACCCAAGGTGCGGCCCCCTGGCTGCCGTCGTCCTCAAGATCCACCGTGATCGAATAGCCCTTCACTGGATATACGTTGACGCGGTCGCCAAGGATCTTCGCGAAATGGCGACTGGCAAGTCCGGCGCAGACGACGATGCCATCAACGTCAATTTCCTCCGACGGGCCGTCCAGACCATTGCGAGTGTAACCGATACGGAACTTCCCATCGCGCACAATGCTTTCGACTGTGGCATCGAAGACGAAATTCGCTCCTCGCCGCTCGCAGGCCTTGGCGAGGCCGGAGGTGAACTTGTGGATGTCGCCCGTTGAATCCGAAGGGGTGTAGAAACCTGCATGGAAGCTGCCGTGCAGCGCCGGTTCGATCGACTTGATTTCCGATGCCGTTACGGGTCGGCGGTCAAGGCCCCCCTCGACGAGCATGGAATTCACCTTGAGCGCGTGCTGAAAACTCGATTTGTCCCAGTAGACGTGCAAAATGCCGCGACAGACGTGGTTGAAGTCGATCTTCTCGCGTTCGGCGATGGCAAACAGGTGCTTGCGTGCCTCGATCGCCAGCTGTGTGGTCTTGACGGTGTTCTGACGGTAGTTCGCTATGTTGGAAACGAATTCGGCCAGCCATGAATATTTGTGCCACGTGGGCGCCGGATTCATGAGCAGGGGCGCGTCACGGCGCATCATCCACTTGATGCCCTTGAGCATGGTCGACCAGTGGTTCCAGACCTCGGCATTGCTTGCGGAGAGCTGACCTCCATTGGCGAACGAGGTCTCCATGGCCGCATAGCGTTGCCGCTCGATGACGGTAACCGAGTAGCTACGTTCCAACAGGGCATAGGCAGTGGTGACGCCGGTGATACCGGCACCGATGACAGCTATATGGGGCATTGCGCTCTCCGCGATAGGATGGGTGCGGGTTCGATCCCGCGGCTCTTCCCCAATCTGTCGCTATACCTGAGAGCTTAACCGCGCAGGCGTGGCCCGTTCGGCGTTCCCCTTCGGTGGGCGCCTTCCGCGCCTCTCTCCAGATCGTTCAACGGCATGGTCACCTTTGCCTGAGAGTTTCCTGGGGGGTTGCTCCGTCGGCGTCGCCTATCGCTCAAGCGATAGGTCGATCTCTCCCATGCCGCCATTTTTGAACGCATGTTAGTCAGCTAATTGGTCGTCGGGTTCTCCAGCTCCTGCCTATGCGACATCGCCTAGTTGCTCGAGCGATAGTCGAACAGCCTGTAGGGTTCCAACCGCTTTGCCTCGACCGTGGCGCCAAGACCCGGTTCTGACAGGACTTCGAGATAACCGTCCTTGATGCGATCCTCTGGAGCATTAGCAAGAACCTGCACATACCCGTCCGACTGGGGAAGATACGGATAGATCTCGAGCGGCATCGAATTGGCGCACGCCGCCCAGACCTGGAGCGAAGCCGCAGTGCAAAGCGTAGACGCGCAGTTGTGAGGCGATACACGCGCGTTGTAGGCCTCGGCCATGGCTGCGATCTGAACGAGTTCGAAGACGCCGCCGCAGTTGCCGACATCCGGCATCACCACATCGATCGCACCGGTGTCCAAAAGGTTGCGGAATCCATTGCGTGTGTAGACGCGCTCGCCGGCGGCAATCGGAAAGCGGAAACGCCCGGCAAGGTTCTTGAGACCAGCCAGATTGAACGCATCAAGGGGCTCCTCGACCCACATGACCTTCAATTCTTCACAGAGATCGAGGATGCGCAGCAGCTGGTCATTGCTGAGGCCACCGGACAGGTCGATCATCAACTCCGCTTGATCACCCACGACTTCCTTCAGGTTGCGAATGCGATCGACGGCGCGTGTGAACTCCTCTGGCGACAGCATACGGCGCTGAACATGTGTCAGCGTCCGGCCAGGTTGCTGCGTAGCCAGAGGATAACTTTTCAAAATCCTGTAACCGTCCTTCAAAGGCCGCTCAGCAGCCTTGGCCCATTCGACGGCATCGTTGCAGTGGTAGTTCCACCCGTTGGCATAGACCTGAGCCTTCGGCTCGAAGGAACCACCGAAGAATTCGTAGACTGGCATCCCGGCAGCCTTGCCCTTGATATCCCACAGGGCCTGGTCGATCGCACTGATAGCTGCAAACGAGATCGCGCCGCCGCCCTTGGTCCAGAATGAATTGTCGTAGAGATGGTGATAGACGTGCCGTGGGTAACGCGGATCGGCGCCAATCACCCGGTGAGCGTAGTCCGATATCATGCCAACGGCTGCCCGAGCGCCTAGACCATAAGCGACCGCCGCCTCACCCCATCCGGTGATGCCCTCGTCGGTCTCTACCTCAACCAGAACCGGGCGCACGCCGCCCGTGGGGATATGATAGGCACGGATGTTGGTGACGCGCATTGGAGGTTCCTCTAGCAAGGGAGACCTGAACATGCGCGTTGCTGATCATAAGAGCAAAATCGAAATCTTGATACCCGCATAAGCAATTCTTATGGCGAGACCAAATTCCTCCCGCACCTCGACAACCTAAGCGTCAGAAGCCGTGGCTTCAAAGGTCTGGTGCTTGCTGAGCTCCACGCGCAGGGCCTCGTAGCTCTGATCCGCCATGTGGGACCATGGCCGGTACCGCGTCCGCATCAGGTAGTATGGCGAGGGCTCGATACCTTCGAGCGCCCGGCATTCCGCGGGCAGGGTGTTGCGAGTCAGAGCTAGAAGCGTGCTGCACGTGATAGCATCGGCAATCGCGACGCTGCCACCAAGGACCGCGTAGCAGGCCATCGGAAAAAAGCTTCCGAACTCTACCCTCGGCGAACCGAGCTTCGCCCTCACAGCCTGTGCCGCTAGGTTTTCCTCGTACAGAGAGCAGATCTCAAGTCCGGCCAAATCCTGCAGAGAAAGGCTTGAACCTCGATTCGCGACAAGCCCCTTAGGGTAAATTGCGCAGACCGGAACATGAAAGACCTCGGAATCGAAAAGAGGGGATCCCAACGGAATCTCTCTGATGCCCAGATCGGTTATCGCGATGTCATGTCTCTGGTTCTCCATCTCCAGCACAATGGAGTCAGACGAGCCGTTCATGACCCTGAATTCCTGTCCACTCGCCGCGAGTTTTGTGATCGCGTGAGGCACAAGGTGAGTCGCCAGGTTACTGGACGCTATGATGGAAATCCGCGGCACTGGAAACGCGTCCAGTCGGTTGAACCGACCGCGAATTTCGCGAAGCTGCTGCATCACGGGGTTTATTTGTTCGAACAAGACCTTCGCTTCAGCTCTCGGCGTTATTCGACCGGCATGCCGGTCGAATAGTTTGACGGCCAATAGGTCTTCGAGACCGCCTATCGTCATGCTGACAGCAGGCTGCGTACGGCCCAGGTTCTTCGCAGCCTGTGAAATGCTGCCGGTCAGCATGACCTGGTAGAATGCTTCGAGCTGATTGTACTTCATCGTTTTCTACCACTCGTAGCTAGGCCATCGCGCGAAACTTGGCAACGCACAGCAATTTAGCCACCTACCGTACTAACGAGGCAGCGGCGATACCAATCGAAGCGATTCCTATGCAACTGCTGGATCGCTCAGGTAGTGCATTTGCGCCCTTCCTACCTGCGCCCTTCATAACATCGCGACGATGCGTGTTGGTGATGAATGGTTGCGAATGGGGTTGGCTTCACTCGGTTGAACCCCTCGCGACCATTTGGGGGATAGCCAAGGTCGTGTCCCATCAGGTGGTGTAGGTGAGGGTTATGAAGCCGCTCGCGAGCGCGCCGTTAGTAGCGCTGTAGCGAGCGAGCGGCCTGTCGGTGGTCATCGGCGCTTTCCGGTAGGGTTTGGTTGTTGACGCCAACCCATTTCGGAAGGAACCACCGATGACCGACGACATGATGAACCTGCGCGCGCTCGTGGAGAAGACCCCCGATGCGGATCTGCTGCGCGAGATGATCGGCTTTGCCGCCGAGCGGCTGATGGAGCTGGAAGTAGGTGCCGCCACGGGCGCCGGCTATGGCGAGAAGACCCCGCTGCGGACCACCCAGCGCAATGGCTACCGCGACAGGGACTGGGAGACCCGAGACCGGAACGGTCGAGCTGCGCATCCCCAAGCTGAGGAAGGGCTCCTACTTCCCCAGCTTCCTGGAGCCTCGCCGCATGGCTGAGAAGGCGCTGACGGCCGTCATCCAGGAGGCCTACGTGCAAGGCATCTCGACCCGCTCGGTCGACGACCTGGTTAAGGCAATGGGCATGAGCGGCATCTCCAAGAGCCAGGTGTCGCGGCTGTGCGAAGAGATCGACGGCAAGGTGAAAGCCTTCCTCGAACGGCCGATCGAGGGTGATTGGCCGTATCTTTGGATCGATGCGACTTATCTCAAGGTGCGCCGCGGCGGCCGCATGGTCTCGGTCGCCGTCATCATCGCAGTGGGCGTGAACAGCGACGGCCGGCGTGAGGTGCTCGGCATGGAGATCGGCACCTCGGAGGCCGAGCCGATCTGGACGGAGTTCCTGCGCAAGCTCACCCGGCGCGGTCGCGCGGGGTCAAGCTCGTCGTCTCCGATGCCCATGAGGGTCTGAAGGCCGCGGTGACCAAGGTGCTCTCAGCCACATGGCAGCGCTGCCGCGTTCACTTCATGAGGAACGTGCTGTCGCACGCCGGCAAGAGCGGGCGACGCGTCGTCTCGGCCTTCATCGCCACCGCCTTCGCCCAGGAAACGCCCGAGGCCGCGAGCACCCAATGGCGCGCCGTGGCTGATCAGACCCGGCCCAAGGTCCCGAAGCTGGCGACAATCATGGATGACGCCGAGCCCGACGTGCTGGCCTATATGACCTTCCCGAAGGAACATCGCGCCAAGCTCCACTCGACGAATCCGATCGAGCGTCTCAACGGCGAGATCAAGCGACGCACCGAGGTCGTCGGAATCTTCCCGAACGACGATGCGATCGTGCGCCTCGTCGGGGCGCTGCTGCTCGAACAGAATGATGAGTGGGCCGTCCAGCGGGCCCGCTATATGACCCTTGAGACAATCAGCCAGATGAGTGATGATCCCCTCATCAGCTTGCCAGCCGTGGCGCGCTGATCAGCCCGGCCCACGCCGGACAGCTCGGCGAACCAATGCCGTCAGCTACACCACCCCAGTGGGCACGATCATAGCCAACCGGGCAACACACTACGCAAGACGCTACCGCGCCCGCTCAAGGCATCAATGCCGCCCGCAAAACAAGCCACACGAACTAGGCGCGCCACCCATTCCGGGAGTTGCGCGTTTCAACTTCGACCTTGAGCCAGGTCAACCTTTCAAGCAATGGCCCAGTTTGTGTTTCCTTCCTCAGGGCACAGACCGAGAGCGTCGTATTTGGCATAGCTATCGTGTTTTCCGAAGGGCTAGATGAGACCGATGAGTGACGTTGATACGTAATCGTAATAGCCTGAATTCAATCGATTCAGCTGCTGATATCTGGGCTTCGCCCGTACGTGAGGAATATGAGCGACCAGAGAAAATCGATGCGGAAAGTCGAGTCCCCAGGCACGGCCACTGATGCTAAAGTCGACCTGATCGCGGTCGTAGTGGCCATAAACAGTGGCAAGCCAAGCGTTCTCACAGTCGGCGGCACGGACACGCTGCCGTCAGGCCCATTCGAGCTCGGCCATCGCTCCCTCCAATCTGGCTTACGGGTCTGGGTGGAACATCAAACGGGTCATCAGCTTGGCTATATCGAGCAGTGTATACGTTCGCTGACCGTGATCGAGCCGATGAGCAGCGCGAGCCGCGGGTCATCTCGATCAGCTATCTTGCGCTCACACGCGCCGAAGACGCCATTGGCGCTTCCCCGCCTGTCTGGCGGAGCTGGTACGACTACTTCCCTTGCGAGGATCATCGCTCCGGGGCGCCTGCGGTGGTCGAGAACGTTCTTCAGCCACGTCTGTTGGCCTGGGCTGAGGAGGCCACCCACGTCCCAGTGAGGCGCGAGCGTCGGCAGCGTGCGGCAATCGCGTTTGGCTTTGGCGGCTGCGACTGGAACGAGGAACTCGTCCTGCAACGTTACGAACTTCTCTATGAGGCAGCCCTGGTCGAAGAGGCGACGCGGCGGTCCCAGCAGAGCGCATCCCTTCCAATACCCGGAACTTCAATGATAGCTGACCATGGGCGTATCCTGGCGACGGGGATCGCGCGATTGCGTTCGAAGATCAAGTATCATGCATATGACCGCCAGCTTCCGGGCGACGGCGACAGCGGCTCGCTTGAAACCGAGTTTCTCACGAAGTTTGAGCCCCCAGGTTCGCAACTCACTTTCCGCATGAGTGCGCGTCAAGATCACGGTCGCGGCCTCATACAGAAGAGCTGGAAGAACGGCTCTCAACAGACACCGCCCTCATGAGGCGCAGGTCGGCGGTCGATTGAGCAAAATGCTCAACTGTTTGGTCCGTTTGCGCCGTTCCGGCTGAGCGATCCGCATCTCACAATTGCGGTACCTAGACCTTCACTGGAGGACCGCCATGACAATCTACAATATTGCTCTAATCGGCTTCGGCGGCGTTAATCGCGCTCTGGCCGAGCTCATCGCCACCAAGAACCATCTGTGGGAGCGCGACTTGGGGTTTCGATTGAATATCGTAGCGGTCAGCGACCTCTATCTGGGTTCGGTCATTTCTCCCAACGGCCTTGATGCCAAGACACTGGTCGAAGCCAATTTCGCAAAAGGCGGTTTTGGGCAGCTTTCGGGCGGGAGTTCCGAGGCTGACAATGAGACGATCATCAAGACGGCGCCCGCAGACATAGTCGTCGAGGCGACCTTCACCAATCCGAAGGACGGTGAACCCGCCGTTTCCCATTGCCGTTGGGCACTGCAGACCGGCCGGCATGTCGTCACCACGAACAAAGGCCCGGTGGCTATTGCAGTGCGGGAACTAAAGGCCCTGGCAAAGGCAAACGGAGTTCGTTTCGAATACGAAGGTTCGGTCATGAGCGGAACCCCGGTCATCCGGATGGCGGAGAAGACCCTTGCAGGTGCTGAAGTAAAGGGCTTCGAGGGAATTCTGAACGGAACATCCAACTTCGTCCTCGGCCGCATGGAAAGCGGCCTAGACTTTGCTGCTGCGGTCAAGGAGGCACAGGAACTCGGCTATGCCGAAGCCGACCCCACTGCCGACGTCGAGGGCTTCGACGTGCGCCTCAAGGTGGTCATTCTGGCGAACGAGTTGCTAGGGGCGAACCTGAAGCCGGAGGACGTGACGTGCAAGGGCATTTCCGATCTCTCGCCTTCCGAGATTGAGGCTGCTGCAAAGGCACACAGCCGCTGGAAGTTGATCGGATCTGCTGTCCGGGCGGAGGACGGAAAGGTAACAGGCAGTGTCGCGCCGAAGCGGCTTGCACTGGAGCATCGGCTGGCATCGGTCAGTGGGGCGACCAACGCCGTTTCGCTGAACACCGAGCTGCTAGGCGCTGTAACGATCACAGGACCCGGCGCCGGCCGGATCGAGACCGCATACGCGCTTCTTTCCGACATCGTTGCCATTCATGCCGCCGCCACGTCTGGCATCACCAAGGAGGCCGCGTGATGTACAATCGTGCGCTTGGCAAGACGACGGGCGCCGGGGAAATTGTCGTCAGCAATCCGTTTGACGGTTCGGTTGTCGGAACAGTCTCTGAGACCTGCGCTGCAGGCATACACACGCTTTTGGAACGAGCAAGCCGCGGTGCGCAGATTGCGAGAGATCTTCCACGACACCAACGGGCCACAATCCTGGAAAAGGCCGCCGCTGCAATCGAAGCCGCAAAGGAGGAATTCGCGCTCCTCATCGTAAGGGAAGCCGGCAAGACGATCACTCAGGCGCGCAAAGAGACGACCCGGTGCGTCAACACTCTGAAACTCTCCACCGATGAGGCGAGGCGTAATGCTGGCGAGGTTATTCCGTTCGACTCCTACGCCGGCTCGGAGTGCCGGAAGGGCTGGTACACAAGAGAGCCACTTGGCATCATCGCCGCCATCACGCCTTACAACGACCCTCTCAACCTCGTTGCTCACAAACTCGGTCCGGCAATAGCCGCCGGGAACGCAGTGATTTTGAAACCTTCCGAGCTCACCCCCCTTTCGGCGATCAAACTTGTCGAGGTTCTTCTCGAGTGCGGCCTTCCCGAGGAAATCGTGACGGTTGCGGTTGGCGGACCCGAGCTCGGGGAAGCTCTCGTTTCAGCAAAGCACGTCCGCATGATCTCCTTCACCGGCGGCTTCGCCACCGGCGAGGCAATTGCAAAGGCCGCGGGCATCAAGAAACTTGCGATGGATCTGGGCGGCAATGCGCCCGTCATCGTGATGGAGAATTGCGACTTTGACGCTGCTGTCGAAAGTTGCGTATCAGGGGCCTACTGGGCAGCCGGCCAAAATTGCATTGGCACGCAAAGAATCCTGGTTCAGCGTCCTATCTACCATCGTTTCAGGACGGAGTTCGTAGCTGCAACAAAGAAACTCAAGACTGGCAATCCCCTGGACGCGGATACCGACGTCGGCCCGATGATATCGAGCAAGGCCGTCGGTCGAGCCGCCGCGATGGTCAACCGCGCTCTCGCCGCTGGCTCGACACTGCTTTGCGGCCACGAGCCCGCCGGCAACCTTTACCCGCCGACAGTCCTGGAGAGCGTCCCCGCGTCTTGCGATGCGTGGATTGAAGAGGTGTTCGCCCCGATCGTCATTCTTGAGCCCTTCGATGAGCTCAGCGACGCGATCGTCCTTGCAAATGGCCCCGAGTACAGCCTCCACGCCGGCATTTTCACCAATGACCTCGATGGAGCTCTCGAGGCTGCCGATAAGATCGAGGCCGGCGGCGTCATGATCAACGACTCCTCGGACTACCGCTTCGATGCGATGCCATTTGGGGGTTTCAAGTATGGCAGCATGGGTCGCGAGGGCGTGCGGTTTGCTTATGAAGACATGTCGCAGCCCAAGGTCGTGTGTATCAACCGTTTGAGGCGGTGACGACAGCCTTCAGCTAATTCCCCTTACCGCACCCAGAGGTATTTATATGTTCAAAGGTTCCATTACCGCGCTAGTTACGCCGTTCGCTGAGGGTCGTGTCGATGAGGTTGCCCTGCGCACCCACGTCGAGTGGCAGATCAAGGAGGGATCCTCCGGCTTGGTTCCCTGCGGAACCACAGGCGAGAGCCCTACCCTCAGCCACGCCGAGCATAAGAAGGTTGTCGAGATTACTATCGAGACAGCCAAGGGCCGGGTCCCGGTGATTGCGGGGGCCGGCTCAAACAGTACGGCCGAGGCGATCGACTTTGTGCGTCACGCGCAACAGGCTGGCGCCGACGGGCTGCTAATCGTGTCACCCTACTACAACAAACCCACGCAGGAAGGCATCTATCAGCACTTCAAGGCTATCGATGCCGAGGCGACGGTTCCAATCATCGTCTACAACATTCCCGGGCGAAGCGTCATCGATATCCAGGTCGAAACGCTGGCGCGCATTTTCAAGGAATGCCGAAATGTGTCGGGCGTCAAGGACGCGACCGGCAACATCTTGCGCCCGTCTCTGGAACGGATGGCCTGCGGAAGAGAATTTAATCTTCTCACTGGCGAGGACGGGGCCGCCCTGGGCTACATGGCTCATGGCGGACATGGCTGCATCTCGGTCACGGCAAATGTCGCTCCCCGCCTTTGTGCGGACTTTCAGAAAGCATGCCTGAATTTTGACTTTGCCGCTGCCTTGGAGCTGCAAGATCGCCTGATGCCCCTCCACCGGGCCCTTTTCCTGGAGACCAACCCTGCCGGGCCCAAATATGCCCTGCAGCGCCTTGGTCGGATGCGCGATGACTTGCGACTGCCACTTGTCACAGTTAGTCCCTCGGTCCAGGCGGCAATCGATGAGGCTATGCGTTACGCCGGAATCCTGTCCTAAGAGGGGAACAATGATCGTCGAACGCATCGAATCGGACCTGATCGGACCGATCGCTATCCCTGGCAACGTCCTCTACGGCGTACATACCCGTCGCGCGGAACAGAACTTTGATGTGTCGGGATTGCGCCTGAGGGATTTTCCCGAGCTCATCCAGTCCATGGCCATGGTGAAAAAGGCTGCTGCACTCGCAAACACGGAGCTCGGACTGCTCTCGTCCGAGAAGGCGCAAGCGATATCAGACGCTTGTGACGACCTTGTGGAGCTCAGGGAAATCGACGAGAATTTCCCAGTAGACATGATGCAGGGCGGAGCAGGCACGTCCACAAATATGAATGTGAACGAGGTCGTGGCGAACCTGGCGTTGATCAAACTTGGCGCCGCCGTTGGCGACTATGCAAAACTGCACCCCAATGATGACGTCAACCTGTCCCAGTCGACGAACGATGTCTATCCAACCGCGATCCGCCTCACGGTATTGCGAGCTTGCGACGGGCTGGTATCGGCACAGGCCAGCCTGCGCGACGCCTTTCGAACAAAAGCAGCTCGATACGGAAATTCTGTGAAGGTCGGTCGCACGCAGCTTCAGGACGCCGTGCCGATGACGGCCGGTCAGGAGTTCGAGGCCTTTGCCGAGCTCATCGACGAGGACATCATCCAGCTTCAGTCGGCATCGAGACTGTTGTTGGAAATCAATCTCGGAGGGTCGGCCATTGGCACGTCGATCAATGTGCCTCGCGGGTTCCCAAGAATTGCCTGCGGTCATCTTTCACAGATTTCCGGCATCGAGCTTGTTGCCGCGCGCAATTTCATTGAGGCAACGTCGGACACCGGCGGTTTCGTTTCCTTTTCAGGCATGCTGAAGCGCATTGCTGTCAAGCTCACAAAGATCTGCAACGACCTGCGCCTGCTGAGCAGCGGACCGCTTGGCGGCCTGGGGGAAGTCCGCTTGCCGCCCGTCCAGGCAGGCTCTTCGATCATGCCCGGCAAGATCAATCCTGTTATCCCTGAGATGGTGAACCAGCTCAGCTTCCAGGTAATTGGCAATGATCTTACCGTGACGCTCGCCGCCAGCGCGGGTCAGCTGCAGTTAAACGCGATGGAGCCAGTGATCGTCTTGAACATTCTCCAATCCATGCGGATGTTGACGAGAGGGATGGAGATTTTCAAGCAGCGTTGCGTGGACGGGATCGAAGTCGACGTGGATCGTTGCAGAGACCTGCTTGACCGGTCCCTTGCTCTTGCTACGCCCTTGGCGAAGCTTATCGGCTACAGCAAAGCGGCGGAGCTGTCCAAACGGGCCTTGGCAGGGATGAGGAACCTGCGCCAGATCGTGGAAGAAGAGGGGGTTCTGCTTCCCGATCAGGTTGAGCAAATTTTCGGCAACTGTGCCGAGTTTGCGGGTTTCTCGCAAGCCTCTTCAGCTTAACGGGAGGCGAACGTGGCTGTATTTACCGCGCTGACAGACAAGGACCGCGACTTTATCGCATCGGCCTACGGTATGACCTCGTTGTCCTCTGTCGTTGGGATAGCGGATGGCGATCGGGAAACCACTTACCTGTTCCGAACCAAACAGGACGAGTTCATCGTAACTCTTTTCGAGAACGGCGCCGAACCGCTGGACTTGGAACGAGCCTTCGCGACCATGGAGACGCTGCATGAAAACGGCGTTCCATGTCCCAAGCCGATGCGCACGACAGACGGCCTTGCCACTCTTCATGCTGCTGGCCGACTGGTCGCAATCGTAAGTTTCGTATCGGGTTCGTCGACAAATGTGCCTACACTTGCCAGATGCGGAAGCCTTGGTCAGGTGATGGCACTCGTTCATACAATCCTGCAACGCAGTCCTAAAACGCAGGAAGCGCAGTTGCCGACCGGCGCTGTGCATGGGGCGCTGGTTCACCAGAATGTCTTCTTCCTCGGTGACGTGGTCAGCGGCGTGATAAACTTCAGGCTACGCCACGATGACGTCCTTGTTTCCGAGATTGCGGACGTGCTTGTCGGTTGGGCGAGCCAGCCGAATGGAGAGTTGGATAGAAACAAGACCAGTGCCATCCTTGCCGGGTATCAGAGCGTCAGGACACTTATGGACACCGAGAAAGCGGCCCTCCCCGGCTTTGTACTGGCGTCAGCAGCCAGGCGATATGCAAGCGATCACAACAAAAGCCGCCTCCCCGGAGCCGCCATATTGGCTTATGGGTCAATGCAGCTAGAAGTCATGGCCTGATCGGCTGGCTCAAACACACCATGAAGTATCTCCTCGACCGTACGGATGAACAGATCCTCAGTGAGTTGAGGACCAACGCGCGCATTTCCCACGCCGAGCTATCGGCCAAAGTAAATTTGTCCCGCAATGCGGTTCGAGTTCGAATCGAGCGGCTCGAACGAGAGGGTTTCATAAAGGGCTACACGATTGTCACCGGTGAAGGCGGGAATGAGCAGCACATCACCACCGCGCTGATGTTCGTTTATCGCCATGACCGCATGAGAGGCGGCGACGTCATCCATGCGCTGAAAAAGATTCCAGAGATTGTTTCTTGCGACGTGATGACAGGTGATTTCGACCTGCTGGTGAGAGTCGAGTCGCCAGAAGCCGATCGCATTCGCCAAATCTGGCAACAGCTATCAGAGTTGCCGGGCGTGCGGGATACCCTGACGGCATTTGTGTTGTCGTCAGTTATTCGAAAGTAGGTTGCTCGCCCAGAGAGGCTGAACCCCTGAGGGCAAAGCCCTGCTCTTCCAGTACCAAAGGCCGGACATGGCGATTCGCAAGTGCCGGGCCCCACTCGAGAAGATTCACCTTGGTTCCCGTGGCGTGGTGCGGGATGTGACAGCTGGCCCCTTGTCTCTCCAGCCGGTCTCGAATGAGATAGATACCGTTGGAAATGCGACGAACTGGGCCAGCCCGATTGCGCTTTGTCTCTTGTTCCGCGCCGGTCGGAAGCCAATCGTGTGCGTTATTAGTACAGCGGTAAGTTGCTATATTTTGTACAACCTAACGGCGTTGTCGTGAAACAATCTCTTCTTGTCGCCGGCTGAGAAGTCGTTCACGATATCTTTGAAGCAACTGAAGATCTCGTCGTACGTCTTGAACAGCTTGTCGACGGGGAAGTTGCTTGCAAACATGCATCGTTCGATACCAAAGCAATCGATCAGGTGCAATACCAGCGGCCGGATGCTCTCAAGTGTCCAATTCGGGTCGGACACACCGAATCCGGAGATTTTGGTCGCGATGTTCGGTGCACCGGCCAGCCGCTTCATCGCCGCGCGCCAGTTGATTAGGCCTTCCGCACTCTTGTCCAACGGAAAGCCGGCATGGTTGACGATGAACTGGGTGTTTGCGAAGCGTTTCGCGAGTTGGAACGAGTCCTCAGCCTGATGATAATAGGCTGCCAGATCAAATGACAGCGCCCGGTTTTCCAACTGCTGGAATCCGGCTCTGAATTCCACGCTATTGATGATATCTGGATGCTTTGAGAAGCTCTTTCTCGGATCCGGGTCATAGCAAAGCGTGTGCCTGATACCGCGGAAGTTCCCGTATTGCATGTGCTGGTCTAGAACATCGCCGGCATCGGCAGCAGCCAGGTCGGCATTGCCGACGATGCCATGCGGAAAGCCATGTTTGTCCGCATGGGCCTGTAGCCAGCGCGTCTCTTCGACTGGCTCCGTCTCATCGAACTCTGCTTCGATGTGAACGGATTTCACCACATTTTGGTTTTTCGTGTCCTCAAGATAGTCGCCGAGCAGATAATTCCGTTGGATCGCCGAGTAGTCGCCGAACACCCTGTCGCGGACCGGTCCGATTAACCAGTGGTGGCGTGCGAGGGACAAGTGCCAAAAATGCTGATGAGGGTCGACGATCGGCGAGGTCATTGTTGTTCTCCCGGCTAGACAGTTTTCAGGTATGATCGCATCGCAGCCAGACCGACCTCGAGGAGAAGTGCGAAGGCGATTAGGAGACCCTTGAACAGGTCCAGACTCGAGGGGTCCACCCCGGTGGTACGCAGTAGATGCGTTACCAGGCCAATGATGAGGGCTCCGCAGGCGATTCCAAAAACGGTGCCCTTGCCACCAAAAATGCTTGTTCCTCCAATGACGGCGGCAGCGATACCGTCCAGAAGAAGAGGCATGCCCCCGACGTTTGGAGTTACCACCAGGGTCCGAGAGATCATCACCACCGAAGCAACAAAGCAGATGACTGAGCTCGCTATAAAAACCATGAACTGATGGCGCTCGACCGCCAATCCTGCCAGCACGGCGTTTTCCCGGCTGGAACCAACCGCATAGGTCTTCAGTCCGAAACGTGACTGATGCAGCAGCAAATACGCTGTCAGTGCCGCGATCGCTGCGACGATATAGAGAAACGGAAAGCCGAGAACCGCGCCTCTTCCAAGGGCCTTGAGGACCGGGTCCTTGATGATGATGATGCCGGGCGAGAGGAAGATGTTTATTCCCTGCAGTGCAATGGCGGTTGCCAGCGTTGCCACGAATGCCGGCAGGCGCACAAAACCTGCAATCAGGCCGTTCCAAAAGCCGACAGCCGTCGCTGCAGCCAGTCCCAGCAACAGAGCGGGAACAGACGGCCAGCCCAGGTTCAAGCCGAAGCCGACAACGACGCTGACCAAGGCCACAGTAAGTCCGGCCGACAGGTCGATGCTCCCCGATATCAGGACCAAGCCTGCGGCCAGCGCGATCAGGAAGATTGGTATTGACTGGCTTGCCACTGCCGCCAGGTTGGCCCCCGATATTAGGGCCGGGTTGATGATGATACCGACGATGACGACTATCGCCAGCAAGACGGCTGGCGACCAGCCAAGCAAGCGGGACAAGATCTGGCGATAGGTTGCTGAAGCTGCAATCATGTCGACGCACCACCCAGTTGGAAGGCAATCGACATGACCTCGTTCTCGCTGCACCCGCGCGGGAGCTCGGCCGCAATGCGGCCATTCGACATGACGAGAATCCTGTCTGAAACCCCAAGCACTTCCGGAAGCTCGCTGGACACGAGCAGGATCGCCGCGCCTTGGGACTTATATCTGGAAATCAGCCGGTGAATTTCCGACTTTGCGCCGACATCGACGCCGTTGGTCGGTTCGTCGAGCAAGAGGACCTTTGGCTGGCCAGCCAACCATTTGCCTAACACGACCTTTTGTTGGTTTCCGCCGGAAAGTTCCCGGGCCTTCGCCTCGGGACGCGGGGGCTTGATCAGTAGCTCCGCGATCTTTTTTGTCGCCAGTTGCCTGATGCGCGGCGGCGAAACAAGCCCACCGCCATGGGTCATCCAAACCAGGCCGAGGTTATCTGCAACAGTCATCTGCGGGACAAAGCCCTCGGCATGCCGGTCTTCAGGCAAGTAGACGATTCCGTTTTGATAGGCTTGGCGGAGATCCCCGAACGCAATGGGCTTTCTACTCACCGTAATTTGGCCTTTCGCCTCTGGCGTAAGGCCAGCCAGGGCTCGTAGCAACTCGGTTCGGCCGCTGCCCATCAAGCCGCAGACGCCGACGATCTCACCAGCATACAAATCGACAGTCACATCTTGCAGAAGCCCGGCTTCGGCTATTTGCGCGCTCAGGATGAGATCCCCGCGCTGCACCTCGTCGTGAGGAAACACGTTCTCAAGTTTGCGGCCGACCATACCTTCGACAAGACTGGCAGGCGTGAAATTCGATATTTCGCCGCTTGCTACCACTTCGCCGTCGCGAAGAATGACGACATCGTCGCAGAGGCTAAAGACCTCTTCCAGCTTGTGCGAGATGTAAACGATCGCGCACCCCTTGGCCTTCAGATCGGAGACTAAGCTGAAGAGCCTGTCTCGCTCCCGAACGGAAAGTGCCGACGTGGGTTCATCCATGATGATGACCCAGGCGTGGGCCTCCAACGCTTTTGCAATCTCGACCAACTGGCGTTGCCCGACATTCAGTTGATCGAGGCGTGTCTCGGGATCGAAATCTAGGCCGAGAGCCTTAAGAGCGCTACGAGCGCGGGTGTTCATGTCACGCCTGGCAAGGAAGCCGTACCTGGTGCGTGGCTGGCCTAGAAACAGGTTCTCGGCAATCGTGAGATCGGGCAACAAGCTAAAATGCTGGTGGATTGCGGTTATCCCCGCCAGCCGAGCATCCCTGCTGCCGTTCACGGTTATCTCTGCACCATTGAGCGCGATGGACCCGGAGTCCGCCCGTTGAATCCCGGTCAGACACTTTACGAGGGTCGACTTGCCTGCTCCATTTTCGCCCACCAGTGCCAGCACGCGTCCGCCATGGATCTCAAGGGTGGCGTTGTCCAGCGCTCGGAAACTGCCGTAGGATTTGGAAAGACCATTAACAGACAGCGTCCGCTTTAAGCCGGGAGCCTGGCCTGACGCTTTGGTTGATTGACCCCAACCCAAGATTTTCGGGAAGGAAAGGGTCTCTGTCGTCAGCAACGCTGAAGCCAACAGGAGCGCGGCCTTGACAATGTATGTTGCTTCAAGTGGCACCTGAAGAAACGACAAGCCTGCAGAGATCACGCCCAGGAGAGTGGCGCCGAGGAGAGTGGGGAACATGGCTCCCTGCCCACCAGCCAAGGAAGCGCCCCCAATCATGGCTGCGGTGATAGCATCGAATTCGAGGCCCATTCCAGCCAACGGCTGCCCGGAGCCAAGCCGGCCGATGGTAACGACCGCGCATATGCCCGCGGACAGGCCGGCCAGCAAGTACACTACCAAATGGACGCGCCTAACCGGTACGAGAGAGGCGGCCGCCGCATTCTGATTGCCGCCGACGGCAAAAATCCAGCGGCCCAACAAGGTCCGGCTCATGAACAGGCTCCAGGCGACCGCCGCCAGTAGTGCCATCGCAAGAGGCGTTGGCACCCCAAAGATGATTGAGGAACCTGGCCAGATGAGAGCTTGATTGGCGACAGGGATGCTGTCTGCTCCAGACAGCACAAGGGTTGCACCTCGCATCATGGCCATTGTGGCGAGCGTGGCCATGAACGGTGCGACGCGCGCAAATCCGACGAAAAACCCGTTTGCAGCGCCCAGTGCACTGCCGCAGAGCAAGGCAGCCAGGATCGACGCAGCCCCGGACTGTGTAGCGTGTAAGGTGAGAGCCGCGACGATGCCGCTTAGTGCCAAGTTCGCACCGATCGAGAGATCAATGCCTCTGGCAATGATCAGCGCCGTCATGGGAAAGGCACATATCGCGATGACGGCGGTCTGTTGACCGATCGTCAAAAGGTTGCCGACGGATAGAAAGCCGGGAATGACGATCGCTAGAGCTGCAATAACAGCCAGGATTGCCAATGCCAGCAGCGAGGATGCGCTGTCGGAGGAAAATTGAGACACGCCAAAGCGATTGACGTGTCCCATATCCTTCATCTTTGACGAGGTCGCCACTGTTAGTCCGGTCAGTGCGAGCTCATCGCAGAAGCTGGAGCGTTTGGCCCAAGCTGCTGTGAATACTGACCGAGTTCCTCTGCGGCTTTGTCCGGCGTGATATAGTCGAACTTGAGCCCCTTGGCGGCTAGGGTATCGGCAGTTTGCTTCGAGGTAATGTACTTCACCGGCAGGTAGAGGGTGCGATCAAACTTTTCACCTCGCGCGATGCGTGCCGCGAGCGCAATGTTCCAATACCCCACGCGCGGCGCCCCGGTCAGGCCGTCAATGACCGTGGCGCCGGAGTTAAGTGAATCGGCCATCCCCGAGTCACCATCCCAGCCGGCATATTTGAGCTTGGCGCCAGCCGCATCAGCTATCGACTGCGCCGGATAGCAGAGATAGTCGGACAGGCACACTATTGCCTTGAGGTCTGGATTGGCGGCCAACCAGCTTTGCACTGCGTCGGCGGATTTTGCCGCATCCCAGTTGGTTGGCTGAATGCCGACGATCTGAATCTTCGGGAACTCGTTTTTGATCGTTTCGGTAAACGCTTTCTCGCGGTTATCCGATGTCCAGCTTCCACGCGCCCCGATAAGCAGGGCAATCTTGCCCTCTCCATCGATCGACTGTGCGAGCGCCCGGGCGACCGTCGGCCAGGTCTGCGCATCCGGGTAGATTGTGCTGTAGTTCGCTTTTCCCTCGACTTTGTTGCCCATGGTAATGACGGGGATGCCTGCATCGGTGGCCTTGTTGATCACCGGCATGAGCGCATTCTTGTCGAGAGGATCGACCAGGATCACGTCCACTTTTTGTGCTATGAAATTCTCTACGAGTGAAACTTCCTTCTCAAGACTCCCCTCTGCGCTCTGCCAGATAGCTTTGACTTTGTAGTCTTTCTCCGCCACATCGCCTGCCTTCTTCATATCCACGAAGAAGGAATTTTGCAGGTCTATAGCAACAACCCCAAGAATGGGGGGCTTGTAGTCAGCTAAAACTTCGGAACTGCCCAGAACGAAGCTGCATGAAAGCGTAGCGCTAAGCGCTATGGCGTTCAACATTGTGCGTCTTTTTATCACGTTCCACCTCCCATTTTCCTGTTCGGTGGAGTCAACCAGCGGCGTCGTCGGACGACAAGTCAGAATTCAGGCATCTGACCGTTGCCAAAAAGAGATGGTTGGGTGGGAGTGCTCGGCCCTTCCCTCGACTTTCGACTTCGGAGGATTTGATAGGCGCTGTTACGACGGCCGTGAAAATGTGGTAGGAGCCGACTAACGCACCGAGCCCGGCCGCTGCAAGTGATCAGATCGACCACACGTCAAAGCCTCGATTATTTCTTCCGCGTCGCTCAATTAGGCTCCATTCGCGCGGCGTCGGAGCATTTGCGCATTGCTCCATCCGCAGTCAGCCGCAAGGTTGCCCAGTTAGAATACGAGTTCGGTGTTGAGCTGATCATCCGGCAGGCGCGCGGTATCAAGCTCACCGAAGCTGGACAATACGTCTATCGGTACCTGCAGGAATCGAGAGTTCGTGACGCCTTGTTGTACGAGACAATCAGCGAGCTACAAGGATTGAAACGGGGGTCTGTTACGATCGCGGCAGGCAGCGGGTTTGTCGAAGGCTTGATCGCCCCGACGCTCACAAATTTCCTGCAGAAGTACCCTGACATACAGATCGAGATTCTGGCCGGCAATGCTGATGAGATCATAAACACCGTGATCGAGGACGAGGCCGACATCGGTATCGTATTTGGGACGATCTCGGAGGTCGGGATCGAGGTGGTATACGCAATCGAACAACCGCTGCGCCTGATCGTTTCCACGAACCACCCGTTGGCAACACGCGAGACAGTCGATCTGCGGTCGATCTGCGATTTGCCTTTGGCACTGCCGCCACTCACCGCTGGGATCAGGCAGGCGGTCACGCGAGCTTTCCGTGAGGCTGAACTCGAGCTATCTCCTAGTCTCACCGTCGGCCCAGTCCAGGGACTCGTCCAATACGCCGCCTCGGGTGTGGGGGCGACGTTTCTGCCGGAATTCAGCTGCAAAGCCGAAGTTCTGCGTGGGATGGTTCGCGCAATCCCGATAGAAGACGATATCGTCATGCGCACACGTACGAGCATGTTTATCCGGCACGAGCGGCATTTGCCTCCAGCGGCCAAGGCGCTCCTGGCCGCACTTGAGCTGGCATTCCCGTTTACAGCCTGATGTTGAGCTTCCCAGCTGGGATGGAGTGTACTGACTTCAGCAACGGTCGCATGCCGCTTTTGAGCTTGTCGGCGACGCGCCAACTCGTAGTTTTCCTAATCACCTCAATAGGAAATCGCGAGCATGACGTCACAAGTGGGAGTTGTTGGTCTAGGGCGGATGGGAATGGCGATGGCGGAGCGCTTCGCCGAGACCGGCCTAACGGTCATCGGAACGGACGTTAGCCAAGCCACTTTGGATCGGGCCGCAGAAGCGGGCATTCAAACGGCGCAGGACTCACTTGCCGTTATCAAGCAGGTTGACGTCGTGGTGCTGTCGCTGCCGACCGCCAACGACGTCAAGTTGACCTTGGACGGTCTGCCAGACGAAAATCTCGGTCGCGAGCTGTTCGTCATTGACACCACTACTTCCGATCCGCTGGTCACAAAGGAGCTGGCTGCAAAGCTCGAGCCGGCGGGTATCCATCTGCTCGATGCTCCCGTGAGCGGTGGCTTCTTTGGCGCCCGAGCCGGTACGCTTGGAATGATGGTTGGAGGCCAAGCAAGCCATCTCGATCGAGTTCGCGACTTGCTATCGAGAATTGCTGGCAAGATCGTCCACATGGGGCCGATTGGCAGTGGCCATGCGACTAAGCTGCTCAATAACCTGCTAGGCGCAGCCAACATGGTCGTGGCCTCCGAGATCGTGGAGCTTGGCGAATATCTTGGCTTGGCGCCGGCGGATCTGATTTCGGCCCTGAATGCGGGAACTGCACGCAATAGCGCGACCGAACTGAACTATCCGAAATGGATCCTGAGTGACAAGTTTGACTCCGGTTTCACCATGCGTCTGATGCGCAAAGATGTTGCACTCGCGGACCAACTCCTGCGTGCAAAGGGAAACCTGCCCGTGCTGACCGATGTGGCTTCAATCTGGGAGCAGAGCAAACCATCTGTGGCCGATGACGCAGATTTCAACAAGATCACACAATTCCACCCATCCAAGTGAGCTCGTGTCATGACAATCCTTGAAGACTTTAAAGCCGATCCACTCAACGAGGATCTGTTCGCCAGACTGACCACAGAATTCTTTGGCTCCGGACTCGAGATCGGAAGCTATGTCGACGGGCACATCATGCCAGGAAAAGGCAACTACATTGAGCTTGTCGAGCCGGCTTCGGGAACTGCGTACGCGAAATATCGGGACGCGGGGCCTGCAGTTGCCGCTGCCGCATGCGAAGCCGCGGCGCGTGCTCAGAGGGCCTGGTGGGCGATGACGGCCAGCGATCGCGGTCGAAAAATGCATGCAGCCGGGCGGCATCTTCGCACTAAGGCCGCAGCCGTGGCGCAGTTCGAAGCTTTGACCTCCGGCCGACCGCTTACAAGCACGGTCAATGAGATCGAAGCCGTCGCGCAGATGTTTGAGTACTTCGCAGGATGGTGCGACAAGCTGGAAGGCACAGTCATTCCGGTACCAACGACTCAACTCAACTATGTAATCAGGGCCCCATATGGCGTCGTGGTTCAAATGACGCCTTGGAACGCACCGCTTTCGACCGGAGGCTGGCAGATTGCCCCCGCACTAGCGTCTGGAAATTCGGTTGTTCTCAAGCCGTCCGAGCTGACGCCAGCCACCTCCATTATCCTGGCAAGGCTTTTGGAAGAGGGTGGTCTCCCACGCGGCCTGGTCAACGTTCTGGCCGGTCTTGGTGAAAGCACGGCGGCACCAGCGATTCTTGATCAGAACACCCGCATGGTTGTTTTCGTCGGATCCACCAGAACCGGCAGCATCATCGCCTCATTGGCGGCTAAACGTATCATACCATGCATTTTGGAGCTGGGCGGAAAGTCCGCGAACATTGTCTTCGACGATGCGGATTCCAGGATTGCGGTGTTAGGCGCGCAACGTGCCATATTCCAGAATGCAGGCCAGGCATGCACGGCTGGCTCGCGTTTGCTGGTTCAAAGGCGCGTCTACGACAAGATTGTGGGCCACCTAGCCGAAGTCACCCCGCAGATTCCCGTGGGACACCCGCTCGACCAGCGAACTCTTGTCGGGCCGATTAACAACAAGACGCAGCTAAATCAGATCAAGCGCATGGTCGACGAGGCCAAGACGGCAGGTGCAGAAGTGCTCGCCGGAGGCTCTGAGCTGGCATTGGTGAACCAGCCAGGCGGTATGTACTACGCTCCGACCCTGATTAGCGGCCTCAACGATCAGATCGAAGTCGGCCACGAGGAGGTTTTCGGGCCTGTTCTCGGCATTACGCCGTTCGAAGAGGAAGAAGAAGCGATCGCGATCGCCAACGCTTCACACTACGGTTTGGCGGGAGGAGTCTGGACGCAGAACGTTGGTCGCGCCCATCGCGTCGCCAGCAAGATCCAGGCCGGCACTTTCTGGATCAACGGTTATCGTTCGATCAGTGTCATGACACCCTTCGGCGGGTTCAAGAACAGCGGATATGGCCGTTCTAGTGGCTACGAAGGGCTCATGCAATATACTCAAACCAAGAGCGTCTGGGTGGAAACAGCGGAGACCTCGCCGGAAACCGGCACCCGGTATCCATTCTAGATCGCAAAAGGCAGACTTCATCAGAGGATCGCGGAACGAGGTAACCGACCTTCAAATTCGCAAATCCGAGCGCTGCGGAGTGGGTTGAGACGACGGCGTTGCACCTGTTTGGGTCCGGTGAGCCAACGCCGGCGATCAGATAGTTGGCGCAGCGGTAGACGCCTTGCGCGGAACTGACGCGCTTACATGCCAATCAGGGATATCCTCCCTTGACTGGCTCACCGCAGGACCGTCTCAGCCGAAAAAATCGCCTAAAGCAGGTCGCGTTTAATTGGCCTCATATCCGGCAGCTTTGAAGAAGTCTCTGCACTATATTGGGTCGAACAGGTCGCATATGTCCTTGAGCGCGTTGCATAAAGCGTCGAAGGATCGTGCGGCCTTCTTTCTGAGCAGCGCCTTGAGCTTCGAGAAGGCCATTTCGATTGGATTGAGATCTGGCGATTAGGCCGGCAGCGGCAGCAGCCAGGCACCGCGCTGGCGCACCAGTTCGGCCGCCCCGCTCGCTCTTGTGGAAGGCGACATTGTCGAGGATGACGACGTCGCCCGGCTTGAGTTCGGGTGCGAGCTGGGTCTCGACATAGAGTTCGAAACGCGCCCTGTTCATCGGCGCATCGACGATCCAAGGCGCGATCATGGCATGGCATCTCAAGCCGGCGATGAAGGTCTGCGTCTTCCGGCCGCCGAATGGTGCTGATGTTCGGTAGCGTTCGCTCTTGGGCGCCCAGCCGGTTCGCTTGGTCAGCCGTGTGTTGGTCGAGGTCTCGTCAATGAAGACGAGGCGCGTCAAGGCCTTGTCGAAGAACGGTTTGCGCCGCCACCTCCAATGCTCGCGCGCCTGCCGGATGTCGGGACGCTCCTGCTCGCTCGCCCGGAGTGTCTTTTTTTGTGACTGAGGCACAGCCGGTGAAGCAAACGCGCGACATTCGACCGGTGCACCGTAACGCCGCGCCCATCCAGTTCCACGCACAGCTCGTCGAGCGTCAGATCGCCATTCTCGGCCATCCGCTGGCGCACGAAGTCGGCGTGAGCGGCCAGCTTGCCGCCCCCCGTGCCATGGCCTTGCCGGCGCGGCTCAAGCGAACCCCTCTCGGCGCGCAGCTTCATCAGATCTTTCACGAACTTCGGCGAAACCCGGAAATGACGCGACGCCTCACGGTTGCTGTTGCCCTCATCCACAAACGCCGCAACACGCTTACGCAACGCCATCGCTAACGGCTTGCCCATCACGGTTCTCCCTTCCACCGCAATGAATCATCAAACCGTCAATCAGGGAATCCCCGAATCCTTTAAAAGGCGACGTGCTTTAGTCGCCCGCAATTATCACGGGACTTAGGCGGACCGCTGATCCTCTGCACACAAGGCGTGGCGAACAAGGGGCGCAGCGTAACCGCCATCGGCCCGCAATGGTGGAATTTGGCGGCGACCATCCGTGTCGTAGGCCCCGAGCTTGTCTTCGTCGATCTCGAGGTCGAGAACGGCAACTTGGCGCTTTATCTCGAGCGACGACCTGCGGCGAAAAGCCTAGGCCGGGGGAACAGCGCACACAGGGCGGCGGGTTGCTCGGTCAAGCCTCGCTAAACGACAGCATAACGCCGCCCAAGCGGTCGGCTTGCGGCAAGAGAATCATACCGTTGACCTCTCGTGGCACGAGCTCACTTTTGGCAAGCTGATCAAACAGTTTTGCTCGAGATCGAACTTTCAGGTCCACCGCGAATTCATATGGTTCGGCCGGAGCCGCAATCGAGGCCGGCAAGTCTCCATAGCGCTTGGCTGCACCGTTGCGATCCAGGACCAGGAATTTGCCATTGCCGGTGGGCACTTCAAATCCGCCGTCGATTGGCAGGATGCGATCTGTTCCGTGGAGCGTGCCTAGCCAGCGCTTCACTCCATCCTGATGATGCCGCTCAGCAAGGATGCAGACCGAGAGGAAGCCGTACGCAGAATTCGCATGGTCCATCCATTGTGGAAACTCGATAAGGTTGCGCTTGTGCTGCCGGCAGCCGAAATTGGACAGTCGCGGGTAATCGCGTGAGGCAAATATCTTCAGGGTTGTCTTTGTGCGGTCGTTGGTGCCGTCCGCCAGGACGACATCGCGTCCGAATTCGATCGTCCCTTGGCAGACCCCGCCGCGGCTGAGAACGGTTTGCTCGTCGCGCTCGGCGTCGTCGCTGTACAACGCTGTCAACGCAATTCCGTCCCGCTCCTTGATTGAGTTGGCGATGAAGCGGCCGAACCGGAAGTCCCCGGCAGGGTAGCTGTCGAGCAGAGCCGTGTCATAGATGCTCATCAACTCCAGAAGAGAGTTTTTGAACAACATTGCGCAGGTCGAAGTACCCCAGGGATGCTTGCCGATTGGCGTGACGTTGAAGCCAAGGGCGCCGTATGTATCACGCAGCGATGACAGGTCTTGAACGCAGACGATCGGATGGTCGATCCCCAGGACGTTGGTCATGGATGGTCTCCTGGGCCGAGGCTGAAGCCTGAAAATGAATGTGGCGAGCGCGACTTCAATTGGGCCGGGACGCCTGCCGCGGTTTGACCGGCCGGGACATCCTTGGTGACCACGGCCCCTGCCGCCACCACAGCGCCCTCCCCTATGGTGATGTCGCCCAAAATGCTGGCGCCGGCACCAATGACAGCGCCTCGCTTCACGGTCGGATGACGCTTGCCCTCTCGGCCCCTGAAGTTGCTGCCCAGAGTTACGCCGTGCCAGATGGAAACGTCATCCTCGATGACAGCAGTTTGGCCGATGACGATGCCCAGACCGTGATCGAACCACAACCCTCGACCGAATTCCGCCTCGGGCCTGATGTCACAGCCAAAAGCACGGCCCGTATGGCCCTTCACGGCAAGCGCCAACGATATCCGCTTGGCGCGATGCAGTGAGCGGCACACCCTGTAGGACAGCAAGACATGCAAACCGTTGGCAAAATGGAGCGTTGCGATCTCTCCACCCGGATCAAGGTCCTTGTTGGCGGTGGCATAGATGTCAGAAACCGCGTCCTCGAAGGCGCGCTCATCGTGAGAGAAAACGTCACGCGCGGCGGCGAAGACCACCTGCCGGCCACCTCCCGGTGGGATGCACCCCGCAAGCACATGCGCAAGGAGGGCGGCGTCATCCTCGAGGCCCCTCGGATCATATGAGAAGGCTTCCAGAAGATTTGGCTCGTGCCGAAAGAGCTGCACGGCAGCCCGCAACAAGCGATCGCGATGGGTCGTCTGGGAGGGATAAAGACGTTCAATTTGAATGGACATTGCTGGCACTGACTAGTGTTTCAGGACACGAGAAAGGAACGCCCTGGCCCGGTCATGCTGAGGATTCTGGAAGAAAGTCTCGGGATACCCGATCTCCGCAATTCTGCCGCCATCGATGTAGACGACCCTGTCGGCGACTTCACGGGCGAAGCCCATTTCATGCGTGACGATCATCATGGTCATTCCGTCGACCGCCAACTCGCGCATAACGTCCAGAACCTCTCCGACCATCTCAGGATCAAGCGCGGACGTCGGCTCGTCAAAAAGCATCACATGGGGATCCATTGCCAATGAGCGGGCGATGGCGACGCGCTGTTGCTGGCCACCTGAAAGTGCGGCAGGATACTTATGGGCTTGGTCTGATAGACCGACACGATCGAGCAAACGCCGTGCGTTTGCGTACGCGGCGTCCTTGGAGAGCTTTCGCACTCGGATTGGCGCCAGCGCTACGTTTTCCAGCACGGTCATATGGGGAAACAGGTTGAATTGCTGGAAGACCATGCCAACGCCCTTCCGAATCTGTTGGAGGTTCTTGTCGTCTCCAACCGCCCTTTCTTCCTCAACGGGCATTCGGTAACCGTCTACGATCAGGCTACCGTCCTGATATTGTTCCAGGCCATTCACACAACGGATCAGAGTCGACTTGCCCGAACCGCTTGGGCCGATGACGACCATGACTTCCCCCCTGGCAACAGATAAGCTCACCTCCTTCAGCACATGGAAATGTCCATAGTACTTGTTCAGCTGATCGAATTTGACGATCTCGGTGCCCTTCGCCGCTGTGCTATCGGCCTTCATTTGAGATTCCCTTAGAAAGGTGCGCTTCCAAGTGTCTGGCGAAATAGGTAACTGCGCTGCCAACGAGAAAGCAGACAATGAACAAGAATGTATACACCTCGTAGACTTTGTCGCTGTTCTGAGGGTCAGCCAATATCATTTGTCCGACACGTAGAAAATCTGCAAGGCCAATGATGAAAACAAGGGGGGCGTAGTTGAAGATGTCAAGGACGTTGCCAACCATGCCAGGGAGGGCCACACGCATGGCCTGCGGACCGACGATCCGGATTTTGATGTCCCAGGAACTCAGTCCAAGGGCCTCGGAGGCCTCGACCTGCCCGCGGGGGACCGCCTGCAAGCCGCTGCGGATATATTCGGCCGCGAACGCGGAATAGAAAATCACGAAGCCGATCAGTCCCCGCAGGACATCTGGGACCGGCACGGAGGGGAGAAGGAGAGGAAATGCGATCCAGATGAAATAGACCACCAGAATGAGCGGAACGGCCCGCATGAACTCGATGTATGCAGTGCAGAGGATCCTAATACTTCCGATCTTGCTTTGACGACCAAACGCCAGGGCAGCTCCGATCGGTATGGTCAGCGCCGCGGAAATGGCGGTAAGCAGCACCGACAGCAGAAAGCCGCCCCATGTCGCCGGCCCCGCCGGCACAAGAAGGTAGAGCGCGAGCCCCAGTGCGCCCAACGAGAGGCCGCCGGCCAGCTTGCGCACACGCGGGAGGGTTTGTCCTAAAAGCCATGCACATTCAAGTGAGCTGCCAACGAGGAAGGTGTTGATGCCCGCGGACCAAGACACCTGCAACGCCAGCGCAGTCACGGCCAGGATCCCAATGACGGTGCTAGCGGCACGCAATCCCCTCATGGGTATGATGGACGACACCAAAAGGCCCATCGCGACGGCGAACAGGAAGGCGGCAACCCATACGCGCCACAGCTCCGCGGCCGGGAATACTCCGACCATCAGAACCTTTGCGCTCTGCCCAATGACGTGCCACTGGGCGACCGCGAGAAGCCACGCGCAAAATGTCCAGATGCCCCAAAAAAGCGTGGGCACCACCAGTGCCGTGAGAAGCGTATCGAAGGGGGTGGCGAAGAGATTGACCTTCAGACGCTTGACCGCGTTTTCGATACCCATCAGCGAGCCCCCGGGATCTGTATCCTGGCATTGAGCCGATTGATGGTCGCGCTTATCCCAAGGCTGATCAGAAGATAGATGAGCGTAACGACGATTATGCCTTCGAGGCTTCGGCCAGTTTGATTGGCCACCGTGCCGTAGACGTTGAACAAGTCCGGAAATCCGATCGCGATCCCAAGAGAGGTGTTCTTGGCAAGACCGATATATTGGTTTCCAAACGATGGGAGGATCACGCGAAACACCTGGGGAAGGACGATGTCCTTTATGATGTCGTTCCTGGCGAGCCCGAGCGAGCGCGCCGCCTCCCATTGCCCGCGCGGCAGGCTTTCAATAGCGCCGCGCACAATCTCGCCAAGATATGCTGAGCTGTTGACGACAATACCGATCAGAATCGCCGTGAACTCAGGTGAAAGCATCGTGCCGCCGCTCGCCCGGAAGCGGCCGGCTTCGGGGATGTCGATGGTGAATGGGAAACCCCCAACAATCACGGCACCCAGCAGCAGGATGGCCGACAAGCCGACAATCACCCAGCGTCGTTTGCCCCCGGAAATGAAAGCGGACAGGACGCCGAGCACCAGAGCCAGAAGAAAGATGATGATCCCGGGTCCCGTGGCCGTATCTGTCGCTGCGATCGAGGGCAGCCAGATACCTTGCTGGCTTAATATCACTCCCGGAAACCCGGCCGCAGCGGAAATTGGAGGAAACTGCAGGACGACAGCGATGTACCAGAATGTCAGTTGTATGAGCAGCGGGGTGTTCCTGACGAACTCGACGAAATAGAAACAGAGCTGCCTTACCAGCCAATTCGTCGACAAACGTCCCACACCGAGCAGCGTTCCGAGCGCGGTAGCTACCACGATCGCCAAAATGGCGACTTTCAAGGTATTGAAAAGGCCAACTGTGAGCGCCTGCGCGTTGGTCATGCCAGAGGAGAACGGCACGAGGCCGAGAGGCGTGCTTATGGCAACGGCGTAACCTTCACTGATCTCGAATCCGGCGCCCGAGGCGAGATAGCCGAAACTGAAGGCAATTCCTCTTGCGGCCAGGCTGGACCGGATTGCGTAACCCAAGCCGATCATCAAGGCCGCAACCGCAGCAATGATCGCGGCCTGCACAAGATTTCTACGAAACGCACGTGCCTTAAGTGCGCGTCGTTCCGGTCTTTCGGAAACCGCACGATGCACCATCGTATCCATCGGAAGCCTTCGAGCGGAAAAGGTCAAGGGAATGGAGCGGCCCAGCCCTGCCGGGCCGCTCATCGACTTCACCACCACGGCGGCGAGATCATCGCCCCGCCGTCACGCGAGAGCGCATTTGGCGTGCCCTTGCGGTCGAGATAGTTGGGCGTTTTCGGGCCCAGGTTGCGATCATAGATCTCGCCGTAGTTTCCGACCTGCTTGAGGACTTGGGCAACGAAATCCGCCGGCAGACCGAAGTCGGCGCCGATCGTTCCGTTCACACCGAGGAACTTCTGGATGCCTGGGTCGGCCGACTTGGCCTCTGTGTCGACCTTGTCGGATGTGATGCCAACATCTTCGGCTTCAATCGTCGCGAAGACTATCCAGCGCAGGGCATTCCTCCAGCGCGAATCGTTAGCGACCACAAAGCCGGCAAAGGGCGATTTCGCCAGGATATCTGGGAGGATGACAAAGTCGTCGGGTTTGTTCGAGTTGCCGCGCCACGAGGCCAGCGCCGACTTGTCGGTCACCATGGCGTCACACCGCCCGCTGCTGAGGGCGCCGAACAGCTTCTCGAGATTCTCGTAGGTCAGCACCTGACTCTTCCAGCCCTTCTTCTTCAGAAGGTCGGCGATGATCGCCTCGGTGGCGGACCCTTGCGTCGTGCAGAAGCTGGCACCTGCGAGATCGTCGATTTTCGCCACCTTCGATGAGGCTTTCACCATGATGCCGCCGCCGTCCCAGAAATTCATTGGCAGGAAATCGATGGCAATCGCCGATTCCCGGACGGGGTAGACCGTTGTGTGGGCAAACACAACGTCGACTTGTCCCGTCTGCAGCGCCGTGAACCGGCTTTTGTCCGTGACAGTCACAAAATTGACCTTGTTGGCGTCGCCGAGGACGCCGGCAGCCACAGCGCGACAGAAGTCTACGTCCAAACCTTCCATCTTGCCGGTCTTGGTATTGAGATAGCCGAAACCAGGCGCCGTGTTGTCGGTGCCACAATTGAGCGTTCCCCGTTGCTTTACCGTATCCAGCACCCCCGCCTGCGAAGGTAGGGAGGCTACGGTCGCGAACGCTGCGAGTGCAGCGGAAATGAGAAGTTTCATCGAGTTCCCCTTTGCGATCGATCGGAGCTGCGCTGACGAAATTTTTATGTGCGCTCGGCAGCCGACGAACCGATCCTAGTTTGACACCGACACTTCAGTCTAGTTAAATGATTTTAGGCATTTGATTAGAAAAAGTGACGATTCTACGGAGAACGGCTTGAGCAACTTCATGGACATTCAGAGATTGAAGACGCTGCGCGAGCTGGCTGTCCGAGGGACGATGGCGGCTGTTTCCGAGATCCTTCGGATATCACCGTCGGCGGTCTCGCAGCAGATTTCGTTACTAGAGGAAGAGGTCGGCGCAGCGCTGGTCGAGAGGCGGGGCCGAGGGGTGTCAATCACGCCCGCGGGAAACGTGCTGGTCCAGCATGCCGAACGCATACTGGCTGTCATGGAAGAGGCGAAAACCGATCTCGCCGCCATCAGGGCGCAGGTGGCTGGTCAATTGTCGATTGCGTCCTTCCCTTCGATCGGCGCCAGTTTGCTGCCACCGGCGATCAGGCAAATGCAACTCGAGTACCCCGCGTTAGTCGTCTCCGCCATTGAATTGGAGCCATTGGCCGCATTAGCCGCGTTGCGCAGTTGGCAATGTGACATAGCGGTCGTCGACGACATAACCCTGAAACAGTCCAAGGACGCACCGAACCTGGAGACTTTTCCAATCTATCAAGATCAGTTGGTCGCCATCGTCAGGCGCGACCATGCGTTAGCTCAGAAAAGGGCCATTAGCATTTATGATCTGAAGGACGAGTGTTGGGCTATCGACACGCGTCCAAACACCTTCTCCGATGCCTTGCTCGCAATGTGTAACGAGAAAGGATTCCAGCCACGCATTGTTGCTAGATTTGATGAAACTGACGTCACTTGGGCAATGGTCGCTCACGGGTGCGCTATTGCGGTCGTTCCCCAGATTCGCACGCTCGTTAATCATAGCGGGCTCGCCGCTGTCCCGCTGTCGCCACCCCTGGGACGCGGAATCCTGCTCGCAATCCGAAATGGAGAGAACCGGCGGCCGTCGGTCAAAACAATGATCGAATCCCTCAAGCATCACGCAAGGCACCTACCCAGAGCCGATCAGTGAAACAGCTGCATAGCGCCGGCACAGGTGGCCGCACAGCCGCTTTGGTGGCCAATGCGCTCAAATCCTCCTTTTTGGACTCGCTCGGCCGAGGGTTGGCCGGGACGCCGGGGCTGGCAATGGTCCATCCATAAGTGATGACCCTTAAGGGACAAGCGAGCTTTCATAGAACATCGACGGCCACCGCCTTGCAGCGTTTCGATCTCATGGCCCGACTTTGAATTTGCTTCCCTAGCGTCATGCCCGCTGGCGTCGCATTTGGCACAATTTTGTATAGATCGAAAGGCTAAGCTGATGACGGAGCGTGCCGTGTTGACACCCAAAATGTGCTACTCCACGCTGCTTAAATCGATTGAGATGCTTCGCACTGGAAGCTCTGCCCAACCTATTCAGGCATCATGGACGTCCGGGCAAAAGGAACACGCAACGCTAGCGCCCCCGCTAAGGCTAAAGAAGTCGAGGCGGAGCTGATTGCCGTGGTTGTAGCCGTCAATGACGGCGAACCGGCCGCGCTCACTATCGGGCAAGCGCGTTCCCTGCCGTCGGGGCCGTTCGCGCTTGAGCATCGATCGCTGCAGTCCGGGTTGAGGGCATGGGTCGAGGAGCAGACCGGCCATCCGCTTGGCTACATCGAGCAACTCTATACATTCGCGGATCGCGACCGCATTGATGACGGGCATCAGCAGCGCGTTATTTCGATCAGCTATCTGGCTTCGACCCAAAAAGAACGGGCCGCCGGCTCGTCCGGCCGCGGGTGGCGCAGCTGGTACGAATATTTTCCGTGGGAGGATCATCGCGCCGGCACGCCGAAGGTGCTGGCAGATATCGTGAAGCCTCGTCTGCTTGCCTGGGCGGCCGACGCCGAGGAGGCCTCCACGCGCCGCGAGCGACAAAGGCGGGCGGCCATTGCCTTCGGCTTCGAAAACTACTCCTGGAACGAAGAGCTGGCGCTTCAGCGCTACGAATTGCTTTACGAAGCTGGCCTGGTGGCAGAGGCGACCCGCGATGGACGTTCGAGCGCTTTTGCCGCAATCCTCGGGATTGCCATGATTGCCGACCACCGCCGCATCCTGGCGACAGGCATTGCCCGCTTGCGCTCGAAGATCAAATATCGGCCGGTCGTCTTCGAGCTGATGCCACCTGTCTTCACGCTGCTACAGTTACAACGAGCCGTGGAAGCCTTGGCCGGTCGGCTCATCAACAAGCCCAATTTCCGCCGGCTGATTGAACAGCAGGAGCTGGTCGAGGAGACGGGCGAGACGTCTGTGGACACGGGTGGACGGCCCGCCAAGCTCTATCGATTCCGCCATGCCGTCCTGGACGAGACAGCCGCGGCGGGCACAAAATTGCCGCTCGCCCGGGGTTGACATGCTTATAGTCAACCGGGATATATGCCCCTTATAGTCAAATAGATTATAATTGGAGGGGCCATGAGCGGGGCGTTGCCTTCAGCCGCGTCTTTGTATCGGCGCGTCTGGCGCGTCATTCCGCCAGCGGAATGGGCAGCCTTCAGCCATGACGTAGAGGCTATCCTGGCGCTTAAGCGCGAGCGCAACGCAGTCATTCTGGCTCATAACTACCAGACGCCTGAGATCTTCCACTGCGTGGCCGACATTGTCGGCGACAGCCTGGCTCTTGCGCGCAAAGCCATGACGGTCGATGCGGATGTCATCGTGCTCGCCGGCGTGCATTTCATGGCCGAGACGGCCAAGCTCCTCAATCCGGACAAGACAGTCCTTATTCCCGATCTCGGCGCCGGGTGCTCGCTGGCCGACTCGATCACAGCTGACGACGTTCGGCTCATGCGGCAGCGCTATCCTGGCGTGCCGGTCGTCACCTACGTGAACACATCCGCTGCCGTGAAGGCCGAATCTGACATTTGCTGCACCTCCGGCAATGCGCTGGCAGTTGTGGAATCGCTGGGTGCGCCGCGCGTCATCATGCTGCCCGACGAATATCTGGCCGGGAATATCGCGGCGCAGACGGAGGTCGAGATAATCGCCTGGCAGGGACACTGCGAGGTGCATGAGCGTTTTGGCCCAGCCGACATTCGCGAACTGCGCGATGCCTATCCTGGCGTCACCGTGCTTGCCCATCCGGAGTGTCCGCCCGAGGTTGTGGCGGTCGCGGATTTCGCCGGCTCGACCGCGGCGATGTCCGACTATGTCGGACGGCACAAGCCCGCGCGGGTCGTACTGATGACCGAATGTTCGATGAGCGACAACGTCGCCGTCGAGCACCCCGAAGTCGAGTTCGTGCGGCCGTGCAATCTCTGCCCGCACATGAAGCGCATCACGCTCGCCAACATCCGCGCTGCACTCGAACAAGACCGCTATGTCGTCACCATCGATCCTGACGTCACTGACCGGGCGCGCCGCGTGGTGGAGCGGATGCTCGTCGTATGACCCAGCATATCCGCGACATCGGCGGTGCGCCGGTCATCGTCGGCGCCGGCATTGCCGGCCTGATGTGCGCGCTTCATCTGGCGCCGCAACCGGTGGTCCTTCTTTCCCGGACGCCACTGGGAAGCGAAGCTTCCAGCGCACTTGCCCAAGGCGGGCTGGCCGCGAGTGTAGGCGGCGATGATAGTCCGGAGCTGCATCTTGCCGACACACTTGCTGCCGGCGACGGGCTTTGCGACGAAGCCATGGCCAGGAGGGTGGTCGAGGGGACATACCGAGCCATCGGCAATCTGGTCCATCTGGGCGTCGCCTTCGATCGCACATCGGACGGGGCGCTGCGGCTTGGGCTCGAGGCGGCGCATTCCCGCCGCCGGATTGTCCACGCGGCCGGGGACGCCACTGGCCGCGAGCTTGTCCGGGCGCTCGCCACTGTCGCGCGGCGTACCCCTTCGATCACAATCCTTGAGGGCATGGACGCGCGCCGGCTTCTCGTCGAAAATGGTGCAATCGCCGGTGTGCTCGCGGTCGCTAACGCGGGTGCGGTAATATTTCCGACGCGTCGCGTGGTGCTTGCGACCGGCGGCATCGGCGCCCTGTTCAGGGACACGACAAATCCGACCGGCTCCTTCGGCCATGGCTTGGCGCTCGCTGCCTGTGCCGGTGCAGAACTGGCGGACCTCGAATTTGTCCAGTTCCATCCGACCGCGCTCGACATCTCACGGCGGCCGATGCCTCTGATAAGTGAAGCCGTCCGCGGCGAGGGGGCGGTACTGGTCAATGAACACGGTCAGCGCTTCCTTGCCGATACGCCTGGCGGCGAACTCGCATCGCGCGATGTCGTGACGCGGGCCATATGGCAACAGCTTGCGAAGGGAAGTCGGGTGTTTCTTGATGCCCGGCATTGTCTCGGTCCGACCCTTCCCAAGCGCTTTCCCAGTATCACCCGTCTATGCCAAGAGGTGGGAATCGATCCTGCTGTCGAACCAATCCCGGTACGTCCGGCAGTCCACTATCACATGGGCGGCGTGGCCGTTGATGCCGAAGGCCGCAGCTCGGTGAGCGGCCTATGGGCATGCGGCGAGGTTGCATGTACGGGTTTCCACGGCGCCAATCGGCTGGCCAGCAACTCGCTGACTGAAGCGGTGGCAACCGCCCTCTGGGTCGCCGAAACAGTGGCGGCTGCTCCTGCCGGCTGGCAGTGGCCAATGCTTGTTACGACCGTGCCACCGCCGCCCGACCCCTCCTCCATTAGACAGGTGGTCTCGGAGAGCCTCGGTGTCATCCGGCACGGCGAGTTGTTAGCCGAAACGGTGTCAGCGCTGCTGCCAATAGCGGCTGGCAACTCGGCCGCCTCAGATCCTGCTTTGGTCGCGCTGATGATCGCGGTTGCCGCACTTCGGCGTGAAGAAAGCCGAGGAGCTCATTACCGCTCGGATTTCCCCACACGCAACGCGGACACCCGATCTTCCCGCTTGACGCTTGCGACAGCAACGAAATTTGCGGCCACGCTTAGCCCGCGGCTCGCCGAACGGAGTGCCTCATGACATCACTTCCACCACTGACCGGGATCGCGATCGAACCGATCGTGCGCAGCGCTCTTCTGGAGGACTTGGGCAAAGCCGGCGATCTTACGAGCGATGCGATTGTACCCCTCGACCACAAGTCCACTTTCGCCTTCAGGACACGACAGTCCGGCGTTCTGGCCGGCCTTGATCTCGTGGCTTACGCTTTCCTGCTTGTAGATCAATCGATCGACATGCGTTTCGCGCGCTGCGACGGGAGCAAGGTCATGGCGGGCGAAACCATCGCAACGGTGAGTGGACCGGCGCGCGGGATGCTCGCGGCCGAGCGCACAGCGCTCAATTTCCTGTGCCATCTCAGCGGCATTGCAACGGCAACAGCCGAAATCGTCGAAGCGGTGCGCGGGCAGAAAGCAAAGATCGTGTGCACGCGAAAGACAACGCCCGGCCTGCGCGCGCTGGAAAAGTACGCGGTGCGCGCCGGCGGTGGCGCCAACCACCGCTTCGGGCTCGATGACGCCATGCTCATTAAGGACAACCACATTGCCACCGTCGGCGATGTCCGCACGGCGATAGAGCGAGCGCGGGCGACCGCAGGTCACATGGTAAAGATCGAGGTCGAGGTCGACACGCTTGAACAGCTCGATATCGCGCTGGCGACAGGGGTTGACGCGGTGCTGCTGGACAATATGTCTGTCGAGCAGCTGACCCAGGCAGTAGCGATGGTCGGCGGCCGCGCAATCACCGAGGCGTCCGGTGGGGTAACCGTGCAGACCGCACCAGCGATTGCCGCGACCGGAGTCGACTTGATTTCGGTCGGTTGGATCACGCATAGCGCGCCGGTCCTCGACATAGGCTTGGATGTCGCCGTCAATGTCAACAAGAACAACCTTTTGAACTAAGGGCCAAATACAGTCGAGTTCAGATCGGGCTTGGCTGATCGAAGGCAACCATCGCCGCCTGCACCCCAGAAGGTATGCGACGTGGAAGAGACTGTTTGGAGGAGAGGCATGCGTAAAATCGTCGCCGGCAAGCTGCACGGCATCTACGTCACCGAGGCCAATCTCGACTACCATGGCTCGATCACGCTCGATCCGGACCATTGCGAGGAGGCAGGCATCCTGCCGATGGAATTCGTGGAGATCTGGAACAAGAATTCGGGCGCACGGATCTCGACCTATGTCATCCTCGGCGAACGTGGATCGCGTTGCTGCATCCTCAACGGCGCCGCGGCGCGTACGTGCCAGCCAGGCGATCAGGTCATCATCTGCAACTCCGCCTATCTCGACGAGGCAAAGCTGACCGCGCTCAAGCCGCGTGTGCTAACGTTCGACAAGGACAATCGCATTGTTGACCGATTGACCTATTCGGTCGAGAGCAATGCCGAGGGGGGCTACAGCTTTTCCATACTCGATGAGGCCCGCAACGCTCTCCCCGTGCCGGCACTGGTGGGCAGATCATGACAGGCTTCCATGCTTGTTCTCTCGCGGCTGACGCCTAAACTTTGAAAATGGATGTGGCATGAACGCGGAACTCTGCCTGAACGCAGCCGTTGGGCCGTTCAACATGACATCGCCTCAATGGACCCGAGAGGTGGCCCAGGCCATCCACGACTTGCCCTTCAACGACCTCCTCTTCCAGGCGCAGACCATTCACCGCCAGAACTTCGATCCAAACAAGGTCCAGCTCAGCCGGCTTCTCAGCATCAAGACGGGCGGCTGTCCGGAGGATTGCGGCTATTGCAGCCAGTCGGCGCACCACGAAAGCGGGTTGAAGGCGTCGAAGCTGATGGAGGTCAGGCGCGTCATCGCCGAGGCGACCAAGGCACGCGACGCCGGCGCCACCCGCTATTGCATGGGCGCCGCCTGGCGAAATCCCAAGGGGCGCGACATGGATGCGGTCGTGGCGATGGTCGAGGGCGTCAAGGCGCTGGGCATGGAGACCTGCATGACGCTCGGCATGCTCGACCTCGGCCAGGCGCAGCGGCTGAAGGAGGCCGGCCTCGACTACTACAACCACAACTCGACACCTCCGAGCGCTACTACTCAGAGATCATCTCGACCCGGACGTTTGCCGACCGGCTGGACACACTGGCCAATGTCCGCGACAGCGGCATCAAGGTCTGCTGCGGCGGCATTGTCGGGATGGGTGAAGAGCCGGTGGACCGGATCGACATGCTGGTGACATTGGCCAACCTGCCGAAACATCCAGAAAGCGTGCCGATCAACATCCTCATCCCGATCGCCGGCACCCCGCTTGCCGATGCCAGGCCGATCGAGCCGATCGTGTTCGTGCGCGTGATCGCGCTGGCGCGCATCATGATGCCGAAATCGCATGTTCGGCTTTCGGCCGGGCGCACCGCCATGACCGACGAGATGCAAGCGCTGTGCTTCTTTGCCGGCGCCAACTCGATCTTCGTCGGCGACACGCTGCTGACTGCGGACAATCCCGGCGAGGACAAGGATAGCCTGCTGTTCCGCCGCCTCGGCATCGAGCCTATGGAACTCGAGGCGCTATGAACGGGGCACCGCTTGCCCGCTATGACGCGACCTTGCAGGGACTGGCGCGCAAGGACCGGTTGCGGACACTGTCGCCGCGCTCCGGTCTCGATTTCTCGTCGAACGACTACCTCGGCCTCGCCGCCTCGAGAAGGCTTGGCGACGCGGTTACGGCGGCGATCGCGCGGGGCACCCCGGTCGGCGCGACCGGATCTCGGCTGCTGCGCGGCAACGCGCCGGAACACGAGGCACTGGAGGCGGACGCGGCGGCGTTCTTCAGAGCCGACCGCGCGCTGTTCTTCGGCACCGGCTACATCGCCAATTTCGCCCTGCTGACCGCCCTGCCGCAGAAGGGTGACCTTTTGGTCCTCGACGAATTGGCTCATGCCAGCATGCATGAGGGGGCCCGCGCTGGCCGCGCCGAGTTCAAGCTCGCCGTGCACAACGACGTCGATGCCTTCGAGGATGCAATCACGCGCTGGCGCGCCGAAGGCGGCACCGGGCGCGTCTGGATCGTGGTCGAAAGCCTCTACAGCATGGACGGCGACCGCGCGCCGATGGAGGACCTGGTCGCGCTTGCCGACCGGCACGAGGCCTTCATCGTCCTCGACGAGGCGCATGCCACCGGCGTCTGGGGGCCCGACGGCCGCGGCCTTGCCGCCGCTTTCGAGGGTCGCGACAACATCGTCGCGCTCCACACTGCGGCAAGGCGCTCGGCGCGGCCGGTGCGCTCGTCACCCGGCCGGGACTGCTGTGCGACTATCTCGTCAACCGCTGCCGGCCCTTCATCTATTCCACCGCCCCTTCGCCGCTGATGGCCGTGGCAGCGCGCGAGGCGATTGCATTGCTGTCCGACGAGCCCCAACGCCGTGCCCAGCTGCAGGACCGCGTTGCCTTCGCGGGCCGCCGATTGGCCGAGCGCTGCGGCGTGGCCCCTAGCGGCTCGCAGATCCAGCCCTTCGTCATCGGCGACAACAGGCGCACCATGGCGGTGTCGGCGGCGCTGCAGGCCCGCGGTTTCGACATACGCGGCATTCGCCCGCCGACGGTTCCCGAGGGCACGTCGCGCCTGCGCATCTCGCTGACGCTCAACGTCGAGGAAGCCGACATTTCGGCCATGGTCGAGGCGCTCGTCGAGGTGTTGGCCTCGGCATGACCAAGCGCATCGTCATCACCGGAACCGATACCGGCATCGGCAAGACGGTGTTTTCGGCGGGATTGGCCGGCCTGCTCGACGGCTTCTACTGGAAGCCGGTGCAATCGGGCCTCGACGGCGAAACCGACAGCCAGGTCGTGGAACGGCTCGCCGGCCTGCCGCCGGGGCGCGTGCTGCCCGAAGTCTATCGGCTGAAGGAGCCGCTGTCGCCACATCGTTCAGCCGAACTCGACGGCGTCGCGATAGACGTCGCAGAGCTGTCGCTTCCGGACCTGCCGGGCCCGATCGTCATCGAAGGTGCCGGCGGACTGATGGTGCCGCTCAACCGGCGCACCAAGTTCATCGACATATTCGCTCAGTGGCGGGTACCGGTCATCCTGTGCGCCCGTACCAAGCTCGGCACGATCAACCACACCCTCTTGTCGATCGAGGCGCTCAGGGCCCGTTCCATCCCGCTCATCGGCATTGCGTTCATCGGCGACGAGGTGGCCGATACGCAAAGAACAATCGTGGAATTCAGCGGCGTTCGCCAGCTTGGCAGGCTGCCGCTGCTCGATCCGCTGACGAGTGGGACGCTGCGGGAAGCGATGATTGCCGGCTTCGACCTCACAGCGATCGCGGGAGGCGAATGATGTCGCAGTCCAGTGTGTGGCATCCCTTCACGCAGCACGCGCTCGAGTTCGCCATCCCCGAGATCGTCCGGACCGAAGGCGCCTACCTCCCCAAGGCCGACGGCACGCGCATCCTGGATGCCATTTCTTCCTGGTGGGTCGTCACCCACGGCCACCGCCATCCCCGCATCGTCAAGGCGATCGAGACGGCCGCTGCGAGCCTCGACCAGATCATCTTCGCCGGCTTCACCCACGAGCCGGCCGAACGGCTGGCCAAGGCGCTTGTCGGCCTCGCGCCGCCCGGCCTCGACTGGGTGTTCTACTCCGACAGCGGCTCAACCTCCGTCGAGGTCGCGCTGAAGATGGCGCTCGGCTATTTCCGCAACATCGACGCGCCGCGCTCGCGCATCGTCGTCATGGAGCACAGCTATCATGGCGACACGATCGGCACGATGAGCGTCGGCGCCCGCGGCGTGTTCAACGCTGCCTACGAGCCGCTGCTGTTCGAGGTCGACACCATCCCGTTCCCGGCCACCGGGCGAGAGCAGGAGACGCTCGATCGGTTCGAGGCCGCTGTCGCGACCGGCGCGCGGCCGCGCTGATCGTCGAGCCGCTGGTGCTCGGCGCCGGCGGCATGCTGATGTATCCGGCCTGGGTTCTGGCCGAGTTGAAAAAGATCGCACAGGCCTCCGGCACGCTGTTGATAGCCGACGAAGTGATGACCGGCTGGGGTCGCACCGGGACCATGTTCGGCTGTGAGCAGGCAGCGATCTCTCCGGACATACTGTGCACCTCGAAGGGGCTGACGGGCGGCGTTGTCCCGCTGGCCGCAACGCTTGCGACCGATGCCATTTTCCAGGCCCACTATTCGACGGACCGCAAGAAGACCTTCTTCCACTCGAGTTCCTACACCGCCAATCCGATCGCCTGCGCGGCGGCACTCGCCAATGTCGAGATCTGGCATGACGAGCCGGTGGCTGAGCGGGTCGCGGCCCTGGGAGCAAAACAGGCTGCTGGGCTTCGGCGTTTTCGCGACAACCCTCGCTTCACTGACAGCCGGGTTACCGGCACGATTGCGGCCCTCGATCTGCGCACCGGCTCCGCCGGCTATCTGGCCGAGATCGGGCCGAAGCTGCGCGCTTTTTTCCTCGAGCGCGGACTGCTCGTGCGTCCGCTCGGCAATGTGCTGTATCTCCTGCCGCCCTACTGCATCACCGGCGAGGAGCTGGATGGTCTCTATCACGCCATTGAGGAGGCCGGCGAACGCTTCGGCGCGAAGCATTGAGCCGATCGTCGCGCATCCTCGGGTTCGGCCATCATGCGCCGGCGCGCAAGGTCGAGAACCCGGAGATCGAAAACCGTCTCGGGCTCGAGCCCGGCTGGATCGAGCGGCGCACCGGGATACGGTCGCGCTTCTGGGCCACGGAAGGAGACACGCTGTCGGGCCTTGCCACGCAAGCCGGCGACATGGCGCTGGCCGATGCCGGCACCGACCGGAGCGATATCGGCCTGTTGTTGCTTGCCACCTCGACGCCCGATCACCTCTTGCCGCCGAGCGCGCCGCTGGTCGCGCATCGGCTCGGGCTCGGCCGCGCCGGCGCGATCGATCTCACCGGCGCCTGCGCCGGCTTCATCTATGCGCTGATGTTCGCGGACGGCTTCACCCGCCTGCACGGCAAGGCGAGCCTGGTCATTGCCGCCAACATCCTCAGCCGCCGTATCAACCCGGCCGAGCGCGCCAGCGCGGTGCTGTTCGCCGACGCCGCCGGCGCCGTGGTGATCGGTCCCTGCGAGGATCCCGACCGGGGCATCCTCGGCGCATCGGTGGATTCCGACGGCTCTCGCTACGGACTGATCCAGATTCCGGCGGGCGGAAGCAACAAGCCCTTCCACGCCGACCTCGACCTCGCTGAGACCCGGATGACCATCACCGACGGCCGCGAGGTGTTCGCCAAGGCGGTCGAGATGATGACAGCCTGCTCGCGGGACGCGCTCACTGCAGCCCGAATAGAGCCGCAAGACATCGACCGGTTCGTGCCGCATCAGGCTAACGCCCGGATTTTCGACGCGGTCGGCAGGAACCTCGGCATTGCCGACCATGCAGTCGTCAAGACGATCACCGACTACGGCAACTCGTCCGCCGCGACGATCCCGCTGTCGCTGTCGCTCGCCAATCAGGCTGAGCCGTTTCGGCCGGGCGAGAAACTACTGCTGGCGGCGGCGGGCGCCGGGCTCAGCGGAGGCGCTGTCGTGGTCGGAATATAGGCGGTTAACCGTCTGCGCCGCGAGGGGACGGTTGCCCGAATCGAGGATGAAGTGACCAGCGGGCTAACAGGCCGTGGATCGGCTTCGGATATGACCAGGGGCACCGTAGGCAACCTCCGCGGCATACCGGGCGATCCGGCAATGAGAGCCGCCGCCATCATCGCCGAAAAAGCGCCTGGTCGGCGTCAAAATTACCGCCCCAGTGAGCGCCAATAGTCCAATAGCAATAGAGGACCATACCGGTCCTCGCTACGACACGACGCATTGTCAGGCTTCAATAACAACGTCCGCTGTTGGCGTGGCCTGGCAAGAAAAGCATGACACGTTGCCGGCGTGACTGAAGTCTATCCGGTGCATGCACTCCCCGCCAAGAATGCGTAACTCGCAGGATTCACATTTTCCTGCTCGGCACCCGTTAGTCATCTCGATCCTGCGGAGTCGGTAGACTCGGGAAGCGATCCTGTCGCGAGTCAAGGTCAGCGTCCTTCATGGCCGCTCGGATCGGGTCATTAAGTTGGTCCGCCCTCGACCTACTTGAGGCTAGCAGCTTCTCGCGCCTGCAGTTCAAGCCTTTTCAAATGCTCAAACAGAATGGTGCCCTCCCGCTCATTGTGAGCCGCGGCGGCTTCAACAGCGCTCTTCTCATCGCCACGGAGCAGCGTGTCGATGATCGGAGCGTGCTGCGAAAGGATGTCGGCCGGGTCTTGGACTAGCTCGTCACTGGACCGAATGTATATGCGGGCCTGATGTTCGATCAGGGAATACTGGTCCCGCAGTCGCCCATGTTGGGCCAAGGCCACGATCGACTTATGAAGGTTCATGTCTTCCTGCGCGATGGCTCTATGATTGTTGCGCTTTGCACAGGCGGCCTTCAATCGTTCGTAAGCCGATCTCAGCGCTGCCGCCACTCGCCCATCAGGATCGTTGTTCCTCACACGTAGAGCGACCAGCCGGCTAGCCAGTGCCTCCAGGCTGGCTCTCAAGGTATAGAGCTCCCAAGCATCGTGTGAACTCAGTGTCATGACGGTCCATCCGGTGTAGGGCACCTGCACGAGAAGGCCTTCCTGCACTAGCTGGTGGAAGGCGGTGCGAATCGTGCCGCGCGACACTCCGACCTGCTCGGACATCAATATCTCGGTGAGCCTCGACCCAAGAGGTATGTCGCCCTCCAGTATTGCCTCGCGCAGCCTATCGGCTGCCTGGGCTTCAGTGCTGCGCTTCTGCACTTTCTTCACGGAGAATGCCGAGCCTGAATCCATAAGCGCCCCCAATTGCGAGCCCGCACGCTGGTTTTTGGAAACGACCGGTGAGCGACGCTCCGAGGGACCTCACGAGTTCCACCCATCAGGGCTAGCCCTGCGCCGAGATGGCCGCGACGCTGCCGACAGCGCAGCAGTCGATTCCAACATAACATTCCATGCCCCGGTTAGACAGGCGCAGATTCTCGACTATCCAAAAATCAATCGTCGGTCAATTGATTGTTTGACAATCGACAATAAGTGAGGCATTAGTCCTCTCGGCTACGGCAGCTCGCAACGTGCAAGCGGCCGCCCGTTAACCGAACCAAAGCCGAGTTCTCAATGTCGAAAATTCGCAACCTCGAAGAGATCCTGTCACGGGGTGAGATTGCGTCGCGAAGGATAGTCGCGGAGATTGCCAACCGCACTCTCGAGCGGCTCGACAGCTACCAGCGCATCCGCACGCTAATGCGTCTGGAGGGCGACACGCTTCATATCGGCGTGCGGTCTTGGGACCTGTCGCTTAAGCGCAACGTGTACCTGTTTGGCGCCGGGAAAGCCTGCAACCACATGGCCATGGCGGTTGATCACGTGCTGGGCGACCATCTGACGCACGGAATCGCGATCGTGAAAGTTGCGGAGGAGACCGACCGCTTCAACAAAACCGAAGTGTTCGTAGGAGGGCATCCTCTTCCAAACGAGGAAGGCCTTCGCGCGTCGAGAAAGATGATCGAAATCATCGATCACTCAGGCCCGGACGATCTGTTCATCGTGGTCATCAGTGGCGGCAGCTCGGCCTTGATGTCCTGTCCCCGGGACGGAATTTCGCTGCAGGACGAAATAGACGCAACCAATGTCCTGCTGAAGTCGGGTGCCGGCATCTTCGAGATCAACGCCGTGCGTCGCCACATCTCGGCTCTGAACGGCGGCATGCTGGCAAAGCGCATCCAAGACGTCGGAGCTGAACTGATTGGGTTTGGCATCAGCGACGGCGTCGGGTCGCCTGCGACGGGCGACGTTGCCGTTCCCTATACCGCTTACAAAAGCACGCCGATGGGCCCCGATCCGACGACGTTGGACGATGCCCGCGCGACGATCGTCAACCGCAATCTATCCGATCGCATGCCGAAAAGCGTTTTCGACTACTTGATGAACGCCGGACCGGAAGCGGAGACGCCCAAGGCCTTTCCGGACAATACGTACTTCCTTCTCAACACGCTGCCCGACTCCTGCATCTACGCCAAGGAGATCTGCGAGGAGATGGGGATTCCGGCCATCATCGTAACGTCTTTCCTTGAGGGTGAAAGCCGCGACGCCGGCACATTTTTCGCCTCCCTGGCCCGGGAGATTCAAACGTATGGAAACCCCGTGAGGGCTCCCTGCGTGCTGCTGAGCTCCGGGGAAGTCACGACGCAGATCCTGGACGATAGCGTGATCAACGGGCACGGCGGGCCAGGCCAGGAAATGGCTGTGGGCTTCGCCATCGCAGCCGACAAGAGCCCAGGCGCCTGCCTGTTGTCGATCGACAGCGAAGGCACGGACGGCACCACTAAAGTCGCCGGCGGCATCACCGACTCCAGTTGCCTGAAGGCCGCGAAGGGCAAAGGCATCAACCTCTATCAGGCATTGCGCGAGCATAGCTGCTTCGAGGCGCTCGACGCCATTCAGTCCACGGTCTTCACGGGCAACACGGGCACCAACCTATGCGACCTAAACATCCTTTACGTTCCGGATTTGAAGCATGGCCAGCGATAGACAAGACGGGATTGCGTCCGTAAGGGCGCAGCAGATCATCGACTGCAAGTGCCGCCCCGCCGTCGAAGTCGAGGTCTGCACCGAAAGTGGCGCGATCGGCCGTGGCGCGGCGCCAACCGGTACCTCGGTGGGAATGCACGAGTCCTTCGTCCTGCGCGACGGCGACCCTTCCACCTACGAGGGGCTCAGCGTCCACAAGGCGGTGCACAAAGCCACCGACGTGATCGGTCCGGCCTTATTGGGGATGAATGTCTTCGACCAGCGCGCGATCGACCACAGAATGATCCAACTCGATGGCACGCCGAACAAGCGGAACCTCGGGGGCAATACCATCTATTCGGTGTCGATCGCGACGTTCCGCGCTGCGGCAGCCGCGCTAAACGTGCCTCTTTACGACTACATCGCCGGCGGCAACATCCAGACCGTGCCAGTGCCTTGCTTCAACATCGTCAACGGCGGCCGCTACGAGCAACTGACGCAAGCGTTCAACGAATTTCTGATCGTTCCGTATGGCACCGACAGCGTCGACTTCGCAATCGAGATGGCCGTGGCCGTTTTCCGCAAACTTGGCGAAGTGCTGACCAGCTACCTCGGTCACAAGCCACACGTCGCAAGCTCATATGGCTACGCGGCCCCGTCAGACGATCCGGCGGTAGTCCTGGGACTCATGCAACAGGCGATCGATGCCTGCGGGTACACTGGCCGGATCGCGTTTGCTCTCGATTGCGCCTCGAGCGAAATATACGATGCGCAGACGCGGACTTATTTGCTGAAGGGCAAGCGGATCAGCTCCGACGAGTTGATCGCATATGCCAGGTCGCTGACCGAAACATTCGATCTCGTCTTCATCGAAGACCTGCTCGATGAGAATGATTGGTCTGGCTTTCCAAAGGCGGTCCAGGAGATTCCGCGGACCATCATCCTTGGTGACGATCTGACGGTCACCAACGCCGGCCTGCTGCAGAAGGCCTTTGAAACTCGCGCCATCGGCGGTTTCGTCCTGAAGCCCAACCAGGTAGGCACGGTCACCGAGGCACTGGACGCCTACTACTTGGCCCAGAAGCACGGAATAATCGCAGTTCCGTCAGGACGGTCCGGCGGGGTCGTCGACGATGTCGTCATGGACTTCTCCGTGGGCCTGCAGGTTCCGTTCCAGAAGAATGGCGCGCCGCGTTCGGGGGAGCGTATCGAGAAGTTGAATTTCCTGATGCGCGCAAACGCGCGCAGCCCGGGCTGCCACCTCTACGACATATCGAACTTGCTGCGTTTTGGCCGCGACGCATCGGCCGCATGAACAGTCTTCACTCACCTAAACAAGGGTCGCCCAGATGTATCCGAAAATCGACTTCCTCTACCTCTCTGAACCCGACATGATCGAAGCCGGCGTCCTGGATGCAAAACGCTGCGTCGAGGTTTGCGAAGAGACCTTCGCCCTCCTCGGCAAAGGCGACTATTTGATGGGCGGAGCAAATCACAACAATCACGGGATGAACATCGTCTTCCCGAAGACGTCGGAGTTTCCCAACATGCCCGTCGCCGGACCGGACCGTCGCTTCGCGGCGATGCCTGGTTACCTCGGCGGGCGCTTCGATGTCTGTGGCAACAAGTGGTACGGATCGAACCACGCCAACGCCGAAAAGGGATTGCCGCGGTCGATCCTTACCATGATGCTCAACGACAAAGACACAGGCGCCCCGCTCGCGCTGATGTCGGCCAATCTCCTCAGCGCCGCAAGAACCGGGGCCGTGCCAGGCGTCGCGGCGAAGCATCTCGCGAACAAGGACGCAGAGACCGTCTCCGTGATCGGTTGCGGCCCGATTAACAAGGCCTGCTTCACAGGCGTCATGACGCAGCTCTCCAACGTCAAAAAGGTCGTTTGCTTCGACCTGTTCCTTGACAAGGCGAACGAGTTCGCCAGTTGGGCAGCCGAGAAGTACGGAGTTGAGGCGGTGGGCGTTGACGACGCCGAAGCAGGCTTCCGCGGCGCCGACGTCATCACCATCGCGGCTTCGCGGCTCAAGCCACTCCATTTCAAGGACGAATGGATCAAGGAGGGGGCCACCCTGCTGGTCTCAGGCCCGGTCAATGCGGACGAGTCGTTCCTGACTAAATGTGGAATCGTCTACGACCATACCCCGCTGCAGGAAGCCTATGTCGAGGACGCTATCGGCTCCGGCAACAAGGACGCCTATTACAGCAACGTGATCGGTGGGCCGTTCTATCGGCTGATCGACGCCGGCAAGCTCCCGGCGCTCAAAGACTCGACTGGCCTGGGCGACGTGGTCAACGGCAAGAAGCCCGGCCGCCGGGGCAAGAAGGATCGCGTGATCTTCATCGCGTGCGGGATGGCTGTCTTCGACATAAGCTGGGGTTTCGAGCTGTATAAGACCGCTCAAAAGAAGGGACTTGGGACATCGCTGAACCTCTGGGACCGACCCAGCGGACTTTGATCGTCAGGCATTCGACCGCGATTTCGCCGTCCGGCGGGGCCAGCGTTGCGCATTATTACCGACTAATTTTTCAACGCGAGGGGACGGGCTGGCCAGCGGGCGCGCACGCGCGGTCGCTGGCTTTGTGCCGCACGTTGACGCGTGAAAGCTACGGTGGACAGCGTGGAAGGCGCTGTTCTGAGCGATCTTCAAGCAAGCATCACAAAGCTCTTGACTTTGTCGACATAATGAAGACATTAAGTCGGTAACCCTCTGAGTACCTGCTTGGCACTTGCCAGGCGCATAAGAAAGGCCGCTGTTCAAAGCGGCCGGGGAAATGGTCGGGAGCGATCAAAGTTGCTTCCGAAAACATCCCGCGTGTCGGGACTAGGCTGGGAGTTGCAAGTGAGCGATCAACCATTCGTATCGGTTCGTGGCCTGCAGAAGAACTACGGGGCGCTCAAGGTGCTCGACGGTCTCGACCTGAACATGAATCGCCGCGACCGGATCCTGGTGATCGGGCCAAGCGGCGGCGGCAAGAGCACGCTTCTACGCTGCCTCATGGGCCTGGAACAGATCCAGGGCGGGAACATTTCGATCGATGGCGCCAAGTACATCGTCGGCGGACCCCGCAAGACGCAGATCAGCGCTGACATCCAAAAGCAGATCGGCATGGTGTTTCAGAGCTACACGCTATTCCCTCACCTGACGGTGCTCGGGAACCTCACGCTCGCCCCAATCAGGTCTCGAGGCGTCAATCGGGAAAAGGCCGAGGCGCGCGCTATCGAACTGCTGCGGCGCTTCGGGCTCGAGTCCAAAGCGAAGGCGTTTCCGGCTGCCCTTTCTGGTGGCCAGAAGCAGCGCGTGGCGATCGCGCGCGCACTGATGTTGGATCCCAAGCTTATGCTCTTCGACGAGGTTACCTCGGCTCTTGACCCCGAACTGGTCAACGAGGTCATCGCCATGATCACCGAACTCGCCGACGGCGGCATGCCGATGATGATCGTCACGCACGACATGTGGTTCGCGAAGAAGATCGCGACACGCGTGATATTCTGCGCCGGCGGGGTCATCGCGGAAGACGCGCCGCCAGAAGAATTCTTTGCCTCTCCGAAGACGTCGAGGGTGCGGGATTTCATTCACAATGTCTTGCACGCCGACTGAAGGAGACGGCGACCATGCAAAACATCGATTTCTTCTATGTGATCAACAGCTGGCCGATGCTGGTCCAAGGATTGGTAGTTACGCTCCAGCTGACGCTATGGGCGAACGTGATCGGGCTTGTCGCCGGGTTCCTGCTTGCGTTCCTTGCGAACGCGCCGATCGCGCCTGTCCGCTGGATAGCCCGGCTGTACATAGACTTTTTCCGGTGCACTCCGGTGCTCGTCCAGGTCGTTTGGTTCTTCTTTTGCATTCCGATGCTGTTCAATGTTTTCTGGTCGCCGGTATTTATGGGCATCCTGATCCTGGGCATGAACCAGACGGCATTCAACGGCGAGGCATTTCGCGCAGCAATCCAGTCGATACCTAGCGCGCAGAAGGATGCCTGCGTCGCGCTTGGCCTAAATCCGTGGACACGGATCTTCCACGTAATCTTGCCTCAAGCGTTTCGGACAGCGACACCTGTGCTCATCACCAACGCGATCGGCATTTTCCAGCAGAGCTCGCTCGTCGCGCTCGTGGGCGTCGCAGACCTCATGTACCAGGGCAAACTCCTCTCGACGCAAACCTACCGTCCGATTGAGACCTTCACGTTTCTCGCGGCGTTCTACCTGGTCATCGCCGTGCCGTTCGGCCGGCTAGCCGCATATTTCGAACACCGCAGCGAACGTCAGAGCAGGGTTTGACGGCAATGGCTGATCTGGATTTTTCCGTCCTTGTCACTTACCGCGACGCACTTCTCCGAGGCCTGCTCTACTCGATCGAGCTGACGGCCCTGTGCGGGCTGGCGAGCCTCTTGTTTGGTTTCGTGATCAGCCTTGGAAGGCAATCCAGCCTCGTTCCAATCCGTTGGTTGTCGTCCCTGTACGTCGAGATTTTGCGCGGAACGCCCGTCCTCATCACGCTGTTCTGGGTATTCTTCTGTTTTCCGTTACTTTTCGGCGTGGAGTTTGGACCTTTCCTGTCGTCGTTCATCGCCCTGACGCTTTTCACATCGGCAATCACCAGCGAATCCTTTCGGTCGGCGTTGAAGTCGATCGGCCGCGACCAGTACGACGCCTGTAAGGCGCTGGGGCTTTCGGCATTTACGCAGGCGACGTTTGTCGTGGCGCCGCAAGCCGTCATCCGGGCGATTCCGAACTTGATGTCGAACCTCGTGAGCCTGTTCAAGGAGAGCGCACTCGTCTCGGCCGTCGGGGTGGTGGAGCTGATGTATACGGCTCAAAACATATCGAACATCACCGCGAGACCCGTGGAGGTTCTGACCACGGCTGCTCTCATCTATTTCGTCATCGGCTGGACTCTCACCCGCCTGGTGAACGTCCTTGAGAGGCGTCTGCTTTTCCGGATGAGCGTCTAGCCACCTGATTTTCGCTGAACAGGCTCCCGCGAGAACCGACAACACCGAGATTGTCCCCGGCCAAAAAAAGGATTCGTCATGCCCATCACCCGCCATCAAATCGGCACCCGCATGAGCCAAGCGGTGATTTGCAACGGAATTGCCTTCCTGGCCGGACAGGTTGCCCACGGAGCCCGCGGCGCTTCGGTTCACGAGCAGACGCTCGATATCCTTGCGCGCATTGATGCTTTGCTCGCGGAGATCGGAACCTCGAAGGACCGCCTCCTTTCGGCCACCGTCTGGCTGGCCGACATTGCGACGTTCAACGAAATGAACGCTGTTTGGGACGCTTGGGTCTCCAAGGGAAACACGCCGGCGCGAGCATGCGTGGAAGCTCGATTGGGTTCGCCTGATTTCACGGTTGAAATCATGGCAACGGCGGCCTGCGGAGCCAACGCCTAGGCGGATCAATCGGCTGGCGGCTGCATCGGCGGCCGCCAGGAGAAGAAACGCTGCAGCTAGTCGCCTTCTCTGGCGAGACGCATTTCCGATGCGACGCTGCGATTCAGGTATTGAACGAAGCGGCCTCTGAACTGTTCGGCGTGGAGATGTGCAGCCTGTTCGGCTGCATCGGCATCGCGCCTGACAATGGCCTCAACGATGTCCGTGTGTCCTTGGGCCAGTTTCTCGACCGTGGTGCCTCGTCGCTCGAACTCGAAATGGAAGTGGAGGATCCGGCGCCCCTCATCCAAAAGACGCTGGTAGGCAGCCGTGAAATATCTGTTTCGTCCGGCCCGCGAGACCGCCATGTGGAACGCATAGTTGGCCTCAATCATCGGCAGCGAGTCCCCGGTCTCCAGGCTGACCCCCGCGGCCTCTTCGTAACCCCGCTGGGTGGCGACCAACGTTTCGATGTCTTTCTCGGTTCGGAAATGAGCCGCTGAACGATGGGTGACACGCTGCAATAGGTCGAGCGCGTCGAGAAAATCGGGTATCGCCTGTATATCGAGCGGCGCGACGATCGTGCTTCGGTTGGGCAAGATTTGAACAAGGCCCTCGCTGGAAAGACGCACAAGCGCCTCACGAATTGGCGAACGAGAAAGGTTGAACCGCTCGCTAAGCCGGACCTCATCCAAGGCTGCCCCAGGATTTATCTTAACCCGCAGAATGTCTTGGCGGAGCTGCAGGTAGACGCGGCTGCTGCCGGTTTCCTTCTTCGGCCCGTCATCAGTAGTGCCGTTCGCAGTCGTCTCCTTGGCATGCGCTCCTTTGGTGCTGCGCTTGCCGCGAACGCTCTGATCCATATTCTAAGCCTTTGATTTTGCTCGGGCCAGGCGTCGCCAAACTACCACGTTGTCCGAAGCGCGTAAGTCAAACATCACCTCCTCATTCTACATATTGCATGCGGAATGTCGACGCGCTTTCGAAATTCAGCAAGGACTAAATGCACGGGGAACCAAGGCATTTGGCCAAAGGCTGCCCTTCCTACGATTGCGCGCTGCCGAATATGCCATTGACATCGGCGACCTAATGTCTATAGTTTGTCGACAATAGATATGCATAAGGCGAACAGCGCCTTGCGCTGCGGCCCCTCGGGGAGAGAAAGCGATGCCCAACGTGCGCATTGAAATGCTTGCTGGCCGCAGCCGGGAACAGAAACGAGAGCTGGCAGAAGTGTTTACGCGCGAGATGGCTCGCATAGCGAACTGCAAGCCTGAAGCAGTGCACGTAGTGTTTGCAGATGTCGATCGGAGCGACTGGGCGATCGGCGGAGCGCTGACGGATGAGCCTTCCGCTCGCAAATAAGGCTCGGCACGGTCATAGCGAACGCTTGGAAAACCGCCGCTTCTTCGGCCGTCGTTAAGGCCAATTGGAGCGGCCCGGGCAGGCCCGATGCACCGGCGCCCGGAAGGAATGTCCACTCTTGCAAAGAGCAGAAAGGAGGCGCGTCAACCTGGCAACCGATGTTGCAAGCCGACCAATTACCCTAACAGCAGACCAACCTAACAGCCGAAAGAATGGGAGTAGCGAAATGAAAATTGGGAACCTCGTTAAGTCGATCATGGCCGCGGCGTTCATCGCGGGAACTGCGATGTCTGTCGCCAAGGCAGATTCCGAATCCGGCTACTGGCAGGATATCCAGAAGAGCGGCACGCTTCGCTGCGGTGCCGCGGTGGCGCCGCCTCACGTTATCCGCGATCCGCAAACCGGGGAGTTCAGCGGCACGTTCGTCGACCTTTGCAAGCAGTTCGCCGATGTCCTCGGCGTGAAGGCGCAGATGGTGGAGACATCCTGGGACAACATCGTAGCCGGCCTGCAGGCGAACCGCTGGGACATGTCGATGGCCCTGAACCAGAACCCCAAGCGCGGCATGGCCATCGCCTTTAGCGAGCCTGTCGTCCAGTTTCAGGTCAGCGGCATCTATGACAAAGCCAACCCGAAGTTCGCGACGCCTCCGAAGTCGCTAGCCGATCTCGACAAGGCAGGGACGACGATCATCATCATGTCGGGCACTTCGATCGACGGCACGCTGACGCCGCAGATCAAGAACGCCACGATCCTCCGGCTGCCCGACATTGACGCGACCCGCCTCGCCCTCTCCTCGCATCGCGGCGACATCCTAATGGACGACGGCGACAGCAACGCGCTCTTCGCGGCCACTGCAAAGGACCGTTGGGCCACGCTCTTGCCGAACCCCGCGATCTCGAAGCAGGGCATCGCTTTCGGTCTGCGCCGCTCCGCGTCTTACGCCGACATCCAGGCCCTAAACTACTTCATCACCGAGAAGAACGCGATCGGCGAGATCGACAAGATCGCGCAGGGCTACGTCGACAAGCTGGCCTCCCAAGGCAAATAATGGCTGGCAATGCGGCAGCGCCCGGCGGTGCTGCCGCATTGCGGAATTCTCAGACGTTACTTAGCCGGTAGGAAAAGAGGGCCAATCCTCCGGCCGCGCATTACGGATCAGGCCCTGCGGGATGGAGAGTGTCATGGCTAGCGAGAAGCCCCCCCTGCGTAGCGAAGCTTGGTTCAAGCGCATCGACAATACTGGCTACGAGCATCGGACGCACCTCAAGGCGCGAGGTGCGCTGCCTGACATGTTCGAGGGCAAGCCAGTGATCGGCATCGCCAACTCGGCTTCCGACCTGGTCCCTTGCAATGCCCATCTGACTGGCCTCGCGGAATGGGTCGCGAAAGGCGTTCTTGAGGCGGGCGGCTTCCCATTGATCTTCTCGACGATGTCTATCGGCGACTCGATCATGCGTCCGAGCGGTATGCTGTTTCGAAACATGATGAGCATGGAGCTCGAAGCGACCCTGCGCGCCAATCCCCTCGATGGCGTCGTGCTCCTCACAGGTTGCGACAATACCGCCCCCGCTTACATGATGGGCGCCGCAAGCGTCGATCTTCCCACCATCGTGGTTCACGGTGGCGGCATGATCAACGGCAAGGTCGGCGTACGACAGGTCGGGTCTGGCTCCGACATCTTCCGGATGCATGGCGAGTACAAGGCGGGCCGGATGACCAAGCAGGCTTTCCTGGACTCCGAATACGGAATGTCGCGCAGCAACGGCCATTGCAACACGATGGGTACTGCTACGACGATGGGATGCCTGGCGGAAGCGCTTGGCCTGAGCCTGTCAGGATCGGCAGCTATCCCTGCGGTAGACGGACGCCGCAAAGGCTCGGCACAGCTGTCGGGGCGCCGGATCGTGGAGATGGTGAGGGAAGATCTGACCTTCTCAAAGGTCGTGGACCGCCGCGCCCTGGAGAATGCAATCCGAGTCAATGCTGCGCTCGGCGGCAGCACCAACGCGATCATCCATCTGACTGCCTTGGCGGGCCGACTTGAAATCCCGCTGACCTTGGAGGACTTCGAAGAGAACTGCCGCTCGATCCCGCTCCTCGCCAACATCGTGCCCAATGGCAAGTTCCTGGTGGAGGAATTTTACTCGGCGGGCGGACTGCCTGCCCTCATAGCTTCGCTCGGCGAGCGTCTGAATCTGGATGCGATTACCGTCAGCGGAAGGTCGCTGCGCGAGGACATTGGCGATGCGACGACGCTCGACGAGGAGATCATCGCGCCCTTTGACAGGCCTGTCAAACCGCAAAACGCGCTTCGCGTCCTCAAGGGAAACCTTGCCCCCAGTGGCGCGGTGATCAAGCCGTCGGCCGCCAGCCCGAACTTGCTGAAGCACACCGGACGCGCAGTCGTGTTCGAGTCGGTAGAAGACCTCGACAAGCGAATTGACGATCCGGCCTTGAACATAGACGAGACCTGCGTGCTGGTGCTCAAGGGTATCGGTCCGAGGGGATATCCCGGGATGCCGGAACTCGGCAACATCCGCCTGCCTGCCCATTTGCTGGCCAAGGGCGTGACAGACATGGTCCGGGTGTCGGACGGACGCATGAGTGGCACCGCATATGGAACGGTCGTTCTTCACGTGGCTCCGGAGTCATCGATCGGCGGGCCGCTCTCGCTGGTGCGCGATGGCGACATGATCTCGCTTGACGTGACAGCCGGGTCGCTGACCCTCGAGGTACCGGAAGATGAATTGGAGCGCCGCCGTTCGGACAAACCCACGGGGATAGCTAACCCGAAACGCGGTTATGAGCGCCTGTTCGTCGATCACGTGCTGCAGGCAGACAAAGGTCTGGATTTCGACTTCCTGGTGGGCCGCAGCGGCAGTGCCGCGCCAACGCGGCGACCATTCTAGAGTCCCCGGCGCGATTCCCTCCAGGGCGACGGCGGCTTTTACGCCAAGTGACCCGGCAGTGCTCCGCCCGACTGCCACCAACGTCGACACGAGTTGAACAAGACTCACGTTGACAGAGTAAGGTTTTTTCTGCATATCTTTTGTCGACATGAGATCGACTTATTGTGGAGGAATGGTTCTATGAGGCATGGCCGGATTGGAGTGGACATCGGCGGCACCTTTACAGACCTGGTCCTTTTGGACAGTGAGGGACAAACCTTTTTCACGAAGGTGTCTTCGACCCCTGCGGCGCCAGAAGACGCGGTGCTGACGGGCACGCAGCTCATCCTCGAGCAGGCAGGCCTGGGCGTAAGTGCGGTCACGGAAGTTCTCCACGGTACCACCGTGGGCTCCAACACCCTACTCCAGAAGGCCGGGGCCAAGACCGGACTGATCACGACCAAGGGTTTTCGAGACGTTCTGGAGATCGGCCGCGTGCGAACGCCTTCGATGTTCGACCTCACTTGGACCAAGGCCGAACCGCTGGTCACCCGTCGCTACCGTCGTGAAGTCGACGAACGCGTCAGTGCCTCGGGCGAAATCCTGAAGCCCGTGGACGTGGAAGACGTGATCGCGATCGGCCGCGACTTCGAGGCCGAGGGCATCGAGTCGGTAGCGATCTGCTTTCTCAACTCGTACCGGAATCCGGAAAACGAGAGGAACGCGCTGGAGGCGTTCAGCAAAGCCTTCCCATCCATCTGGGTCACCGCATCCGTCACAGTGCTGCCTGAGATCCGTGAATACGAGCGGACGTCGACCACGGCGGTCAATGCCTACGTTTTACCGGCGCTCCGGCGGTATCTTACCAGTCTCGAGAACGGCCTCCGCGGGCTAGGCGTGAAGGCGCCGCTGCTGGTGTCCAACTCGAACGGGGGGCTCTCGACGGCCGCGCTAGCGCAGGAGAAGCCAGTCTTCTTCATCTCGTCGGGCCGCTCGGCGGGCGTCGTCGGCGGCGGACGCCTAGCAAGCTCGATCGGCGAGCAGGATCTGGTGGTGTTCGACATGGGCGGCACCACTGCCTCTGCGTCCTTGATCCACGAAGGCCAGCTTACCCGCACGAACGAATACGAGTTTCGGGCGGGGATCTCGACCCCCAGCCGGTTCATCAAAGCCGGCGGCTATCTGATGCGCGTGCCCACTGTCGACGTGGCGGAAGTGGGTAGCGGGGCAGGATCCATCGCCTGGCTGGACTCCGGCAACCTCCTGCATGTCGGGCCTGTCTCCGCCGGTGCGTTTCCGGGGCCCGCCTGCTACGGCAAGGGAGGCGAACGGCCGACTGTTACCGACGCTAACGTCGCGCTGGGGTTCTTGCCCGACACGCTCGCCGGCGGCAGCCTCAAGCTCGATGTAGAGGACGCGCGTGGGGCGATCCGCCGTGATATCGGCGATCAGCTTGGCCTTACCGTCGAAGAGGCGGCGATCGGTATCCGTGAGATCGTCAACGTCAACATGGCTCGCGCCATTCGCGCTGTTACGGTCGAGCGCGGCGTCGATCCTCGCGATTTTACGCTGCTTGCTTTCGGCGGGTCGGGCCCCGTTCACGCATGCGACCTCGCTCGCACTCTCGGCATTCGTCGCGTGCTGTTCCCGCGGGCCCCTGGTGTGTTCACCGCCATGGGTATGCTTGCAGGCTCCGTCGAACGCTATTTGATCGAGAGCATGCCCGGCGCACTGCATGAGGCCAAGCCGGGGAACGTCGCCGAGGCAGTGGAGCGGCTGAAGGCGGAGGCGACCGAGGCGCTGGCGGAGGAAGGCTATAGCGCCGATCAGATCGGGTGGGAGTTCGAACTCGACCTCCGCTACAGAGGCCAGGACTCCGAGCTGCAGATCGGGCTGGACGATACAACGGCCTTCGACCCCGTGGCGACCCGAGAGGCGTTCCTGAGGGCTTATCGATCCATGTACGGGTACGCGTCATCGGATGATGTCGACATCGTAAACCTGCGGCTTAGGGCCCGCGGGATAAGCGCAGAGAGCCTCGACTTCACCGCGCTCAAGTCGGAGCAGCTCGTCACGGCAAATGCCGCGGCCAATTGCCGCCGCGTCTACTTCAGCCGCGAGAGCGGATGGATCGACACTCCGGTGATCGATCGATCGGCATTGCGCGACTCGATTTCTGGACCCGTGATCCTGCAGAGCGTGGACACCACGATCGTCGTCCCGCCCGAAGCTAGTGCCGCGCTGGATGACGCTGGCAATGTCGTCGTCACACTCTGAACGGATGGGAGCCCGCGTCATGACTTTTCCGAAGAACGAAAGAAAAATCGACCCCATCACCTTCGCGGTGATCAAGAGCGCACTCGACACCATCGTCGACGACATGGCCTACGCTGTGATGCGCACAGCCCGCTCACCGATCGTGCGCGACGTGCTCGATTACTCGGTGACAATGTGCGACCGACAGGGGCGCATCATGTCCCAGGCCAAGACCGTCGCCCTTCACCTCGGGGCGGTGCCGGATGCCATGGAAGTGGTCCTCGCGAAGTTCAAGGGTGACCTGCATCCCGGAGACGTGGTGGTCCTCAACGACCCCTACCAAGGGGGAATGCACCTTCCAGACATCTTCATGTTCAAGCCGATCTTCCATCGAGACGAACTGCAGGGCTTCTCGATCGTCGTCGCTCATCACTGCGACGTGGGAGGACGCGTTCCTGGGTCCAATGCGAGCGACTCCACCGAGATCTTCCAGGAAGGCATCCGCATCGCGCCGATGAAGCTCTACGACCGCGGCGTTCCGAACCGCACGCTTCTGACTATCATCGAAAAGAATGTCCGCCTACCCGATCTGGTGATCGGCGACCTCGAGGCTCAATACGCCACGTGCAACATCGGCGAGCGCGAGCTGTTGAAGCTGTTCAACCGATACGGCGCCGACGACTTCAACATCTATCTCGACGAGCTCATCGACTATGGCGAGAAGCTCACGAGGAACGCGATCAGCAGTTGGCCAGACGGAGACTACGAGTTCACCGACTACATAGACGGTGACGGCTTCGATCTGGCGCCGATCCCGATCAAATGCCGGATCACCGTCAAGGGCGACCATCTCGCGGTCGATTTCGACGGTTCATCGCCCCAGGTGCGCGGCGCGATCAACTCGACCTTGTCATTCGTCAAGTCGGCGACTTACCTCAGCGTTCGCTGCGCCCTTGAGGCCGAAGTCCCCAACAACGCCGGCGTCTACCGCTGCATCGACGTGACTGCGCCAGAGGGTTCCATCCTCAACCCGCTTATGCCTGCGCCCGTCGCAGCGCGAGCTCTCACTGGCTACCGCGTTGTCGACACGGTCATGGGCGCACTCGCGCAGATCGCGCCGAAGCGAATGATGGCGGCTGGCGAAGGCGGCAACACCGTGATCGCGATCGGCGGGTACGACGCCGACCGACAGCCGTTCGTGCTGGTCGACATGATCAACGGAGCCTGGGGCGGCCGATTCAACCAGGACGGCATCGAAGGGGTGACCAATCCCTCCCAAAACATGTCGAACCTCCCTATCGAGACCCTGGAAGCGCGTTACCCCATCCGCATGGAAGAATACTCGCTGCGGGCCGATTCCTGTGGAGCCGGAAAGTACCGGGGCGGTCTGGGACTTACACGTCAGTACAGATTGCTTGCGGATGAAGCTATCCTGCAGGTCCGTGCCGACCGTACAGACCACGCTCCGTATGGCCTGTTTGGCGGCAAGCCGGGCTCCAACTCGCGCAACATCCTGAACCCGGACAGCAGTGGGCGAGAGGAACTACCGGGAAAGGTAACGCGCACCGTCCACGCTGGTACGGTGATCCGCCATGAGCAGGCCGGAGCCGGAGGCTACGGCCCACCTGAAGAGCGGAGCATGGCAGCGGTGGAAGCCGACCTGCACGATGGAAAGATCACGCCGGAATACGCCGCAAAGCACTATGGCGTCGTCCCAGTTGAAGGAGCCGCAAATGGCTGACCTTTCGCGTTTCGCCATCAATCAGATAACGACCTACAAATGGTCGATGGCCGAAGCCATCGACGGCTACGCGAAGCAGGGCGTCGGGGGAATAGCCTGCTGGCGCCAGTATCTCGACGAATATGGCGTTCAACAGACTGCCCGTCACCTGCGCGATGCGGGCTTATGGGTAGCGTCGCTCTGTACCAGTGCCTGGCTCAACGCCGACACCGAGGCCGATTTCGAGGCTGCGATCGACGAGAATCGACGCATCCTCGACAACGCCGCGGCGATCGGCGCGCCTTGCGTCGTCATGGTAGTGGGAGGGCTGCCCAAGAACTCCAAGGATATCGCAGGCCAGAGATCGAGGGTACGCGACGCGCTGCACACCTTGGCGCCCCACGCACGTTCAGTTGGGGTGAAACTCGGCCTGGAGCCGCTTCACCCGATGTATGCCGGCGATCGATCGGTGCTGAATTCCATCAGGGAAGCTAATGACCTTTGCGACGAACTCGGCGACGAGGCGGCAGGGCTTGTCCCCGACGTCTATCATTGTTGGTGGGATAGCGCTTTCGAGCGGGAGCTGCGTCGGGCTGGTCCGAAGCGCATCCTTACCTTCCACTACTGCGATTGGCTGGTGCCCACCCGCAACATGCGCGATCGCGGCATGGTCGGCGATGGCGTGGTCGACATTCCGCGGATACGAGGCTGGTTGGACGACATCGGCTATGCAGGCGTTTTCGAACTCGAGATCTTTTCAGAACTCGATTGGTGGACGAGGCCGGGCGAAGAGACCGTCCGCATCGGGATCGAACGCTGCGCTCCTTATGTCGGCCAGGTCCCGTCATCTCTCAAAAAAAGAAAAAGGGTTTTGCCATGAGCGCGTCTTCTCAGCCTTGCAACATCAAGCCTGTGGTGGTCGTGACGGGCGGTGCAAGCGGAATCGGGGAGGCGACCGTGCGCCGCTTCGTTGCCGGGGGTTGGAGGGCCGTAGTGGCCGATATCAACGATACCCAAGGCAAGTCGGTTGCCGCCGAACTGGTCAAATCAGGGGCTGACGTTGTCTATCGCCACCTCGATGTTTCAGACGAGGCCGCGGTAACGAAATTCGCCGACGAAATATGGTCTAGCCACGGACCCGTCGCGTCCTTGGTCAATTCCGGCGGAATTCTCCAAAATGCCGTTCGCGTGACAAAAATGGAGATCGCGGAATTCGACCGGATCATCGACATCAACGTCCGCGGCTCCTTGCTGGTCGGCCGCGCTTTTGGCGAACGGATGGCCGAGATCGGTAGCGGTTCGATCATCAACCTCTGCTCGCTGACGTCATTCCGCCCGTCGCCGCAACCCGCATACGGCGTCAGCAAGGCGAGCATGGTGACGTTGACCGAGATCATGGCCGCCGAACTCGGTCCCCAAGGCGTCCGCGTAAATGCCGTCGCCCCCGGCTACACCATGACGCCCGCTATGCGGGAGCGGATCAACCGTGGCGAACGCAATCCGGACATGGTGATTTCGAAGTCAGCCATTCCGCGCTTCGTCGAGCCGTCTGACGTAGGCGAGGCAATCTTCTTCCTGTGCTCGCCGGCTGCGTCCGCCATTACGGGTGTCGTGCTTCCGATCGACTGCGGGTGGCTGGTCTATTCGGCCTATACGGCCTTCGCGACACAACCCGCCTAAGCGGTTTTCCCGTTGGAGATGGCTCCGTCCTAGAGAGCGAAGCCAATTGCAGGCTACACATCAAGCCGACTTCGAACCCGACTCAGGGCTTCGGGTTGGCAAGCAAGCCAAAAGCTCAGCTTGCATTTCACGAGAGATGCTGAGGCCTTCCTGAGCAGTCTTGCCGCGTGCGCGATAGCGACGTGAAGACGGCAAACGGACACCTGGATTGTCGCGGGCGAGACCCTCAAGCCAGTTGTCCGCGTCTTTGACGTTGGTTTTGTCAGCTGAGAACCAGTCAGCGTCTATCGCAATCATCAGATATCCGCCAAGAAGCGGACCACCATCCCTTTTGTCGATCTCCAAAGAGGCTTTGCTGGTGAGGTCTCCGATCATCGGCCCGCGAGGAGTTCGATCATCATTCCGATCGACGCGCGCTTGTGTCCGCCGAACGGAAGAATCGCTCCTGCCAGAGCTCGCCATCGACTCCCTTACGCGGGTATCGATTCGATCTCGTAGGCCGGAGCTGGAGCCCTTCGCGAAGACGGCCGCGGGAGTCGCCTGCGCCAGCCCAGTCGACAATAGCAGACCGAAAATGTTGACGTAGCAGCCGCGACGCGGTTCCACCGGATGGTAGAAGGAGGCAGCAAGCGCGCAGCTCACTCCATCGTTTATCCCCCGCCTGCGTCGATTGATCGGACAAACAGAACCGGCGTGATCGCAACCGAGCCTGGAGCCCGAGTGCCCAGCAAGAGACAAGTATCCCCAACTTGGGCGACGAGTTGAAAAGCTGATCCCGTATCACCAACAAATGTTCAATCAGTCCGCAACAGTTTGGTGGTTTCGATGTATCCCCTGATGTCTTGCTCCGTCATTGGAAGTGTCAGGCCGATTTTACCACGATGAAACAGGAAAATAACCACGAGAGGCCATCTCTAAGACATAAATCATCATCTTTTCATCATCAATTTTGCGCAAATAGTCACTGTGGGTGCGATTCGTCTTTCCTGCGTGCTTGGTAAATGCATAGCCGAGAACCGAGAAATCCCCGAACATGATGAACGGGTGGCCCTTCGCCGCAGCCCAACCGTTCAGTTCCCCCTTCACCTTTTGTGCCATGAGGTTGAACAACTCATAGCCACCACGATCCACGACATCCATCGTCGCCAGACCAGCGGCACAAGCGAGTGGATGGCCGTGGTGCGTTCCCGACATCATGACCTGGTTGTCCTTCGAGAACTTGGAAAACGCGCCGCTGACCGCCGACGACTCCGATCGGCACCGCCCCCGATTATCTTACCGAATATGGTCAGGTCGGGGTCGATGCCGTAATTGCTTTGCAGGCCCCGAAGGTCGCGCGCAAGGTGATGATCTCATCAAAGATCAGCAACATCCCGAGTTCGCTTGTGAGATCGAGCAATTGACGGACGAATTCGTGCTCGAGGTAAACGATCCCCCCGCACACGATTGGAGCTCGAGGATGATGCAGGCGATATCTCCCGCCTGACGTCTCAGAATGCTTTCGCACGATTGGAAGTCGTTCTGTACTAGCGTCACGATGGCGGCAACGGCTGCGCCTCTCTCGTGCGGCGGCCATGCTCGCGGACGGCCTCTCCGTTCAAACGGTCTCACACAAACTGGGCTACAGCACGACCTCCGCACCTCCGCGTTCATCGCAATATTTGCAAGGTGCGGTAGGTACGACGGTACGACACCGAACGTTTTCCGAGGTCGTTTGCGGAGCAGGACGAAGGCTTGCGGTGATCCGAACGGACCGCTGCCCAGGCAATGGGCAGATGGTTGGGCCAGTAACCAACAACAGGCGTCGAGCAGGCGGAGGCGCCGCCCCCCACCTGTCAGAACTTGCCGTTCTGGTTTTTCCATTCAGCCTTCGCGGGGATCGGTTCGATCGTGTCGGCGATCTTGCCGTTCTGAACCCGGAACAGGTCATAAAACGATGTCGGCTTACCAGCGAATTTGCCTTCGCTCACAGTGAGGACAAAATCGCCCTTGCCCAGCACCTTGTGGACCGTGTCGTACTTCATGGTTATGCCCGCTTCGGCCATCGCCTTTAGGGCAGCACCCAGCCCCGAGAGGCCGTCGCCGATCTGTGGGTTATACTGCGTGTAGTTGTCTCCGTGGAAATAGCCAGAAAGCTTCTCCATGCGGCCGTTAACGAGAATGTCGTCAACGAAAGCCGCAACCAAAGTCCTGTTCGTTTCCGTCCTGTCGAGGTCCTTCGCCTCGGTCGGTCCATCGACCATCGTGTGGCCACTTGGATTGGGACCTGCGGTATCCTGAAGATTATCCCAGTGTTCGACAATCTTGCCGTGTTCGAAGCGAAAGATGTCAAAACCGACCTTCGGCCCAAAGAAATCGTAGTCGGTGTGGGCGAAAACGAACTCGCCGTCCTGGAATACTCGCACGGTATTCACCTTGGCCGACCCCTTGGGAAGAGCGGCAAGGAGTTCTGCAAAACCCTTCAAGCCGTCTGCCGCAGCCAGATTATGCTGGATGTACTTCTCGGGATTGATCACGCCGACCGGTTCGGTCGCGCCGGTTTCGATAGCCTTGAGGAGGTCGACGACCTGTATTTCTTGTGTGGTCATTTTTGTCTCCGTTGCATGACGTGCGATAGGGTTCAGCCCACCTGTGAGGGGAAGGATTGCCACCGTCGCAAGCACGAGGTGGCGTGCGAATCGAGCTGCCATAATATTTAACCATTTCTGTCGCAGACAAATGTGTATCTATATCTATTACATATCTACGCAAAGGGGTGCCGCGCGAAAAATCAGATTTTCCCTCAAGCGGCTGAGTTGATGGTGGAAATATCGCTCGCAAGGTCAGCTAAGGTCGTGCGCGCCAGCTCGCGCTCCATCGCCTGTTCCATATCGGCGATATGACCTTGCAGAACCTTGTTGATGTGCCGGCCGACCGGACATTGAGGGTTCGGTTCCTGATGAAGCGGGAAAATAACGACGTCTTCGTCGATTGCCTTGTGCACGTCGAGCAGCGTGATCGAGGAACCGGCTCGGGCCAGCAATGCGCCGCCGCCACTTCCCATCTGAGAGGTCGTCAATCCAGCCTTGGCCAGTTGCGAAAGGAGGCGGCGGATCAGCGTCGGATTGGTGTTGACACTCAACGCGATCAGCTCCGACGAAGCGGGCGAACCTTCTTGTGACTGGAGAAAGGTCAGGATGTGCGTGGCAACTGCAAAGCGGGTATTCAATGGCGACCTCAATATGTGCTTTATACAGGCACACATTGGACATACGCAAGTCAGCACGCAGCCGTGCGGATAAACGCCTGCCTATCAAATATCCGCAACGCTGACCTCAGCGTCGCCACTTAGGAGATCCGGGCGTTGGGCCCGCAATATCTCGATCGAGGGAAAGGTGCTGTCGAGCTGAAGCTGGAAAACGCGCGCGACGCCGTCCTCGTCGTGCCGCTTTATCATCTCGTACATTTCACAGTGCTCTTCGGAGACCATCGAAAAATGTCCTTATAACGGGAACGCTTGACGTCTCACGCGATCGGGTTGGCCAGCCGCACTGTGAATCGCCAGCCAAGCATCTGGAAACCCGGTTCTTTCGGAAAGTATCGCGAAAATACCTGTTCACAGCGCACCCATCCTCGATATCGGTATGGACGTACCGGTGGGCGCCTGCAGCAACAAACATCAGAACTGATAACGACACACTTCAGCTGACCGAGTGGTCAAACGGGTGGGGAACGGGTTCGTCAAAATGCCAACTAAAAAACTGACCTTAGACCGTGGCGAGGCACTGGCCTATATTAGCGCCAGCCTAAATGAACTTTACCAGATAGCTGCCTCTCATCGATTGCATCTGGTCGGATACCTCCTAGGCATGGCCTACATCGAATCCTACGATATGGTCAGGAAGGAACGCGCCCATTGTCGAAACAAAGTTGCGGATCCCGGAACGACTTCCGCGCCGAATTGAGCGCTGCGATAGCTGTCATTGTGAGCACCGCGCTTATAAGAGGACACCAATAATCTACACTGCGGCAGTATCTAGGTACAGATCTTTGAACTTGTCGCGAAGAACATTTTTTTGGACTTTCCCCATTGCGTTTCTCGGCAGTTCGTCAATGAAGACGATACGTTTGGGAATTTTGAACTTAGCAAGTCGATTTTGAACCGCCGCCAGGACATCGTCCTCCGCGATATTCGCCCCTAGGCCGCGAACAACGACCGCCGTTACGCCTTCCCCAAAATCTGGATGAGGCACCGCAATAACGGCGCTTTCAACCACGCCGGGGAGTGTATCAATCTCCTTTTCAACTTCTTTGGGATAGACGTTAAAGCCCCCTGTTATGACGAGATCCTTATCGCGCCCCAAGATGTGAAGGTACCCACGTTGGTCAATCTTACCAAGATCGCCAGTGATGAAGTATCCGTCCGGTCGCATTTCCGCTGCCGTCTTCTCGGGCAAACGCCAATATCCCGCGAAGACATTCGGACCTTTAACCTCGATCATGCCGATTTCATCGTTGCCAACCGAGGCGCCGTTGCCAGGATTGGTGATCCTGATCGACACTCCTGGAAGAGGAGGTCCGACTGTTCCGGCCACACGTAGGCCATCGTAGGGGTTGGACGTATTCATGTTGGTTTCTGTCATCCCATAGCGCTCGAGAATGGCGTGGCCAGTGCGGCGCTGCCACTCGACGTGGGTTTCCGCAAGTAGAGGCGCCGAACCCGAAACAAAGAGCCGCATGCCAGACACGACACTATCGAGGCGGGGGCTCTGCAGGAGCCGCACGTAGAATGTCGGCACCCCCATTAGAACCGTTGCCTCCTTCATCAAGTCGATGATGAGATCCGGGTCGAATTTCCTGAGAAACCGAATTGCCGCGCCGGAGAGAAGCGAGACGTTAATCGCCACGAATAGGCCGTGCGTATGGTAGATCGGGAGCGCGTGAATGAGGACGTCCTGCTCCGTAAAGGCCCATGCATCGACAAGCGTTAGCGCGTTGGATAGCAAATTCCCATGCGTGAGCATCGCACCTTTCGATCGTCCGGTCGTGCCCGAGGTATAAAGTATGGCCGCCAGGTCGTCCGCCTCCCGAATAACCGTCGGGAACGCGTAGGACGCCACACTCGAGGCTTCAAACAAGCTCCCCCGTCCATCTGCAGCAAGCGTCTCTATTTGTGCGCCTACCCGCCCAACAATCTGCGCTAGCGATCGTTCGTGCGAAGGGTCGCAGATGAAGAGAGCCGGTTCAGCGTCCAGAACGAAGTACTTTACCTCATAATATGTGTAGGCAGTGTTCAAGGGCAGGAAAACAGCACCGGCACGGAGCGTCGCCAGATAAAGACAAACCGCCATGACAGACTTTTCGACCTGCACCATTACCCGGTCGCCTGGGCGGACCCCTCGCTCAACGAGAACGTTTGCTATCTGCCCCGAAAGTCTTACCAGGTCCTCATAGGTGTAGACGCGTCCTTTGGTATCATCGATCGCAACACTCTCGGCATTGCAAATATGACCCTGGAAATAAGAGAAGAGATTTCCGTTCATTTCAACTCCAACAGGCGTCGTATGCGGCTCATTCAGCCGGTAGTGATGAGATGGTTATTTCAAAGGTTCGAGAAGCTTGCGAATGTGCGGTGCAGCGACGATCTCGCCTCTCTCCGCGAAGGCCTCGTGGTTCGCCTCGATATCGGCGAGATGGTAGACGTAGTTGACCATCACGCCGTGGGATTGCACGAGACCCTTTTCGGAGCGGTCGCCGAGAATATTTATGCTTTCGAGCCGTGCTCCATTGCTCAAATGAAACTGAGCCACAGGGTCGATCGTTCGCCCATTCGAATCTCGTGAATCCAAGTAATAGCGAGCGGCCATCCGCATTATGTGAGGCCCGATGTTCTCCACCACCTGCTTGTCGTCGGACCAGGTGGGGTTCTCTAGTGCATCCAGCGGGCCGCACTGATTACTACCGCTGGCCGCCTGAGTTGCCAGCCATTTGGAGAAACGGGGAGCGGGCGACAATGTCGCGAAATGCTTGAGGTTAGGCAATTCCGCTTTGAGGTCTTGCACGACCTGCTTGATCAGGAAATTTCCGAACGAGACGCCCCTCAATCCCGTCTGGGTGTTCGAAATCGAATAGAATACGGCGGTTGTCGCATCTCTTTCCAGCACGAACTCCCGCTCAATCTGCAGTAGGGGCTGAATGTGCCGCGGCATCTCCATTGTCAACGCCACTTCTACGAAGATGAGCGGTTCGTCGACTAACTGTGGATGAAAAAATGCATAACAACGTCGGTCTGGCGGTTGCACTCGGTTCCTCAGGTCATTCCAATCTGCGATTTCGTGGACCGCCTCGTACTGAATAATCTTTTCGAGTATGTTGGCCGGTGTTTCCCAGTCGATCCGCTTCAGGACCAAAAAACCCCGGTTGAACCACGATGCGAAGAGATGCGAAAAATCCGCGTCTACCCATTTGAGTTCAGGATGTTTCTGCAAATTCTTAAGAAGATCCTCTCTCATCGCAATGAGTGACTTGGTGCCCCCTCCCGCGAGATTGATCCGCCTAAACAACTGCTGCCGTCGAGGTTCCGAAGCCGCATGGAGTGCGTATAGATGATCCGGCGACGGATCGCTCTCGATCAGGTCGAGCGCCGTTCTCAGATTCTCGATGTGGGGGCCAAAATCGTTCGCCAATCCAAGGAGAAACTCCAGGCGCTTCTGGGGCGAAGACCACTTATAGGCCGCCAGCAATTCCTCCGCGAGAGCGATGCCGGATGCCTCGCCACGACGCGAAAGCAATTCCTCCGCGATCCTTATCAGTTCCACCGAGGGGATAGGAGCTTTGGCGTGACTAGCCCGCCTCAACAACCGCCGGCTTCCGTTCGTAACGTTTTCGATAAGAGCTGCAAGGAATGACGGTGACGTACTCGGCATGTCTGCCAACATAGCGATCTCTCAAATGATAAAATGCAATATCATGTCAATCGTACACAATGTCAAACGCTTTGCATTATATCTGTGAAAGCTGAGAAGCCGCGCGTTTAAAGGCTTGATGTGCTCGATGTGCGGTGGCCGCTGCTAGGCCGTGCCGTGCAGCCATTCGATTCGCGGAAAGCCGCGAGCAGGAGTCCTTTCGCAGGAACGCCCCCGAAAATCCTAAACGGCCGCTGATGGTGATTTCAGAACAACCCGCTAATTTAGCGAGGCCGCTTCCGCCATGAAAGCAACGAGATCCTGGAACCTTTCACCTTGTATGACGACATGCGCTCTGAGCGCCGTTTCGGCTTTCGAGCTTTCGCCAGCAAAAATCGCTTCGACGATTACCTGGTGCTCAGCGAGAGAGCTGCGCATTCTATTGACCGCGCGTAGTTGAAGGCGCCGATAAGGCCTTAGCCTTCTCTGCAACATTTGGCATTGCTCGATCAGAAATCCATTGTGGCTAGCCGCATAAATCGCTTGATGAAATTCCTCGTTTTCGTAGTAGTAGGCGTCAGTATCGCCGCTAGACGCAGCGCGAACGCATTGATCCATTGCTCGTTGAAGGGTCTCCCGGTCCTCCATTCGGAGACGCATAGCGGCGAGTCGGCCCGCCATCCCTTCCAACTCGCCCATAACCTCAAACATTTGGATCAAACGATCGATCCGGACGGCTGAAACAAATGCTCCCTTATTGGGTCGCAGCTCCACCTGGCTGTCTGAAGCCAACTGAGCGAGCGCCTCGCGAACTGGAGTACGAGAAACGCCAAATCGCTTAGAAAGAGACTGCTCATCAATACGCTGACCGGGCGCAAGCACGCCAGTCAGGATATCGTTCTCGATAGCATCGCGTAGCCTCCCCGCAGTGCTCTTGGCGACTTTTTCCTCTGTCATCTGACCTCGCACGACCCATCTGATTCTCGACGCGCATATCCAGGATGCGGCCTTTCTCAGACACTTCAAATTCCTGACCACGCCAACGCACGGGGGCATCCGCCCATTTTTACCCCCCGACGGCGATCCAATACAATTATTCAGAAGCGATATGCAATCGGATTGACCTTGTGCACAATTTGTGACAGTCATACATTATGACAATCAGCAAAACAGACGCACCGGCATTGTCTCCGAAATTTTGGGATAATGACGCGGCAAAAAAACGGGCGCGTCCGAACGCAAAAAATGCTCTGGAGGAACGAAAGCCATGAGAGAGAAATGGGTTGGTTTGATGCTGGCTGCTGGTACGCTGAGTACCGCTGCTTACGTTCCGGCATACGCGGGGAAGGATGACGGCGTCGCGCACATTGTGTTAAATGGCGAAGTCGGAACATTGAACTATTATTTCGACAGCTCTCGCGAGGGGCTGATCACTGGTCTTCAAATATATGACGGCCTTGTGTATCGAGACCCAGCAAGTGGCGAGTTCAAGGGCGATCTCGCGGAATCGTGGTCTTGGCCAGACGACAAGACGATTGAATTCAAGCTGCGCAGAGGCATCAAATTCTCCAACGGGGAAGCTTTCGATGCCGACGATGTCGTGTTCACCATCAATTACATCGTCGATCCCGCGAACAAGATTGTCCTGTATGACTGGGTCAAATGGATGAAATCGGCGGAAAAGATCGATGCCTACACCGTACGGATACATCTTGCTCAACCCTATGCAATGGCGATGGCAGCCCTTAGCGGCTTCGTCCCGATGTATCCAAAGGATTACTACGAAAAAGCCGGCGTTTCCGGCATGGCCGCCATGCCAGTTGGCACCGGCCCATACAAGGTAACGTCGGTCACGCCGGGATCAGGGTACACGTTGGAGCGGAATCCGAATTATTTCGACGGCCCAAAGGCAAAGCCTGCCATCGAAAAGATCGAGATCCGGACCATTCGCGACGTAAACACCCAGCTTGCCGAGCTTATGTCCGGTAATCTCGACTTCATGTGGCAATTTCCGTCGGACGTCGCCAAGAATTTGGCCGGCGCCGGAGAATTCAATGTCACAAGCAGGCCAGGCCTTCGCGTTGGCTTTCTGGCTCTTGATGCCGCAGGTAGGACATCGGAACAAAGCCCGCTCAAGGATGTCCGCGTACGCAAGGCAATCAATTACGCAATTGACCGCAAGGGGATCGTGGAAGGTCTTCTTCAGGGCGGCTCTGAAATCATCAACAGCCTTTGCAATCCTGCACAGTTTGGCTGCGATACCCAGGTCCAGAGTTATGAATACAACCCGACCAAGGCGAAAGAGCTCCTAAAGGAGGCAGGCTACCCAGACGGCTTCAAAACCGAGATGGGCGTCTACCGCGATCGTCCGTTAGCCGAGGCAATGGTAAGCAATCTTGCTTCCGTTGGCATCAATGTGGAAACCAGCGTACTTCAGTATTCCGCGCTAACCGCTAAAAGAACCGAAGGAAAAGTTCCGATCTCTTTCCTCACTGACGGCTCAAGCTCTATTGCAGACGTCGCAGCAATTACACCGATCTACTTTGGTCTCAGCAATCAGGACTATGCACAAGATAAGGACGTCGCCGGCGATCTGCAAACCGCCGGAGCCACCGTCGATGAAGCGAAGCGCAAGGCCGCTTACTCCAAGGCATTCAATCGGATCGCAGATCAGGCGTATGTCGTTCCGCTCTGGTCCTACTCAGTGAATTATGCGCTGTCGAAAGATCTGAAGTTCGATCCAACGCCCGACGAACTTGTTCGCTTCTTTGACATGGCATGGAACTAGCCGTTCCAGAAAGTGAGCCGCCTCGCCGGCTCACCCATCTCATGACAAGGAAGGTCGCCACATGACAAGGTTTATAGTCGGCAGACTGACCATGGCGTTCTTTGTCGCGATAACGGTGTCTGCCATCACCTTCCTCATGCTCAATTTCTCAGGGGATCCCGCGATTGCGATCGCCGGCGAGGGTGCGAGTGCAGACAACATCGCGCAAATCAGAGTTCAGTACGGTTTCGACCGCCCGGTGGTCGTTCAATATTTCGATTGGCTCGGCCGCGCGATGACAGGCGATCTCGGCTACAGCTATTATTTCAAGCTGCCTGTCAGCCAGCTCTTGGCCCAACATCTTGGGGTCACGATGCTACTGGGGTTGCTGAGCATCACATTCGCGCTCATCCTATCGCTTCCGCTCGGAATCGTTGCCGCGGTCAAGCCGAATTCCTTCTTCGATCGGCTGTCTCTTTTCCTCGCTGTGGTAGGGCAGGCAATCCCCAGTTTCTGGTTCGGTCTTATTCTGATCGTAGTTTTCGCCATCAAACTGCGTTGGCTTCCCGCATCCGGCGCCTCATCGTGGAAAAGCTTCGTGATGCCGACCGTCGTGCTGGGCTACTATGCAACACCAGCGTTGATGCGGCTGACGCGCGCCGGCATGCTGGAGGTGCTGACCTCGGACTACATACGCACGGCGAGGGCCAAGGGTTTGTCGTCGCGAAAAATTCTCTTCAAGCACGCCTTGCGCAACGCCGTGATACCGGTGGTGAGCCTCGCTGCCGTTCAGATGGGTTTTATGCTTGGCGGCTCCATCATCGTCGAGTCGGTGTTCGCACTGCAAGGGGCGGGTCTCCTAGCCTGGCAATCAATCGCTCGTAACGACATACCGACCATGCAGGCGCTCATTCTCGTGTTCTCCATGTTTTACATCGTGTTCACGCTGGTTGCCGACCTACTCAATGCATGGCTGGATCCGAGGCTTCGAAAGGCATGACCATACCAGCCGAGACAGTTGCCGTTCCGTCGCCGCGACGACTGATGGTGGTTCGCGCCTTACACCATCCCGGGTTTCTCTTGTCGGGGGCTATCCTCCTGACGCTGGTCATTCTTGCGATCAGCGCACCCCTGATTGCCCCGCACGATGCATACTTACAGAACCTTGTTATGCGATTACGGCCTCCGGTTTTCCTCGGTGGTTCGTGGGACCATCCGCTTGGCACTGACGCACTCGGTCGAGATTATTTTTCGCGCCTGTTGTACGGTGCCGGCGTCTCGCTGATGATCGGTTTTACGGCTGCCTCGGTATCAACGCTGATCGGCACGACGCTCGGAATTCTTGCCGGCTATTTTGGCGGGCGCGTCGATGCTGTTGTGCGCTTTATCATCAATGTGAGACTCGCACTCCCGGTGGTGCTTGTCTCACTCGCAATCGTATCGCTTTTCGGCGGCTCCCTGTTCGTCATTACAACCGTGCTCGGTCTGCTTTTGTGGGATCGTGCCGCAGTAGTTATCCGCAGCGCGACGATGCAGGTCAGAAATCACGAATATATCGCTGCTGCCGAGGTCCTCGGCGCCCCCCTGCCCCGCATCTTGATCAAGGACATCCTTCCCAATATCGCCAACGCCCTGATCGTCATCTGCACCATCGAAATGGCTCATGCGATAATCCTGGAGTCAGCATTGTCGTTCTTGGGGCTGGGGGTGCAGCCGCCAACGCCGTCTTGGGGCCTCATGATCTCGGAGGGCAAGGAAATGCTGCTTTTCAACAGTTGGCTCATCGCTATTCCGGGTGCAGCGCTCTTCGTCCTTGTGCTTGCCATCAACATGTTCGGCGATGGTATTCGCGACCTCACGACGCCTGAGGGCAGAAACTAATGGACGAGCAGACTTCACCTGTTCTGTCGATCCGCAATTTGAGTATCGCATTGCCGCGAGGAGGGGATCGTTTCTACGCGGTCGAGTCATTCAGCCTCGACGTTCGTCCCCGGGAAATTGTCTGCATTGTGGGTGAGAGTGGTTCTGGAAAGTCCATGACGAGCTTCGCGACGATGGGCCTTCTACCAAAGGCGCTCGCGCCGACGTCTGGCAAAATTCTTCTCGGCGAGGTCGACCTTCTGACCTTAAAAGAGCGCGAGCTAGCCAAGCTACGTGGTAACCGGATTGCCATGATCTTCCAGGAGCCGATGACCGCCCTCAATCCCTGCTTTAGTGTGGGCGATCAGGTTTCTGAGGTGTTCCAGCAGCACACCCAACTCGCAAGCGCCGAAAGAAGGGCACGCACGCTCGCCTTGTTTGCGGAGGTGAAACTTCCCGACCCGGAGCGGATATATGGTAGGTACCCCCATCAGCTTTCCGGGGGGCAGCGGCAGCGCATTGTCATAGCGATGGCACTGGCCCTTGATCCGACAGTCCTGATCGCCGACGAACCTACCACGGCTTTGGACGTTACGACCCAGGCGCAAATCCTCCACCTCTTCAAGGACCTTAAGAGCCGTCATGGCGCTGGTATCGTATTTGTGACGCACGACTTTGATGTGGTCGCGGAAATCGCCGACAGGGTTGTGGTCATGCAACACGGCAAGATTGTCGAGCAAGGTGCGGCCGATGAAGTCCTGAACCGACCGACACATGCCTATACACGGCAGCTCATTTCCGCCGTCCCGCGTCGAACAAAAGAAGGCGCTTCGTTTGAGAACAACCTTCCCGTCGCGATGAGGGTGACCGGGATCGTGAAAAGCTTCCACACCGCAGCCACCCTTTTCGGGAAGTCGTCTTCCATAGCGGCCGTCCGCGATGTCGGTTTCGAGGTCAAGAAAGGCGAAACGCTTGGCATCGTCGGAGAAAGCGGCTCCGGCAAATCGACACTTGTACGTTGCCTGATGCGGCTAACCGATCCTGATACCGGCGAGGTGATCGTTGACGGCGCAAACCTTATGGCGCTTTCGAAGAAAGGACTGCGCAGCCGCCGCAAAGATATTCAGATCGTTTTCCAGGACCCGTATGGCTCGCTTAATCCACGCCGTACGATATGCGACCAGCTCATTGAAGGACCGACCAATTTCGGGGTCTCGAAAAAGACTGCGATCGAACGTGCGCGGGAATTGCTTCGGATTGTGCGTCTCAGTCAGGACGCGCTCACCCGCTATCCTCCACAATTCTCCGGTGGACAGCGACAGCGCATCTCTATCGCAAGAGCGTTGATGGTGGAGCCGAAGATCCTGATCGCGGACGAAGCCGTTTCCGCTCTCGACGTTTCGGTTCAGCGCGACGTGCTCAATCTCCTTCAGGAGATCAAACAGAAAATGGGACTCACGATGATTTTCATCACTCATGATCTGCGGGTAGCTGCGCAGGTCTCTGACCAGCTTATCGTCATGAACAAGGGAGAGGTTGTCGAGCGGGGAAAGGTGGAAACGGTGCTCGGAAAACCTCAACATCCTTACACGAAGGAGCTTTTGGCAGCCATGCCGGGGCAAGGTTGGGAGGTTCCGAAGTTCGACGAACAAACAACGCTCGAGATTGGCTTCGCTGCACCTTGACGGCCATGATTGCCCCATGACGACCAGATAGAATTTCGCAGGATCCCAATATGACCTATTCGTTCGATCAAGGAGGCCGCGATCAGGCGATCGCTAAAAGTGACTATTATTTCCTCAATAGATTCAATGACGATCTTGCCAGTCTTGTTGCCGTTAGAAGCGAAAGCCAAGATCCTGCCTTCGCGGGAGAGTTGCGTCGCTACCTTGTTGAAATGATCGTCCCACTGGTTGATCAATGCGGTTTCACCACGTCGATGGAAGCGACGGCGGACGGCTCTCCCATTTTGCTAGCGAGCCGGATCGAAAACCCCGAGTTCGGTACGATCCTGATCTACGGTCACGGCGATGTCTGCGCACCCGACACGCGGTCCTGGCGAGAGGGTCTCGATCCCTATCTCCTAACGGTCGAGGGGGACCGCATCTACGGTAGAGGCTCCGCCGACAACAAGGCACAGCATCTGATCAATCTGAAGGCCCTATTTGCTGTCTTACAGCAAAAAGGAAGTCTCGGCTTCAACGTCAAGTTGGTGATGGAGACCTCGGAGGAGATAGGGTCTCCTGGACTGCGAGAATTCTTCACGGCTAATGCAGACCGACTTTCGGCGGACGTCCTGATCGCTTCTGATGGTCCTCGCCTCCGCAGCAATGTTCCGACCATGTTCTTGGGATCACGCGCAGCCTTCAATTTCGATTTGCGGGTTAACCTGCGCGAGCGCGCCTACCATTCGGGAAACTTTGGAGGATTGCTCGCCGACCCTGCAATTATCCTGGCCCATGCAATTTCCAGCATCGCGGATGCGCGCGGGCAGATTAGAATTTCGGAATGGCGGCCGAAGAGCTTGACCGACGACTTCCGCGCATCGATCGCCTCGCTGCCACTCCCAGAAGGCGGCCCTGATGTTGACCATAGCTGGGGCGAGCAAGGCCTTACACCGATTGAAAGGGCGTTTGGATGGAACAGCTTTGCTGTGCTGAGCATGCTTTCGGGCAGCCCCGCTTCGCCACAGAATGCCATTGCCGGAAGCGCGGTCGCCACCTGCCAACTTCGATACGTGGTAGGAACCGACCCCGCCGAAATCCTGCCGGCACTACGGCGCCACCTGGACGACAATGGCTACGAGGCGGTCCAAGTCGTTGGGCGGCGCGAAGACGCGGTTCCCGCCACTCGTTTCCCATTAAACCATCCTTGGGTGGAATTTGTCGCCGATTCAATTGCCGCATCCAGTGGAATGAGGCCAGACATTCTACCAAATCTTGCGGGGTCGCTCCCCAATGATGCCTTTACCGAGATACTCAACCTGCCGACGATTTGGATTCCGCATAGTTATGCCGGCTGCTGCCAGCATGCCCCGAACGAACATGTCCTTGGAACACTCGTGCGCGATGCGTTGCGAAACATGACCGGTCTTTTTTGGGATATTGGCGAGCGTCGAGGGAAAGTACGGTGAATTCAGTCCGCACCTGGCGGCCCCTTATCATGGGGAACGCCGCCGTGGCCACAAACCATCCTGCCGCAACCCAAGTCGGACTGGATGTTCTGAAGTCCGGAGGAAACGCGGTTGATGCGGCCTTCGCGGTAGCTCTGAGCCTTGGCGTTGCCGAACCCTTCATGTCAGGCATCGGTGGCGATGGCTTCTATCATGTCCACGACGGGCAGGGATATGTCTACGAAGGGGTGGGATGTGCTCCGCTAGCAGCTCGAGCCGATGCTTATCCGCGGGGTTTGCCGGAAAATGGCCCCATGTCGATTTCCGCGCCGGGAAGCGTTGCAGCGCTTTTCGCCATGCACACAAATCACGGCCGTAAGTCTGTCAAGGAGCTTGCCGCGCCAGCCGTCCAACTCGCGCGGCGCGGTGTGCCCGTTGGCCACACCTACCGAAGATCAGCAAGCACAGACGCATGGCGTTTCGAAACGGCAGGCTCTGCCTCGTCGCGGTATCTGCTGAACGGGGGAGTGCCGGACATTGGCATGCGGATTATGAACCCGCGCCTGGCGGAAACCTTGGAAGCGCTTGCGGAAGAAGGCCTTGAGAGTTTCTATCGCGGACGCTTGGCGAGGGCTATTGCCCAGGACCTGCATGCCTTGGGTTCGCTAGTGACACGGGACGATCTGGCCGCCGTAGAATCCTGCACACGTGAGTCGATCAAAGGTCGCTACCGTGGGTATGAAATCCTACAGACGCCATCCGTTTCGACAGGCTTTGCCCTGTTGCAACAATTGGCGATGCTCGACCTTTGTGATGTGTCGGTAGCGCGCGATGATCCAGCCACGCTTATCCATCTGATGGTGGAGATTAAAAAGTTGGCATTCCTGGACCGGGAAAGGTACGCTGGCGACCCCCGCTACATAGATTTCGATCCCGGTCATTTGCTGGACCAGAACCGGCTTGGTGACCTTGTATCTCAGATCGACCTGCATGTGGCGACCGATCGGCCGATCGCGGAGCCAGAGAAACCAGCCGAAACGACTTACTTCTGCATTGCCGATCGAGAGGGGCAGGTGGTGTCGGCTATTCAAAGCCTCAACGCGACATTTGGATCGGGCGTCATGCTTCCTCAGACGGGTATCTTGATGAACAATCGGATGTGCTGCTGGCACTTGGCTAGCGGGCACCCCAATGCACTCGTCCCAGGCAAAAAGGTTCGCCACACAATGAATGCTCCTATCCTTCTGAAGGATGGCCAGGTGAGAGGAGTGCTCGGCACACCGGGTGCCGACAACCAAGTTCAGGTGAATTTCCAAGCCATAGTTGGGCTTATTGATCTCGGCTTGGATCCTCAGACAGTGGCCGAGGCGCCGCGGTGGTCAAGTGATCAGTGTGGGCAAGGCGCAAACTGGCCCCATGCTGGCCAGAACACCCTGACAGTTGAAAATCAGATGCCTGAAGGGGTCAAGGACGATCTAAAAAGCCGCGGCCATACCTTAAAAACAGTCGGCACACTTGAAGGTCCTTGTAGTCTGGAGATCATCAAGATCCAGGACAACGGATTGAAAATCGCTGGAAGTGATCCGCGACGCGATGGCTGGGCTGCGGCTTTTGATTGATTTGCGCGGATCGCGTTACGGCTGTTTCGTTTTTGCCCCTTGAAGTCCCAGCACAAAGTGTCGATGTCACTCGACGGCACCGGGACCTCTGTGGGAATGCACGAGTCCTTCGTCCTGCGCGACGGCACCCCTTCCACCCGGGTGGCTCTTCAGACCTGCCCTGACTGGGGACAGAAGCAGCCCACGGGATCCGATCAGTGGTTCAGGATTTGTCCGAGGAAAGCCTTGGCCCGGGGATGCTGCGGATTGGAGAAGAACTCGTTAGGGGGAGCGCTCTCGATTATCTGGCCGCCATCCATGAAGATCACCCTGTGAGCCACCGCGCGGGCGAACCCCATCTCATGGGTGACGCAGATCATCGTGATGCCGTCTTCGGCCAGCGATATCATGGTGTCGAGAACCTCCTTCACCATCTCCGGATCGAGGGCCGAAGTCGGCTCGTCGAACAGCATGACCTTCGGACCCATGCACAGTGCCCGGGCGATCGCGACGCGTTGCTGTTGCCCGCCCGAGAGCTGGGCGGGGTACTTGTTGGCCTGCTCGGCGATGTGGACGCGATCCAAGAGCCGCATGGCGACTTCACGGGCTTCCTTGTCACCCATGTGTTTGACGCGTTTCGGCGCCAGCATGCAATTCTCGACGACGGTCATGTGCGGGAAGAGGTTAAACTGCTGGAAGACCATGCCGACGTCCTTGCGGATGTGATCGGCATTGCTCCCCTTGGAACCGAGTGCCGTTCCGTTGACGGTTATGCGCCCGCCCTGCGTCACCTCGAGGTAGTTGATGCAGCGGATCAGCGTCGACTTGCCGGACCCGGAAGGGCCGCACAGAACGATATGCTCGCCCGGCGACACCTCCAGGTTGACTTTCTTGAGGACGTGCAGAGGCCCGTACCATTTGTCGACGTCGACCATTTCGATTGTCTTGTCAGTCATTGTCGTGGTTCCCTTTTTTGGTACGGGCCTCGCCTAGGCCAGCTTACTTCGCGGTAAAGGTGATGCCATCCATCGTGGCCGGCATGTCGGGGAACTTGGTCCCGAAGTGGTCCTGGTAGAGCTTGTCCAGGGTCCCGTCCTTCTTGATCTTATCCCAGAACTGGCCGGCCCACTCGCCGAGCTCCTTGGACTGCGGGCTCACCGCGATGCCCTCATACTCGGTCGACAGGACGATCTTCTGGGCATATTTGCCGGGCGCGGCCTTCTCGACGCCGCCGAACTGATGGCTGTAGCTGCCGAGATATTCGACCTGCCCTGACAATAGCGCCTGCACCGCAGAGGAGGCGTCATCGAACTTCTGCACATTGGCGTCCTTGGGGGCCGCGTCGGAGACGGCCTTGTCCATGGAACTGCCCTTCTCGACAGCGATCGAATGGCCCGACAGTTCCTCGACTTTCGAAAGCGGACTGTCCTTCGGCCCGTAGATCGCGGCGTTGATCGATGCGTAGGGGGCCACATACTGGACGACCTTTGCCCGATCCGGGTAGACGCCCATCACGCAGATGAGCATGTCCACTTTGCCGGTCAGAAGCTGCGGAATGCGGTTGGCGCTGGTGATCGGCACGTAAGCGACTTTGACACCCAGTTCTTTCGCCATCAGCTTGGTGATGTCGATGTCATAGCCCTCGTTCTCGCCGTTTGCGTTGATGAAGCTGAACGGCGGCTGATCGGTGACGATGCCGAAGGTGATGGTGCCCTTCTGCTTGATCTCGTCGACGGTCGCGGCATTCGCGTGGCGAACGCCGGCGGACCACGCAATCGACGCGCTCAGCGCCAGCGTTGCGGCAAGGAAGCTGCGACGCCCCAGTTTCTGCAAATTTCTCATGATGTTCTCCTCTGATTGCACTATCGGCTTGGTTGAGTGGTCAGCGTGCCGATGCCGCTGATGGGATTACGCCCCCATGGACATTCTCTTCTCGAGACGGTCGCTAAGGACGGAAAGGGGCCAGCACAGCGCGAAGTACATCGCGCCGACCAGTCCAAAGACGATCAATGGCTGGAAGGTGTTGTTGGAGATGATCTGCCCGGCGCGGGTCAGTTCCGTGAAGCCGACGATCGCGACAAGCGAGGTTCCCTTGATCAGGCCGACGAGGAAGCCCACGGTCGCCGGCAGCGATATCCTGAAAGCCTGCGGTAGGACGATATCGAGCATGCGGTGGCGGTAGGACAATCCGAGCGCGCGCGCGGCCTCGGTCTGACCGCGCGGAACCGCTTCGATGCCGCCGCGCCAGATCTCGCCCAAAAACGCGCTGGCATGCGCCGTCAGGCCTATTGCCGCCGCAACCCAGGCATTGACGTCGAGCCCCACCAGGGCGACGCCGTAGTAGATCACGAACAGCTGCATCAGCAGCGGCGTGCCCTGGAACAGCTCGATATAGAGATAACTGATGGTGCGCAGGACCTTGGACGGGCTGGTGCGCAGCAAGGCGACGATCAGTCCCACCACTCCGCCGCCGGCGAAGGCGATCGCCGACAGGAGTATGGTCCACTTGAGACCTTCCAGCAGGATCCAGATGTCGTTGGGTGTGATTTCTCTGACCATCGCGCGCCCCCATCACTTCGTCGGGTAGGAGAAATAGACGCGGCCGAAGATGCGCAGCAGCGACGACATCCAGAGCGACAGGACGAGGTAGATCCCGGTCACGACGAAATAGACCTCGAAACTGCGGAACGACTGGGCCTCGATCATCTGCGCCGAGTAGGTGAGCTCGGGAGCGGAGATCGAAGCGACGACGCTGGACGTCAGCATCATCAGGACGAACTGGCTACACAGCCCCGGATAGACCGAGCGGACCGACGGCTTCAGGATGATGTCGAAGAATATCTGCCGGCGATTGAGGCCGAGCGCCTTGCCAGCCTCGATCTGGCCCTTCGGCAGGCTGTCGACGCCACCGCGAAGGATCTCGGCGATGTAGGCGGCGGTGTTGATCGTCAGCGCCAAGATGGCGGCCGTGGTCACCGACAACCTCAGGCCGATCGAGGGCAGGCCGAAGAAGATGAAGAAGAGCTGCACCAGGAACGGCGTGTTCCTGATGATCTCGATGAAGGTCTTGGCGGTGAGCCTGACAGGCTTGATCTCGCTGCGCCTTGCTACCATCACGGCAATGCCGAGGACCAGCGCGAGCAGCCCGGAGATCGCCGTGTAATAGAGCGCCCTCAGCGTGCCATTCAACAGCAGCGGCCACTGTTCCCAGACGACTGAGAAATCAAACTGGTATCCCATTGTGGCCATCCCCTATGTGTTCAGTTTTGTTGGCCGTTGACATCGAAATTGGCGGCTAGTCGAGGATCGCAAAGTCGGCGTCGACCTCCACGGCCACGCCCTGCGGCAGCGAGCCCACGCCGATGGCCGTCCTTGTGTGGCGACCCTTGTCTCCGAAGATTTCCACCAGCAGATCGGAGGCGCCGTTCATGACTGCGGCATGCGCCTTGAAGTCGGGAACGGCGTTGACGAAGCCGCGAACGCGAAGGCAGCCGGCGACGCGATCGAGATCGCCACCCAGCGCCGCCTTGAGCTGAGCCACCATGTTCAGCGCGCAGAGGCGCGCCGCGTCCTTGGCATCTTCGAGCGAGATGGTGTCGCCGACTTTGCCGACATACTGCGCTTGCCCGTCAAGCTTCGGAATCTGCCCGGACACATAAAGGGTCGATGCCATCTGCCTTGTCGGCACATAGTTGGCGGTTGGGGCGGTGACCTCCGGGACTTCCAGTCCCAGATCCTTGAGCCGTTCGTCGATCGTCTGTGTCATCTGTGCAATCCCATAGGAACCTTGGCCCCGGCCTTTCAGCCGAAGAAGGTCCGCATCGCCGCGGTCACGCGGCCTGTTTCGTCCAGTCCATAAATCAAGTCGTGCTTGTCGATGGTCGTGCACGGATGCCGCACCCCGACTTCGACGACGTCGCCGATCTGGAACGCGCCTTCCCCGGCGCGGATGAAGGCATGCTGGTCGTTCAGCTTGACCAAGGTCGCGCTTGCCGCGATGTCGGCTATCCTTGCGCCGTCGCGCCAAAGTGCGAGCGGAACCGGCAAGCCCTGATCGTGCGCCACATCGCGCAGGCCAAAACCGCAGATGGCGGTCCCACCGTTGCAAACCGAAAGCACCTCCGCCCAAAGCCGCAACGCGGGCTTGAACGAGGCCGCGATCTTCTCGCTGAGGTCCAGCCCGAGCATCCCGCGTGCAGCCATGGCGCGAAGGCGGTCGCGGATCGGTCCATGATCGCTGAAGAAGCACGCGCCGCTCCTCAAGAGCAAGAAGGCGTTGCCGTCCTCCTGGACGATAGGCGCGCAGTCGACGATCACATGGTCGAAGAGGCTGGAGCCACCCATCGAAAGAACGAGCCTGGTGGCTGGCCCGACATGCTTGCGCACGGACGCCAGCGCCGACCTTACGCGGGCGAAGAGATCGTCGAGGTTCGCCCGAAGCTGCTCCTCGTCGGCTGTGTTCGCGGTGCCTTCATAAGCGGCAATACCCGCGAGTTGCAGCCGGGGCTCCGCCGCAGCGGCGATCGCGTCGATGATCTCACTGACCTGGCGATCGGACGTCACCCCGCCGCGGCCGCATCCGACTTCGATCAGCAGATTCAGGGCCGGCAGATCCGGCGCGGCCTTCCATTCCAGTCCAAGCTTGTCGACCAGCTCTGGCGCATCGACGAACAGATAGACCTCGGCACCGTTGTAGCCACTCAGCAAGGCCGCCAGCCGCTTGGCTGCATGCGCGCCGCCGATCTCGTTGGCAATGAGAACCCTGCCGATGCCATTACCTAGCATGACCTCGGCCTGGCGGAGATCGGCGACGGATGTCCCCCACGCGCCGCTCGCTATCAGATCGCGCGCCAGGACCGGCGACATCGGCGTTTTGGCATGCGGCGCGATCTCGCACGACACGGTCCGGCAAATATCGAGCATGGTCGCCTTGTTATCGGCATAGGTCTTGAGATCGAGCGACAGGAGCGGAAGGCTCATCCGGCCATCGGCGGGATGCCAGTCCCGCGCCGCGATCGACGAGGCGGGCAGCCAGCGGGTGCCCGGCGGCACGCCGCGAAAGGTGGCGGCCAATTCAAAGCCACCCATTTCCGTGGCGATCTCATCTATGCCAGCCATTGCCTGATCTCAATCTTTGACGACGTACTCGTCGAGCAGGTCGCTCTCGACAGTTGCCCCGGGTCGCAGTTCGGGCGCGCCATAGCCACCGCCTCCTGGAAGTTCGATGACCAGCCTTCGTCCGGCGGGCACGAACTGGCGGCCTTTGGCGCGCAGCTTGGTGCCATCGTTGAGATAGGCGCGGCCTGCCAGACCGTCCTGTCCTCCTTCGCGACCGCGCGGAGCGTTGTCGACGCGATCGAACATGGCATTGAAATGGAACTCGTGCCCTTCAGTCGCCGCGATCTCGACGACCTGACCCAGGCCTCCGCGCTGGCGGCCGGCGCCGCCGGACCCGTTGCGAAGCTCCTTGCGCCAGACGATGATCGGACCGACGTGCTCCGTTGCTTCCACCGACATGCTGTGGACGCCACTGGGGAATGCCGTGGCATTGAGGCCATCAAGGGTCGGCCTTGCGCCGCTGCCGCCGGAATTGAACATCAGGATTTCGCTGCGATGCAGCGAGATGCCGTCGGCAGCCCTTCCCTCGGTCGGCCTGGCGCTGAGATGGATATTCCAAAGCGCGCCAGCGCCTTCAGCCGGCACGGTATCGGGAAGCATCTTGTGCACCGCGCCAAGCACGGTGTCCGGCACGAAGTGACCGAGCACATGGCGAACCGCCACGGGAGCCGGGCGCTGCGCATTGAGAATGCAATCGGGCGGCGCCACCACCTTGAAGGGACGCAGCGACGCCGCGTTGTTCGGGATCTCCGGGGCGAGCGCAACCTTCAGGCCATAGGCGGCATAAGCTGTGGCGTAGATGAGCGGCACATTGATGCCGAGCGGGCTTGGTGGCGACGTGCCCTCGAAATCGGCCAGGATCTCGTCCGACTTCACGTCGAGCCTGACAACGAGATCGATCGGCGAGCCATAGCCGTCGACGCGCATCGCGTTGGTGTAGACCCCTGCCGGAAGCGCGGCGATCCGCTCGACCGTGGCGTTGTAGGAATTGTGGAAGATGAAGCTGGCAAGGTCCTCGATGTCGGGCAGATCGAACTCCGACAGCATCTCGATCAGCCGCCTATGGCCGATCTCGTTGCATGCGGCCAGCGAATAGAGGTCGCCAACGACCTGATCGGCCTCGCGCACATTGTTGCGCACGATGTTGATGAGGTCCTTGTTGACCACGCCGCGCTCGGCGAATTTCATGATGGGGATGAAGATCCCCTCCTCGTAGACCTCGTTGGCGTCCGGACCAAAGCCGCGCCCGCCGACATCGACGACATGCGCAGTGCAGGCAAAGAAGCCAATCAGCTCACCCTTGTGGAAGGAAGGGCTGACGACCGTGAAGTCGTGAAGGTGACCCGTCCCCTTCCAGGGATCGTTGGTGATGTAGACGTCGCCTTCAAAGAGGTTGTCGCGGCCGATCGCGGCGATGAAATGGCCGACCGCCTCGCCCATGGCATTCACATGCCCAGGCGTTCCAGTCACCGCCTGCGCGACCATCTCCCCGGCCTTATTGAAGACGCCGGCCGAGAGGTCGCTGGCTTCGCGCACGCTAGTGCTGAAGGCCGTGCGAACGAGCGTGATGGCCTGTTCCTCGACGACGGAGATGAGGCGGTTCCACATGATCTGGAGCCGCATTTCGGCGATGGCGTCACGTTTTTCCAGCATGATCTTGATCCCGTTACGCGCTTTTGGAGACGACAAGCAGGCAGCCGTCCGGCTGCACGATGGCTTCATAGGACGAGGAGATGATGGTGGTCGTCTCCCGCTCCGTGATCGCGGCGGGGCCGGAGACGAACTCACCGGCGCTCAACACGTGGCGCTCGACGATAGCGCCGGCGACGTATTTGCCTTCCCTGGCGTCGAAGATGTCGCGCTTCGTCGCGACCGGGGCGGCCTTGGCCTTTTTTGAGCGCGCGACCGGCACGGAAGAATGAAGCGGTGAGCTGGCACGCAAAGACCAGCTGATGATCTCGGCGTCGAGGCCCTCGATGGCGCGGCCGAAGTGGACGGCATACACCTCCTCGAAACGCTGGCGAAGCGCGGCGGCGTCCGCATCGGTGTATTTCCTGATTTCGATATCGACGGGGATTTCCCAGCCCTGACCGACGTAGCGGATGTAGGCCGTGCACTCCATGTCGATCTTGGCCGACGGATCTGCCGAATGAACGAAGCGCGTCGCCTCTTCCTTGAGCTCCTTCAGCACCGCATTGATTTTGCGCGCGTCAAAGCGTGCGAAGCGGATGTAGGCGCTGCGCACCGCCTCGAAGGCGATGGGGGCCCTGAGGAACCCGATCGCCGAGCCCACGCCCGCGCCCGGCGGAATGATGAGTTCCCTCATGCCGAGCTTCTCGCACAGCCGCGAGGCGTGAAGTGGAGCCGCGCCGCCGAAGGCGATCATGCTGTACTCGGCCAGTTCCTTGCCGTTCTCGACCGCATGCATTCGCGCGGCGTTGGCCATGCTCTCATCGACGATCTCGGAGACGCCGAAGGCAGCCGCCTTCTCGTCGATGCCAAGCTTCTCGCCGACGTCCTCAAGCAGCGCGTTGCGGGAATTGCCGGTGTTGAGCTTGATAGTGCCGCCGGCGAAGCTGTCGGGATCGAGCCGGCCAAGGATGAGATCGGCATCCGTCACGGTCGGACGAACGCCACCGCGGCCGTAACAGGCAGGCCCCGGTTCCGATGCGGCGCTATGGGGACCGACCCTGATCTGCTTCATGGCGTCGACGGCCGCGATCGAGCCACCGCCGGCGCCGATCTCGATCATCTCGATGACGGGTATCGAAATCGGCATGCCGCTGCCCTTCTTGAAGCGGTAGGTGCGGGCAACCTCGAACGTCTTGGCTGTTTTCGGCGTCGTGTCGTCGATCAAGCAGATCTTGGCGGTGGTCCCGCCCATGTCATAGGAAAGAACGCGATTGAGGCCATAGCGCTTAGCCACCTCGGCCGCGAAGATCGCGCCGCCGGCGGGGCCGGATTCCAGGAGACGGACTGGAAATTCGGCCGCGCTCTCGACCGTGATGATGCCACCGCCGGAGTGGATCATGAAGATCGGGCATTGCGCCCCGACCTGCCGGAGCTTGTCGACCAGGCGATTGAGATATGAAGCCATCAGAGGCTTTACATAGGCGTTGGAGCAGACGGTGTTGAAGCGCTGGAACTCGCGCATCTGCGGAGACACTTCGCACGAGAGCGACACCGAGATCGCCGGCAGCTTCTCGACCAGAATGTCGCGTATCTTACGCTCGTGCTCACCGTTGACATAGGAATGCATGAGGCCGACGGCGATGCTTTCATAGCCGCCCTTGCGGATGTCTTCGGCGAGGCTCTCGACCTGGGCGATATCCAGGGGCGTCAGGACCGCGCCGTGCGCGTCGACGCGCTCGTCGACGACGAAGCGGTCGCGCCGCGGAATAAGCGCCGGCGGCAGCACGATGTTGAGATCGTAGAGTTCGAAGCGATTTTCCGTCCGCATCTCGATGACGTCGCGAAAACCCGCCGTGGTGATAAATGCGGTTCTGGCCCCTCGCCTTTCGATCAGCGCATTGGTCGCAAGGGTCGTTCCGTGAATGATGGCTCCGATCTCGTCGAAGCCGATTCCGGCGTCGGCGAGCACCAGCTTGACGCCGTCGATGATCGCGGCCTCCGGGGCGGCATAGTTCGTCAACACCTTCGTCGAGAACATCTGCCCGCGATGTTCCATAGCCACATCGGTGAACGTGCCGCCGATATCGACACCCACCCTGGCCTTATCGCTCTTCATGTCCATACGCCCTGTTTTTGACCGGAACCGATTCCGTGTTTTTGCGATCTGAGCGCTCACTTCCCAGTTTTTTGGCCGGGACCTCTTTCGTCACCCGGTGGAGCGGCTAAGATCGGACAAAAGCTGACAGAGATATGATCTCTTGTCAACATCCTATGATCTTATTGACCGAAGTGGGGTTGAAGCTACATTATGCGCACAGATGCAACGCAGAAAGATCACAACAGATCGTATCACTGCTCGACGCTTTGCGCGTAGCGACTGCACCCGGTATGCGGGGATAGGCAACGATCATGCCACTGGAGGGCATCCTTTGAGAGCCAAACCAAAGAACTCACTTACCTTGCAGACCGAAAGAGCTCTTCGCGAGCGCATTTCGGACGATTCGATCAAGGTCGGCGACAAGCTGCCGACGGAAAAAGCTCTGGCCCTCGAATTCGGCGTGAGCCGAACGGTGATAAGGGAGGCGGTCGCAGCATTGCGGGCTGACGGTCTTCTGGAGGCCAAGCACGGCGTCGGCGTGTTTGTGTCGCAGAAGACCGGAGAAGACGCCACGCCGGCCGGAAACCTGCATTTCTCGGCCTCCATGCTGGATATTCTCGAGCTCCGCCTCGCCGTGGAGGTGCATGGGGCCGGCTTGGCTGCTGCGCGCAGATCCTGGGCCCAGGAGGCAAATATCTGGGATGCCGCCGAGCGTTTTCGCAACGCCCTGTCGAACGGCGAGCCGACCGAGGACTCTGATTGGGCCTTTCACAGAGCGATCGCCGAAGCCACCAACAATCAGGCTTTCATCGAATTTTTCGACCGGCTGGGCCTCTCCATCCTGCCCAGACGAGCGCTGGAGGGCAGCAAGCGCGGAACCCTGATCACGCCCAATTACCTGGAGAAGTCCGTAGGCGAGCACCACGCCATCTGCGAAGCCATCGGCCGCCAGGACGTCGATGGCGCCCGCGAGGCCATGAAGAGCCACATCGGCGGCAGCCAGATGCGATATCGCGCGCTGGCCCAGGCGGGAAAACCACAGGCGAGGAGCGACAAGGAGCTTGACGCGCCGTCGCAATGAGATATTATCTCCTCAATGTGGTATGATCACTGTTGAGGTGGACGATGGCTGGTAATCTGGAAAGTTTGAAGGCGACGATAGGCTCCGGCCTGCTGTCATTCCCCGTCACGCCTTTTACGGCCGATGGCGCGCAAGTCGATCTGGACAAGTTCTCCGGCCATATCGAATGGCTCTCCTCCTATCCGGCGGCGGCGCTGTTCGTGGCCGGCGGCACCGGCGAGTTTTTCTCTTTGAGTCCGGATGAAGTCGTCGAGACCGTCAGGGCGGCAAAGCAGGTTGCGGGCAAGACCCCGATCATCGCCGGTTGCGGCTACGGGACGCCGATCGCGAAGGACCTCGCGCAGCGCTGCGAGAAGGCGGGCGCCGACGCGCTCCTGCTGTTGCCCCAGTACCTAATCAACGCCGAGCAGGATGGGCTCTTCCAGCACATCAAGGCTGTCTGCGACGCGGTCTCCATCGGCGTTGTCGTCTATGCGCGCGACAACTGCATTCTCCAGCCGAAGACGCTTGCCCGGCTCGCAGATGCCTGCCCCAACCTCATCGGCTTCAAGGATGGTCACGGCGACATCGAGCTCTTGACCCGCATCTGTGTCACGCTCGGCGACCGGTTCACCTATATTGGCGGCATGCCGACGGCCGAGGTCTACGCGAAGGCCTATCTGGCGGCCGGGGTGACGACCTACTCTTCGGCGGTCTACAATTTCGTGCCAGAGCGAGCCCTTGAGTTCTACAAGGCCCTTCGCGCAGGCGACACGGCCCGCGTCGATGATCTCCTGACCCGGTTCTACTATCCGCTGATCGACCTGCGGAACCGCAAGCGTGGCTACCCGGTTTCGATCGTCAAGGCTGGCCTGCGCGTCCTCGGGCGCGACCCGGGACCGGTCAGGGCGCCGCTCACGGATCTGACCGCAACGGAGCACGATGAATTGAGGGCAATCATCAACAACGCCTTCGGCGCGCTGAAAGCAGCGTAGCCGGGCCGCGTGCGCACACCTCGAGCACGCCCCTCTCCCCCGCAGGGACACGATTGATATGGCCGCCGCTTTATCTTCGAATGACTTCGACGTCGCCGTCATAGGTCTTGGCGCGATGGGTGCGTCAACGCTCTATCAGCTCGCCAAACGCGGCGAGCGCGTCATTGGCATTGACCGGTTCGTGCCTCCGCACGCCAAGGGCTCGAGCCATGGCGGAACGCGCGTGACCAGGGAAGCGGTCGGCGAAGGTCCGGCCTACGTCCCGCTGGCGATGCGCTCGCATCAGATCATTGCCGATTTCGAAAAGGAATGGGGAAAGACTTTCCTGGTGAAGTCAGGGACGCTGATTATCGGCTCGCCCATGAGCGGCTCCACGCCGCTGCACGGCGCTGAAGACTTCCTGGCCAGCAGCATCGAGATGGCCCAGCGCTTCGGCATCGAGCACGAGGTCATGAATGCCGATCAGTTGCGCGCGCGCTATCCACAGTTCCGAGCCATAAAGGACACCGACCGCGGCTATCTCGAGCCGAATGCCGGGTACATGCTCCCGGAGGCCTTGATCGAGGCGCAGATCGCGCATGCGAAATCGGCGGGCGCCGAGGTGCTTACCGACACGATTGTGGAGAGCATCGAGCAGACCGGCGCCGGCGTCGTCGTGCGCACCAGCGCGGGCCAGGTCAGGGCAAAGCGGGCGGTTGTCGCGGCAGGAGCCTGGACCCGCGGCCTGCTCGGCACGCCATTCGACAGGATCCTGACTGTCACCCGCCAGACCATTCATTGGTATGGCGCCGACGATTTCGCGCCGTTCGGGCCCGACAAGATGCCGGTCTTCATCTGGTTCGTCACCGACAAGCTGGAAGACTATTTCACCGGCTTCCCCGTCACCGACCCCACCGAGGGCGTGAAGATGGTCGCGAGCCGTGACACGCCCGACATCGATCACGAGACGATCGGCCCGAAGGCCGAGCAATGGGAGTCGCAGGAGTTCTACGCCAACCATGTCGGGCCGAACATGATCGGTACCAGACCCGACATCGTGAACAACGCCACCTGCTTCTATACCAACACGCCCGACAACGGATTCATCATCGACAGCCATCCCGGGATGGACCGGGTCACCGTGATTTCGGCGTGCTCAGGACATGGCTTCAAGCACTCGCTTGGTATCGGCGAGGCCGTCGCGCAGCTCATTCACGACGGCAGGAGCGAAATCGACCTGTCCGCCTTCAAACTCGCTCGCTTTCTCTGAAGCGAGATCGGTCATGGCCACGGATCTTGGAGGTTGGTTCGAGCACATCCTGGCGGCGCACAGGCGCATCGCTTCCCACATTGCTCGCACCCCGCTTCTTGAAAGCGAAAGCCTCAACGCCTCGCTCGGCCTGCGCCTCGTCGTAAAGCCCGAAAGCCTGCAGAAGACCGGCTCCTTCAAGGCGCGCGGCGCCCTGAACTTCGTTCTCCAGAGCCAATCCACCGTGAACCGCGCCTTTGTCGGCTACTCATCGGGAAATCATGCGCAGGGGCTAGCCTATGCTGCTGGTGTCGTCGGCAGAAGGGCGCATGTCCTGATGCCTGCGTCAGCCCCGTCGCGCAAGGTTGAAGGCACGCTTGCCCTTGGCGCCGAGGTCGAGATCCTGCCCGATTTCTTTGCACAGCGCGACCAACGTGTCGCGCAGATGGTCGCCGACGGCGCGATCTTCGTGCCGCCCTTTGATCATCGCCATATCGTCGAAGGACAAGGTACGGTCGGCCTTGAAATCGCGCAGGATGCGACGGCGCGGGACATACCCATCGATACCCTGGTCATCGCCATAAGCGGCGGCGGCCTGCTCGCGGGAACCGCGGTCGCGGTGCGGCAGCGCTTCCCGGGCTGCCGCATCGTCGGTGTGGAGCCTGACGGATTCGACGATTTTGCCAAGTCCATGGCCGCCGGCTCACGGATATCAAATGAACCAGGTCGAAGCACCCTTTGCGACGGACTGATGTCGCCGCGGCCCGGCGAGGTGCCCTTTGCGCTGGCAAACGCAATCAAGCCGGATTTTGCAACCGTCAGCGATAGCGACGTCAGACAGGCGATCAAAGTTCTGTTCGGCCACTTCAATCTTGTCGCCGAGGCGAGCGGAGCGGCGGCTCTCGCGGCCGTGCTCAAGACCAACAATGCCTTGCGAGGCAAGACGGTGGCCGTCGTCGTCTCCGGCGGCAACGTCGATGTCGCAAACTTCGAACGGCTGCTGAGCGGCGAAAGCTCCTGCGCCGATCACGCTTTTACACAATAGGAAGGTAGACCGATGAATTACGATCGGATTTTGCTGACGGGCGCCGCGGGCCTGCTTGGAAGTGTCCTGCGCAAGCGGTTGGCACCCCAGGTGAAGCTCCTGCGATCGACCGACATAGTCGACCTGGCCCACGCCGCTCCCAACGAGGAGCTCGTCAAAGCCGATCTTGGCGACAGCTCCGCGGCCGCGGACCTCGTCAGGGACATCGATGCGATCGTGCATTTTGGCGGGCTCTCCAAGGACGCCGACTTCGCTTCCATCTGCCGCGTGAACATCGTCGGCTTCCAAAGCCTTTACGAGGCAGCGCGCCTGGCCGGCGTGAAGCGCGTTGTGTTTGCGAGCTCGGTTCATGCCATTGGCTTCTACGATCAGAACGATGTCATCGGCACGACGGTGCCGCAAAGGCCAGACTCGAACTACGGTTTGGCAAAGGCCTTCGGCGAAAACCTCGCCCAGCTTTACTGGGACAAGTACGGGCTCGAGACCGTTTCCATTCGCATCGGGTCGTGCGAGCCGAAGCCGAGCACGCGCCGGCACCTTCTGACCTGGCTGTCGTTCGACGACATGTGCCAGTTGGTCGAGCGCTCGCTCAGCGCGCCGCGCGTTCGCCACACGGTCATCTACGGCGCCTCCAACAATGCGGCAAGCTTCTGGGACAACTCGCTCGCGCGTCACATCGGCTACCGGCCTAAGGACACTGCTGACGATTTCCGCGAGGAGATTCTCGCCTCGGATCCCAGACCGGATCGTGACGACGTCGTCAATCGCCTGCAGGGCGGCGTATTCGCGCTCTGACGGCAGCGAAAAGGAGAAACAGCATGAAGATAGGGTTCATTGGCCTCGGCGTCATGGGTGCTCCAATGGCCGGGCATTTGCTTGCCGCCGGCCACGAGGTGCACACTAGCGTCAACCGCACGGCGCCTTCGCCGGAGCTGGTTTCAAAAGGTCTCATCGTCAATCATTCGCCGGCCGAGGTTGCCGAGCACTGTGACGTCGTCATCCTCATGCTTCCGGTGACGAGTGACGTCGATCGCGTCTGTTTTGGCAAAAACGGTCTGTCCGAGAGGCTAAGAGCTGGGAGCCTGGTGATCGACATGAGCTCGATCGATCCCGCCGCAACCGAGGACTTCGCGCGCAAGGTCGAGGATCTCGGCTCAGCCTATCTGGATGCGCCGGTCTCGGGCGGGGAGGTCGGCGCGAAGGCGGCCACGCTTTCGATCATGGTCGGAGGACCGGCGCAAGCCTTCGGGCGGGCGTTGCCGCTGTTCGAGACGATGGGCAAGAACATCACCCATGTCGGCGACAAGAATGGCGCTGGCCAGACCTGCAAGATCGCCAATCAGATCATCGTCGCCTTGACCATCGAGGCCGTGGGCGAGGCTTTGACGCTGGCCACCCGCTCGGGCGTCGATCCCGCCAAAGTGAGGAAGGCCCTGCTGGGCGGCTTCGCGTCGTCGCGCATCCTGGAAGTCCATGGCGAAAGGATGATTTCGCGATCCTTCGCGCCGGGGTTCCGTATCGCGCTGCATTCGAAGGATCTGGACCTGGCTCTCAAGGCGGCGGCGGGCGTCGGCGTTTGCCTGCCGTCGACCGCGCTTTGCCAGCAGTTGTTCAATTCGAACAAGGCCGCGGATGAATGGAATGAGGATCATTCGGCTGTCGTCAAATCGATCGAGAGACTGGCGGGTGTGGGCTCCTCCTGAGGTTGTTGTCTACGCCGGGCGGCGCGTGCCTGGCCGGTCACGCCGCTTCAAAGGACACGCCTGTGAAACCGAGCCAATCGCGCGCGGGAATCAAGACAGCCATGCAGTGCGGAACCCACTGTCTGCAGCAAAGGCTGTCGAATAGGGGTTCGACCATGTGATGGTCAGCAACGAGTTCAGGCAACCTGGTCTGGTGGCTCCGCGCCAGGATATGAATCGTCGACGAGATGGCATCTCGGCTCGGGGAAAACTCCTTGGCATACAATGCGATGTTGCTGACGAAACAAGCGCCTCGAGCGCGATTTCCAAAGCGTGGTCCACACTGGATGGCTTAGACATAGTGATCCACGCCGCAGGCATAATCACGCCGGCGCGTATCGAGGACCTGAGCCCGCGGTTGTGGCGGCAGCACATAGACATAAACCTTTCCGGCGCGTTCTACGTCATGCGTGATTGCGGTTTGAGGATGCGGCAGCAAGGCAGCGGCAGTATCGTTGCCATCGGTTCCGACCTCTCGTTCAACGGACTGGAGTGCTATGCGCACTACTGTGCGTCCAAGGCAGGTTTGGCAAACCAAGGCGCTCGCACTTGAGTTCGCCCCAACAGTCCGAGTAAATTGCGTTTGCCCGGGGCCCGTCGACACGCCCATGATGGACTCCGAACTGGGCTGGTTCGGCGAGCAGGCTCGAGACAATTTCATCTCGGGCACACCGCTAAAGAGATTTGCGAGCCCTGCAGAGATCGCCAGGTTCATCATCTTCGTAGCGGCTGAAGCAACCTTCGCCACTGGCAGCATGCTGAGCACCGATGGCGGTACGACAGCTCGTTGAGCGGCGCGTTTTCCAAGTTGCCTTTGAGGAACTTGGCGCAGGCAATTGCGACTGTGTCGCAATGCTGCGACTCGATGGCAACATTCGCCTCATCGGAGGTGAAACAAGTCGCTGCAGAGTGGGTGACCGGGATTGACGGACGCGGGATTGGTTTCGATCGCGCGATCCTCTAGCGGATATCCGCTATACTGACGTCGGCATCCCCGCTCAGGAGGTCGGGGCGTTGGGCACGCAATATTTCGATCGAGGGGAAGGTGCTGTCGAGCTGAACCTGGAAAACCCGCGCGACGCCGTCCTCGTCATGCCGCTTGATCATTTCATACATCTCGCAGTGCTCTTCAAAGACCGTCGAAAAGTGCCTCTCTAGAGGGAAGGCTTGACGTCTGACACGGTCAAGCTGGCCTGTGGAGTTGTGGATCGCCAACCAGGCGTCCGGAAACCCGGCACATGTGCAGATAAGCGCATGAAACTCATTGTCGAGGGCAAAGAACTCGTCGACATCCTGACGCTTGGCTGCCGCCTTCTGCTTGAACAATGCAAGCTCAAAGTCCTTCTCGAATTCGGGCTTGAAGTTCCGGGCTGCAAGCCGTGTCAGCCGGAACTCGACCGTGTCGCGCACGAGTTGCCCCTGCAGAACCTCCTTGAGAACGATCTTGTTGACGAACGTGCCATCGCTCGGCGCGATTTTTACCAGGTTTTCCTTTGCGAGTTGGAGGATTGCCTCGCGTAGCGGCGTTCGCGAGATGCCCAACTGAGCGCAGATATCCTTCTCGACGACCGCGCTGCCTGGCGGCATTTTCAGCGAAATGATTGCACCGCGGATCAACTCGTAGACCTGCGCGGACTTGGAAGTCCGACCATCCAACTGATCGGGGGTGAACAGCGGGGCTATTTGATCCACGGCATCCTCTTCGATACTATTTCCTGACCGGAATCGGCGAACGTACCTCCCTCAACGATATACCAATACACCGGAACATTCCAGATTCAAATCTGGGTGACTTTTCGGCCTTTCCCTCTTGACCTCACTGCTATTCATATACCAATATACTGGCATACTGTCGATAAGGGAATTGATCGAATGCCCCGAGCGACCCACTCAACGGTCTCTCCCGCACCCGAGGCGCGCCCAGAACTCGTGAGCACCGAGGAGGCAGTGGAGATTGCCGAACGCTGCTACGGGCTGAGGGTGGAGGCGCAACGTCTGTCCGGCGAGAAGGACAGCAATTTCCACCTTATCGATCGACAGGGGCGCGAGTTTCTGTTGAAGGTCGTCAATCCGGAGGAAGACCCGGCGGCAACAAACATGCAGACCGCCGCCCTTCAGCATGTCGAAAAAACAGATCCCGGCATGCCTGTGCAGCGGGTTGTGCCAAACCTCGCAGGCAGCCCCGAATTCACACTCGACCGTGGGCCTGACGATGCTAGGACCGTACGGCTGGTCACGTTTACCAGGGGGTTGCTGCAGAGAAAGACACCGCAGACCCCAGCCCAGCGCCATAACATTGGAGCGATGCTGGCCAGACTCCAATCGGCCCTTGAGGACTTCCGCCATCCTGCGGAAAGCCACTCCTCGATATGGGACCTGAAGAACATCCTTTCCCTCGATGAGATGTTCGAGGACATCAAGGATGGGATGCGGCGGACCGAACTCCTGGGCTGGGTCGATCTTTTCAGAGCCGAAGTGCTGCCGAATGTCTCGCATCTGCGCGCTCAGGTCGTCCACAACGACTTGAACAGCGACAACGTCGTCGTCGATCCAGTGGATACCGACAAGATCATCGGCATCATCGATTTCGGCGATATGGTTCGTACTCCCGTCGTCTTCGACGTGGCGGTCGCAGCCGCCTATCAACTTACCGAAACCGAGAATCCCTTAGCTGACGCGTGCGACTTTCTAAGGGGCTTTCATAGCCGACGGCCGCTGCTGCCAACGGAGATCGACATCTTATTCCCGACAATCGTGGCGCGGATGGTGATGCGCATCGCCATCACCGAATGGCGTGCCGTGCGCTTTCCTGAAAACCGCAAATACATCCTGCGCAACACGCCGCTGGCGTGGCGCCAATTCCACCGTCTCGCACAAATCCCTCGCGCTCAGGCGACCAGCCAGATCGCCCACGCCCTGTCCCTATAGGAGCAAAGCCAAATGTCGTCGTCCGCCGCCGCCTATATGATCAACGGCTTCGACCCGAGCACCGCCGATCGTCTGTCCAAGGAAGAGCAGTCCCTTATTGCCCGCCGGCGATCCCTCCTCGGTCCCTCATACAAACTCTTCTATGAGCATCCCGTTCACGTCGTGCGCGGAGAGGGTGTCTGGCTCTACGACAGCCAGAACAACGCTTATCTCGATGTCTACAACAACGTCCCGTCGGTAGGCCACTGCCATCCGCGCGTGGTCGAGGCGATCTCCAAGCAATCGGCGATCCTCAATACCCACACCCGCTACCTTCATGAATCGATCCTCAAATACTCCGCCGATCTTCTGGAGACTTATCCCGAAGAAATAGGCAACGTGATGTACACCTGCACAGGAAGCGAGGCCGTCGATCTGGCATTACGCATCTCGCGATACTACACGGGCGGCACGGGGATCGTGGTGACCGCCAACGCCTATCATGGGCTCACGACCGCTGTTGCCGAGATCTCGCCTTCGATGGGGCCGAACGTTCCGATCGGCCAGCACGTCTATATCGTCGATGCGCCCGACGAGTATCGCGAAGGCGGCGACGTCGGCGAAATTTTCGCGGAGCGGGTGGCAGCCGCTATCAAGAGTATGCAGCGGTACGGGATCAAATTCGCCGCCTTCATTGCGGACGGCATCTTTTCCACCGATGGCATCCTGACCGATCCCCCAGGCTTCCTCAAAAGGACGGTGGAGGTCGTTCACTCGGCAGGCGGCCTCTATATAGCCGACGAGGTGCAGCCCGGCTTCGGCCGCACCGGGACGCACTGGTGGGGCTTCCAGCGCCACGGCATCGTTCCGGACCTGGTGGTCATGGGCAAGCCCATGGGCAACGGCATGCCGATCGCCGGCGTTGCCGCGAGGCCGGAAGTTCTTGAGCGCTTCGGCACCGACATCCGTTACTTCAACACCTTCGGCGCGAACACGGTCTCCATAGCGGCAGCCCAGGCGGTTCTCGACGTCATCAAGGACGAGAACCTTATGGCGAACGCCGTTAAAGTCGGCGGCCATATGGTCGACGGCATGAAGAGGCTTCAGCAGAAGTATGAGTCGATCGGCGAAGTCCGCGGCGCCGGCCTATTCCTCGGCATGGAGTTCGTGGCCGACCGAAAGACCAAGACGCCGAACGGAAAGCTTTCGTTGGCCGTCGTTAACGCTCTCCGCGAAAAGCGCATGTTGATAAGTGCGTCCAGTTCGTACGGCCACGTGCTGAAAATCCGGCCTCCACTGCCATTCACCGTCGAGAACGCAGACCTCTTCTTGTCCGGCCTGGACGAAGTCCTGGCTGATCTCTCGTAGGTCGCCGACCTGCGCAACAACAAAAGACGGAAAATCCCGCGCCACCACAACCTCCAAAAGGGCAATAAAAATGAAAATATCGCTTATGCTTACCGCCAGCGCAGTTGCCTTGACTCTCATTACCTCGGCAAATGCAGGTGACCTGACCAGCATCAAGATCGCGACCGAAGGCGTCTATCCTCCGTTCAACTATGTCGACGGCGGCAAGCTCACCGGGTTCGATGTCGACATCGCCAATGCGCTTTGCGAGAAGGCAAAGCTCAAGTGCGAGATCGTGACCCAGGAATGGGACGGCATGATCCCGGGCCTCGTTGCGCACAAATACGATGCGATCGTGGCTTCCATGAACATCACCGACGAGCGCAAAAAGAAGATCGACTTCACGGCGAAATATTACGACACGCCGGCGAAGTTCATGGCGCCGAAGGAGGCCAAGGTCACTGACATCGCGCCGGCCGCACTGAAGGGGAAAGCGATCGGCGTGCAAGGGTCCACCACCCAGCAGAACTTCCTGGAGGCCAAATACAAGGATTCCACGATCAAGACCTACTCGACCGTCGATGACGCAAGCGCCGACCTGGCGGCCGGCCGCATCGACCTCGTCCTCTCCGACAAGGTTCTCCTGGATGCCTGGCTGAAAAAGTCGTCCGACGGTTCATGTTGCGAACTGGTGGGCGACGACCTGCGTGACCCGCTGTTCGGCCACGGAAAGGGCGTCGGCGTCCGCAAGGACGATCCGGAACTGCGCGACAAGCTTGATGCCGCGTTGAAGGAGATCCTTGCCGACGGCACCTACAAGACCATCAACGCCAAGTATTTCCCGTTCTCGATTTACTGAGGCGGCCAACTCGAATGCCCGGCCAGCGATGGCCGGGCATATCCTATCCAGGAGATGACGGTGGAACTCGTTCGCCTGCTTTCTTTCGGCCCCGAGGGCTGGGGTCAGCAATTGTTGGATGGCCTGTCGCTGACGATCAGGCTGGCCATCGCCACACTCCCGTTCGGGTTGCTGCTCGGGCTGGGCCTGGCGCTGCTTATCAATGGCCAGAACAAATGGTTTCGCGGAGCCGCAACGCTGTTTGCCACGACGTTCCGCGCCCTGCCGGAACTGCTCACCCTGTTCATGATCTACTATGGCGGCGGCGCCCTCCTCCAGGTCCTCTCGGAACTGATGTTTGGCCAGCCATTCGGAGATTTCAGCGGCTTCGTCGCCGGCATGATCGCACTGGGGATCGTGTTCGCCTCGTTTGCTTCGGAGACCTTTGTCGGAGCTCTGCGGGCCGTCCCTCACGGGCAACATGAAGCGGCGGCGGCGCTTGGCCTTTCGAGATGGCAGACATTCCTGACCGTGATTGGTCCTCAGCTTTGGAGGTTGGCGCTGCCTGGCCTTGGCAACCTGTGGTTCGTGCTGCTCAAGGACACATCCCTAGTCTCCATCATAGCGCTTTCGGACCTGATGCGGCAGACCAATCTGGCTGTCGCAAACACAAAGCAGCCGCTCTTCTTCTATGCCGTTGCATGCCTCATCTACCTCGTTATCTCGATGATCTCCTCTTGGGTCGTTAGCATCCTCGAGGCCCGATCCAACCGCGGGATGGTCAGGAGGCGGGCATGAACTTCGATCTTCTCGCCAACTACGGGCCCAAGATCTTGTGGGGCCTCGCCGTCACGCTCGAACTCGTTTTCACGTCGGCCCTGATCGGAGCGGTCCTGGCGCTTCCCATGGCGCTTGCCCGAAACGGGACGTTCGTTCCGCTCAGGCTTTTCGCCCAAGCCTACATCACCTTCTTCAGAGGCACGCCGCTCTTGGGGCAGATATTCCTGATCTATTTCGGAGCCGGCCAGATTCGGGCCGAGCTCACCGGTTTGGGTCTCTGGTGGTTTTTCCGCGACGCCTATTTTTGCGCCCTGTTCGCATTCACGCTGAACACGGTCGCCTACCAGGCCGAGATCCTGCGCGGGGCGCTCAGCGCCCTTCCCGCAGGGCAAGCGGAGGCGGCCAACGCGCTCGGCCTAAGCCGATCGACGACATTCTTTCACATCCTGCTGCCCCAGGCGATGATAATCGCGCTGCGGCCGCTCGGGAACGAACTGATCCTGTCCCTCAAGGCATCGGCCCTCGCTAGCGTCATCACCGTGCCCGAGCTTATGCAGGCGACCAAGCTGGCATTCTCGCGGTCTTTCGATTTCCAGGTCTATATCTGGGCTGCAGTCCTCTACCTGATCATGGTCGAGGCGATCCGCAGGCTGTGGGGCGTGCTTGAGCGCTATCTGACGCGCCATCTCCGCCGCAGGCCCGCGCCGACGCGCCAGCCTGCAATCGCCGCCGCAACCTGACAAGGAGCTTCCGATGGTTGCCAGCAATGCCGACGGCATCGCCGTCGAGTTCGAAAACGTCTCCAAGTGGTACGGGAGCCATCAGGTCCTAACCGACATCAGCTTTCGCGTTCGCGAGGGAGAGAGGATCGTCGTCGCGGGGCCGTCAGGATCCGGCAAATCGACGATGATCCGTTGCATCAACCATCTTGAGAGACACCAGCAAGGCCGCATCCTGGTTGAAGGGGTCGAGCTCACGCACGAGCGCAAGCAGATCGAGGCCGTCCGCAGGGAAGTCGGAATGGTGTTCCAGCACTTCAACCTCTTTCCGCACAAGACCATCCTTGAGAACTGCGCGCTGGCTCTGAGGTCGGTTCGTCGGATGTCTCGGGCAGAGGCCAACGACGTCGCGATGGGATTTCTGGAAAAGGTGCGCATCCCAGAGCAGGCGCACAAATATCCAGGCGAACTCTCCGGCGGCCAGCAGCAGCGCGTGGCTATCGCGCGTTCGCTGGCCATGAGGCCGCGGATAATGCTGTTCGACGAACCAACCTCCGCTCTCGATCCGGAAATGATCCGCGAAGTTCTCGACGTAATGGTGACCTTGGCGGAAAGCGGCATGACGATGATCTGCGTGACGCATGAGATGGGCTTTGCCCGCCAGGTTGCCGACCGGGTGGTGTTCATGTCCGACGGAAAAATCGTCGAGACGGCGCCTCCGGAGGAGTTCTTCAGTAGACCGCGCGAGGCGCGCACCCGCGCGTTCCTGCAGCAATTGCTCCACTAAGATAACAGGTCGAAACGGAAGCAGAACAGGCAGCGCCGATGGCTCAAAAGAAAACGCTCGTGCTGACAGGAGCAGCCGGCAACATGGGGCGCGACCTCCGTCCCTTGTTGCGCGAAGGCTACATACTGCGCAGCACGGCTCGACAATCCCTTCAAGCCGCGGGAGACGAGACGTTCCTGCTGGGCGACCTCACGGATCCGAAGTTTTGCTCCAAGTTGGTGGCGGGGGCGGACGGCGTTCTTCATCTTGCCGGGGCCGTCGGTCCGGCGCTCTCCTTCGAGCAGACGCTGGACGCAAACTACCGGGTTGTGCTGAACCTGCTGGAAGCCTGCCATCGGGCCAACGTGGAGCGCTTCATCTTCGCATCCAGCCACCATGCGGTCGGGCTTCACAGCGCGGACGAAACATTGGATCACACCGCGCCTCCCGCACCAGACGGCTACTACGGGCTATCCAAGATCTTCGGCGAGGCTGCCTGCGCGATGTACGCCTCCCGCTACGGCCTCCGCGTGTTGAACGTCCGCATCGGGAATGCCGATCCAGAGATCGTCGACGGCCGACGCGAGCGCATCTGGCTCTCGGCCGAAGACATGGTCAAGCTCGTGGATCTCGGAATGACGCACCCAACGTTGGGCTGCGAGACGGTTTACGGGGTGTCGAACTGCCCGTCGCCCATCTTTGACAATTGCCGCGCGGAGGCCCTCGGCTATCGCCCCATAGGCCAAGCCGCGGTCAACCACGCCCGCGATTTCCGTTCGCTGGCGCAGCTCCCGCCCCAAGAGACGAGGTCCATCGGCGGCTATTTCGCCACCCTTACTCTCCCCCCGCCCGATGGGTTTGACGCATGAAGATAACATCCGCCGAAGTGGTCCTCGTCGAAATCCCGTTCGCCTTGCGCGGAACGGGAGTCGGGATCATGCCCACAGCCTGGAAGACACTGGAGTTTGCTCTGGTGCGCCTGGAGGACGAACTTGGCAATGTCGGCTGGGGCGAGGGATTCGGGTATTCGCTGATCGATGCGACCAAGTCCGTTATGGATCGGCTGATCTTGCCGATGCTCGTGGGTGCCGAGATCGATGATATTGCGGCGTGGAACGCCAGGACTCAACGCCAGCTTCACATGTTCGGACGCTACGGCGTCACGATCTTCGCGATCTCAGGGGTCGACATCGCGCTTTGGGATCTCGCCGCCAAACGGGCGGGCAAGCCGCTCTACCAGTTGCTTGCGGGCCGACGCGAGGTTCGAACGCGAATACCCTTCTATGCGAGCCTCGTCCGCTATGCTGAGCACGATCTGGTGGTCGACGCCTCGAAGGAGGTGCTGGCCGCAGGCTTTCACCGGATCAAGCTGCACGAGATAACCTTGCCCGCAATTACAGCCTGCAGAAAGACCGTGGGGCCCCACACCGACATCTGCGTCGACGTCAACTGCGCCTGGTCCACGGACTTCGTCACGAAGAACCTCGCGGAGCTGAGAGCGCTCTCCCTGACTTGGCTCGAGGAGCCCATCTATCCACCCGAGGACTTCGCTGCCTTGGCCTCGCTCCGCGGCAAGGGCCTTAATATCGCCGCCGGCGAAAACTGGTGCACGAGCTTTCAGATCGAGCAGGCTTTGAGGGCGGGCGCGGTGGACTACCTACAACCGAGCATGAGCAAGGTTGGCGGCATTTCGGAATACCTGCGAATCGTCGATCTTGCTGACAGGGCTGGCACCACATTGATGCCCCACTCGCCTTACTTTGGTCCGGGCTTCTACGCATCGCTCCAGGTGGCGGCCGCCAGGCCGAGCATCACGGCACTCGAGTACAACTTCGTCCAGCCCGACGCGTGGCTGGCGGATGTCGAGGGCATCCGCGACGGCGAAATGATCAAGGTATCGGATACCCCGGGTATCGGCTTTGAGCCCGATCCGGACGTGCTTCACAAATATGGTCGTGTCCTGGGAAAGCGAAACCTATGAAACCCAACAATCTTCACGCGGTGTGGAATGACGGCCGCTGCGTCCTGAACGGATGGCTGTCGATCGCCAACGCCTTCTCGGCAGAGATCATGGCCGAGCAGGGTTATGACAGCATCACCATCGACCTCCAGCACGGCATCGTCGACTACCAAGCCGCCGTTTCCATGCTTCAGGCAATGAGGGCAAGCGGCGTTATGCCGTTGGTTCGGGTGCCATGGCTCGATCCCGCTTCCATCATGAAGGCTCTCGACGCCGGCGCGTACGGTGTGATCTGTCCCATGGTCAACTCCCGGGCAGAGGCGGAAGCTCTCGTCTCCTACGTCCGCTATCCGCCGTATGGCGTTCGAAGCTTCGGTCCTTCTCGTGCGGTCATTTCGGCGGGTGCCAACTATGGCCAGGAGGCGAACGCACAGGTTCTGTGCTTCGCGATGATCGAGACGGCGGAGGCCGTTAAGAACCTTGCCGAAATCGTCTCAACCCCAGGCTTGGATGGCGTCTACATTGGTCCTGCGGACCTCACGCTGGGCCTGACCGGCATGAGATATCCGACGGGCTTCGATCGCGAGGAACCGGAGATGGTCGGGTCCATCAAGAAGATCCTCGATGCAGCCCACGGCGCCGGCATTCGCGCCGCGTTGCATTGCGGTTCGCCCGCCTACGCCACCCGTGCCGCGCGGTGGGGCTTCGACATGGTGACCGTTTCGAATGACGTGAGACTGCTGGCGGGCGCTGCAGCGGCAAGCGTGAAGGCATTCAGGGAGGCGAACGTCAAGGCGGACGTGGCCGCCGCGCCCGGCAATGAAAAACAGCCTGGCATCAACGCATCGTACTGAAAGGGAAGAGCCAATGGCAACCGAGATCGTACCCGCGAAGGTCGTCGGAAGCGGCCCGGAGCGCATTGTCGCCGTGGCCGGATGGATGGGGGACCACAACCTGTTCGATCCGTTCGTGCCGCTGGTCGATACAGCCCGCTATAGCTTTGCCCTCCTTGACGCCAGGGGGTACGGCAGCCGTAGGGACTCCGGGGGACCCTTCACGATCGAGCAGATCGCCGCCGATATCGTTTCATGTTCGGCCGGATTGGGCTGGTCAAAATACCACGTGATCGGCCACTCCATGGCGGGAATGTCGGTGCAGAGGCTGGTCGTCGATATTCCGGCGAAGATCGCGTCGGCTATCCTTGTGGCTCCCGTGCCGGCTTCAGGCGCGCGAATTGATGATCAGCGCCGTCAAATGCTCCTCGCTGCAATCAAGGACCCGGACGCAAGGAAGCGCCTGATCGATGCCAACACTGGAGGGACGCGTTCGGACGAGTGGCTGACGAAGCTGCGGGATACCAGCCTGGCCGGGACTAGGCCCGACGTGCTCGAAGCATACATGAGTTCCTGGACAGGCCCCGGTTTCGCGGATGAAATCGAACCTCTGCAAGTTCCTGTCCGCGTCATCGTCGGCGAGAAGGACCCTGGTGCGGTGCCGCAGAGGCTTCGCGACACGATCGGGACGTGGTTCCCAAAGTTCGACCTTCAGATCCTGCACGGATGTGGCCACTACCCAATGTGGGAAGAGCCGCGGACATTCGCCGAAGCCCTGTTTTCGAGGCTGGGTTGAAAAGAAACGGAGAAGCATTCCCATGCCTCTGGTGAAATTCCACGTGTACTCGGGATGGTCGCAGGAGGGCTTGATCGCGCTGTTGGACGTCGCACATCGTTCGATGGTCCAGTCTTTCCAAGTTCCCGAAAGAGACCGCTACCAGATCGTCGATCAACATCCCCCAGGCACCATGATAGCCCTCGACACTGGCCTAGATATCCCCCGCACGGACCGCTTCGTGATGGTGGAGGTCATTTCTCGCCCGCGAACGGTCGAGCAGAAGCGTACGTTTTACGCGGACCTTTCCCGGCATCTTCACCAGGAATGCGGAGTCTTACCGTCTGACCTAATGGTCTCCTTCGTGGAGAACACTGATGCCGATTGGTCATTTGGCCACGGCCGCGCGCAGTTTCTCACCAAAGAACTCTGAGCGCTCGAGAGCGTGTCAAGGTCCCTTGAAGATGCAACCCTGGTTGTTGGTTACCGGGACCTTTCGATTCAGCCCCCGCTAACGATCCAAACTTAGCGGCGATCATCGCCATTAGCAGAGTGGCAAGCCGCGCTTCCACTAGAGCCGTTTGCCGGGAGCATCACCGAGCGAACTCGGGCGTTCTTGGCGGAGAGTCTGGCTATGATCGGTGAAAGTGCCGAAGCGACCGTCGCCGCCCTCGTCGGCCCGAGGGGTCCGCGCTCTGAAATTGGCGATATATCGATATGTATCCCTGCTCGCTGAAGCGCCCGTAGACTCGGATTTTTCGCGAAAAGACCACACTTTTCCAATTTTTCTGCATCAAGCCATTGACACTCGACCAAACTCATATATCGATATATCGCTCGATAAAAAGAAGAAATGGGCAGAGGTCAGCTCGACGTCAGTCGGCACAATCCGGAGGTAACAATGAGAAAACTGCTGCAATTGGTGACGGTTCTCGGGATCGTCGCAACGCCCGCTATTGCCAATGCAAAGGACCTGACGATCGGCTTTTCCTGGAACAGCAAGCAAGAGCCAATCGTCTACGCCTGGGAGAAGTATCTCCAGAGCGAGGGCGCGGCGCAGGGCAAAGCGGCCGGCTTCAACGTCAAGTTCATTTTCAACGTCGCGGACAACGATCCCACCCGTCAGGCGGCGAACATCGAGGACCTGATCAACCAGGGCGTCGATATCATCATGGCGCGTGCGGCGGACAGCGGCGCCATCGGCGCATCCATCAAGGCGGCCCAGGATGCAAATATTCCGTTTCTGACGTTCGACCACCCTCCGGGCTCGGTGCAGCCTACCGCCCATCTGGGAGGCGACGGCAACAAGGACGCTACGGCTGCCGCCAACGCGCTCTCCGATCTCCTCGCTTCGAAAGGGGTCAAGGGTCAATGCATCGAGCTGCAGGGCGCGTTGACCGACGTTAACGGGCATACCAGGCACGAAGGATGGCTTGCTGCTACGAAGGGCAAGATCGAGACCCTGCAGACTATTCCGACGAACTGGGATCCGGAGATTTTCCGGTCGGGCACGGCAAATGCCTTCCGGGCTCATCCAGAGGCAAACTGCATCTTCATGGCAAGCGACTTCGCGCTTTCGGCGGTGCAGTCGGCGCTCGAGGCCGCGGGGCGCTGGGCTCCTGCCGGAGATCCCAAGCATGTCTACATCGCGGCGCTCGACGTCCAGCCCATCGCCATCGACGCGCTGCGTAAAAAGTACATCGATGTGGACGTGACGTACGACGCCAACGTCCTGTCCAAGAAGGCCATCGAGGTCGCCCTGCAACTGGCCAAGGGCGAGAAGCCTGCGTGCGCGCCAGACTGCTCGATCGTCGGGCGTATCGCGACGCCTGAAAACATCGACACGCTGCCGGACCTGTGGTCGCGCCAATAGCGCTTGTCTCGGGCAGCCGGAAACCTTCGGCTGCCCGCTGGCATCCAGCAACTCGAATTTGACCATTCTTGGAAGACTGCCATGGCGCGGGATCACACCGTCAGCGTCAATACGGAGACGTTTGACTATATCGTCATCGGAGCAGGCTCCTCCGGCAGCGTCGTTGCAGCCAGGCTTTCCGAAGATGCCCGCAAGCGGATCCTGTTGATCGAAGCCGGCCCGCGGGATTCCAGTCCATGGGTCCACATCCCAATGGGCTACGGCAAGCTCTACACCGATCGCCGCCACAACTGGTGCTACCGGAGCGAGCCGGAGCCCGAGTTGGGCGGACGAACGACATATCAGCCGAGAGGCAAGCTTCTCGGCGGAACTGGGTCGATCAACGGAATGATCTATACCCGCGGCCAAAGGGAGGATTTCGATTCCTGGCAAAGCGCCGGCTGCGCAGGCTGGGGCTATGCTGATGTTCTGCCCTACTTCAAAAAGGCCGAACATCAGGCGCGCGGTGCCGACGAATATCACGGCATCGGCGGCCCGATCTGGGTCTCCGACCTCAGCGCCCACCCGTTAGCGGATGCTTTCATCGATGCCGCCATTTCGACCGGGTCGCCGCTCAACCGCGACTTCAACGGCGCGTCCCAAGAGGGCGCAGGCTACGCGCAAGTCAACACGCGGCACGGACGCCGCAGCAGTTCAGCGTCAGGCCATCTGAAGTCGGCGGGCAAGCGTGCGAACCTCAAAGTGCTCACCAGTGCCGAAGTCACTCGCATTCGGTTCAGTGAGCGGGTCGCCGTCGGGGTCGAGTACCGCATGGACCGGACCCCCTTCTACGCTGCAAGCCTAGGGGAGACGATCCTCTGCGCCGGAACCTTCAATTCCCCCAAGATCCTTGAACTGTCCGGGGTCGGCAACGCCGAGATTCTCTCCAAGTTCGGCGTGCCCGTTGTCACGGACCTGCCCGCCGTCGGCGAAAATCTCAAGGACCATTTCGGGGTGCCGTTGGAGTTCCGCTGCACCCGGGCAATCACGGTCAACGATCTTGCGTCCAGCTTCTGGCGGAAAGCCCTCGCGTCGGCGAGGTATCTGATTACGCGCGGCGGCCAGATGGCAAGCAACGGCAACTTCGCGAATGTTTATGTGAGAAGCAGCCCTGAAATCGACCGTCCCGACCTGCTCATCACGTTGCAGGCCTGGTGCACGGACGAACACCTCAAACCGCAGCCCTTCTCGGGCTTCACCATCATGGTGGAGCATTTGCGGCCAAAGGGCTCCGGGTCCGTCCACATCCGTTCTGCGGATCCCTCAGCGGCGCCACAAATCCGGTTCAATTTCTTCAGCGAGCCGGAGGACAGGGATGCTGTCGTCAACGGACTTGCTATCGCACGCCGCATCGCGTCCGCTGCCCCCATGCGGGCGCTGATCGAGAGCTCTCTGGTCAACGATTTGGACGGCTTGGACGCGGTGGGTTTTTGCGATCTCGCCCGTTCGCACGGCCTGTCCCTGCTACACCCGACCAGTAGTTGCCGCATGGGTGTCGACCTGGGCTCCGTCGTCGATACAGCGTTACGGGTGCGTGGCGTCGGGGGGCTTCGGATCGTGGACGCATCGGTGATGCCGTCGATCCCCTCGGGCAACACAAACGCCCCGTCCGTCATGATCGCGGAGAAAGCCGCCGACCTGATCAAAAGGGACAACTGAAGAGAGGACCAATGGAGAACCCCATCAACAGCCTGAACGGCGAAGTCTGCATCGTCACGGGCAGCACCCAGGGCCTTGGCGAAGGGATCGCGCGCTCCTTGGCGAAAGCGGGCGCGCGCGTCGTGGTGAGCGGCCGCAACGAGCAGCATGCGGAAGCGATCGCGGCCGACCTGAGAAGCTCCGGCCATGAGGCGACCGCGATCTCCGCCAACGTCGCCGAGCGGTCAGACATCAAGCGTCTGGTCGAGCACGCGCTCTCCACGTACGGAGAGATCAACGTCCTGTTCAACAACGCAGGCATCAACGATCCCCAGCCGTTTCTCGAGGTCGACGAGGCCAACTTCGAGATGATCATGCGAGTGAATGCTCTCGGCACCCTGATGTGCATGCAGGAGGTCGCCAAGCAGATGATCAAGCAAGGCAAGGGTGGCAAGATCATCAACACGACGTCCATCGCCGGACGGCAAGGCTACGCCGACATCGCTCCGTACTGCGCCAGCAAGGCCGCTGTGATCTCCCTCACGCAAGCCGCCGCCCGCGAACTGGCCTCGAACGGCATCACGGTGAACGGCATCGCGCCAGGCGTGGTGGTTACGCCGCTCTGGGACAAAATGGAACGCGAGATGCTCGAGCGCGGCGTGACGAAAAACATCGGAGAATGGATGGCTCGCTATACGCCCAACATCCTGCTTGGCCGTGCCAGCGTCCCTTCCGATTTCGCCGGCCTTGCAATCTTCCTGGCCTCCAGCGGATCCGACTACTTCACAGGCCAGACATTCATGATGGACGGCGGAATGATCCTCGTCTGACGGCGATAGCCCTCCGGTAGGGAAAGCTCGAAAAACTGAACAAGGAGAACGACGATGCAACGAATAAACCGCGAGGATGCCCTCGAATATGAAATGGCGCTCAAGGAGCCCAGACTCCGCGTCAAGCAGGGAGAAACCTTCGTCTTGCAAGTCGAAAATTCGATGAGCAACAGGATAAGATCCGAAGATGACCTGCCGACCCCGGAGGTCCTTGGCGAGTTGCATCGACTCAAGCAATTCAACCCTTGCGCCGGTCCCGTCTACGTGGAGGGCGCGGAACAGGGAGACACCCTCGCCGTGGACATCGTCGACATCGTCGTCGAAGACAAGGGATATGTGCTGATCGACCCTGCCACCGGCCCTCTGGCGGATTCGTTCAAGTACGCGGAGGCCCGCGGCCCGTCCACAAAGTTCATCAAGCATTTGCCCGGGCCGAGCGGCACGACCTCGGACGGGATCGGCGTCTACGACGACCATATCAAGTGGAACCTCCAGCCGCTGGTCGGCACGCTGGGCGTCGTTCCCGACCGCCCTTCGTCCGGCTCCGACACCGTGACCATGCAATGCGCGTGGGGGGGAAACCTGGATACGCGTGAGTTCCGGAAAGGCCACCGGGTCTTCTTCCCGGTGGCCCATGAAGGCGCCCTGCTCTATGGCGGCGACCTGCACGCTTCCCAGGCGACCGAGTTTGGCGGCACGGGTGACGAGAGCCGCGGCGAAATCACGCTGAAATGCGAAGTCATCAAGAAGAAAAAGACCCCGTTCGTCCGGGTGGAGACACCGACCGAGATCGTCCAGCTGAACTCGTATCGACCGATCGAAGAAGGCTTCAAGCAGGCACACATCTGGATGATCGACTGGCTCGTCGAGGACTACGGTTTCACAGTTCGGGATGCGATCTACAATCTCGCTGTAAACCCCGACGTGCGCGCCAACGTCTACGCGCTCTCGATATGGGGCAAGATGAATTACACGATCGGCGTCAGCTTTCCCAAGGCGAACCTCAAGCGAGGTTGATCGCGGCGGCGGTGGAGCTGGCGCGGAAGGTCGCGCCTGCTTCACCCCCCCCAATAATTGGCAAATGGTTGAAAACAAAGGGAACGAGCCGGAAAAACGCGACACAACGAGGGGAGTTTTTTTTGGAAGCCGGCG
>NZ_JARTVP010000006.1:107637-263477 GCF_029625865.1 Mesorhizobium sp. WSM4887
CTTTTTTGGCCTAAATATTAATAACCCTTGCGTGCTCTTTTACCCACCCCCCCCCCCCCCCCCATATTTTGGGGGGGGGGGGGGGGGGGGGGGGGGCGGGGCGCCCCCCCCCCCCCCCCGACATGATTGGCCACTTGCTTGAACACAAGGGCAACGAGCCGGAAAACGGCGACTCACGGAGGAGAGTTTAGGATGCAAGCCGTCGCTGTGCGCAAGGAGAACACGATTATCTTCGGGCTGGTCGCGCTGGCCGCTATCGTCCTCCTTGGCTACATGTACATGAACGCCCCGGCATTCTTCCGGGTCAACAACCTCGTCAATGTCCTGGTCCAGACCTCGGTATTGGGCCTGCTGGCAATGGGGATGTCTTTTGTGTTGATCGGTGGCGGGATCGACCTTTCGCTGCCTGCCATTCTTGCATTCAGCGCCATCATCGGCGTGATCGCGATGCAGACGACGCAAGTAGCGATGCTGGGTCCGATCATGATGCTGGCAATAGGAGCCGCGCTCGGCGCATTCAACGGAGCGGCGGTCGCCTACTTCGGCATGGCACCGTTCGTCGTCACCCTGGCGACGATGACCGTAGTCGGGGGAGCGAGCGTATGGATAACCGGCTCGCAAAGCGTTTCGGGCTACCCTCCCGTCTTCGACGACGTAATCCGCTTCCGCCTCCTAAACCTCCCCATGCTGGTATGGATCACGGCGGTGATCACCGCGGTCGCCACGGCAATCATCGCAAAAGGCGCATACGGACGGCAGATAAAGGCTGTAGGCCTGAATCCTCGAGCCGCCCTTATCGCCCGCATGGACGTGAAGCGCCTGGTTCTGTCGACCTACGTCTTGTCCGGCTGTTTTGCCGCCATAACCGGAGTGTTCCTGGTTGCCAGGCTAGGATCTGCATCGGCCAACCTTGGAAACGATAGCCTGCTTCTGGACATCATCAGCGCCTGCGTGATCGGCAGGGTCAGCATTTACGGCGGTATCGGCAATCCTCTCCATGCCGTTCTCGGGGCGCTGTTCGTTACCTTGATCAGCAATTCGATGAACCAGCTGGGCGCCTCCTACTTCGCGAGCCTTATCTTGAAGGGAGTGCTGATCATCATTTTCGTCTATCTCGATCAGGCACTGAGGAGGAAGGCATGAGCGAACTTGCACGCCTCTCCATGAAGGGCATTCGCAAATCTTTCGGCTCCGCCGTCGCCATTTCCGAAGGTGATCTGTCGGTAATGCCAGGCGAAGTCCACGCGCTCATGGGTGCCAACGGCGCAGGCAAGAGCACGATGATGAACGCGCTCGGCGGCATCATCCCGGTCGATGATGGGACGATCGAAATCGACGGCAAGGCCGTCGCGCTGAGACACGCCCGCGACGCGGCAAGCCATGGCATCGCTTTTGTCCACCAGGAACTGACGATGCTGCCCACGATGACCGCCGCCGAAAACGTGTTCATCGACCGCTTTCCGACCCGGTTCGGAAGGATCGACCGCCAGACCATGCGATCCCGGTGCAAGGAGCTTCTCCAGTTGGTCGGCTGCAGCGTCTCGCCGGACACGCCCGTCGAAACCCTAAGCACAGGCGACCGCCAAATGCTGGAGATTGCGCGGGCGCTGAAATCCAACCCCAGGATCGTCATCTTAGACGAACCCACCTCTTCGCTTTCGCGCCCCGAGCGCGAGCGCCTTTTCGACGTCGTGCGCAAGCTGAAGGCAATGGGGACGGCCGTCGTCTACATCACGCATTTCCTCGAAGAAGTCTTCACGATCTGTGACGCAGTCACGGTAATGAGGAACGGGCGTACGGTCTCGGCAACCAAGATCGAGAACACGACACCCTCGACCGTGCTTCGCGAAATGCTCGGAGAGATTGCCGCTACTGAGCGGTTGAGGGAGCCATACAGAACCAGCGCTCCTGCCAGGCTGACTGTGCGCAACCTGACCCGCGAGCGCGTTCTCGATGACATAAACCTGACGCTTCGGCCTGGCGAAATCGTCGGCCTCTGGGGCCTGCTCGGCTCCGGGCGAAGCGAACTGGTGCGCGCGCTCATGGGGCTCGATCCCATCGATCGTGGCGACTTGGAGCTAACCGCCAACGGAAGCTCCGGGCGCGTCGAACCTGAGTACCTTCGAAAGATCACCGGGCTCGTCACCGAAGACCGACGGGGCGAGGGCCTGATCCTTCCCTTCAGCGTGGCTGAAAACATTTCGCTGCCGCAGCTGAAGAAAATGAAGTCGAAATCGGGCCTCGTCGACACCGACGCCGAGAAGACCTTGGCGGAAACCCTCATCAAGCGTCTCGGGGTGAAGGTAAGTTCGCCGCAACAGCCTGTCGGAACGCTCTCGGGGGGCAATCAGCAGAAAGTCGTCTTCGCACGCTGGCTACCGCTAAAGCCGGAACTTTTCATACTGGACGAGCCAACCCGCGGACTCGACACCGGGGCGAAGGACGAGATCCTCAAGCTCAGCGTCGAGCTCGCGAAAGAAGGCGCGGCCATTCTCTTCATATCCTCGGAACTGGAAGAGATCATGCGCGTCGCGGACCGTTACGTCGTCATCATCCGCGGCCGCATAACGCAAGAATTGCCGGGCACCGCGACCAAGGACGAGCTGATGGAATCGATTTCCGCTCGGCCTGCAGTCGCCCATGCGCAGGAGACCGTCCAATGACCACAGTATCGACGAGCCAGTTCACGGGAAGGCGCCGGCTCCCCGTCCTCGGATTTGGGGCCATTCTCCTGGCGGTGATTGTCGGCTTCTCGATCGCCGCACCGAATTTCGCGACGGTCGGCAACGCCTTCGCCATGCTTCACGCCATGGTGCCCGTTACCGCAGCCGCAACAGGCATCGCTCTGGTCATCATGAGCGGCAAGATCGACATCTCGATCGGGTCCATAGCGTTCCTCGCAGGCTCGATCGGCGGCCTCTTGATGGACGGCGGCCAAGTTGGACCAATCCTTGGCTTTTTCCTCATCCTCGTAATTGCCTCCCTACTGGGAGCGCTGAACGGCTTCATCGTCTCGGTCCTGGGCATCAATTCGCTCATTACCACCTTGGGCACCATGATCACGTTCCGCGGCATTGGGCTGATGTTGACAGAAGCGCGCGTCATTCCGCTGCCCGCGAGCATTCAGAATCTGGGCAACTCAACATTGGGCCCGGTATTCGTCGACACGCTGTTGCTGGCGTTGCTGCTGGTGGTCGTTCATTATGCCCATCTCCACACGGCTTTTGGCAGGCACGTTACGGCCGTGGGAAACAGCGAGGAGACATCGCATAGAATCGGAATCAACACGCGTCTCACCAGCTTCGTGGTCTTTGTACTGTCCGGCCTGTTCGCAGGGATTTCGGCATCCGCCAGCTTTATTCAAGTCGGTTCCATAACGGGGTTTCTTGGTCGAGGGCTGGAGTTTAACGCTATCGCGGTTGCTGTCGTGGGAGGTATCAGCCTTTCTGGCGGGCGCGGCAAGATCCTACCGGGGATATTGCTCGGCGCGCTCGCGTTCCAGGTGATTTTCAACGGCCTCAACCAAGTCGGCGCCAACCCCTACATTTATCAGCTGGTGACCGGAGCGGTAATCTTCGTCGCTATGTATGTGGACGCCATAAAGACTCGGAGGCAGCCAACCTAACGGGCGGGCAGGCACATAGGGTCGGTCTGAAAATAAAGATAGGTTCGACAATGCGGTCGGACCTAGCGGACGCGCATTCTTCGGGCGGAACACCAAATCATGGACTCATTCAAGAAATTCGTTGCAAAGAGGGCTCTTAGCGACAGCCTGCCGAAAACCCATCAAGTCTATGAGCTCATTCGACAGGCGATCATATCGATGCATTTGCCTCCGGGGGCACCGCTCGTTGAAAAGGAGATTTGCGCCGAACTGGGCATTTCACGAACACCTCTCCGTGAGGCAATTCTGAACTTGGCCACGCAGAATCTTGTAGTGATCAGGCCGGGAGGCGGAACGTTCGTAAACCGCATTGTCCTGAGGCAGGTCCTGCAGGGTCAGATGGTCCGCGACACGCTCGAAGTGCGATTGACGAGGCTTGCAGCCCGCAATTTCACGACCGAAATAGCACCCGACTTTGAGCTTTCGCTTTTCCAGCAATCGGCCGCCGCGAAGCGCCGGGACGTCGATGCTTTTTTCGCGCTCGACAACGAGTTCCATAGCCTTGTCTGCAGGTGCGCCGGATTTCCCGATGCCTGGCAGACAATTCATATGGCGACCGGGCAACTGGATCGAATCCGGCGGCATGCGTTCCCGACCGAAAACACATTCGACCTCGTGCTTGACGAGCACCGTCAAATCTACGACCGGATCAAGAATCATGACGAGGACGGTGCCGAGAAAGCGTTCCAGGCTCAGATCGATAGCATCTTCCCTACTATCAAGGTCGTGAAGACCAGCTTCCCGCATATGTTCGACACGGATGCCGTTTCGGTCGAGGACATCCGGTAGCCGGGCACCCCGATAAGACGATGTCTCGGCCGTTAGAATATCGCCGGCTCATCAGTTACCCCACCGTAGCTCGTCTCCAAGAAGTCGAAGTCGCAACCCTTGTCCGCCTGCTGGATATGCTGGGAGAACATGGCGCCGTACCCGCGGGTAAACCGGGGAGCCAGAGGCTTCAGCGCCGCCCGGCGATCCGCGAGTTCCTCCGGGGATATCTCCAACCTGATCTCGCGGTTTGGAACGTCGATCGAGACGAGGTCGCCAGTCCTGACGAGGGCGAGCGTTCCGCCTACAAAGGCCTCCGGCGAGACGTGAAGGATGCAGGCCCCGTAGCTCGTCCCGCTCATCCTGGCGTCGGATATGCGAACCATGTCGCGCACGCCCTGCTTCACGAGCTTCTTCGGTATCGGCAGCATTCCCCACTCGGGCATGCCGGGCCCACCTTGCGGGCCGGCGTTCCGAAGGATCAGCACGTGATCGGCGGTGACGTCCAGGTCGTCGCTATCGATCACCGCTTTCATCGAAGGGAAGTCGTCAAAGACAAGCGCAGGCCCGGTATGGCGAAGATATCGTGGACTGCATGCGCTCGGTTTAATGACGGCGCCGTTCTCCGCAAGGTTGCCCTTGAGGACAGCCAGCGCCCCTTCGGGGTAAATCGGGTTGTCGAGCGGCCGGATAACGTCTTGATTGTAGACCTCGGCACCGGCGATGTTTTCCCCCACCGTTTGCCCGTTCACGGTCATCTCCGACATGGAAAGCCGGCTGGCGAGACGGTTCATGAGGGCTGGCAGTCCGCCAGCGTAGTAGAAGTCCTCCATCAGGTATGTGTCGCCGCTGGGGCGAACATTGGCGATCACCGGGACAACCCGGCTTGCCTTGTCGAAGTCGTCGAGCGTCACATTGTGCCCAGCGCGTCGAGCCATCGCAATGAGATGGATCACGGCATTGGTCGAACATCCCATTGCCATCGAGACGACGATCGCGTTGTCGAACGCCTGGCGAGAGAGCACCTTGGCGGGCACCAGGTCCTCCCAGACCATATCCACGCACCGCCTCCCCGCCTCCGAGCACATGCGAATGTGGTTGACGTCGGCGGCCGGGATAGACGAGGCCGCCGGAAGAGTCATTCCGATCGCTTCGGCGATCGCCGTCATGGTCGATGCCGTTCCCATGGTCATGCAGTGTCCGTGACTGCGGGCGATTCCGGCCTCGATATCCTGCCAATCCTTGTCGGAGATATTCCCGGCGCGGCGTTCGTCCCAGAATTTCCATGCATCCGAACCGGAGCCCAGCGTCTTTCCCTTCCAGTTGCCTCGCAACATCGGTCCGGCCGGCACGTAGATGGCCGGCAGCCCCGCACTGATCGCCCCCATGATCAATCCAGGCGTGGTCTTGTCGCAACCGCCCATCAGGACGACCCCGTCGACCGGATGGGATCGGATCAGCTCTTCGGTATCCATGGCGAGCATGTTCCGGTAGAGCATCGTCGTCGGCTTGACGAAATTTTCGGAGAGCGAGAGCGCCGGAAGTTCGATGGGGAAGCCGCCTGCCTGGAAAACGCCTCTCTTCACGTCTTCGACGCGAGTTTTGAAGTGCGCGTGGCACGGGTTGATGTCGGACCAGGTGTTTAGGATCGCGATGACGGGTTTTCCCACCCAGTCATCTGCCGAATATCCCATCTGCATGATGCGGGAGCGGTGGCCAAATCCCTTCAAGTCGTCCGGAGCGAACCACCGAGAGCTTCTCAGCGTGTTGGGAACCTTTTTCATTTCAAGCCATCCTCGTCAGCGAAGCCGAACAGCTTCGCTGGATTTCGGACCAGAATGCTTCTCAGGGCGTCGGAACTATCAACCCAAGCGGCGATGCGGTCGAGGGCCTTTGCGTCGTCGACTGGGCGGAAAGGAGTGACTCCATGCGGGCTGGACGCGCCCGTGCCCCCGCCCGGATGGGGCCAGTTCGAACCCCAGAGAAGACGGTCGGGGTTGGCTTTGACGAAGGCGCGGACCAAGTGCCCGACAGCGGTCGACTGGGGATCGGCCGAAACTAGGTAGGGCGCCGATAGCTTCACGTAGACCTTCTCGGACGAGACAAGCGAGATGAGCGTATCGAGGCCTGGTTGATCCAAACCCCTGTCGGCATCGGCACGGCCGAAATGGTCGATGACCACCGGGACGGGCGCTTGCTTCAATTCCGCTTCCAGAGCAGCGATGATGCCCAACTCCGTGAATATCTGCACATGCCAGCCGAGCTTTTCCGTCAGCGCGAATGCCCATCGGACATCATCGCGTATTCGATCCAACTCGGACACGGAGCCAGCCGCGAGGTTAAGACGGATGCCCACGATTCCCCCGCTGGCCAATTCCTCCATTCCCTTTGGGCTCGCATGACGATCCACGACGGCCACCCCGCGCGCGCCAGGACCCATCATCCGAATGGCATCGAGAGTGCACGTGTTGTCCGTGCCGTAAATGCTGGGCTGGACGACGATGACGCGGTCAAGATTCAACGCCGCCTGGTGGGCGGCAAGAGCCTCGACCGGGGCCGGCGGGGGGGTGTAGGAGCGTCCGTTCCACAGCGGAAACTGTTTGCGCGGCCCGAAAACATGCACATGGCAATCGCATGCGCCCCGTGGCATGTCCGTGCCGACAGTGCTGTGCACGACGTCCAGGATCGGCTCCGGTGTCATTGGCGCGCCTCGGCATCGGGATGCGCGTCCCACCATTTGGCCTGCTCGTCCTCAATGGATTGGAGAATGCTCATGGCCGGAAGGACGGACCGCCCGGTGACGAGCGGGGCCTTGCCGCCACGAACCGCCGAAACGAAATCGCGGCTCACTTGGGCATTGTTTTCCTTTTCCGACTGCACGGGCTGCTCGCGGCCGCTCAGCGACAGCGTGCCCTTGAGGATATCGAGCCGATAAGCCTCCCGGTCCGTGACGACAAAGATGTCGAACATCCTTTCCTGCGAGTGATAGGATCCGGTACACACTATCGTCTGCTGCCGATCGGTCTCGATCATCGCCGCCAGTTCCATCGGGATGCCGGTCTTGGGCAAAGGCGGCGGCATGATCGCGAAAGAGCGCGTGATGCGCGCGGCCGCGCGCTGCGGAACGCCTCCGCCTGCAAGCCAGAGCCCCACGTCGACCAAGTGCGCACCATGGTGCCAGAGCAGGTTGTCAGTCCAACTGCGATGCAGACCTGTGGAGCCTACGTTTTCCAGCCGATGAAGGAAGAGCCTGGAATGGACATGACGTACATTCTCCTCGCCTGCGCCAACGCGCTTGCACAGTTCGACGTGCTCGCGCCTGAAACGCATCGGATGGACGACGCCGAGAGTGAGGCCCAGCCGCTCGGCGAGTTCCACCACTTCGAGCGCGTCCGGATAATTCAATGCCAGCGGAATCTCGACCAGAACGTGCTTGCCCGCCTCGAGAGCCTGAATCGCCATCGAGGCATGGGTGGCGCTAGGCCCCGCGATAATAATGATGTCGATTTCGTCATCGGAAACGGCGGCGGAGTAGTCGGTCGTCCACTTGCGATATTCATAGTCGACGGCGAAGGCTTCCGTCTTAGGCGCTTCGCGGCCGACAAGCGTATGCAGTGTGCAGCCGAAGTCCTTTAGGCTGTCCGAATGCCACGTGCCCATCATGCCGTGGCCTACCATGCATACGTTCATTTTGTCAGCTCCAGCGCGCCAGCGGACATTTAGCAATATATCAGAATATTACAATATCGATGACTGTCGCAGGCGTGTTGCGTCGATATCCCGCGGCCTCAGTCAGTCAAACGAGATCAGCAGCCCGCCCTCGGCTGTAGTGCTTGCTCGACTGCCCGCGGGCACGAAGTTTGACGTGAGCAAATCTGAAACGATGGCCGGCCCCGACAACTCGCTTCCGGCTGGCAGCGTGCCGGCATCGAAGGCGGCGATCGTGGACCACCCTCCTTTTTGCGAAAGATAGACCTGTCTCTTCGTGGAAACCCGGCGCGAGAAATTGGCCATCGCGGCGCCCGTTGGCGCCCGCACCTGCACCCGACCGACCGCCTGGATGCGCCATTCGAGAAACTCGACCGGCTCGGCAGGCGAGGCAACCGAGTAGAGCCGCTCGTGCAAGCGGTGGAAATCCAGGACGAGTTCGGTGAGAGCTTGCGCGTCGAGGCTCTGCCTACCGACGGGCACGGGTATCTGCCAGACCTGTCCATTGTAGCGGCACTCGGCCGCGAGCAGGAGCTCCCGCCTGTCATCGTCGATACCCATTGAATCGAGGAACGCAGTTCCTTCGGCCACCAGTGCGGCGAGCGTCGAATTCACAAGACCAAAATCGAAAGCGTCGCTTCGGCTGTGGGCGATCCTGCCGAAATCGAACTTGATGTCGCCCGTCGAGATGCCATACGCGCTCAAGACGCTGCCCGCACGCGGTATCAGAACCTTACGAATGCCGAGTTCCTTGGCCAGATTGGCAGCATGCAAACCGCCTGCCGCACCACCGGAGACGAGGACGAAGTCGCGAGGGTCAAATCCCTTGCGCATAGTCATGTCTTCAATGGCCGACACCATGTTCTGCTCGGCGACGGCTGAGATGATCGCGGCAGCATCCTCGACGCCAATTCCCAGCGGATCGGCCACATGCTTCGAAATCGCAGCCACAGCCCGTTGGCGGTCGAGCGTGAGGTGGCCGCCCCCGAACCGACCCGGCTCGAGAAGGCCGCGAACCAGATTGGCATCGGTAAGCGTCGGCCGTTCCCCACCCAAGCCATAGCAAGCCGGTCCAGGCTTGGATCCTGCACTTTGCGGCCCGACGTGTACGAAGCCTCCGGCGTCGACCCTCGCAATCGAGCCTCCGCCGGCGGCAATCGTCGAAATATCGACCGAGGGTACGCCGAAGACATGTCCCGCGATCGTTCCTTGTCGTTGCATCGCGACCGCGCCGTCGATCGCCATGCAGACGTCGAGGCTCGTCCCCCCGAGGTCCATGGAGATCACGTTGCGCTCGCGCAGGCCGGCGTGTCCGACAAGGCGGATCGCAGCGCCCGGGGCGGCGGAAGGGCCGGACAGGCACAGGAAAACAGGCTTGTCGACGATGACCTCACCGGAAGTTCTTCCTCCGTTGGAGCAGACGAAGAGCGGCGTTCGCTCGAATCCGGCATCGGCAAGCCGGGTAGCGAGGGTGCCGATGCTGTCCTTCATAACTGGCTTCAACGAAGCGTCGAGTGCTGTGGCGGACGTCCGGCGGTATTCGCCCACGGCGGGATTGACCTGATGCGACAAGCTAAATGGAACACCCGGCAATGTCTCGGAGATCAGTTCGCCGACCCGCAGCTCGTGCCTAGGATTCATCACCGACCACATCAAGGCGACTGCGACGGCTTCGGGTTCGGTCTTCTTGACGCGCGCCAGAACCTCTCGAACCTCTCTATCGTCCAGGGAGAGTTCGACGCCGCCTTCCGCATTGATCCTTTCCGAGACGGCAAACGTCAGCTGTCTCGGGATTAGCGGGTCGGGATAGTCCTCGAATATCTCATAGCTGTTTTCCCGGCCTCCTTCCCGGATGCGCAGCACGTCGCGGAACCCCGTGGTGCAGATCAGGACGGTCCTGGCAGTGCGGCGTTCGAGAATGGCGTTTGTGGCCGCCGTCGTGCCGCACGAGAACGTCGCGCAAGCTTTCAGAAGATCCCTGACGCTGGTGCCGCGGTCGGATGCGACGTATTGAATCCCGTCCATTATCCCTTGCGGAATGTCGTCGTGGTTCGAGAGCGACTTGTAGAAGCGGAGCGCTCCGTGGTCGTCCACCACGATGTCGGTGAACGTACCGCCCACATCCACGGAGATGGTGAGATTCATAGTGCATCTCCCGAGCAGGGACGGCTTCCCGCCGTTGGGTCGGCCCGGGCATAGCCGTAAAGCCTTGCCGCGTGGGCTTCGGTCAGCAGACCTTCCGAAATCGATTTCTCGATCTTTTCCCGCGATCGCTTGCCTGGATCACCGAAGCCGCCGCCCCCGCTTCCGTGGGCGATCAGGCGCTCACCGGGACGAAGGGTGACGTCGAAAAAGATCGGGAGCTCGCTCAGCGCGCCTGACAGGTCTCGCTTCCACGTTCTGGTCTGTCCGCCTGGCAGCCCGCCTGCTACTCCGGCCGGTGGAAACTGCTCGCCGCCGCTGTTGACCGAAAAGGTCACCGCGTCGTCTCTCACCCGGATGACGCAGTCGCAGCCCTGCGCGCCTTCCCACTCGCCGGCACCTCCTGAGTCCGGACGGAGCTCGAGCTTCTCGATGATCAGAGGCTGCTGCTGCTCCATGACCTCGACCGAGGACTGGGAGAGCATGCCTTGCGTCGTTCCGCTTCCGTATGTGAGCCAACCGTCGTGGCCGGCGAGTGCGGGGCCGCCCCAGTATCCGAGCACCATCTGGTTCACGAAGGGCGCCTGGCGCCGGGAATCGAAACCGCTGACGCAGGGAGCGGAGGCGGGATTTCCGACGGTCCCGTAAGCGGTGCCGCGCGTGTCGGTGACCTCGGCGAACATAGCCTGGATGTGATCGATCAGGATGTGAGCGAGATTGGTGGTCGCCGAACTGGTCGCCGCGGGGAACCTCGGCAGTCCGATCGCGGAGTTCTCGCGCATCTTGATCCGCACCCGGTCGAACGAACCCGATGCCCTGGGCACGTCGGGTCCCAGCATGTTGAGCACTGCGGTCAGGCAGCTGGCGGTGACGGTCGCCTCGGTCATGTTCAGGCCGATCGGAAGGCAGTCGATGTTGTCCGTAAGGTCGATCGTGATCTCGCCGGCCGTCGGGTCCACCGTCATCGTCGCCGAAATGGGCAAACCGCTCTCGAAACCCTCGCTGACGCCGTCGTGCATCGCGCGCTTGCTTAACGTGGCCGCCGGCAGCCGCGAGATTGCGCTCTTCGCCATCATGGACGCGTATTCCTGATACTGGTCCAGGAACGCCAGCACCGTCTCGACGCCGGACCGCTCACACATCTCCCGGGCCCGGCGTTCCCCGGTACGCACCGCTCCGACCATCGCGAGGTAGTCGCCATAGAACTGCTCGGGAGCGCGGATGTTAGCCTTGCAGAGTTCCACCAGCTCGAAGTTGTCTCGATAGTCGGCCTGGATTCTCAGGCAGGGAAGCGTCAGACCCTCGGCATAGTAGTCCCTGCAGAGGGATCCGTAGGTCGTAGGGGTCGGAAACCCGATATCGCTGAGGTGCGCGCGGGCGATCGAGAAGAACATGAGCCTGCCGTCGAAAAAGACGGGAGCGCATAGCGTCACGTCGGCGCAGTGTGTATTGCCCAGGTAGCTGCTGTTGTTGATGAAGCAGTCGCCTTCGCGGACGTTGTCACCGTATCGGTCACGAACGGCCTTCGGCACCAGATGGGCTGCGCCGGTGTGTATGGGAAGACCCTGCCCCGCGCTCACAGTGCGATGCCGGGCATCCGTCATAGTGCACGAGAAATCGAGCGCGGTGTTCAGCACTCCCGATCGGCCTGTCCGGGCCAGCGTATATGCCATTTCCCGGTTGATCGCCTCGAAGCGCTTCTGAAGGACGACCATGGTCAGCTGGTCGAGAGTTTGGCTTGGGTCAGACATACGCATATTCCCCTGGCCATCCTCTCAATGTTCCAGATCCTTGCTGGCCGCGCTTAATGCCGGCGCGGCTCCTCGTTGCCTCGGATGAGCGCGGAGACGTGTTCGGGATCCGCCTCGTCGATCCCGAAGGCGGCGATCGACCTGCCGTTGCGAAGCACGACGATGTCGTCGGCGACTGGCCGCACGTGGTGCACGTTGTGGGTGATGAAGATTACGGAAATCCCGCGGTCCCGGACCGCCCGGATCGTGTCCAGGACCTGCTCCTGCTGACGGACGGAAAGCGCGGCGGTCGGCTCGTCCAGGATGATCAGCTTCGCGCTGAAGTGGATCGCGCAACTGATGGCGATGCTCTGTCTCTGGCCACCGGAAAGTTCGCTGATACGATCATCGGCGCTACGCAGCCGAAGCCCCATCGAGATAGCGGCCTGTTCAGTTTCGCGCCGCATTTTTGCGTGATCCAGACGTTTGAACGGCCCCCAGCCCTTGGTCACGGAGTCCTCGCGCCCAAGAAACATGTTCCTGGCGATGCTCAGCTCGTCGACGAGGGCAAGGTTCTGGAACAGCGTCGCCACGCCTGCGTCCTGGGCGGCTTGCGGCGAACGGAAGTCGATCGGGCGGCCCTCCCAGTGGAGGCTGCCACGATCTGGCGAAACCACTCCGCTCAGCATGCTGATTAGGGTGGACTTCCCGGCGCCGTTGTCGCCCAGAAGGGCAAGCACCTTGCCCTTGCCGACAGCGAAGGAAACGTCCTTGACTGCCTCGATATGTCCGTAGCTTTTTGCGACGTTGCGAACGTCGAGGAGTACCTCCGCCGAGTTCATGAGCGGCTCCTCTTCTCGATCGCCCGGTTGATAAGAACTGCGGAAACAAGCAGCGCGCCGAGCAGTGCCTGGTAGACTGCCGGCGGCATGTTTATCAGGGCAAGCCCTTGCCGGATCATCGCGATCGTCAAGCACCCGAGCAGGGTCCCAAGCACGCTGCCGACACCGCCGCGAAGGCTGCTGCCGCCGATGACGGCCGCGGCGATGGCTTCGAGTTCCAGGCCGGAGCCGCGGTTGGCGTCGACGGTTCCAAAACGGCCGAGTTGGACAAGCCCGGAGAAGCAGGCCAAAACCGCTGTCATCACGAACAGGGTCAGTTTCAACTGGTTTATAGGCACGCCCTTCAACCGGGCGGCGGCGACATTGCCTCCGGTGGCATATATCCAGTTGCCAAACTTGGTGTTGGTCAGGACCCAGTGCGCGATCAGGAGAACGACGAGCGACCACAGAAGCCCCATGCTGAGGCCGTTCGCGAAACGCTGGGACATCCACGTCAGGACGGCTGAATCGGCGGGCGCCGAAACAGGATATCCGCCCGAGATCAGATAGACCATGGCGCGCCAGAACATGAGGCCGCCGAGCGTCACTATGAACGACGGTATGGACGCATAGAGCACAAGCGTGCCGTGCAGCAGGCCGATAAGAACTGCGCTTGCCAGCGCGCCGCATAGGGCGACGGGAACGCTCACGCCCGCGACCGACGTCAGGAACGCAGCGATAATAGACGTCAGCGCAAGCACCGACCCGATGGAGAGGTCGAATTCTCCGGCGATCATCAGCAGTGTCACGCCCGCGGCCCCGATCCCGAGCTGAGCCGCCACGATGGCCACTGAAGTCAGCGATTCCGCCGAGCTGAAATGAGGCGCCACCGTCAGGAAGATGACGAAGACGACCAAGGCGGAAATGGCCGCACCTACCCAAGGCGTTTGCGAGATCAAGCGGCGGAATTTGTGGCCAGGCCGCGGCCCGACATCGGGTGCGACAGCCGTCGTCTTCAACGTTTGCATACTTTCCTCCGAATTGAAGGGTGAGCGGGGAGCGCGCTCACCCTTCTCGCCTCACCGATAGCCGGCGGCGACGTTCGCCTTGACGGTCGCGACATTGTCCTTGTCGATGATGGCCGGACCAGTCAGCACGTCTTGGGCGAGCGTAAACCCGTACTTCTTGTTCAGATAGAGGAACTCGACCGCCAGGTAGCCCTGAAGGTACTGCTGCTGGTCGATTGTGCCGAGAATCTGGCCCTTCTCGATCGCATTGATGACGTCGTTCGACATGTCGTAGGAAAAGAGGGTGACGCTGTCGATCTTTCCGGCCTCCTGAAGCACCTTCATGATCTCGATGGTGTAGGTTGGATCCACGACGAAGACGGAAGAGATGTCGGGGTTGGCGGTCAGGTAGGCGCGGAACTGCTCGGCGGCCTGGGTCGGACTGTCGGGCGGCACCACGATGGTGTCGGCCTTGAGGCCGGCCTTGTTGTAGGTGTCCGTGAAGCCTTCGCAGCGCGCCACCAGGCCTGACTGGCCCGCGTTGGTATTCACGCAGATGCCCGACGTCGGCTTCTTGTGGCTGAGAATGTACTCCGCAGCCCTTTCGCCGCCCAGTCTTTCGTCGCCGCCGATGTAGAACAGGTAAGGGATACGCTCACCGACCGGACGGGTATCGCCCACGTTCATGGCGATGATCGGAATCCCCTTTTCAGTCGCGCGCTTCAGGCTCGCTTGGACGCCCTTGGCGTCGGGGAGGGAAACGATGAGACCATCGGGCTCGGCGGCGATGGCGCGGTCGATCTTCTCCGACTGCTGGGCCGAATTCGGTGGCGAGTTTTCCTGAAGGCTGACGACTTTGACGCCGTACTTGTCGGCGGCGTCGTGCATTCCCTTGTTGAGAACGTTCCAGAAAGGATGGCCGAGCCAGGCGTGGCTCGCCTCGTAGAACACTAGCTGCTTGTCCTCGGCGTTGGCCGCCGAAGTTGTTGAGGTGAGCGAAAACGCGGCCGTCAGGACGACTGGCAGGACGGCAAGCAAGCTGCGGACACGCGACGTCCGGCTATCACGCTGGTTTTTCATCGTTTTTCCCTCTAGCGGTTGAACCTTTGAGGTCCGCGGCCGTCTTTAGCTGTCTCTGCAGCGGCCTCTTGTGTATCGATACACAACCACCTGTCGGTGTCAACAGAATATTGATATATCGTTGAACCGCACTCTCAGACGATGAAATCAGTTGCCCTGATCGAAATGGTGTGTGCAGGAGGCGGCATGGGAAGAGTCACGATCCAGGACGTAGCAAGGACGGCTGGCGTATCCGCCACCAGCATCTCAAATTTCTTCAACAACCGCCTTCATCACATGCGCCCAGAGACGAAGGAGCGGATAGAGCAGGCGATCAAACAGTTGGGCTATGTTCCAAGCCACGCGGCACTTCAGTTGAAGACCGGCAAGACACCGATGATCGGCCTGCTCGTCCCGACTGTGGCGAACGCGTTCTTCGGAGAGCTTGCGGTGGCCATGGAGCAGGCCGCAAAGGAACAGGGATTCCGGATTATCCTTTGCAACACGTTGCAGGATGCCTCGAACGAGCGGGATTTTTGGGTCGGCCTATCTGCGCTGGGCGTGCGTGGGGTAATTTGCTCGTCAGCCCTGGTGACGAACGACGAACTGGCCGGCTACGTGAAGATGGGTCTCTGCGTTGTCGCCGTCGACGAAAAGCAGTTGGACCAGCTTCCTCCGTCTGTGGATTTCGTGTCGATCGATCACCGGAAGGCGATCCGCCTTGCTGTCGACCACCTGGTGATGCTGGGGCACCGCCGCATCGCCTACATAGCCGATTTCAGCACGACGACCTTCAGCCGCAGATCCAAGGCCGAAGGCTTCCTGGAGGCCGTGGCTAGCCATGGACTTGAAGACTGCCATCTGGTGATGCCTGACGCATCAGAAGGCGTTCCCAGGTTCTCCGGCAAGGAACTGGCGGAACTGGGAAGAGCGGGCGTGAACACCATTCTTCTCGAACATCCGAAATCGACCGCTATAGTGACCTTCAACGACATGACCGCGCTCGGAGCGATCGAGGCGTTGAAAGAGCGCCAAATCTCGGTTCCCGACCAGATTTCCGTGGTTGGTATCGACGGCATCAGCGTCGGCGAATTGCTCGCGCCCACGATTACGTCCGTGCGGCAGCCGCTGGAGCTGAGCGCCAGAGAGGCGATAGGCTGCATCACTGAACAGCTTGAGGGCGGGCGCAAGGTTCGCAAGGATGTCTCGATCGAACCTCAACTTCTAGTTCGGAAGTCTTCGGGGCCGCCGCCATGACCTGTTCAGCATGAAGCCGCCTTTGTGCGATCTCTGTCGTCAAGTTCGGGTTCAATGCGGCCGGTTGCGCGATGCAACAGGCTGACGGTGCCCTTGTCATATCCCTGTCAAGGGCGCTCTCGGTGTCGGCAAAGATCACGCTCGCACACAGGCCTGTGAAGCACCTTGCAGGTACTGCTGGCCACAGCCATGGTTGCAATCGCGGTAACGAAGCCTGATCTTGAGCAGTTCCACATTGCCCTTAATGCGACTTTCGAAGCACGAAGCGTGAACATGGAGTAGCGGCTTATGTGTTTCGAAGCCAGCAGCTGTGGCTTAGTTCGGTGACGGGCAACCACTGTGAAGGTTGGGGCCGAGAACGGATGGCAGCATGGGGTCGAGCGGCCGTTCCTTCGTCGACCTCGAGTTGGCGCCGCGACGTTCGTTGGGCACTGGCTGCAGCGTCGGGTCGGCCGCATTTCGCCGGAGCAAGGCGTCCGCGGTTTGCGCTTCCAACGTGCGAGCGGTTATAAGTTTTCGCTGCAGTCTGCTACGCCGCCACAGCGTCCACCAAGTAGGTGACTAGGTCAGGCACGATTCGGGTGGATTCTCCCGCTGTCCGACGAAGCTCAAGCGCCAGAAGACGGTCCTTCTCAAATGCGGGACTTAGCTCCAATTTCAGGTAGTCGAAGAGCGTCCGTTCATGCACGGCTATGACTACTTTCGTACCGTGTGCGCGGGAAATCGTTCTCAGCAAAGCCGCGAACTGTGCAATGTGGACCTCGTCCATATTCTGCACCGGATCATCCAGTACCAGCCATGGCAATCTCGTACCGACCGAGAAATGCAACGCGAGGAACAGCGTCAGCGCGGCGGTGTTCAGATTTCCAGCACTGAGCATGGAGCCCGGCGTGCCTCCCTTTTTGCCGTTGCGGTGCACAGTCTCGAGCTTGGCAAAATCCTTAGAATCCGTTTCGGGAACCTTGAATGCAGGCACGAATGGTTCAGTCGGAGCAAGCCGGATGAACAGGTCGCGCCACAACTTGTTGAGCGAGTCGTTGAACACACGCCGCACGATCGACGTTCGGGCACTTTGAGCGGTCTCCCCTAGTATCTTTGCCTGCGCCTTGAGCTTCTCAAGCTCGGCAACAGCCGCCTTCAGTATGACAAGCGTGTCGCGTGCCTTTGAGAGCTCGCCCGAAACAATTGCACGACGTTGATCGATGGATAGAACCGTCTGCAATGATTGCAACGCAACCGACTTTTGCGACTGCAACGCGTTTAGGCGCGTCACATTGGCCTGAACTTGCTCGACCAACGATTTAAGCATTGAGTCGAATGGCTCGTTGGCCAAGTCTTGGCGCGCCAGTTCGTCGGCAATGCGAATAAGCGAGTTGCGTAGATCAGACGCCGAGCGATCTCGCTCTCGGAAACTGGCAAGCCGCCCGCGTAATGACGCCTCGTGCGTAAGCAGCGCCGTGCCGCTCGCGGCCGAAGTGGCCAAGCGGTCCAACGCTACCTTCGCCTCCGACATATTCGCTTGCACCATTATCATGGAAGCTCTGGCATCGTCCGCGATTCGTTGCGATTTCAGCGAGCCAAGTTCGCGACGCAGCTGCGCCAACCGACCACCGGAGGACGACTTTTCGTTCGACAGTTCCGACAGTTTTCCTGCGTCCGCGGTCAACTGCGCGATGGTTTTTTGCAAGTGAACCGAAAGAGGCTCGGTGGGCGATATCTGTGAAAAATCGCGGCCACAAACCGGGCAGTCCTCGGTGTGGACGTGCGGAAGGAGCGCGGCGAGCGCACCCGCAAAGTCACCGGCGTCCTTCGCGACACCCGCCAGCTGACTGTCAATAAGCTGACCGCGCGCCTCTTCCTTCGAGACCGACTCGTTCAGTTCATCTTCGCGTTTTCCGGCGGCGTCGTCCCTATCGAGCAGGCCTTTGATGCGAGTCAATTCGTTAGCGACACGCTGACCGGCAGTCTCGGCCGCCGATGCCGGATCGGTTGACGACCAAGATGGCAAATCCGGGAACGTGGCGCGGAGGGATACGATTACTTCTTCGAGTTGGAAGCCAGTCGAGGCGCGCCAACCATCGGCTGCCTGGACAGCGGCAAGTTCTGCGGCCTCCACGTCGGTCCGCTCGCTGGCCTCCGCATCCTTTGGCAACTTCGCCCAGGCGCTATCGAGCGACCGTAGCTCCGTAAGGCGACGCGTTGCCTCGACAAGACCATTGTCACTCGAAAGAGCTCGAAGACGATCGCCCACGGTTCCGAAGTCAAAAGTATCCGGCGTCTCGCCCGGAAAGAGTGCCGCGAGGGCAACGTTCATTGGGGCAAGAGCTGTTGCCCGGCTTTGGTTCAGCTCGGAAAGCTCTGAGGTGAGCTGAACGATGTCCTGGGCCGTCCGCTCGATCCTCGTCTCGAAGGCCCGGTACTCCGGAACGAGCGTTTTGGTTCGGCTTTTGTGACCAGCATCATGCAGACCGTCTACCAGCGCATCTAGCTGGTTTAATCCAAGCAAATCCTTGACGAACTGCGTAAGCGCGCTTTCGCCATCTTCGACCTTAGACTTTTGGTAGATGTCAAGCAGTCGCCCAAGCATCGACTGGGCCAGATAGCATCGCTCGGCGAAAAACTTCCGATCGCGTGCATCCAGATACGGAGTTCCGGTTAAAACGCCGCCCCCGATGACAAAATTGCCAACCGCCGGCGTCGGCGCGTGTCGTCCCGTGAGGGCGACCTTAGCCTCGCTCGCGCCCTCATGAACGATATGACGAGCAAAGTTCGTGTCGTCGTCGCGCATCGACCTGATGTCGCCGGTAAGGGCCAACTCAAGCGCGGAGAGCAAACTAGTCTTTCCGGTCCCGTTAGGCCCGTGGATCAGAATAATCGGAGCGTCGAGCTGAACGGTGACCGTTCCCGCGATACTGCGGAAATCAGTGACAGATAGCTGGAGGGCATCATCGAGATTGCTCATTCGTCCTCGCCGAGCTTCTTCGCCGCAATCGCGAAAGGAACGGTGAGCCTCCGCTTCAATTCCTGCTGGACAGCCTTAGGGCCCCGCGGCGAAACCTGCAGCACGACGTCCGCGAGCGAATGATCCAGAGTCGTTGGCAGAAGCTTCTTTATTTCGCCAATCGGATCGGCCGCGATCCCCGATTGTGGGGCGATCGGCAGCGGCAATAGAACCGAAAGCCAGTCTTCGAGCACTTCGTCGTCCTTGGTTCCCGTAGGTGTGCCTACTGGCAGAACGCGGCAAACGCGAGCGATCGACTCTAGCGTGTTTTCATCAGGCCGCGGTCCTGTCAGAATCGCCGTTACCGGACGACGCGAGCCTACCACATCCATTGCGCGGCCGAGACCGCCGATCTTCTGGCGCGTTCGCTGAATCTCCTCGTTGATCGTGTCGATAATTACGACCAAGTCAGGATTCTTGTCCTTGCCGATCAACACCGCGGCGAAGTCGAATGGGACATTGCCGATCTTGATCGGTGTGGGGACGCGCCGAAAGGCATTCGATGCTTCTAGGATCGAAACGATCCGCTCGACAGGCGCTTGTGTCGATAAGCTCACAGCGTTGCCTCCTCTTTCAGGCGCGCCAGCAAATGGTCAGCGCCGGTGGCATTCTCCACGAGACTCTTGAAGCTGAATTCACGGCACCCCGACGGGGCATCATCCTTACCTGCCCGACCGTAGGTCGCCGACGGGTTTGTCTGGCGGCGAGGGACTGGCGCGGAGCAAACGGCGACGATCGTGTTCGTGTCACTCTCGTCTAGAACGCCCTCGCCGACTAGCTTCGATACTGTTTCATTGTTTGAAACCACGAAGACCTTCTGCGGGGCAACCGACGCAGGCGTCGAAATGGAGAAGCTTCCAACATCTGGACCACCGACAGGCTGCGTTAGAGTCCATCCCTCAACTGCCGTTCCTAGCCCGACTGCTCCCACAAACATCGCCAGCTCCGGCATGCCGGAGTTCTGAAGATTGGGATCGTTCCCCATTTGGCCAATTGGAACGGTGCCAACAGGCCCATATACCCTGTTGACGAGAGCATGGTTGTCGCCTCTAAACATCGCGAGATTGCGTGTGATGCCCGCGACAAGCCCGTTGACGAAATTGCGCTTGTCGTCACTGCTATCGCCCGCTAACGCGGCGATCAGATCACGTATCTCCATCGCGCCGTCGGCGATTCTCTTCCGCTCTGGCGCGAGGAGCAACGGTGCGTTGGCAAGGCGAATGAAACTAGCCAACTTCTGACTGAGCACGCTTAATACCAGCGCGGACAGGAGTGGCTTGCCATACGCGGGTATTTTCGCGCCTTTCTCGATTTCCTCTTGATGATTGTCGTAGTCGTCCTGATAGACGCTCTTGATCATCGTACCCTGCTCAGCGCCCAATTCGTCGCCGGCAAAAACATAAGCAGGAGGATGAGCGGGCCACGCGCGTTTCAGCATCGCGCGCCCGGCCGAGAAAATATCCTTGATGTTAGAGTCTTGCGCTGACAGCCCGATCATGAGCGTGCGATACGTTACGCTCATGCCGTCGAGTTGATTTTTCATCAGCGCGAACTTCGGGTCGTTCGGCCAGTCCGTGATTTGCTGATCTCTTCCCACGATGTACTCGCGGTACAGCTCCTCGCTTTGCTTAGCACGAACCGCGCAGCCATGAAACTTGTGAAGGTGCGTCCTGCCGTTTGCGCCGGGAATATCATCGGCCCGCACCATGATGGCGACGATATCCTGATTTCCGTTTGTAATAGACGCAGCGGCCTTTTCCACCAACCCATCCCAATTCGCCGACGCCACCTTCGGAATGACTCCTTCAAGTGCAAGCACCGCAATCGCAATATGCTCGCAGTCGGGCTCAAGATTGTCGTTGGCGTAGGTGTTACGAACATCCACGATGTCCCACACCAAGTGATCCGACCGTTTCCCTGCGATCCGCAGGTCCAGAAGCAGCGCATATTTTCCGACCAATCGGTCGACGATGGTGTCAACATTAGGCCACTGCGCGGGCTCAACAGATTGATCGACCCCGACCTTTTCCGCAGTAGTGAGCGCGTAGTCCAAGGCCTTGCTAAGTGCCCGCTTGAACGGACCGTCATCAGCTTCTGCGCGCGCTTCTTTCGACAGGTAGTCGAGGACGCGTCGCGCCACGATGCGCAGATCGGGCACGCGCTCGCGAGATATTCCGGAACCAAGCCAGAGGGCATATTCGCCCTTGGCAACGCCTTCGGCCACCTCGTGAAACTCACCATCCAGTAGTTTCAACGTGTCCAAGACAGAAATATTCGCAGCAGTCTTTTTCTTTATGGCGCTCGACATGAAAGTGCCCCCCGACACATACGATTTCACTCTACTTAAAATACGCGAGCCGGAGCTTGCAAGGCTGGTAAGCGAATAGAGTTATCCGTTCGCCTTACCCAAATTCATCGGACAAAACAAGAACGATCAACCGAAGGCTACCCATTAACCATTCGCCAAGGCTTGTTAATGACCGGACACAGGTCTCCATTTTTACTGAACGAAACGCAACTACCGAGCTAGCGCGGCATTACGGCGCATGACGTCGGTGGCTTTTCTCAATAGTCGACGACTTACTTCGTGCAATATCTAACATCTGCACTTGCCCGATCAAGCGCCATCGACGTCGACTTCAACCGACCAGAATGCCTTTCTGAGCGTCTGTCGCTCAGCGCACAGCTGGCTTTATCAGTGCGGTATGAGGGGTGGGCCAGCGATGGTGTGCAATGGGTATTTACAGTGAGTGCGCGGCCAAATTCATTCCTCCACTAAATCGCGAAGCGCCGATCGGATGCGCGGCCGAAGTGCGTTTACAAACGCGTTTGTCCGCTCCTGAAGCCAGTTCAGGGCCCGTGCCCGGTCTTCTGGATTCTCCAGGTCCTGCACGGGTGTAGTCCTGAGCAATGATTGGCCTGTCGCCCGCAAAATCGATCGTCACCCCTGGACCCAATTCCGCAGCCAACTCCTCTGCCTGAGGGGCCAGGGCCTTCGACGCGCGCTCGCCCACAGAGTTACGGTTGGAAGATAGGTCCAGACCGACGCGGTTGGCGCGCATATCACGGTAGACCGTCAACCAACTCGAACCACCGGGCGCTCCGAACTTGAAGACGATATGGCCGCCAAGGGCAGGTGGCGGCCGCATCTGATCCGGATCGTCGAGATGGAGTCCCGACAGGAAATCTTGCCAGAAGCTCTGCCTGATGGCGTTGCGCCGCTCCCGCCCGGCTCTTCTTTCCGATGTCTCGACGGGACCAGAGGATTCCTCTTCTTCGTCCTCAGACAGAGCGAGGCCATCCGGCAGGGCGATAACGCTCCTCACAATTGTCTGCGTCTTCGCGAGAACACGCGCCACGACGATCCGAGTCCCGTCTGCCAGCTCGTAGATCGGCATTTCGACGAGGCCCAACGTAAAATGAAGGCCGGAATGGCCTTGTAGATACTCCGCGATCGTCTCTACCCCGACGCGAATACCATCACCTACAATCAGGAGCAGGAACCGTCCTCGCCTCAGGTTCAGTGTCAGCGCATCATTGAAGCTGATCTCGTCCACATCGTTTCCTGCTGCCCGCACCAGATCGAGGAGGACATTTCCTTCTCTGCCTACTCTTCGGCTGGTCTCGCGTTGCAGGTCGGATGAGGTCCACAGCGCTAGTTCCTTCGCATAGTCGAGAATCTGCCCAACTACCTCCCGCCTGCCTTCTGGGTTGCGCCAAAGCTTGCACTCAGCGAGCACTGGCAGGCCTGTAGGCGTGACCATGAAGTTGTCGATTGGACCAGCCGGCGTCGAAAGCTCTCGGCAAATGGGTACCGGATTAGCGAATAACGGATCGATCTCGGCGATGGGCAGGCAGGATGGAAAGCGATGAATGAGGTCCTGGATCGCCGCCTCGGTCACGCCATGTCCCCCTCGGCCAAGCTCGAGGAGCCTTGCAGTCACTACCGAAGCTCCATCGCCGGAGATAACCAGAGGCGTTGAATGCTGCCTCGCCATGCGTCATTCCTCCTGTTTAGGGTGCGGCTGAACCGCATTTGCCCGGCGGTCCGATTGCCTCGCTTTGCAACAATTTCTTCTCCAAGCACCGCTTAGCCTCGCGGATTGAGTAGTTCGGTCGCGACAGCGCCGATCTCTTTCCCTATGTTCGCGCGCGCCTTGGCCCACAGCCTTCTCAAGAGTGGTTCAGGGACCATACCGTCGAACCTCGCTGTCTCGAGGTTCTCGACGAACTCCGAAATGGACTGAATATCCGGTGGGCGTTCAGCTACTTGACGAAGGACCGCCTCGGCTTCTGAAGGCGTAGTCTCCAGAACTGTCACGCCGACGTCGTGCACCGCGCATTCAAGGCCCGCCGAAACCAACGTGAAGGCGAGAACTGCATTGGCTTCGGTACCTCTCCAGGTCAGGATGTGCGTATCCTTCCCCGCCGGCAGGAATCTGGTCCGCTGCAGCCCGAGCTCCAGATAGGCTTCCCTCCCCTGCCCCAGGAAGTCGGCGGCGGCCATGTCGAGATAGGCTGGAACGTCGTCACCTTCCAGGACCGCTCGCATCTCGGACGAAAGCCTGTCGTGTACAGGTTCGCTCATCACGTTGTCGAACTGAGGAATCTTTCCGGACCGATGCCGCTCGACCTCGAGCACCTTGCTGCGGTCGTCCACCGATGCGATGCGCCAGCGCTGCCCGGCGAACGCGATTACCACTCCAACGGCGACCGGGTTCGAGATCGGGATGGCGCCAAGCGTCCGCCCGCCGCAGACGATCCGCCACTCCTCGTCCGTCGAAAACACGGCGTAGAAGTCGCGGCCAGCCGTAAGCCGCTCCCCGATTTCGCCGAGCATGACCGTACCATCCGGCGCCTGCTCCAGCAGCCGGTTGTCTGCCGAAGCCATGCCGCGCAGCAGCTCGATGTAATCGTCCTTTCCCAACACGGAAAGCGGGCCAGCCGAGCATATCGTCTCGAAAAGACGATCAGCGCGTAGTCCGCCCTCCTGAGCGATCAAGGAAACAGTCTGGTGAAGCGCGACGGTCGCAACGGCGTCGACGATGGATGGTGGTTCCACGAACTTGGCGACGAGCAGGCGCACCGCGGCAACGGCACGCACCGTCTCCAGTCTCAGGTGGTCGAGTGGGTCGGAATCCTGTCCAAGATTTCGTTCTCGCACATACACGCGAAGGATTGCAGGAACGCCGCGCCGCCGGCCACTGCGCCCCAGACGTTGGCGAAGCGACGCGAGCGACCGCGGCGCCCCAACCTGGGCCACGGACTTGATGGATCCGATATCGATGCCGAGTTCCAGCGTCGTCGTCGCGACCTCTGTCGTGGGTAGGTTGGACTGCTTCAGCCTGTCTTCGAGCTCCTCCCGCAATTCCTTCGAGAGGCTGCCATGATGGGGAAAGAACTCGTTCGGAACACCGCCATTTTCGGATCGCGTCCGCAGCCTGTCTGCCAGGGCCTCCACGCGCCTGCGCGACCCGGCGAATACAAGGTTGTTCGCTCCGCGAAGCGTCGCGAACATATGGTCGGCGATGAGGTCGAGCGCGACTGGCTTCACCATTTCGTCGAAGACGACGAACAGCCCGGCGTATCCTGCAAGCTTCACGAACGCTGCCAGCAGCTTGAGGGAATCATAGAGGTTGTCGTCATCGATGATGTTTCGGACGCCAAGCGCCTGGCGCGCCTCCGTCTTCGTGGAGTATTCCCCGCGCAGCCACCGGAGGGCCGAGGCCTTGAGAACCTCGTCGCCCTCTTCGCTTCCTTTCCAGTACGCCTTCAGGACCGTCGCGTAGTCATAGCCGCCGACGTGTTCCTGCAGGTGCGCGAGACGCTGGTCGATGATGCTCTCGACCGGCACGCCCGCTTGTCCCGCCTCCTGGATGCAGTCCGTCACGAAGCGCTCGACCACGCTCGGCAGTGCGCCGCCGTCGGGCCGGGTCCGCGTCGCCATGTTCCGGACGGCTTCGGCATAGAGTCCCCTCGCCTGGCCTGCCGTCGCATGAATCCTGCGGTCGGGCGCAAGGTCGGCGTGGATCGTGACGCATTTGCGCTCGAGTGCGACCAGGCGCACGAGGTTCAGGAAGAAGGTCTTGCCGGCACCGTATTCGCCGATCACGAAACGGATCGCCGCGCCACCGTCGCAGATGCGGTCGATATCCCGGACCAACGCTCCCACCTCGGCGGCACGGCCGACCTGCACATGACGAAGTCCCGTCTTGGGGACGACTCCGGCGGCGAGCGCCTGCAGAATGGCGTCGCGATCGCGCGTCTTGATAGTCGTCACGGTCGTCATGCTTCCACCCTCGCTTGCTGCAGCTTGTCCCTGAGATGCTCGCCGACTGAAACGCGCTCGTCGCTATCGACTATAGGTTCGTCGAACCTGTCGAAACCCCATTCGTTTATCGTTTCGATCGCTCCGTCGGGCAACAGCCGAAGCTTCCGTGCCTCGTCTTCGAACTCTTGCCGGTCAAGTTCGCCGCTCTCGGCCAGAAGGCTCAGCAATTTGGCGTGAGCGCCATCGAGACCGGCGAACTTCCCTTCCGCAGCTACAGGTTCCCTGATTTGAGGGGGAGAGGCTGGCGGCTCCTCTTCGATGAAGATGCCCGCGAGAAGCTCCGACACGGCCGTGGTCTCCGATTTGATCCGCTCCAGGCGACCGCGATCTATCCTGACACCGCCCGAGGGAGGTGCAGGAGGCTGCGCCGGGATCGGAATGCCGATCGCACGCGTCTCCGGAGCGACGGCGACGGGCTCGTCCAGCGCGACCGACCCGCGATGGAGGGCGGAATACAGATCCTCCACCGGGTAGCCGAGCGCCTTGTACAGCCGCTCGAGGAACTTCACCTCGTCAGGGGCCGCGTGGCCATCCGCCAGGACGGCCGACGTGGCCGATCGGACGGCGCTGGCGCGGGCATCCGCACCGATGCTGCCCAATTTCTTGATGGCGGATTGCTGCGCCGCCGGGTCCCTGAGAAGCGTGCTGGCGTACGCCATCAGCCTGCCGCGCTCGACGCCTCCCACGCCTGGAAACGAACGGATGTCCGCCTTGATCGATTCGAATTCGCTGGGCTCGACCTTTCCATCGGAAACGGCCGCCAGTGCCGCCACCTCTACCATCGCCCTGGCGGCAGCATAGGCGGAGAACTCGCCGTCCACGGGAGCCCCTTCCTTCGCCTTGAACAGCAGAATGTAGCCGTCGGCTTCCAAGCCGCGCGAGCCGTACCTGCGGTCCGGCTCGAAGCCAACATCCAGCTTGTCCATCAAGGCGCCGATCTGGTTGCATAGGACTGCGCCGAGTTTTCCCTTGGGCGGGATTTCCATTCCCAGGGCTTGCGCCAGCCGCGTCACCTTGACCCCGGCGATCCTGTGATCGCCAAAAAGATCGTCAACGCGCTTGAGCGCTGCGGCTCCGGTCCTCGAGCCGGACATCAGAATCTCCTTGGGCAAGAGGAAAGCGGCCTCAACGGTATCCTTGGCCTCAGGTTTCTTTCCAAGAAGACGGCTGTAAGCGGCAAGCTCGTCTGTACACGCGTTGAGAAGGTCTCTCAGTCCATCGATTGGCGCGGAAAGGGCAGCGACGTCGGGAAGCGGTCCGAGCTCGCTATCCGACAGGTCCACCCTGCCCCCGAAGCCTCCGCTCGCCGCCCGGTATTCGACTTTGATCTTCGTCCTCGGCGAATTGACCTTCAGCCCGTCCGGATACCGCGACGCGAACCGCACATGCCAGAGTTCGGCGAGTTCCTCGAAGCATCTAGCTGCAGGCTTACGGAGCTGCGTGTCCGGAAGGGACAATACCCACAGAAGCGCATCAGTGCTGTCGAAAGGAAGCTTGGAACCTAGCTTTCGTCCGAGATGCAGCCTTACGGACAACGGCATCTCGTAGCCGCTCCTCAAATCTGGCGAGAGTGCCGGCCGGGAGATATCCGGGTTCGCCATCAAATCCGCCACGTCCAGGAACTTCGAAACGTAGCCCTTGAAGGAGTAGTTCTCGCCATGGAGCGCAAGAAGGCGCCGGACCTCCGCTGCCATCGCCGGCGCCTCGTTCCTGGCCTCGTCGACGAAGAGACGACGTTCGAGGCCATAGAAGAATATGAAGACGTAGCCTATGCCGATCGAAGGATCGTTCCTGCTTCCTGCAAGCCATTCGAGATACGTCCGGCGCGCCCCGGGGGAGATCGATTGGTATGATGGCCAGTAGGGCAACGTCCTGCCTTCGGGATCACCTCTTACGGAGCCGACGTGGCATGTTGGATCAACCAGGCAGTTCTCGGCACCGGATTTTCCGGCGAAGGACGCGCCGAGATAGAACATGCCCGAGTTGATTGAGACTCCCGCCACCCGAACGCTTTCTCCGGAAGCTATCCATTTTGCCGGAGCCTTCGACTGACGACCGCTATCGCCTGCGAGCATGCTGGGCGTGACCGGGCGCCGCTCCCACTGATTGCTTCCTTCGGTGAAACGCCCGCCAGGATGAGATCGCGGGTCCTGCCAAGGCTGCTGCGGCGACGCAATCCGTTCGCTCGTCGGCGCAGACCGGTCCTGCACAGATCGGTGTGAGCGCTGCGGCGCCTCTTCTGCGAGACTTTGCTTGCGTCCTAGATAGATCAGCCACGCAACCAACGCCGCGCCGATCAGGAACCATTCCATAGTCGTCCCCCCGGACCCTCAGGATATTCCGTTGACATCATGGCATGGTCTGCGGGTATCGGACAATCTTCGAACAAAGATTGCCGCCCACAGCAAACAACTTCGATGACGAAGAGCACCTTCCTTGGTCATCGCCGCTAAAGAGAGCCGGACAATAGGGTTGCGTGGCGGCCATGCGAGCACCACTCATCCCATTATCTTGCGGCGCCGGGTGCCGCTAGACGGCGAAAGTTCTCCCGCAGAGTTTATTAACGGCAGCGAATGGAAATAGGCTGCGGCAGCAGAAATGGGGGGACACTGGTATGCAGGTAGTTGCGGGCGAACTGCGCCTTAGTGCGAGCGACTTGGTAGGGCATCTAAGTTGCCATCATCTGAGCGTTCTTGACCGAGCTGTCGCACAGGGACAGCTCGTAAAGCCAATCTACTGGGACCCGCAGCTGGAGGTCCTCCGGGAGCGCGGAGCCGTGCATGAACGGAACTTCGTGCAGCATTTGACCGACAGCGGATTGGAGACAACGCGGATCGACGGCGTCGATATCTCTGACACGGCCGTTGCAGCGACCCTCCAGTCGATGGCATCCGGCACCGAGGTCATCGTGCAAGGCGCATTGCGTCATGGCCGCTGGGGCGGCCGGGCCGACGTCCTGCGGCGTGTCGAGAAGCCAAGCAATCTCGGCGCCTGGTCGTATGAGGCGCTCGATACGAAGCTCGCACGGGAGACGAAGGCCGGAACGGTGCTTCAGCTCTGCCTCTATTCGGACCTGCTGGATCACGCGCAAGGCCTTGCGCCGGATCATATGCATGTAGTCGCCCCTTGGTCCGACTTCATGCCGCAGACGTTCCGCTTCGCCGACTACGCAGCCTACTATCGGCAGGTGAAGCGTCGCTTCGAGCAGTCGCTGGAGCAAGAGAATGCTCCGGCCACGTATCCCGACCCGACCCCGCACTGCGACGTTTGCCGCTGGCATGACACTTGCGATCGCAAGAGGCGGGAGGACGACCACCCCTGCCTGATTGCCGGCGTGACGAAAGTCCAGATCAACGAATTCGCGCAGCACGGCGCCTCGACGATGGCTGGCATCGCAGCGCTCGCCCTTCCCTTTCCCTGGCGTCCTGAACGCGGGTCGGTCGGCTCGTATGGTCGTGTGCGGGAACAGGCGCGCATACAGGTCGAGGCGCGGGAAACCGGGGCGCGAAGATTCGAGATGCTTGAGATCGAACCCGGGTTCGGGCTCGCACGTCTGCCTGAACCTTCCGCCGGCGACATCTTCCTGGACCTCGAAGGAGATCCATTCGTGGGAGAGCACGGCCTCGAATACCTCTTTGGCTACCTGTTCAACGACGGTCAGGGCCAAAGCGTTTACCGCGGCGAATGGGCGTTAAGCCGCGCCGAAGAAAGGCAAGCGTTCGAGCGGTTCGTCGATTTCGTCATGGCGCGCTGGGAGACGTATCCGGACCTGCACATCTACCATTACGCGCCCTATGAGCAGGCAGCCCTCGAGCGCTTGATGGGAAAGTACGGCACGCGAGAAGACGAAATCGACCGGATGCTGCGCGCGGAGCTCTTCGTCGACCTCTATTCAGTCGTTCGGCATGCCGTTCGTGCCAGCGTCGAGAGTTACTCCATCAAGCGTCTCGAACCTTTCTATGGCTTCGCAAGGCAGGTGTCGCTGCCGGACGCGAACAGCGCGCTCACGAACTTCCAGGCCAATCTCGAGCTCGGCGACGTCGCATCCGTCAGCGAAGCGACCCTCGAGACAGTGCGCGGCTACAATGAAGACGACTGCCTCTCGACGGCCGCCCTCCGCTCATGGCTCGAGGATCGGCGGGCAGAATTCATCGCCGCCGGCGTGGATGTCCCACGGCCCGCAGGCGGTGATGATGGTGCCCCGAACGAGAACGTCGCTGCCTGGCTTGCGCGCATCGCTCCCGTTATCGAGCAGCTTCTGCAAGGCATCCCCGACGATCCTGCCGATCGCTCGGAAGAGCAGCAGGCGCGTTGGTTGCTGGCCAATCTGCTGGATTGGCATCGGCGGGAACTCAAGGCTGCATGGTGGGAGCTCTTTCGCCTTGCTGCGGTGTCCGCCGAAGAGTTGCTCGACGAGCGGGCGGGGCTGTCAGGCCTTACATTCGTCGGGGAAGCCGGCGGAACGGCTCGCGCGCCCATCCATCGCTACAGTTACCCAAAGCAGGAGACCTCACTTCGCGGCGGCGAAGACCTCCGCAATTGCGGCGGCGACAAGTTCGGAAAGGTTGAAGCTATTTCGCTTGAAGAACGGACCGTCGATATCAAGAAGCGCCAGGACACCGCCACCGTTCATCCTGAAGCAGTTTTCGCGCATAAAGTCGTCGGCGCCGAGGTCATTGCGGAGGCTCTCCTCCGCATCGGAGAACATGTCGTGGCGAACGGAGTTGAAGGCCCCGGCCCGTACCAGGCGGCGCGAGATTTGCTGTTAAGGCGCCCGCCTCCCATCGGTGACCACTCTGTGAGGGAGGCAGGAGAGAGCACGCTTGATGCCGCGTTACGACTGGCGGAGCATCTCGGCGAAGGCGTCCTCCCCGTGCAGGGACCGCCGGGCGCTGGGAAGACCTTTACAGCAGCGCGAATGATCTGCGCCCTCGTCCGACAGGGCAAGACAGTCGGGATCACCGCGAACAGCCACAAGGTCATCCGGAACCTCATCGACAAGGTCATTGAGGAAGCGGACAGTCTCGGCGTCGATCTCCAGTGCTGTCACAAGGCCGATGAAGAAGACGAACAACAGCATCGGCTGACGTTTGCCCGCCGGAGTGAAGACCTAATCGCGGCCATGGGCCACGACGTGAACGTTGGCGGTGGGACGGCCTGGCTCTGGTCTCGTCCCGACGCATTTGAAGGGGTCGATGTGATCTTCGTCGACGAGGCGGCACAGATGGCCCTCCCCAACGTGCTCGCCGTCTCGCAGGCAGCGAAGACGCTTGTCCTCGTGGGTGATCCTCAGCAGCTCGACCAGCCGATCCAGGGCAGCCACCCTGACGGGTGCGACGTATCCGCCCTCCACCACATCCTCGATGGCGCCCAAACCATCCCGCCAGATCGCGGCCTGTTCCTCGACGAAACATGGCGGCTTCACCCCGACATCTGCGGTTTCACGTCCGAGCTCTTCTACGCAGGGGAACTCCATCCGCGCGAAGGGCTAGGGAGCCAGTTAATCGGTGGCGAGACACCCATGTCCGGCGCCGGCCTCCGATGGATGCCCGTTGCGCACAATGGCAACCAGAGCAATTCGCCGGAAGAAGCTGAGGCGATCGCGGACCTGGTGAACGAAGTCATTGCGGCGGGCGTTAGCTGGACGGATCGCGAAGGGGCCAGTCGCCCGTTGACTCTCGATGACATCCTCATAATCGCGCCTTTCAATGCGCAGGTTTTTGAGATCCAGAAGCGCCTGCCAGGTGCCCGGGTCGGTACGGTGGACAAGTTTCAGGGGCAGGAGGCGCCGATCGCCATTTATTCCACCGCGACCTCAAGTCCCGCCGACGCGCCGCGCGGCATGGAGTTCCTGTACAGTCTCAACCGTTTGAATGTGGCAACGTCCCGGGCGAAATGCGTATGCGTTCTGGTGTCGTCGCCTATGCTTTTCCAAGCCGAGTGCCGAACACCTCGCCAGATGCAGCTTGCCAATGCGCTTTGCCGCTACCTAGAGCTCGCAAGGCCAATTTGACCTCGTCGCAACTAGGCGGGAGAGATTGCATGGGCATTATTAGCGTCGGTACATATGGCTGAGGCTCGGACCAGCACCTAGTGACTGAGCAGAATAGCGGTATGGTTGTAAATCTACGCCGCGACGGACGCTAGACTGTCACGCCAGCCGACAAGGTGGGCCCGATGGGACTGGAGATGTGCCAAATCGCCAGGGCCTGCGAGGGCAATCATGGAGTCAGCGAGTTCTATCGCCGCCGGCAGCGTCAGCCACGGGCAAGGCGCCTCAAGGCCAAGTACCCGATTACGATGGCGGACTGCGTGAAAGGCTCGCCGCTCGGTGCTCAGTGCACCGGGACTTTCCAAGTAAATCAATTCTTCGCCAAGAAAACAAAGCCGTCCGTCCTGAAGCGCGGATAGGATTGCGTAGCGTTTCTCCCACGGAGCAGCGTGGAACTGCTCCAGTACGGCGACATCATTATCGGCCGTAAAGGCGTCGAATATCTGCTGCTCGACATGGGGCGATGGCGGGTAGATCGGCAGAGACGCATCTCTCGCAGCCACCAGCCTGGCGGTCAGACCGGGATCATCGCGCAGGCGTCGCACTCTGAGCTCCAACTCCGCATCATCTAGTGCCCGCGCCTCGGTGCCCGCTGGTGCGTCTTCAACAGCGAACAGGACCGGGCAGCCATTCACCTTGAGCTTCTTTACCGGGCGCGGGAGGGTGGCAAGCCGCTCGACAAGCTCTTCGTCCGAGAGCGCGGCAAACTCTGCAGGATCGAACTGGAGATCAAAGGCGTAATGAATATTCCTGTCGCGAACTGATATCCCGATCCGGGTCACGAGCCACGTGTAGGCCTTGCCCTTGTAGAACTCCGCCAGCCCGAAAATCTGTTCGTCGTGTATATGCTGAAGAACTGCCGATTTCTGCGCGAAGCGCATAAAGTCGTTCCAGACTGCGGGCGCCTCGTTCATGAGAATGCGCGCGACATGCAGGGTCGCGTCAAGATCTGCACGGGCATTGTGAGCGTTGAGATTGTTGTATCCGTTGGCACGGGCGAGGTCGCCAAGCTTGAACACAGGCGCTCCGTAGTCACCGGTATTGAGCCGTAGAGCACCCGGCGCAAGGAGGTGGGCAGCGCGCGCGAGCTTCAGAAGATCGGTTCGCGAATTGCCGTCCATCACCGTCAGGTAGGGGCGATGCAGCGTCTTGTAGAAGGCGGCGCGCAGGATATTTTCATCCAGCCCGAGATTGTTGAAACCCATGAACATCGATCTGCCCCAGCCGCGAAGCCGGGAGTTGATCGACTGCATCATCTGGTAGTGCGACGGCAGTGACGGGTCGGTCAGGTGGGAGGGCTTGAGGCCGTTGACCTTCATGGCCTCCGGACTTGGCACGACGTGAGGTAATAGCCGGCTCTGGAGCTGGAACTCGTCGACGATATGCAGATCATGGTCGGTCTTGATCGCGGCGAACTGCAATATCTGATCGAACTGCCAGTTCGTCCCGGTCGTCTCGGTGTCGTAGAATACGAAGGCCATGAGACCTCAATTCGTCGCTGACAAACTCTTCAGTCGGTATTCCATCATCGATTTGCTGACGCGGAACTTTCGCGCCAGCTCGTCCAGCGGGCTCTCGTCGTCTATGTCCGCCGAGGCGAGGCGACCATCGAGGGTCTTTTGCAGTAACGTATGCGGAACCAGGAGTGCCGCGGCGAAACGGTTGGCCTGGATTTCGATCGGCTGCGTGCCGAGCGAGGACCGGTGATCGCGGTTGAACACCAGCAGCGGCACTTCATATTCCTTGTCGACGTGAACCTCGCTGGACAACAGTTCGCGGTGCAGTTCGAGATGCCCGCACTCATGGGCGATTGTGAACCGCTGCCGATTGACATGGTGGAGTGCGTTGACCCCGATGATCGGCGTCCCATCCTTGATGTAGATCATCCCTGAAAGCTCGTCATCGAGCGGCGAGTATCGGACAAGGGCGCCGAGGCCCTTGGCTATCTTGTCGACGGGTATGGGCGCTGTATCTCCCAGTTTGAATCTTTCGAGAACGGCCGCCGCCGCTTTTTCTGGCTGGTCAGCGCTTGTTCTGCTTGGCACCTGTCTCTCCCTCTGCTGGCACTATTGGCTTGTCCGCGAGCATCTGCGCGAGTTGTGCGCGCTGGCTCGCGCTGAGCTGCTGCGAGAACTTCATGTCGTTCTGCCCAACCACCGGCCTTGCGGGCCTCGGCAGAAGGTCGGGCGGCTCCAAGCCAAGCGCCGAGGCGAAGGCGAAGAGTTGATGCACCAGCAGCTTCTGCCTGCCGCTCTCGATGTTTGCCAATGATGTTCTTGAGAGTCCGACGAGCGGCGCAAGCTTTTCCTGCGTCAGATTCTGCTTTTTGCGGCGCTGGCGGATCAGGCCGCCGATCTCTCGATATACCCAATCGTGGTTCATGACTTGTTCTAAATGCAAACCGACAAAATGTCAACGTCACCAACATTGTTTGCATAACAGACATTATAAATGTTTGTATTTGACGCATTTTGGAATCGACGCTATGGTTGTCGCCGTGGGGATGGCCCTGCGACGAATCCAAGGAGAGCAAAATGGCTTTCGATATTTTTGTTCATGCGCACGGACGCGATCCCGTGGTGGCCTCCGTCGAAGACACGGATAAGCTAGCTGACGTGCTGGAGCGGCTGGGGCTTGGCGACAAGGAGTCTGCCGATGCGCCGGTATTTGTCGGCGAGAGCGAAGATGTCCTGAAGGATATCGAAGCGGAGGATGCCGAGGACACGGTCGAGGCCATCGACAAGAAGAAGTCGATCGGCGAACTCGGCCTTACCAAGCACCGCCATGTTCATTTGGCGCGCTGCACGCGCGTGAAAGTGGAGGTGAATTACGGCGCGAAGACTAAGCACCGCAAGGTTGCCCCCTCCACGACGGTGAATACGCTGACGAACTGGGCGCGCAAGGCGTTCAAGCTCGATCCGGCTTCGGCTGCCGAGTACGTGCTGCAGATCACCGGCACCACGACGCAGCCCCGTGGCGATACCCATATCGGCGAACTGACGACTGCACCGGTTTGCGCGGTGTCGTTTGACCTCATCAAGGAAGTGACGCCTCAGGGCTGAGGTCGAGATGACGCCGGATCAGAAGCTGTTCAACATTGATCTTAAGGACGCCGGGTTTCGTACCGGCGTCCTCGCCGGGCGCTGGGGCATTGCCGAGGAAGAGGTTCTGCCGGAGGGGATGACATGGCCGCGTGCCTGTTTCTGGCTTCAGGCGGCTGAACGTCCGGGCGCACCGACACGCTACCACATCATGATCGACGTTGCCGGATACCGGGCGGTTTCTCCAACCGGGTCTTTCTGGGACCCGGTAGCAAAAACCATGCTGCCGAAAGGCATGTTCCCCAAGGGGCGGCCAGGATCGCGGTTCGCCCAGGTTTATCGGACCGACTGGGAGCCCGGCCTGTGCAAGGCCTTTTACCACCCTTACGACCGCTTCACCCTGAGCTCGCACGGCGACTGGACCACCACCATACCGCACCTCGCATGGAAGGACCGGAACACGATCACTGACTATCTCGACGAATTTCAGACGCTGCTGGTGGGGGAAGACTATATCGGCCAGTAACGCAGGCGCGAGACGCATCAATATCAGCGTGTGGACCTGGATGTGGCTGGTACTCGGGCTGCGCAGTCGCGGCCAAGGCCGTCGTGAAAGCGGAGCGTTTCTGTTAGGCAAATGGAATGGTTCAACCGGCAGGGTGAAGCGGGTCGTGTTCTATGACGACCTCGACCCGAACGCCTACCAGCACGGGATCATCACGTTTCACGGCCACGGCCTTGCCGCGTTGTGGGCAATCTGCCGGAACACCGGCCTCGAAGTTCTCGCCGACTGCCACACCCACGGCAACCAGAACACGGGGCAGAGCGTGACTGACCAGCGCAACCCAATGATCCCCGAAGTCGGTCATGTCGCACTCATCTTTCCGCACTTCGCGCACATGGCTCCTTGGACGGCGCGGGGAGTCGGTGTGCATCAGTACCTCGGCAGCTTCCGGTGGTGCCGTCACGACAAGGACGGACTGTCGGATCGCATCCGTCTTTTGCTTTGGTAGGAGGCCAGCAATGGCACAGGGCATCTCGCGCATCTCCAAGTTGCTGGTCGACCGCAATGGCGACGATCCCGAAAACGTGCTTGCGCGTCGGCGTGGGTTCACCGTCACTCTTCGTCTCGGCGAAGACGTCGCCGGTTCACGCTCGCTGCAGTTGGCAGCACTGACAGCCGCCCGCCTCGCCGTGCGTTGCTTTCCGGGCGCAGTGCGCATCGAGGCCCCACAGAAGGTGTTGGATGCCGTGGCCGTCGTCGGCGTGGTTGGAAAGCCCCCGTTGCGCGAGGCGCTGAATGCCGAGGTCGGCAAGAACGGCTGGAAAGCCGGAAGCACCGGGCACGTCCTCCTCATTGGCGATGCCATGCATGACGGATTGGCGACCCGCATCACGTTCGATGGCTGGGCCGCTGCTGCTGGACCGGCATCGTTGTTGAGCCGGTATGCGGAGCGGGAACACTGCTCCCTTGCGCCAGTCCTTGCAGCAGCGCTGTCGGTATCGGAAGTGTTTCTCGCTTTCGCCCGCCTTGATCTGCAAGCCGGGCGGCGGGTCATCGGGATGTCGCTGTGGCGACCGGACCTTTCGCCTACTGACCCGGACGCCGTCGGGCCCGGTGTCACTTTTCTGCCGAGGAAGGCATGGCTTCTGGGCCTCGGGCATCTTGGCAACGCATATCTGTGGGCCATCTCAACGCTGCCCTACGCGCGACCGCAGGATCTCCTGCTGTATCTGCTCGATTTTGATAAAGTCGAACTCGCGAACACGGAGACGGGCGTCCTCTTCCGTCGTCGACACATCGGTCAACTGAAGACGCGCGTATGCGCAGGCTGGCTCGAGGACATGGGCATCGAGACGCGCTTGATCGAGCGCCATGTCGATGAGCATCTTCGCAGGCGCGACGATGAGCCCGCGCTCGCGTTCAGCGGATTCGACAACAACGAGGCGCGCCATCAGTTGGTCGGCGCAGGGTTCGGCCGCGTGGTGGATAGCGGGCTTGGCGGGACTGCGACCAATTTCGACTCAATTAGCCTGCGAACCTGGCCGAACGCCCGCCGCCCAGACGATATTTGGCCGTTGGTCTCGGGCGCGGAACAGCAAGCAATCAATGCGGCGATTGAGAAGGCGGCAGAAGCCAACCCCGGGTACCGCCGCCTAAAGCGCCAGGCCTGCGGCCTGATCCAGCACGCGGGAAAGTCGGTGGCGGTGCCGTTCGTAGGGATGACTGCAGCAACGATGGTTTTGGCCGATGCCCTCAGGGTGCTGCACGATGGAGGCAGGATCGAGAACCTCAAAGTGCGGCTGGGGGCGATTGCCAGTGGTATTGACGTGACCTGGTCGCAGTACAACGGCGACGACCTTGCCGCCGTCGCCTACACCGACGCCAGGTCCATCTGACGCGACCTCGGTCCACGTGATTGAAATACCTTGCTCTCGGGTCCGCGTCGGCGTTGCGCGATAGGTGAGAACCCCCTAATGCGGCCCCGCCGCCAGAGCAGGCCAGCAGCTTTCGGGACAATGGCAGTGAGGCGCGAACGGATAGCCTGCGGCGCAGAGCTGCCGCTAGGCAACCGATACGACGATGAGGAAGGACAAGCCGTGCGTTATAAAGCGTAAGCCTCTGTTCGCTTACGTTGCATTTTGCATGTGGCCGCAACGTGACAACGCTCCGCTCACGGCACAAGCTCCTCAACGATGTCGCCCTCCCCGTTAGCCAATACCGCCGGCCAGCAGCTTTTCTTTCGACAGCAGCCCGGCGTCCTCGAGCGCCTCGAAATCCGGCAGCTGGCGCAACGTGTCGAGCCCGAACTGCGACAGAAAATTCTTGCTCGTCACATAGGTGTAGGGCGCGCCCGGCTGCGGGCTGCGCGGCCCCGAGGCAATGAGGTCCTGCGCGCGCAACACGCCGATCAGGTCGCGCGACACCTCTTTGCCAAAGAAGGACGACAGCTCGCCACGCGTGATCGGCTGGAAATAAGCGATGCACATGAGGACAAGAGCCTCCGACTGCGACAGTTCTTTTGTCCCCTGTCCCGCGGCTGTCCCGAACGCGGCGTGGATGACGTCTCCAAAAACCTTTTTGGTCCGATGCTGCCAGCCGCCGGCGACCGACACCAGTTCGTAGGGGCGGCCGGCGAGCTCGGCGCGAATGTCATCGATGACCAGTTCGAGATTGCAGTCTTTTCCCACCACCCGCGCGAGCACTTCGCGCGGTACCGGCTCGCTGGCCGCAAAGATCACCGCTTCGACGCGGCCCATCCACTCGCGCCAGCGCAATTCCGGCGGCAGGTGCTCAAGCTCAGTGTCCAGCAGCGCCGGCTGCTCGTTCGGCTTTCGGCGGACGGACGCTTGGCTCATCGCTACAGCCCAAACAGCCGGAAGGTGGGACGGCCGGAGAGCTCGCGCACGGCCTCAAGCTGCTGAAGCCGCTCGAACAGCCGCCGCGCCGCAAAGCGCGACAGGTTTTTTGTCACCAGCGATCCGGCGACGGCATCTTCATTCAGGAGCAGAAAAATCACGTCGCCGGCGCCTTTGGCGCGCAGTTTCGGCGCCACCGCCAGGAGTCTTTCGGCGCGGCGCGACAGCTCGGTGGCCAGCCGGCAGGCATCGGCCGCCGCCTGAACCAGGGCGACGCAGACCGCCCGCTCAAAATTCTTTTCGCCCGGTCGGATGCGCTTGCCGCCGCCAGCCTGGGCGCGGAAGGCCGGCGAAAAAGCCTGCGCCATCAGGAGCGGCAGCGGCCGCGGCCAGCGCAGGCTTCGCGCCAGCACTAGGTCGGCGAGCCACCAGGCCAAAAGCTCGGCATCGGGGCGCATGGCGACGACGCGGGCGGCGATCGCCGCGGCGGCGAATGGCGCCGACTGCCGCGAAGCCGCTACTTCTTCGATCTCCGTATAGAGGTCAGCGAGAGCCGCGCCGTCCCAATGGAGGCCAAGCTGGACGACGATCTTTGCAAGCCGATCGGCGCTGGCGACGGGCGGCTGCAGCGCCAGCTGCCGCCAGGCGGCAAAAATGGCGCCGGCGGGACCGGGATCGGCGCCGGCCGGGCAGAGGTGCCAGGCATCGCGCAAGGCGGCCGCGTCCTCGGCGCGGCCGGCGAGCCGCATGCTGGCGGTCGCGCAGTTGAGTGCCAGCCGCTGGCGCCACGCGCCGGCCCACGCTGACTGGGCGCGGGCAAGCATGTCTAGCGAAGCCGAGGCGGCGCCGGCCTGGAAGGCGGCGTCGGCCTCTTGCAACGCGCCGCCGGCGGCGAGTGCCCAGGCGGGAACGGTCGGCGGCGCGGCGGGGCTGGCGGTCGCGGGATCGAGGCGAATCATGCTTTCGAGGGTAAAATGCCGGTGCGCTTTATGCCATGATCTTCGCATCAAAACGCACAGCCTGTCGGCGCGATAAAACGAATGATAATGTTGCCTTATCGCTCGTTTTGGGAAAATGGCCTCTGTGGCTCGTTTTTCACCGGCGGACGGGCTTGTTCAGGCGTCAGATCGACGAGAATTCGCGTTCATTGAGAACGCGCATTTTGTTCATCGCCAAGCATTTTCTGGTGCGGCAGCTATCACATCATGTCGCCAAGGGCAGCCTGCAGCGATGGCGATCGCTTCAGGGTGGCCGCAATCCTGTCCCGCCAGCGCTTGCCGCGCGCCAGAGCGTCCTCAAGAGCCTCGCGCAGGTCGTCCGGCCTGTCCGTAGCCAGCACATCAACCAGGAATTCGGCCTGCAGCCGGTCCTTGATGGATTTTAGGCTGTCTGGCCCGTCGCGGCGACGATCGGCAACGATGAGCTTATGGATTGCGAAGCGTTCCGGCCGCGGAATTTGCACGAGCACGCCGTCGCGATAGGTAACGGCTGCCAGCATTGGCTCTGCCAGGAGATAGTTGAGATGATGTAGCGATTGGGCATGGACGCCGAGCGCCGGTAGTGGACGCAGTCCCTCTTCCTCGGCGAAAGACGGCGTCAGGAACTCGACCAGCGTCTCGCTCCGCGTTTGTTTCCAGCGCCAGGTCTTACCGGGGTCCAGCGTCGGCGCCGGTTCGAACGAGAAATCCTTGAGAACCCGTTCGAGCGGCGCCGACACACTGTCGTCCAGGGCGATCGAGAGTTGCTCGAAGCTGGCGATATCGACGTCGTTCGTTTGGGCAGTCTGGTCAAGGGTGAAGCGGACGCCGAGCTCGCCCTCGTAGAGGCGGAACGCTTGAGTTCCCACGACCGTCCCGCCGAGACGGAAAACTCCGGCGGAAGCGAATGCATGCAGAAGGCTGCCGGTCGCTGCATCGACGCCAAGGAACCGTTCCGCGCGCAGCAGGCGGACCAGTCGAGCGCGATTGCGGCGACGATTATCGCGGTCGTCGCGCAGTGCTTCGATGCGTTGCATCCGAAGGCGAAGTTCTTCGCCATCTTCTCCGATATAGGTCTTCTTGACGTCCGAACCGACGCGGTAGGTGTCGTACCAGTAGACGCGGCCGTTGCGGTCGATCCGCGTCGGCGTTCCGCGAATCTCCGCCGCGACTTCGTCGCGCAGAGACGACAGCAGATCGTGGTAGGCCGAATGAGCGAGCGGTGAATGGCGCGTGATCATGATGCTCAACGAAATACGGTTTTGTTGAGCATACTCCATGTTCAACGAAAATGAAAGCCGTTGAACATCATCACCGCCGCGGCCTGATTTTTCTGATTTAGGGCATATTTCGGCTTCGAGGATGAGACGTTCCAGCTAATCGTCCCTGACATGGTATGTTGCGAATAGCAGTTGAGGATCCGCGCGATTGACCGAACAAGGTGACCTGCCTGATATCGTGGAGATCGTCCACGCCATGGGCCGAGATACCGCTGAAGGGTCAAATGCGCGGTTGACGGCCGCCAGGAATGATCCCTCCCCTGCCCTGCCGGAGCCAAATCCTGTCGACCGACAGCGGTTGCCCGGCCACCTCGAGCACCTCGCCGATCGCGCGCGCGATTATGTCGAGGCGGCGAGTTCGGCCAACACCCGTCGCGCCTACGCCGCCGACTGGAAGCATTTTTGCGCCTGGGCGCGACGGCAGGGCATCGAGGTGCTACCGCCGGATCCACAGATCGTCGGCCTCTACATCACGGCTTGCGCATCCGGCAAAGGAAACGGTGACAAGAAGCCCAATTCCGTGTCGACCATCGAGCGCCGCCTCTCCTCGCTTTCCTGGAATTTTGCCCAGCGCGGCCAGCGGCTGGACAGGAAGGACCGCCACATCGCCACGGTCATGGCCGGGATCCGCAATAGCCATGCCATCCCTCCCCGGCAGAAGGAAGCGATCCTTCCCGAGGATCTGATCGCCATGCTGGAGACACTTGACCACGGAACGCTACGCGGCCTGCGCGACCGCGCCATGCTGCTCATCGGCTTCGCCGGCGGCCTGCGCCGTTCCGAGATCGTCGCGCTCGATGTCGGCCGCGACCAGACCGAGGATGGCCGCGGCTGGGTGGAAATCCTCGACAAAGGTGCATTGGTCAGCCTGCGCGGCAAGACCGGCTGGCGCGAGGTCGAGATCGGCCGCGGCTCGTCCGACACGACCTGTCCGGTCGTGGCGCTAGAGAACTGGCTCAAGATCGCGCGCATCGGCCACGGCCCGCTGTTCCGGCGTGTCACCGCCCAGGGCAAAGCCGTCGGCGCCGAGCGGCTCAATGATCAGGAGGTGGCGCGGCTCGTCAAGCGGACCGCGCTTGCCGCCGGCGTGCGCGGCGACCTGCCGGAAGGCGAGCGCAGAAAGCTCTTTGCCGGCCATTCGCTGCGCGCCGGCCTCGCTTCGTCGGCCGAGGTCGACGAGCGTTATGTGCAAAAACAGCTCGGGCATGCCTCGGCCGAGATGACCCGCAAATATCAGCGCCGCAGGGACCGCTTTAGAGTAAACCTCACGAAGGCGAGCGGGCTCTGACGCCCGGCTCCACAAGTCTGCCTGGATAATTAGAGCGGTATTCCGTGATTGGAGGGGATTATCGGGCCCCGCATGGCCGTCTACGCCCGCAGGCAGAAAACAGAAGGCGCCATTGCCCACGCGAGATCTTTGAGGGGCATTGAGGTTAACATCTGCTCGCACAAACGCGCACTTTGGGCAGCGGGAAGCCTGGGTAGGATAGCAAGAAATCGCGAGCTCGGTTGTACATGTGCAACTCTCTTCCCAGTGGCTAATCGCGAGCCTTTAGTTGTGCACGTGCAACTGACGGATATGGAAGCGGGGAAAGGGCGATGTATCAGGATCGCCGATTTGATTCGCTCGACCAGGCGGCTATTCCCTGGTCGACGCCAACTCAATCCGTGCCGCGTCACAACCGCGAACCGAGCCCCCGAGTTACCGTGTCGGAACTGGTGCAGGCGCGTTCGCATGCATTCGACGCATCGACGCCTGGCGTCGCGGAACACACCAGACCGAGAATGGTACGGATGCCCACTCGCACATTGAAATGCTTCCACGGTTGGCAAATGTCGAAGTTGCACACGTACAACTGAAGACCACCTTACCGCTTCAGGGCCGATGCGGATGCCTCCGAGGAGCCGGCGGCGGTGGCGCAATTCCCGCGATCGACCAGGACAGGTGTTGCACGTACAACCACAGCAAACGATCCGAGTCACGTCATGCTGAGCGCCGGGTAGGTCGCAGCAGCCGAAAACGCACTCGCGGTCTCGACGGGATCTTATCGACGGGGAAGGGCGGCTTGAAGAGCCTTGCAACGCACCCGTATGCCGGTCCCATGAAAACAATACCTGGCCGACATAGTAGTGCGCAGCTTTGATTCTTTACAATTTGCAAGCGGACGGAGACTCGCTCAGCGGCTTTGCCGCGTTAATCTTTCGTTAACCAAAAAGGGTTTGTCGGCCATCAAGAATCAGTCCATCTTGATCAGCGCATTTCAGTCGCCTCTTGGCCAAAATGCGCAGATCAGGAGAGGCCGGTGTTGGACAAGGTCAGCCAAAGCAGTCCCGCGGGCGAAAGCCTCCGCGAACTCATCGCCACGGATGCCGCGGAACTGTCAAGACAGCTGCAGGCGCACCAGGCGAGAATATTCCCGCCGACGTCGCAAAAGGGCATGCGCCTGTTCACGCCGGGCGAGGCGGCTGACTTCATCGGCATCCATGAAGGTTATCTTCGACAGATCGTTTCCGAGGGACATGGTCCGCAACCGCAGCCAAACGGTAGGCGACTATATTCCGTGGAAGATATTGATCGGCTCCGCCAGGTGCTCGACGAGGCGAATTCGAAAGGGCCTGGGAAATACATCAGACATCGCAGGGGAGGGGAGAAGCTTCAGATCCTCTCGGTGATGAATTTCAAGGGCGGCAGCGCCAAGACCACGACGGCTGCCCACCTTGCCCAGTTCCTCTCTCTTCGCGGCTACCGGGTGCTCGCCATCGACCTCGATCCACAGGCCAGCCTGTCGGCCATGTTCGGCCACCAGCCTGAACTCGATGTCGGCGCCAACGAGACCATCTACGGGGCGATCCGCTACGATTCCGAATGCCGCAGCATCCTGGAGATCGTGCGCTCGACCTATACGCCCAACCTGCACCTTATCCCAGGCAATCTCGAACTGATGGAGTTCGAGCACGAGACGCCGAAGGTTTTGTCCAGTCGGCAGCCGGGCACGATGTTCTTCGCTCGCCTGGGTGAATGCCTGGCCGAGGTAGAAAGCGCGTACGACGTCGTCGTCATCGACTGCCCGCCGCAACTCGGCTTCCTGACGCTGTCGGCCCTGTGCGCGGCCACGGCCGTCATCATCACCGTGCATCCCCAGATGCTTGACGTCATGTCGATGTCCCAGTTCCTGCTCATGACCTCGGACTTGCTCTCGGTCGTGGAAAACGCCGGCGGCAACACCGACTATGACTGGATGCGTTACCTGGTCACGCGGTTCGAGCCGAACGATGGTCCGCAAAGCCAGATGGCCGGGTTCATGCGCTCGATCTTTGGCAATCGGGTCCTTGAAAACGCCATGCTCAAGTCCACCGCGATCTCCGACGCCGGGTTGACCAAGCAGACCCTCTACGAGGTCGAGCGCGGGCAGTTCACGCGCGGAACATACGATCGAGCGCTTGAGAGCCTGACCCTTGTCAACGGCGAGATCGAGGAACTGATCCGCAAGACCTGGGGGCGTAAGTAGCGATGGCCCGCAAGAACCTCTTCGAAGTCTCCGAACCCACTGGTGAGCAAACGCCTCCGGATGCCGCCAGGACGGCTTTGGTGCGGCCTCTAATGGGGTTGGACCGACCGCTCCAGCCGGGCCGGCCGGTCGGCGCCATCTCGCAATCGCTAGAGAACATCAATTCACGCGCTCAGCGGGCCGAGGAGATCGAACGCAAGCTCTCGGAAGGGCAGGCGGTCGTCGAGCTCGATCCCAGCGTCATAGATCAATCCATAGTGGTCGATCGTCTGGGCGTGAGCGACGAAAGACGAGTGGCTCTCGTCGACCAGATCCGCGAGCACGGACAGCAGGTACCTATCCTGGTGCGCCCGCATCCTGAGAAGGGTGGGCACTACCAGGTTGCCTACGGCCATCGCAGACTGGCCGCGGTCAGGCAACTCGGCCGCCTGGTCCGCGCTGTCGTCAGGGACCTGACGGACGAGCAGCTCGTCGTTAGCCAGGGGCAGGAAAACAACAGTCGCAGCGACCTCTCCTACATCGAGCGCTGCTATTTCGCGGCGAAGCTTGAGGCCAAGGGCTTTTCGCGAGACATCATCATGGCCTCACTTGGCGTCGACAAGGCGGCGCTGTCGAGAATGATTGCGTTGGTTGCGCGACTGCCAGCCGAGATCATTGAGGCGATCGGCACCGCGGAATCTGTTGGACGCCAGAAATGGGCCGAGCTTGCCGAACTGCTGGAGGAAAAGGGCAAGCGGACCAAGGCGCTGAAGGCTATCCAGGAGCCGGAATTCGCTGCGCGTACCAGCGATGAGCGCTTTCAGGCCATATACGACCTCGTCAAGACCGCGGCAAAGAAGCCGGACCGGACGGTGTGGACCGCCGCCAACGGATCTCGGCTGGTCACAATCAACGAAAGCGAAGCGAAGATGACCTTCGCCTTCGACAAGCGCATCGAACCGGAATTTGCCAGCTTCGTGCGGGAGCGCCTGCAAGCGCTCTATGACGAGTTCCGCCAGAAGATAACGGACTAAGGAGCACTGAACCGCAAAAGAAAAAGGCCCCCAGACGTCGCCGTCGTGGAAGCCTCTCTCATGATCTAAGCAGTCTGAGAATCGCAAATCCACGAATCACTGTCAAGAGTCCAGGCGCCGAATTGGCGAGTTGATTTCTTTTGCCTAGCGATAGGTGGAAGGAAAATGGGGACGCATACCGTAACGACGCCCTTTGGGCGGCGGCCGATGACGCTTGGCTTGCTTGCAAGCCAAGTCACGGCCAGTCAGATCGACCAGGAAGCACGTGCTTCGAAATGGGAGGTCTTTCGGGATATCCGAGAGGCAAAGCAGGCGCTGGGCGCGACCGATCGCGCGCTGGCGATCCTCAATGCGCTGCTATCTTTTCATCGCGCGGACGAACTCTCGGCCGAGGGCAGTCTGATCGTATTTCCCTCCAATGAGCAGCTCATCCGTCGTGCCAACGGCATGTCGCCGGCGACGCTGAGGCGGCATCTGGCCAATCTGGTCGAAACAGGTCTCGTCATCCGGCGCGATAGTCCGAACGGCAAGCGGTTCGCTCGCAAGGGGGAGGGCGGCGCAATCGACCAGGCCTACGGCTTCGATCTCTCGCCGATCCTGGCCCGCGCCGAGGAATTCAAGGCCTTGGCCGCCGATTTGAAGGCCGAGCACAAGGCATATCGCCTGGCCAAGGAGCGCCTGACGATCTGCCGGCGCGACGTCGTCAAGATGATCGATGCCGGCATCAACGAAGCCGCTCCTGGCAATTGGGATGGCTTCCAGCGCCGCTATGAGGCAGTCATTGCCAGGTTGCCGCGCACGGCGGCGCGGTCGGTCGTCGAAGCCATCTGTAACGAACTGGAAGACCTTTGGGTCGACGTCCATCAGACGCTGGAATCGTTCATCAATTCCCAGAATCTGAACGCCAATGAGTCTCAATCTGAGCGTCATATACAAAATTCAAACCCAGATGTTTCTTCTACCGATGAATCTGAACACGGCTTTAGACAAAGGAATGAAGCGAGCGGCGTTGACGCCAAAATCGACAACGTACACGCCTTGCCGAACCGGGATTTGCCATTGGGCATGGTGGTGGACGCCTGCCCCGAGCTTTTGACGCTGGCCCGCGACGGGCATATCCGGACCTGGCGCGATTTTGTGGCGGCGGCCGAACAGGCTCGGCCGTTCATGGGCATCAGCCCAAGTGCCTGGCAGGAAGCGGTCGAGGTCATGGGTCCGGAAAAGGCGGCCGTTACGGTGGCGGCGATCCTGCAGCGGTCCGATCGGATCGGCAGTCGTGGTGGCTATCTTCGCAATCTGACGGAGCGGGCGCGCGATCAGAAGTTCTCCGTGTGGCCCATGGTCATGGCACTGTTGCGCGAAAAGCTCGATGCGCACGCCAAGTCAGCCGGTCCCGGTGCGAAGCCGGGGACCGATCATGCGGTTGGTGGCGGGGTCGAACCGGTGGAAATCAGCGATGCGCTGCGCAAAAGCATGAAGAAGAAAGGCTGGGAGCGGTGAGGGGCTGCTCGCCGATTCTGTATTTTCTTCTCCTCACACGATCAGCCGCGCGGCCTTTCCATGCCGCCGCTCGGCGTCGTTGTAATAGCGAGAGGCCTGTTGCACGGAACGATGTTGCGATTGCTGCATGGCTTCGGGCAGGGGGATGCCGCGCCGTGCAGCCTCGGTGAGAAATCCGGCACGCAGGCCATGGGCGCTGAACTCCCGTGGATCGAGCCCTGCCTGGAGGATACGCCGTTTCAGGATCAGATTGACGGCCTGCGGGGTGAGCGGCCTGCGCTCGAGGTGGCCCCAGCGGTCGATGCGGCGAAAGACGGCGCCTTCGGTGATGGCTGCGCGCGCCAGCCAATCCTTCAAGGCCGATACCGGCTTGCCTATCAGCAGGACGGACGCGCCGTCATCGGCCTCAGTGGTCTTGGTCCGGCCAAGATGGATACTGAGGCACGCCAGCGAGGCGGTATCTGAATTGTCCGGGTCGGCCGGGACAGGATCCTGTTCGACCAGTTGGTCGATGCGCAACGACGAAACTTCACTGCGGCGACGGCCCCCGGAGGCGAAGGCGACCATCAGCAGCGCTCGATCGCGCACATCCACGAGACGGTTGCCAGCGCAGGCCTTCAACAGCGCGCTCAGCACGTCGACCGTGACGGCCTTGGCGCTTTTTCTATGCCTCGGCCGGGAACTCGCTCGCACAGCGAGTTTCGTCGCATTGAGAAGCCGCGGCGCGTTGAACTTGCCCTGCAGCCCGCGCCATTGCGTCAGGGTCGACCAGCTCGACAGGCGCCGGCGCACCGTGCTGGGGGAGTGGGGTCCACTGCTCCTCAGCAGGCCGGCCTGCGTCAATGCCACGCTCACGTCGTCGGGCATGCCATGCGCCGGATCAGTCTCGCGCCGGGCCGGATCCCACAGATGGTGCGCCAGGAATTTGAGCAACAGCGCCTCCGGGGCCGGCCAGGGCAGGGGATTTGCCGTGGCAGCCTGGCACCATGCCTCAAGGTAGGCGAGGTCGGAGGCGAGCGCCCGCATCGAGTTCTCGCCGATGCCTTCGCGCGCCAGGTGCCGCAGCGTCTCGACGTCGTCGTCCGACAGGAGCTCGGCCAGGAATTCGCGGCGATCGAACGGCAGCACAGCATCCAGCGCATCGAGCGCCTCGGCGCGGCGCAGGACGTCAGCCGCGCTTGAAATCGTTCGAATTGCCCGCATTCCGTGGGTTCCTTCGGCATCACAGCATGGATTCTGGCCGATTTGCGCCTCAAAAACAATCACTATCGATAAGAGGTACTTATCGGTAGTGAGAAGGCCGCGAGGGCAGACCCCCTGCGAGTCAACTTAACTGCGAGATAGCTGGACTCTCGCGAATCATGTTAAGGTAAATCAATGGTTTATGACGCCGCCGCACTGCCTCTGGAGAGCCTTTTCGCGCCCGTTGCCCGCGCGACAGAGGTTTTGGCGCGCCTCGACGAGCGGCTGGCGCGTTCTTCCGTCCGAGACGGCTGGCTCGAGCGGCAGAATTTTGCCGATGCGGCGGCAGTGCTCTGGCTCGAGGGCGAGCTCGTGCATCTGGAAGACCTCGTCCTGCACGACGCGCACATGGACGTCCGCGCGCCCACCCACGAGCTCACCCGCGCGCATGCCGTGCTGCGCGCCCGCCGCCAGATTCTTGCCCGCGCCGCCGACTGGGCGCTCGGCCGCGAAGGGCTGCGGCAGCTGACGGGACGGGGCAGCCTGGCGGCGCCGGCGGAGAATGGTCGGGAAGGGGACGGAGGGCCGCTTTTGGCAGTCGGCCTTGACGAGTCCATGGAGGCGGACGATCCAGATCCGCTGGGCGAGGAGTTTGCGGCGATCGACGCGGTGCTCGAGCGAACCTCCAAAGTGCTGGAAGGTGGGGGAGTGCCAGCTCGCAGGGAGGCCGCGTCGCAGTCTGACCGACCGGGTCTGGTCTACGATCTCGACTGGGATGAGGACGCACGGCTCGCCGAGTGGCAGGACGTGCTCGCCGCAACGCGCCAGCTGCCGGTGGTTCTGCGCGCGGCGATCCTGCTCGACGCCTGGTTCGAAATCGAGGTGCTGCAGCATGCCACCTGGCTCGGACCGCTGCTGGTGGCTGCGCTGCTTCGGCAAGAAGGGCTCTGCGCCAGCCATCTCGTCTGCCTGCATACAGGGGCCAAAAACATTCCGCGGGAGCGTCGGCGGGCACGGTTGCGTAACGATCGATTGCTGGCTTTTGTCGACGCCATCCAGGACGCGGCGCTGACTGGATTGAGGGAGCACGACCGTCTGGTCCTGGCGAAGAGCCAGATGGAGCGGCGGTTGCGTGAGCGACGAGTAAGCTCCAGATTGCCCGACCTTGTCGAACTGGTTCTGTCGCGCCCCCTCGTCTCAACGGGAATAATCCAGGCGCGCTTGAAGGTCTCGAAGCAGGGGGCACTCAATCTGATTAGCGAGCTCGGCTTGCGCGAGATGACGGGCCGGGGAAGATTTCGCGCCTGGGGGGTCGTTTGAACAGCTTCGCGTCGATTGTCGGATGCAACTGGCCACGCAGCCCCTGTTTTACGAACTTGACGAGACTGGCGCATGGAACCATATTGGTTACAAAGGTGCGATATGGCCAACGTCAAAAGCAAATCGAGTCAGCGCGGTTCCAAACGGCCGGCCGGACGTTCCGCCCAGGCAATGCTGACCACCGCATTCATCACGAAAGCAGGCGTAGCGCTGCCCAAGGGCGCGGCCGGTGTCACTTTCCGTGCGCCCCGCAATGTTGTTGACCTCATTTCGGCAAAGCCGGGCAACGTGAAGGCGTTGTTGGCTGGCTATGGCAAGGCGATGGCAGAAAGCCAAGCGGCCGGGCGGACGGTAAGTTTCCGCGTTGAGGTTGACCCCACAGGAGACACGGCCGTGTCTCCGTTGGAGAAGCCCGCTGGCAGTGCGGACGATCTGGCTGCAGCACTTGATGAAGCGCGTGCGCGAGGTAAAGTCCGCGCCGCGACAATCCTCGTAGGCGACGACATGCTGAGTGCTGACCAGTTTGCCGCATTGCTGGGCACGACCAGGATGACGGTCAATACCAAGCGGCAAAACCACCAGGTGTTGGGTCTGGAGGGCGCCAAGCGGGGCTTTCGCTTTCCGGCCTGGCAGATCGGCGAGGACGGGAAGCCGTTTGCGGCGCTGCCGCGTCTCTTCGAGCGGCTCGGCGGTGGCCCGTGGTCGGTATATCGCTTTCTTGTCCAGGCTCATCCCGAGCTCGATGGGATGACCGGCCGCGAGGCGTTGCGGCGCGGCAAAACGGATGAGGCGCTCGCCGTTGCCGACAGCATTGCCGACGGCGCTTTCGTCTGAGTGCCAGGGCTGGATCCTCCATCCGGGTTCGCGACTGTCGTGCTCGATATCGCGACAGTCGACGTTGGTTCGCAGTTTGGACGCATCTTCTTCACCCGATTCAAAGATCCGCTAGGCTTCGGAGCGCCACCCGGTTCAGTGATCCTCGGCGCCGCCTGCCTGGCAATCGCTTCGGCGTCGTCTACCTCGGCAGCAGTCTGAAAGTGTGCTTCGTCGAGGCGGTGATGCGCGATCAGGGTGACGGTCGCATCGACGATCTTTTGCTCGACGAACGGGACCTGACCATCCGGAGCTACGCCACCATTGAGGTGACCAAGGCCCTATCTCTCGTCGATCTGCGCGACGACGGGCCTTTGCGGATGGGAATCCCCAGTGACGTCGCGCGCGGATCGAAGCAGAGCTTGGCGCGGCGTTGGTCGCTGGCCATTCACGAGCACCCCTCCAAGGCAGATGGGATCATTTATCCGTCGCGGCTGAAGGGGAGACAAATGTGGCGGTTTACGATCGTGCGATCCTGAAGCTTCGGGCGGTGGCGCACGGGGAGCTTCTCTCAGAGATCGGGCTTGCCAAAGTATTGCGCGACCTGAAGGTTGGCCTTCAATGATGGGGGAGCTGTTGTTTTCACTTTCACACGATGCCATCGGCGTATTACGCCAGAACGCCCCCAGGGCCGGATTTCGGTCCGGTCATCCAAGCGGGGATCGTAGCGATGTCCTCCAGGATATTGGTGGACTTGGCCCATTCGACAAAGGCAGCGCGGGCCGACGAAAGCGGGTGGCGGCCATCATGAGCCGAATGACAGACCCGCATGGTCGTCTCATGGAGGACGTCTTGCAGCTCGATCGGCCATTCGTCGAGAAAATCAATCGCATCGTCTATGGAAGCGATCTCCGCAATCGTAAACGGTCCATCCTTGACGAAGATGGGACTCTCAAAAATCTTATCGTTCATGACATCCTCCACCTTGGTCGACATTGCGCTTGGCCCATCAGCATGGCCGGCGCAGGTGGAAAATATGCGTTCGGAACCCCCGGTCTTCAAGATGCGGGACACCGTCGCAAAAGCATGGTGACGAGCAAATGGGGGCGACGTAGAACGACCGCAGCTAAGCGAACTGGGCAGCCTGAATTGCCAATTGGACGGAAGAGCAAGGCTTCCGTGCACCACGACGATTAGACCTGATGCCGCTGCTCGTCGTCGGTGTCGCTATAGGCTGCAAAAGTGTCGGTAAGGCCGCGACGGTGGTCACATGGGAGCCAGCTAAGCTTCACGAGGAACTCAGTCGCTGCGTAGCATCCTCGCTTCTAACGCCGCCGCAACGAAGGCCCGTCGGGCAACTGGTGTCTGGGCTTCGCCGCGTAGAACTTGAAGACATGCATCCATAGCCAGTTTTCGCTTCTTCGTCTGATGAGGGAAACTTCGCAGCAAGATCGTCGCGGCGTCGTTCACGTCAACTATGACGCGCTCACGCTCATGTCGGCCAACCTGCACGACCACGGGTCGGACGAACCTGTTCGACATGCCATCACACTTTCATCCGACCTCGGTACGTCTCTGCGTACCATGACACCAGTCATTCATACATGCACCAGCAATGGCCTGTAGGCCCGGCGGGTTAGCGGTGCTTGGCCCACACGAGGCGTTTCGGCCAAGCGTTCCGCCGGGGGCACCAGCCTTCCCGGGGTATCGACTGGTGGGGGCGCTGCCGCGGCTCTTGTAGCGGGCGCGGAGGCGAACAGAGGTAGAGGGTGGGCGGGCTAGCGGTGGCGGGCGGAGGTCCGGGAGAGAGACTTCCGGCGCTCGCCGCGGAGCTAATAGCATGACACAGATGGAAATCCACACGCCCACGCGCAGCAATCAAGCCGGGTATAGGGTCGACGTCAGCCGCGGCCGGCGCATCGGCCGCGTGTCGTCGGAATGGTTCAACCGACCGGCGGACGAACGCTACCTGTCGCTCACTGATCTCCACAATGCGGTGAAGCGCCGGTCCGAACGCAGCAAGACGCGCATCGTCGAAAGTGAGCTCATTCGCGTTGAGGCTAGCCGCGACGATCCGGAGCGCCTGCGGCTAATGCTGCCCGATGCACCTGTCCCTGTGGCGCCGACGCATTGGAGCTTTGGCCAGCTCGCCAACCTTGTCGGCGCGCCGTCCGCCTATTTGCGCCAGCTTCCGGCGCCGCTCGCGGCGATCAACCTCCAGCATGGTCTCCTTAACCACCGCGGCGAGCAGGTGAAGACGCTGGAGATTGAGAACGGGCGCCTCGAGCTGCGGGCCGTAACTGGCCCGGACTATGGCAGAATATTCGACTCAGAATTGGTCGCAGCCGTTCAGAAGATCGCAGGCAACGGCACCGGCGACACGCGCTGGAAGGTGCCCGGTGTGCTCGACTGGTCGACGGGGATCTACAATCCGAACGTCGAAATCTCCAGAGACACCACGACGCTCTACGCGTCTGATCGCGATGTCTTCGTTTTCCTAGTCGACGATCTGAACCCGATCGAGGCCGGTCGGCTGCCGAACGGGGAACCTGATCTCTATTTTCGCGGCTTCTACTGCTGGAATTCCGAAGTCGGATCCCGCACCCTCGGGATCGCCAGCTTTTATCTGCGCGCGGTGTGTCAGAACCGAAATCTGTGGGGCGTGGAAGATTTCGAAGAAATCACCATCCGCCATTCAAAGTATGCGGCCTCGCGTTTCGCCCTGGAAGCCGAGCCGGCCCTAATCCAGTTCGCCGATTCCTCACCCATGCCGTTCGTCAACGGCATCAAGGCGGCACGGCAACGGATCGTCGCTCGGGACGACGAAGATCGCCAGAGCTTCCTGCGCAAGCGCGGCTTCTCCAAGTCCGAGACCGCAAAGATCATCGATACTGTCCTGCTTGAGGAAGGGCGGCCGCCAGAATCGATTTTCGACTTCGTACAGGGCATCACGCGGGTCGCGCGCGACAAGTCGCATCAGGACGTTCGCCTGGACATGGAGGGCAAGGCCAAGAAGCTTCTCGATTTCGCCGCCTGATCCTTCCGATGCCGGCTTGGAGGGCCGGTCTTGCGTCTGTCGTCTCCGTCAAGCCAGCGCCGTCCTCGAGAGCACGAGGACGGCGTTCTTTCCTTTTTCAGTTACGGGCCGTGTGCCGGGACGATGGCTTTTCAAACCGGGGGCGTCACCTCGACCGGCAGGCAGCCGGCGCCGGCGCGAGCCGGGAGAGGCAGAGGGGGGAGGGGAGGCGGTGACGGGCTTGGAGGTTCGGGGAGAGGCCCCGGGCCGCCCGTCATGGAGAAGCTGACCATGGCAAAGGCCATTCAGAAGATCGCGATGAACGGCGCGGAGAACATTCCCTATGACAAGCTGATGCTGTCGCAAAAGAATGTCCGGCGCATCAAGGACGGCGTGTCTATTGAGCAACTGGCTGAAGACGTCGGACGGCGAAAGCTTATCCAGAGCCTGAACGTCCGTCCCGTGCTTGACGGCGAGGGCGAGGAGACCGGCACGTTCGAAGTGCCCGCCGGCGGCCGCCGCTATCTCGCGTTGGGCATCCTCATCAAGCAGAAGCGGCTGGCGAAGAACGAGCCGATCCCCTGCATCGTCAACAGAGGGCAGGAGACCTCGGCCGAGGAGGATTCGCTCGCCGAAAACCTGCGGCGCGCCGACCTGCATCCGCTCGACCAGTTCCGTGCCTTCAAGACGCTCGGCGATCAGGGCCTCGATCCCGACGAGATCGGCGCCCGCTTCTTCGTATCGCCCGCGACGGTGAGGCAACGCCTCAGGCTCGCCTCCGTGTCCCCGAAGCTGCTCGACCTCTACGAGAAGGACGAGGTCCGGCTCGAGCAGATCATGGCGTTTTCGATCACCGACGACCATGCGCGCCAGGAGCAGGTTTGGAACCGGGTTTCCAGCTCGCACATGCAGGAACCCTATTACATCAGGCGCCTGCTGACCGAGACCACGGTGCGGGCCGATGATCGCCGGGCCGTCTATGTGGGCGCGGAAGCCTATGAGGCAGCCGGCGGCGTCATTCTTCGCGACCTGTTCGAGCAGGATTCCGGCGGCTGGTTCCAGGATGCTGCTCTGCTCGAGCAGCTCGTCTTCGACAAGCTGAAGGTGGATGCCGAGACGATCCGCACCGAAGGCTGGAAATGGGTCGAGGCGGCGATCAGCTTTCCCTACGGACACAGCTCCGGCATGCGGCGCATCTATGCCGAGGCGCAGGAGCTGAGCGCCGAGGAGCTTGAACGTCACGACGCGCTGAAAGCCGAATACAACAAGCTCGACGCGGATTATGCCGCGGCCGAGGAAGCCGACGAGGCAATCGAGGCGAAGCTCGACCAGCTGGGTGCCGAGCTCGACGCGATCGACGATCGTCCTCGAAGCTACGACCCGGCACAAAAGGCCATTGCCGGTGTGTTCGTAACACTTGCCGCAAACGGTGAGCTTCAGGTCGAGCCCGGATTCGTGCGCTCCGAGGACGAGCCGCGGGCTGAGACCGGCGACATCGGCGAGGGCGAAGGTGAAGCTCAGTTTGACGGTGAACGCGATGGTGTTGTCGTCAACGGCAAACCGGTGAACGACGGTTCTGGTGATGACGGTGAGGACGACTCAATCAAGCCGCTGCCTGATCGGCTCGTCTTCGACCTGACCGCGCAGCGGACGCTGGCGCTCCGCAATGCGCTCGCCGGTGACGTCGACATCGCCTTCGTCGCCGCACTCCATGCCTTCGTCCTGCAGGTATTCTATCGCTTCGCGCAGGACACCTGCCTCGAGATCAGCCTGAAGAGCGGCAGCTTCGGCCAGGTCGATGGCCTTGCCGAGACGTCCTGGGCAAAGGAAATCACCGAGCGGCACGAAGCCTGGGATCGCGATCTTCCCGATGAGGCGGAACGCCTGTGGGACTTCCTTCTTACCCTGGACGAGGCAAGCCGCAAGGCGCTGTTCGCGCACTGCGTCTCGCTGACCCTCAACGCCGTGGTGGAACCCTGGAACAGGCGATCGAAGGCGCTTGCGCACGCCGACGTGCTCGGCCGTTCGCTCCAATTCGATATGGTCGACGCCGGCTGGACGCCCACGGTCGAGTTCCTCGGGCGCCTTACCAAGGCGAGGATCCTGCAGGCTGTCCGCGAAGCCCGTGGCGCGGATTCCGCGCAGCTGATCGACCACATGAAGAAGGACATCATGGCCCGCGAAGCCGCCCGTCTTCTCGAAGGATCGAACTGGCTGCCCGAGCCGCTGCGCCTCGAGGTCAGTGAGGCGGCTGGCGATGCCGGCGTCGGCGGCGTCTCGGACGAAGCGGCTCTCGACGGCGACACAGCCGAACTGCCGGCCTTCCTCGCCGGCGATGCGGACCCGTCCTCCGATGAGCCGGCGACGAACGACGGCGTGGAGACGGACCACCTCCAGGCCGCCGAATAGAAGGCTCCCGCTCGGCATCGGTCCGGTACCCCTGCCGGGCTCAGTTCCAAAATTCACAAGCCCGGGATCGCCACAGCGATTCCGGGCGCTTTCCTTTCATGGAGGTCGATATGTTCCAGTGGGACAAGAGCTGCTCCTATGACGAGCAGCACAAAAGACGCTTTCACACGACGGCACGTTCAAGGCTGAGGAGGCTCGCCGCCGAACTTAACCTGCCGCCGGGCAGCTACGACCTGCGGTCCAATATGGCCGGGGTGGCTGTCTCGGGCGAGGTGACCTTGCATCACGCCCGCGTCTATATCCAGGCCAGCCAGTTCGGGCTTTCCTCTGGTCACGGCATTCTCATACGGACCTGCAAGGGCCGCAAGGACTACACCGGCGGCCCAAACCACTTCGTCGCGCTCGCCATGCTTGACGATGTTTCGGCCCTTGCCGCGGCCGTCCGCGCCATCACCGGCGTAGGTCATCATGATCCATCCCGGTCCCGCGCCGCCTGACCGGCCGCAACGCTCGTTGCAACCGCCAAAACGCCATCGTCAACAGCCTATCGGCCGTCGGGAGCGACCCCGCCGGAGCCGAAGGCTTGTGCCCAAAGGAAATCTGGCATGTCCGACCATCCCACCTTCCGAAAAGTCTTCGATGGGGCCGCGACCCGCGAAGAGATGTTTTCACTGTTCAACCGCCACCGCAACGATGTCGGCGTCGATGCTCTCTGCGGCGCCATCTACGCCGGGGAATGGTTCGAGATTCTTGAAAGCGAATATCGCTTCATGCTCGCGCTCCTGCCGCCGCTCTTCCAGCGCACAGGGATGTTCGGCCTGTCCGAATATAAGTCCGGATATGTGACCAGCGTCTTCTTCTCGATCCGCATCCGCGGCCGCGAACGCTGGTTCCACGGCTTCTGCGACCTCTCAAACAAAAACAGTCCGGACGTCATGCGGGCCGCCATCGCGGCCTACGAGACGGGTGCGGTCGACAGCATGACGCGCGAGGAGAAGCTCGAGGCAATCTGGAATGCTAACCCTGCCAACCTAAAGGGGGGCGCCGGCAATGCTCCTCCCGAAGCCGAGGCGGCCGATCGTCGCCATAAGCGCACCATTCTCGTGAACGCTAAGGGGGACGGCGCTGCCCTCAAGCTGCTCGACGATCTGTCGGATCGCGAGATCGATGAACTCCTGTCCGCAGCCCGATTGCGTCGGAATTGAGCGAGCCACGCATCAAGGGCAGACCGGATACGGACTATTCCCGTGTCCTGTTGTTGGCAGCCGGCGATGGAGACCAGTCGCTGAACACACTTCCCATCAGGAACTGCAGCGCGGGATGTATCCGGCGTCGCGTAACGCGCCGATGAAGAGGCCAGTCTGGCCGGCGATACTCGTCCTGGCCTGCTTCGCCAGAGGCAGGGTGTTCCAGTCCTTCAGAGGAGCGATAAAGCTGGAGAACGTGCCATTGACCAAGCAATGGTTGGTCACCGCGCCCCGCTTGTCGAGCGTCAGAACGCCCGTCTGGTTGCTTGGATACCGGATGGCGGCGATCCGCTGCAGTTCCATGTCGCCATCGATCCGCAAATCGAAAAGCAGCACGCCGTGGCTCCTGGTGGCGATTTCCGCGACTTTTTCCGTGAAGCCAAGAGGAAGCGCCAGGACGCTTTCGACCGCCATCCGGAAAACAAACGCGTCCAGCTCATCCGCCGCCATCGGCAAGATTTGCCCCCAAGAAGCCCGAGATTGCAATTGACGCAGTCGGTTTGTGCACAGTCATCGGAAGCCGCCGGCTGTTAGTGACTGGTGCATTTGTCTGGCGGCGAATGACGGCGCTCGATGCAGGATATGTCCTTTGTCGAACATGGAGGGTGCCGACACTCATCAGACATGTCGGGTTTTATCTCAGCAACCAGTGTAGTTGATTAGTTCGTCACCAAAAGCTACTACGGCGAGGAATTGCGACAAGGAGATTCATCTTGGCCGACGAGACGACCAACCTGATAGAGTTAACTGCTGATATCGTTTCTGCCTACGTCGGCAACAACCCCGTACCTGTCGCATCTCTCCCGGATCTCATCGAAAGCGTGAATTCGTCGCTCGCGAAAATCGGGCAGGCCGCCGAACCCGAGAAGCCGGCCCAGGCTCCCGCGGTGAACCCGAAGCGGTCGGTGTTCCCGGATTACATCGTCTGTCTTGAGGACGGGAAGAAGTTCAAGTCGCTGAAGCGCCATCTCAACGTGCACTACGGGCTGACGCCCGACGAGTACCGGGCGAAGTGGGGATTGAAGGCCGACTACCCGATGGTGGCGCCGAACTACGCGGCGCAGCGGTCGTCGCTGGCGAAGGCGAGCGGGCTTGGCCGGAAGGCTTCGGCGAAATCGTCCAAGAGCACGGGCAAAAAGCGTCCGACGCGATGACCACGGAGCCTTGCCCGTTTTGCACGGGCTCGGAGGTAAGGCCGTATGTGACGGCTGGGCCGCGTTGCGATCAGATGCGAAAACTGCGGCGCATCGGATCCGGTCTGCATCGACGAATTAAGCGCCGTTAGAAACTGGAATCGTCGACCCGCCCCACCTGACCAGGATTGGGACTAAGGATCCCGCCATCACTCATCGCGCCAAATCACGCGCTTCTCCCAGCGAATTTGCACTAAGCGGCGATAGCGGATCGTGTGGGCTTGCTCGCCGCTTGGGTGGAATAGCTGTGCGCTCATCCACTCCCGGCTCTTGCACTGTTGGCAGCGCACCTTGTCCCTCACCTCGTCGATCGTGACGTTGCCGATCACTTCCCGCAGCTCGGCCGGCTTATAATAGCGCGTGACGTTGCAGTGGGCGCAGCGGATGCCCGCCACCTGCCCAGCGTCATGGGCATGCGTCAGGGTCCAGGCGGCGCCTCGCGGCCACTTTTCCGGTTGCTCGGGCATGCATTCGAATTGAGAACATATTCCCATACGGTCAAGGGGTCTCTTGACTCTTTTGTTCCCATTTTGTTCACTATTGCTCATGAGCGACGAAATCAGACTGCCCAAGCCCGATTACGCCACGTCGGTCGGCGTGCAGCATCACGTTTGCGAGCACGACGGCTGCAGCAAGGATGCAGGTTGGGGTTTCGCCAAGCCGAAGCAGGCGTCGCACTGGTTCTGTTTCGAGCATCGCGGCGAAGGTGAGAAATTCCTCTAGGGGAGCATGGCCGATGTCCCGCCATCAATTCGTGCAGGAACTGGAAAGCACCGCAGACCATATTGCAGACACGTCGCGGCCCGATTTGCAGGTACTGCTGCGAAGGGCTGCGCTGCTGCTCAGGAACGTGGGCGGGCTCAGTCTTGACCCGAGAACAGACGACGCGCTGACCAGCCTCGCCGCTGAGATGGGAGTGGCGAAACCGGACCTGGTGGAGATGATCGTCGGCGAGTGGCTCGTTGCGAATGCTTATCTGCCCGTGCCGCATGTGCTGGACGATGAGAGCAGTGTGGGAGGCAACGCATGATCAGCGCGCCAAGGCATGAGGGCGAGTACGCCGATCGCGAGGTCGATTGTCAGGAAGCAATGGAGCCGGGTTTCCAGGTGATCGTCGACTGCATGTTAGCGGCCGGCTGGGCACGCGGCGAGATAATGCGCTCTGTGCGGCGGCTGATCGCGGCCGACAACATGACTCAGAAGGAAAACGCCAGGGTCGAGACTGAGCTTGCGCTTGCAAGGGCGATGATCCGGGCAGGCAAGGCGCTCTAGCCCTTACGCGATCACACCATGTCCTTTCGAGGTAGATTAGCCGATCTGCATATATGGCGGACCACGGTTCGCCAGGCCGGCGTCTATTCAGGCAATTCTCCCCAACGAGAGGGCGCCGGCCACTTGGGAACAACAGGCTGAGCAGCCCGGCAAGCTATGGAGGTGACACAGGATTTGCCGGTCGGGCAGCCCAGTATGGCTAGCGTTGCCTGGTGCTAGCCTACCCTTTCCAGTTCTGCCGATAGCTGGTCAGGGTCGATCAAGCCGCGCCTGAAAAGGCACATGATCTTGAGCGCAATGGCTTCGCGGTCCTGCTCGTTGACCACCCGATACTTTGCGCAGTAGTCGTTGAATACCTTCGCCAAGACAGCCAGATCGTCGGAATCCGCCACGCCGTATGGCAACATGGCCGCCGGCTGTTCCGGAACCGAAGTGTAATCGTCGCTCCCTAGCATCCGCGTGCCTCTACTCGTTAGGACGACGAGCGGAAAATACACCCAAAAAAAGTCAGCTTCGAGTCAATTAGCTCGGACTGAGGTCTGACTCAGATCGTTGTAGGAGAGCCTCCCCATATTTCTTCCACAGCTGCTCGCAATCTCTGGCCCTGAGGCTCGGCGTTCCTCGTTCGCCGTAGATAACCATCGCGGCTCGGACGTCGTAGCCCAAGATCGAAGCATTGGCGACAAACCGAATGGCTTCGCCCAAAGAGCAGCAGTCGATCGCAGCATCGGCTTTGGTGGTGGTGTCCAGCACACCGATGATCTGGGCGTCCCTATTCCTGGCGGCCAACGCGGCAGCCATAGCCTCTTCAGTCACATCTCTGCCCTCTACTGGCTCTCCTCCTCCCGAAAATCCTGCAGCGAAGCATGCCGGAGGTCTTCCTCGCCACGCAGGTGCTTCACACGTCCGATCAGCCCCGGCTTGACCCATTGTGTCGCCGGACGCTTCATACCTTTCGGCGCCGACCCGGCGTGCTCCTGCACACGCTGCCAAAGCCGTTCTCGCATCTCGCGATTTAGGGTGATGAAAGCCGATCCGACATACCGGCCTGTGTCGCGTTCGGCCATCAAAGCAAATGCCGGCTTGCCCGGTTCCCGCTCGACGCCAAGCAGTTCGTATTCGTCAATACTGTATGCCTTGGCCTTCAGCCAAGCGGTCGAGTTGCCACTGCGATAGACGCTGTTTTTACGCTTCGAAACGACGCCTTCTAGCCCGGCCTGCTCGACAAGGTGAAAGACGGCCGCGCCAGTGCCTGGCAGCGCCTCGCTGAACTGGATGCGACCGCCCATTGGGATCATCGCCTGCAGGACCTCGCGCCGATCGATCACCGGCATGTCGCGGAGATCGTGGCCATTCAAATGCAGGAGATCGAAGGCGACGAAATAGAGATCGTGTTGGCGCCGGGTGATGGCCTTGCGCAACTCGCCGAAGTCGGACAGGCCCTTGTCGTTGAGCACGATGATTTCGCCATCGATGATGGCGTTGTCGACGCCGAGCTCGCCGGCCGCTTTTACCAGGTCCCGGTACTTCGCCGTCCAGTCCAGCCCGCGGCGGGTGAAAATGCGTACGCCCTGACTGTCGATGACGATTTGGGATCGATAGCCGTCGAATTTGACTTCGTGAATCCACCCTTCACCCTCGGGCGGCTTCTCCACCAGGGTCGGCATCAATGGAGGAATGAACGACAGCCGGCTCCCGCCGGCAGGCTCCGGAACATTCCCGCCCCGTCGCTGTTCTCCCTCACCACCGGGAGGAACAGCTATGACAGACGACAAGACCAAGCGCGATTTTCGGGACCGCGACCGCGTGTCCGCCGACGAGGACTATGAGGTGCGCTACTTCGCCAAGCAGCACCGCATCACGCCCGATCAGGTTCGGGAACTGATTGGCGAGCACGGCAGCGACCGCAAGACTTTGGAGCGCGAGGCCAGGAAACTCCGGGGGTGACCAAGCTTTCCGATTTGGGGCCGCCGATCATCGGCCGCCGGCATGGGAAAGAGCATACCGACGAGCGCGACCATTTCCATAAATGCCCTGTGTGTGGCCAGGCAGTCGACTGGCGCGACCTTCGACAAGTCATTTGGCACGAGCAGTCAGGACACAAGCCCTTGGAAACGGATGCCTGACCTCCGGCACATTTGGGAGCATTCTCCCGCCGGGGAGATGGGGGTGGACAGGTCTCGGCACAATAATCGGGCTGACCAGTGGCGCAATCGCACCGGCGCCAGACGTTCGCGCGCTCTGCGGTGGGCGAGCGTGCCACGACGGCTGATCTTCGTGACGGTCGCCGCGGCCGGAACCTTGGTCGCGCAGACAGCCATGCAGCACAGCGACGGTCTACCCGAGCTCAACCTTTCGAACTGGATCGGACCGAAGCCGCAGCCGATCACCGGCGTCGCCTCCGTCATCGATGGTGACACGATCGAGATCCACGGCCAACGCATCCGCTTCAACGGCATCGACGCGCCGGAGAGCAAGCAGTATTGCGACGACGCCAAGGGCTTTGAATATCCGTGCGGCCGCCGATCGGCCGAAGCGCTGGACGGCTTCATGGCCGCCTCGAGGCCGGTGCAGTGCACGTTCGTGACCTGGGATCGCTATCACCGCTTCGTCGGCGACTGCCGGCGCGCCGACGGCGCCAGCGTTGCGGCGTGGATGGTCGAGCACGGTCAGGCGCTGGACTGGCCCCGTTACAGCCACGGGGTTTATGCGGTGCAGCAGACCAGGGCGCAAGCGGCTAAGGTCGGATTATGGGTCGGCAGTTTTCAAGCGCCGTGGGACTGGCGTGCATCGCACGGCGATGGCACTGCGCCGTCGAGCCAGCCGCTCGGCATCTTCAGCCGTAAGCTGGTAGCCCAGAGCGGCTATTCGTGCGAGCCGCGGCGGTATTGCTCACAGATCGGCTCGTGCGACGAGGCCCAATGGTATCTGCACAACTGCCCGTGGGGCCGGAAACTGGATCGGGACGGTGATGGCGTGGCATGCGAAACACTTTGCTGAGGAGCGCCAGCAACGACGCTCAAAGCGGTAGCGGGGGCATATCACCCTCGCCGACTCGCCACACCCAGGCGCCGATCTCAGGTCGCGCGGCGATCATTTCGTCGAGCGAGGCTGCGAAGCTCTCGTCCGCTCCGGCCGGGACGACAAACAGCGCGACCGGCTCGTTCCTGTTCTGGAGCAATGCGTTAGCGATCGGCTGGTCGGGTTGCAGGTCGTAGCGCAATCCCTTCACGCTCTTCTCGCGAAGACGGGCCAGCCCATCGACGAGCCTCTTCTCAGGGACCGTCTCATAAGGAATCCAGTTCTCGGACACCACCATCAACGCGATCTCCTCGACAATGGCGAGGCCGGCCCGGTTCAGTCCAAAAGTCGCGATCACTATCAGATGTGACGTCGAATCCGCCTCCCACAGTGACAGCTCCTTCTCGAAGCGTGCCTGCAAACGCCGATGCAACGCATCGTCGATGATGAAGGGAAAACCGGGTAAATGCCTGACGACAAGTTTTTGACCCGATCTTGCGGGCACGATCTCCTTGACCTCGCCGACCAGCACCAGCAACTTCCGTGGACCGGACTTCGGCGGTAGCCCCGCAGCGAGAACCGCGTTGCGGCGTTGCTCGATCGCTTCTTTGTTCTCGGCGCGAAATGGCTCGGGCACGAACAGGATGTCCGCCAGCGATCCGCCGCGCACCGTCATTTGACCGGCTGCCTCGACCAGATGCCAACGGACATTCCACCAATGGCGCTTGCCGGCCCATCGCGATGTCCAGATTGTCAGTTCGGCCTCGTGCCAGAGGTAGTGAAGGAGGCCACGCAGCGACATCCTCCTGGGATCTGCGGTTACGCCGGCGGAGTTTTCGCCAGCAGGTACGGAAGCTGCCCGGCTCCCCGTCTTCGACAGGCTGAAGTCCAGCTTCAGCGTCGCCATCCCGCTTTGCGGATCGAGCTGGATCGCGCTGCCCATCAAGGCGCCTAGCCCGGACAGATCATAAGGCTGTTCATGTGACTCGCAGGACGGATCGTGCTCGCTGCCGCTGAGCGGCATGCGCTTGATCAGATGCAGGGCACCGATCCGGGCGACATACATCGGACAGCCCGGTTCGCGGCACAAGCATAGCGGACGCTCCCTGCGGGCATAGGCGTTCGCCAGTGCGGCCTGCAGATCAGGCGCTCCCTCCTCGTAGACCGCACTTCCAATACGAAACCGTCGCATCACCTCCGCTAGCTCCAGGTCGCCGCCGCATCCCTGTGCGCGCATACAAGCCATGGCTTTGCGCCGAGCGCAACCCGGATCGGCGCCAGAGGGAGAGGGGAGCGGGAGGAGTGCGGCCCAGCCGGCGCGGAGAGAGTGTCGGCGCGGGGCGTGCTCACCTTTCGCGAAGGACATCTCCATGAACATCGTTTCGACCACATCGGCCGCCGCCCGGACGGCCGCTCCACTCGCCACGCCCGCACCGGCCGCCATCGACAACGGACAGGCGATCTACCAGGCGGCAATGCAGCTTCTGCCATTCCTCGAGCAAGGCAACGCGATCACTACCAGCGCGCTCCGCGTTGCCATGACGGGCAGCTTCGGCGGCAGCGATGCGGAAGGGTTCTGGGTCTGGAAGGACGCCTATGAAGCGCTTGAAGCTGCGCAGGTGCTGTTCCTGCGCAGCTTCGGACCGGCGATCCTGTCGCGATCAGCATCGCCGCGGGCGGCCCTGGCAATGATGAAGCGGATCGCCGAACTTCTTCCCACCCACACGCGACGGTCTGACGAGAGCCAGGCCATGCAGCAGTTGTCGACGCCGCTGCCGCTCGCCTTCGTCACGGCTCACGCCGCAGGGCTCACCTTTTCAGACCACGTACTCGAACCCTCGGCCGGCACCGGCCTGCTCGCCGTCCATGCCGAGGTCGCCCGGGCCTCGCTCGCCCTCAACGAGCTTGCCGCGACACGGGCCGGTCTGCTCGGTCTGCTGTTTCCGCGCGTGGCGGTCTCGCGGCATGACGCCGCCCATATCCACGATCATCTCGATGCGGCTATAGAGCCGTCAGTCGTGCTGATGAATCCACCCTTGAGCGTCGGCGCCTATGTCGAGGGCCATGTCGCCGATGCGGCATGGCGACACTTGTCTTCGGCCTTCGCGCGGATGCGCGCCGGCGGCCGTCTCGTCGCCATCACCGGGACCGGGCTCTCTCCGGAAAACCCCAAGTGGCGGCCGGCTTTCGAACGGCTGCAGCAGCAGGGCACAGTCGTCTTCACCGCGGCGATCGACGGCCGTGTCTACGCCCGCCATGGCACCACCGCCGAAACCCGACTGACGATCATCGACAAGGTGCCGGCCGCCGACCCGAGCGGCTTCGTCCGATCGCCGGGCAAGGCGGCTGACGTCGAAACGCTGCTCTCCTGGATCACCGATCTTCAGCCCCGTACACCGGGCGGCTTCCTGGACTCGATCGGCGCCCTGTCCAACGGCATCCTGCGCAATGCCGCCATGCGCATTGGCGCGCAAACCGCGGCAAGAGCCGCACCGATCGCCGCGGTCGGGACAGCCGCGCGGGTCATTCGACCAGCAGCCCGTCAGGTCGCCCGGGAAAAGCCCACCCGGCCCGGCCTAGCAAGCACGCCTGCCGCTCCGCTTGCCTATGAGCTGCGCGATTGGATGCCGGAGGAGGGCGGCCGGCTCACCGACGCGATCTACGAACCCTATGCGCTCCAGTCGATCGAGATTCCCCGCGCCAAGCCGCATCCGACACCGCTGGTCCAGTCGGCCGCCATGGCCGCGGTCGCGCCGCCGAAGCCGTCTTACCGGCCGCTTCTCCCTGACGCGACGATCGACGATGGCCTGCTGTCGGACGCCCAGCTCGAAAGCGTGATCTATGCCGGCGAGGCGCATAGCGGCCATCTCGCCGGCGCCTGGACGGTCGATGAGACCTTTGACGTCGTCTCAGCCGCGCCCGAAGGTGCAGAGGCCGCGGTCCGCTTCCGGCGTGGATGGTTTTTGGGCGACGGAACCGGTTGCGGCAAGGGGCGCCAGGTCGCCGGCATCATCCTCGACAACTGGCTGCAGGGCCGTCGCCGCGCGATCTGGATTTCCAAGTCGGACAAGCTGCTCGAAGATGCTCAGCGCGACTGGGCAGCGCTTGGCCAGGAAAAACTCCTCGTCCAGCCGCTCTCGCGCTATCGGCAGGGGACGTCAATTCGTCTTGCCGAAGGCATCCTGTTCACGACCTACGCGACCCTGCGCTCCCAGGAACGCGAGGGCAAGAAATCCCGCATCGCCCAGATCCTCGACTGGGTCGGCCAAGAGGCGGGGAGCGCCGAAGGCGCGACGGGGACCAGGAAAGCTTTCGATGGCGTCATCGTTTTTGACGAGGCCCACGCCATGGCCAATGCCGCCGGCGGCAAAAGCGAACGCGGCGACGTCTCACCCTCGCAGCAGGGCAAAGCAGGCCTGCGCCTGCAGCATGCGCTGCCCGACGCTCGCGTCGTCTATGTCTCGGCCACCGGTGCGACGGCCGTCGAGAATCTTGCCTATGCGCAACGGCTCGGCATTTGGGGCAGCGATGATTTTCCGTTCGCCAACCGCGCTGAGTTCGTCGCGGCGATCGAGGACGGCGGCGTCGCGGCCATGGAGGTGCTGGCACGCGATCTCAAATCCCTCGGCCTCTATACGGCGCGCTCGCTCTCCTATGACGGTGTCGAATACAATCTACTCGAGCACGCGCTGACCGAGGAACAGATCCGCATCTACAACGCCTATGCAGATGCGTTCCAGGTGATCCACAACAACCTGACCGCCGCGCTCGAGGCGGCCAACATCACCAGCGATTCCGGTACGCTGAACCGCAACGCCAAGGCCGCGGCGCGCTCGGCCTTCGAGAGCACCAAGCAGCGCTTCTTCAGCCACCTCATCACCTCGATGATGACGCCGACGCTGATCGGTGCGATCGGACAGGACCTTGCCGGTGGCCACTCGGCCGTGGTGCAGATCGTATCGACCGGCGAGGCGCTGATGGAGCGCCGGCTTGCAGAAATCCCAACCGAGGAATGGTCGGACCTCCACGTCGACGTCACGCCACGCGAATATGTCGGCGGGTATTTGATGCACTCTTTCCCGACCCAGTTGTTTGAGGAATATTCGGACGCCGAAGGGAATGTTTATTCGCGGCCGGTGCATGACGCGGACGGCAATCCCGTCCAATGCCGCGAAGCGGTTCGCCGACGCGACGACATGATCGAGAGGGTCGCGTTGTTGCCGCCGGTCGGCAGTGCGCTCGACCAGATCATCCACCATTTCGGCACCGAGGCCGTCGCCGAGGTGACCGGCCGCTCGCGGCGCATCGTCAAAAAGACCGGCGGCGATGGCATGGACCGGCTCGCCGTTGAGAACCGTCCGGGCTCGGCCAACCTCGCCGAGACCCAGAGTTTTATGGACGACGACAAGCGCGTGCTGATCTTTTCGGATGCCGGCGGCACCGGCCGTTCTTACCATGCCGATCTCGGCGCGAAGAACCAGAGGCTGCGCAAGCATTATTTGCTCGAGGCCGGCTGGCGCGCCGACAATGCCATCCAGGGGCTCGGCCGGACGCATCGCACAAATCAGAAGCAACCGCCGCTGTTCCGGCCGATGGCCGCTAATGTGAAGGCGGGAAAACGCTTTCTGTCGACCATCGCGCGACGGCTCGACACGCTCGGCGCGATCACACGCGGCCAGCGCCAGACCGGCGGGGCAGGGCTCTTCCGTGCAGAAGACAATCTCGAAAGCCCCTACGCGCGGGCCGCACTTCGCCAATTCTATATGCTGCTCCACCAGGGCAGGATCGAAGGTTGTTCTCTTTCTACATTCGAGACCGTCACCGGCCTTTCGCTGACCACCGACGAAGGCGGCCTGCGTGACGAGCTGCCGCCGATCACGACCTGGCTCAACCGGCTGCTGGCACTGCGCATCGAGACCCAGAATTTCTTGTTCGAAGTGTTCGAGCAGCTGATGGCGGGAAAAATAGAAGGCGCGATCGCCGCCGGCAATTACGACAAGGGGCTGGAGACGATCACGGCGGAGAGCATCATCGTCACCGACAGGCGCACAGTCTACACGCATCCGGTCTCGGGCGCGCAGTCGCATGTGCTGACCGTTGCTCGTAAGGACCGTGTCAGGCCGCTCGGGCTTATCGATGCGCTGGCCATTGCCCGGGCGGAGCCGCAAGGGGTCCTGCTCGTCAACACGCGGTCGAACCGCGCCGCAATCCAGCTTCCGACGGCGAGCCTTATGCTCGACGACGGCACCGTCGAGCATCGGATGCGTCTGCTTCGTCCGACCGACGAGCTGCGCTTCGGCCTGAACGCCCTTGCCGAAACCCATTGGCAGCCCACCGACCGAAAGCTGTTTTGCGAGTTCTGGCAGGCCGAAGTCGCCGCCGTCTCGGAGTTCACTACCAGCACCTTTCACATCGTGACGGGTCTGCTGTTGCCGATCTGGCGGCGCCTGCCGGACCATGATTGCCAGGTCTACCGCATCCAGACCGATGCCGGCGAGCGCATCATCGGCCGTCACATAGCGCCGACGCTGGTCGCGACCATGTTCCGAAATCTGGGCCTCGACGACGTGCCGAGGCTCGCGCCGGAAGATGCCTGGACCGGGCTTGTTGAAGGCCGAGTCGGACTGCAACTTGCCGACGGCCTGATCCTGCGCCGCAGCCGGGTCATGAACGACTACCGTGTCGAGTTGGTCGGCTTCAACGAAGCCATCGTCCCCCGGCTGAAGACGCTGGGGCTGATCTCCGAAATCATCTCCTGGAAGCTGAGGCTGTTCATTCCGACAGCCGCGCAAGGCTCGGTCATCCTCGCCTCGCTGCTCGACCGCCATGCGATCGTAGGGGTCACCGCTCGTACCGCAGCGGCTTGAAGGAGGCGGTCATGGCCGGCTCAGCTTCCGAGCTGGCACGCCGCCTTGGTGAACATGCCGAGGCGGTGTGCCGCGAGTATCTTTCCAATGGCCATCGCTCCGGCAATCACTGGATGGTCGGCGATGTCCGCAACACGCGCGGCCGCTCAATGCATGTGCGGCTGAAGGCCAACGCGAAGGGCCCGGCCGGTCGATGGGTCGACGAGGCGACGTCCGAATTTGGCGATCTGCTCGATGTCATCCGAGAAAGCTGCGGCCTCGTCGACTTCCGCAAAGTCGCGGACGAAGCACGTCGCTTCCTCGCCATGCCGCTGCCACCGCCGCAAAGCCATGGCGCCGAGCGTCAACCCGCCGCGGCCCGCGGCTCGCCCGATGCCGCGCGTCGCCTTTTCGCCATGTCGCGGCCGATCGCCGGCACGCTCGCGGAACGCTATCTCGTTGGCCGTGGCATTCTGCTCTCCGCCCATGAGCGCGCCCTGCGTTTCCATCCCGGCTGCTACTATCGAGATCTCACTACCGGCGAGACGCAGACGCTGCCTGCGCTGATCGCCGCTGTCACCAGCCTCGACGGGCGCATCACCGGCCTGCAGCGCACCTGGCTCGACCCGGCGGGCAACGGCAAGGCGCAGCTCGCCGATCCCCGCCGCTCGCTCGGGGATCTCCTGGGCAACGCCATTTGGCTTGGCCACCAGCCCGAGGAGCCTGTTCCCGTCATGGCCGCCGGCGAGGGGTTTGAGACGATGGCCTCGCTCAGGACGGTGATGCCGGCCTTGCCGGTGGCCGCCGCCACCTCCGCCAATCACCTCGCCGGCCTGACGTTCCCGCCAGGCTGCCGCCGCCTCTACATCGCGGCCGACGCGGACGCCGCCGGGCGCCAAGGCATCTACCGTCTCAGCCAGCGCGCCGGCGAGGCCGGGATTCTCGCTCTGGCGCTGCGGCCGCAGCTTGGCGATTTCAACGACGATCTGCGCCATCTCGGCCCGGCCCACCTCGCGGCATGGCTCAGCGGTCAGCTCGACCCCGAGGATGCGCGTCTGTTCCTGCCATCAAGATGAGCGGTACGGGTAGTTAGGCGTGGAGGGCAGCGTCACCGGAAGACCCGCCGGCCTGGCAGCTGTTCGCCGGAGAGGCCGCGCCCGCGGCCTGCCCGAGAGGCGACCCCTGCCACGTCCCCGTCACGGCCGCAACGGCTGCGCCGTCCTCCGCTCGCGCTTCGGCCTTCGGGGCGGCCGCGCCCGGGGCGCGGCCGGGATGCGCTGTCAGGCCGCGATGGGCGCGGCCACAGCCGACGGAGACACGCCATGACCTACGAACTTCCTTTCGACGCCGCCTACGAGCCCTACCACGCCTCCTCGCCGACCGACCGCGTCATCCTCGAACTGCAGATGTACGGCCACCGTCCGCATCAGGACGAGCCCGATCCTCGCCCGCTGCCGGACGGCGAGGTGATCCGGGGTGGCCTCGCCGGGATCGTCGAGATCTTCGCCGGCATGCTCGGCGACACCAGGCTCGAACCCGACCTCGACGATCTGCTCTGGTCCTTCGCAAATGTCTTCCACCGCGCGGCTGAGCGCGTCGCCCGCAGCCTCGACCGCAACGAGGAGGCGCAGCGCACCAGCCAGCAGGAGCAGGACGGCTCGGAAGTGAAGTCCGTCGAACTCGAACGGCTCACCGCCGAGGGCATCACCTACATCGAGCGCCGCAACGTGCTCGAAATCATGCGCGACGAGGCAGCCGACCTTTACGAGGCGCAAACCGGATCGGCATGGCGGCCGCGCACGGGTTCCAAGGTATCCCACCAGGCGATGACGGCGGCGGTGATCGACTCTAGAGACTTCCTCGCCGCGCGGCGCCACGCCGAAACCGAGGTACTGGTCCCTGCCGGCACCAAGATCGCCTTCGCCGGCGGCCTCGACTGCAACGAACAGGACCGGATCTGGGACGCGCTCGACAAGGCCCGTGAGAAGCATCCCGACATGGTGCTGCTCCATGGCGGCAGCCCGCGCGGCGCCGAGCGCATCGCCGCCTGCTGGGCCGAGAACCGCAAGGTCACGCAGATCGCCTTCAAACCGGACTGGAACCGACACGCCAAGGCGGCCCCGTTCCGCCGCAACGATCTGCTGCTGTCGGTGGTGCCCTACGGCCTGATCGTTTTTCCCGGCTCCGGCATCACCGAGAACCTTGCAGACAAGGCGCGTCGGCTCGGCATCCCGGTCTGGCGGTTCGCGGAGGGCGGCGCGTGAGCGCCGTTTTCTTGCAAATCCAGAAAATCTGGATATTATGGAGACCGATCAAGGAGTCCAGCCATGCGTCAGTTCACGACGGGGGATCTCAACAAGCAGGTTGGCGACGTCACCGACGTTGCCAGCCGCGAACCGGTTATTCTCACCAAGCACCGAAAGCCCCGGTTCGTTTTGATGAGTTACGAGCACTACGAACGGATGCGTGCCGGCGCCGACCCCCGCCGCGCATACCGCGTCTCCGAGATGCCGGATGAACACGCGGGACTCTTCGCCGCCGAGATCGACCGACTGGCGCGCGGGGAGGGATACGATGACGAGCGGTAGATTCCTGCCCGGTCAAGTAATCTCCTACCCGTATCTTTGGGCATGGCAACAAGAGCGCGGCGAAACGGAAGGCCGCAAGAGCCGGCCGACCTGCGTGGTCATCGCTGTCCGCGGCGCTAGCGACGGTCTGACCCATCTGGCGCTCCTGGCGATAACCACCCAACCACCGCCCGCCGATCGGGTCGCATTGGAGGTCTCCGCCATCGAATGTCGCCGCGCCGGTTTGACCGATCTCAAACGCTGCTGGATCGTGGTTGACGAATATAACTACGATATTGCCGAACGCTCCTGGTACATCGGACCCCACGGGAATACGCTCGGTCGGTTCAGCAAGGCATTCATGATGAAGATCGCGGCCGCCTTCATTGAAGCGCGCAGCGAGGGGCGCCGCGTCAGCCGTCTGGACTAACGTTCTCTTTTCGCGGCCATGTGCCCGATCTAGGACGTGAGCTCTGGCTGGCCGACAAAGGCCACTAGCACTCGCTCCAGGCGCGTAGCGCCTCTGGCAGCTGCAGCGTCCGGGCGCGCCGGCCTGCGGCCGGCCGGGCTCTCGTCGCGGCGTCCCGCCGCTTCCCGAGCCGGCTTTGCCGTCTCGGCCTTCGGTGACGATCCCTCGCGCAAGGCCAGGGGGAGAGGGCGGCCGGCGCGGAGCGGGGGCCGCGGGAGAGAAGGGAAAGTCACGATGTCGATGATATTCATAGGTGGATCACGCGAGATATTCGAGCTGCCGGAACCTGCCATCGCTCGCATCGGCGCAATCGTTGCTGCCGAACACGGCGTGCTGGTTGGCGACGCGTCGGGAGCCGATGCCGAGGCGCAGGGCCTGCTTGCGGGCTACAAGTACGAGCATGTCGGGGTCTTCCATGCCGGCAAGGAACCCCGCAACAATCTGGGCGACTGGTCCGCCTACCATGTTCCTTCTCCTGAAGGAGTTCACGAGCACTTGTTCCACGCCGCCAAGGACCGGGAGATGGCGCGGCGCGCCGACTTTGGCATGATGGTCTGGGACGGCGCATCACCCGGCACGGCCGTCAACATGCTTCGGCTCGCCATCGCGAACAAGCCGTGCGTCATTTACGATCTGGCCAGAGGGAGCATGGCGATCACGTACAATGTGGAAGACTGGTGCGCGATGCTCCGCCATGCTGGTCCGGATATTCGCCGCCAAGCCGAAGCCCGCATGACGCCGGAGGAGCGTCTAGCGTTGCCAGGATGATGGATGCGGTTCCTGCCGACAGCCTGGCGGGTTCAATCCGATACGTTGATCCGGCCCCGCGCGGCCCACTCCACTTTATGAACGGCCGGAGCCGGCCCCTTTCGAAACCGGTCCACGCGCAGAGCCGCGGGGCGTTGCGCGGATGATCATCTTGATCCGTCTCGCCTCTGAAGCGGGTGCAAGCGTGCCGAACAACATCCTGGCTTGCCGGGTCATCCAACCTGACTGCGCGGTATCGTCCCCCGAGGGGCGTAAAGGCCGCTGCCAGCCGGCCCCGATCTCGAAACCGCTATGCCGCCATACCGAACACGCAAGGCGGTCACGCGCTGGGCTAACTGTTCGATGTGTTGGCAATGCCGACGATATGACCCGAGAGGCTGCAGCATGTTCCTGCGATCCGGCAGCATTGCGTCGGCGGTCTAGCAATGGCGGCCTGAGTTCTTTTCCTTCGGTCGCATCCGGGGCCATTCCCGTTTCATGTCGCCTTTGTAGACGACCGCCTGCTTTGTGCGGTCAACCCCCGTTGGGGGTACACTCGGCGAATATTCAGGAAAATTCGATTTCTGTTTTTAACCGCGGGCAGGCGAAGGGCCTGCTCGCTATTTTTCGGCAAATAGAATTTTCCAGAATTTTCGCCGAGATGACCGCAGCAGGACGGCCCTCTCCTTTGGCGCCATCGGGAATGGTCCCGATGCAACCGAAGGAGAACTACCATGGCCACCACGATCGCAAACCTCACCACCAAGGCCGACGGCTCGATGGAAGGCGTCTTCGCCACGCTCCGGGTCAACGCCCCGATCACCCTGATCCCGAACACCAACAAGTCGCGCGAGGACGCGCCCGACTACCGGATCGTCAACAAGCGCACGGGCTTCGAGATCGGAGCCGGCTGGCACCGCATCTCCCAGCGTTCGGGCGAGGAATACCTCTCGGTCAAGCTGGAAGCCCCCGAGATCGGCGTCATCTTCGGCAATCTCGCTCCCGCCCCGGGTGGCGAGGAAAACAAGAAGGTCATCCTCTGGAACAACCCCCAGTGAGCATCGGTGGCCGGCCTCGCAAGGGGCCGGCTCCCCACCGGCAAAAGGAGGTTGCAATGAGCCGCTACACCATCACTGTCACTGGCACCGTCACCGGACAGAGCCGCTCGGATCCAGACGCTGTCATCGGCTACGATCCACCGCTTCGGACCTACTTCCTGCAAGCATTCCTGCACGAAGAAACCGACGAGCCCGGTCTTTGGTTCGGCACCCACGATCGCGCCTTCGATACGCTTGAGGATCTTCGCCGCGCAGCCATCTCACACGGCTACGACTTCACGCCGTCGCCCAAACTGGCCGCAAAGCTGGTCGACGACAAAGCGGTAGCCAGCCGGCGTCCGGCGCGGGACACAATTCTCGGCCAGGTGCTGAAACACCTCAATCAACCCAAGTAGGCAAAACGTCTCAGAGCCCGCGACGGAGTGTTCCGTCGCGGGCCCTTTTTTTGTGGGTCGCAAAAGAGCCACGAACATCACCGGCTACAGCAAGAGACAGCGACTCCAAACCGCCGATTATTCCTTCGGCAGTTTGTGCTTATGAATGCGGATATAGTCCTGCACGGCCTTGCGCAGCAGTTCGGTCATGCTGTGCCCATTGCTGATCGCCAGCAGCTTGAACTGCCGCTGCTCCACGGCCGTCAAATAGTAGCCGCAGCGGATCATCTCCTCCTCGCGAATCTTCTTTCCGGCGATGGGATCCTTTTTCTGGCCCTGCCGCAGCAGCTTGCGGAAATCGGGCCCGACTGCCGGGGACGGCTTTGTCGTTTTCTGGATCTGTGGCGCAGCCTGCTCCCTGGTCCCTGATGTCTCGGCCTTCGGCGGGATGAACATGCTCGGCAGCGCGGGCGGTTGCGTGGAGATCGCCTTCATCATACGGGCTTTCTTGTCGTCACCGGGTTTCGGCGTGGTTTCTTCACTCATGCCGCGTTCCTTGTGGCTTCGATGAAGGTTTGCAGAAGGTCGTCGAAGACCCCTTCGCTCTCGGCAATCGCCTTCGCGTCAGGCACCTCGGGGCTGTAAAGGGTCTGCCCGGTCTGAAGGTCGCGGTAGGCAACGCGATTGTGCAGGACGTGTTCTGCAATGGGCGTGCCGTTGGCCTGGATGATGGCGCGCAGTTCGGTCAGGGCTCGCGCCCTGCCATCGATGATTGTCTGCTTCGTCAGCACGAATATCGCTGGCAGCGGTCTACCCCGGCTCTCGACCGCCAGCGGGATGTAGTGGTCGGTGATCTGGATGGCGGCGGTCACATCGTCGAGGGCAAAATAGACCGGCACGACGACAATGTCGGCAGCGAAGAGCCCGGCCATGAGGTTGTCATTTGTCGTGCCTTCCGTATCGATCAAGACGACAGAGCGTTCCCCGTTGTGGATGGCTGCTGCGTCGAGGATTTCCTGCGGCGTCATCGCGCTCACCATCTGCAGCTTGTCAGGACGATTGCCAGCTTCGCCCAGCATCTGGAACCAGCGGTTCATGTTCTGCCGCCGGTCGCCGTCGATAAGAGTGACCGAATACCCCCGATGCAGCGCGACGGATGCAAGGGTGCGCAGCATCGTCGATTTGCCAGTGCCGCCCTTTGGGATCGCAGCGGAGATGATCATAGGAGGCTTCCTTCCGGCGTTGTCTCCTTGTTCCCATGTTAACATGGGAACAAGTCATCATGGACATATGGACCAATGTCACGGTCGAAACATGGTGACATTGTCGACGGGGAATACTGGTTTGGCAACCCACGCGCGCATCGATAAGGGCTCGCCTAAAGGTGCAGTTTCTGCGCAGCTGCTGTTTTCAGCGAAGAAGGCGTCCAGCCGGGCTAATCCGACTGCGGATTTTCGACTACGCTTTCGGGCTGCGCATCAGGGCACTTGTTTCCTTGTTAACATGGAAACAAGTCTTCAACGCATCATAGGCACATCGCATCAATACACGATGGGAACATTTCGTCGCCCGCGCCTCTCACCAACTGCGCTGGTGAGAAAACGCGCCCCGTAATTTCATGCCTCTTGCGTTCTCTTGGCAGGATAGCCTATTTTGTGACACACACAAAATAGGCGGCGCGGCCCTGGCGGACCTTAGCGCCCGCAAGCGGGCTTGAGAGATGGATGCAGACGTCCAGAAAGCGGCGGTCAAGAGCGCGTCACGACGCTACGGCGAGGTGACGCACATCCGGTTTTCGGCTGCCGAGCTGGCCCGCCTCAAAGCCATTGCGGGGCGGGAGGGCGTCACCGTCAGTGAGGTCGTCCGGCGTCTGGTGCGGGCAGAGGTCGGGCATCTGCCTATCGCGTCAGAGGCGTTGCGGCCGGCGATCGTGGACATGACCGATCAGCTGCGGCGTGTCGGCCTCAATTTCAATCAGGCCGTGCGCGCCATGAACGACGGCCGTGTCGCCCATGATGAGGATCTTGAGCAGGCGCTGATCGCGGTGGGCGAGCTCGTGAGGCAGTTTCGCGAGGAACTGAAAACGATGACCGTCGAGTCTCGCAAGGCGAGGGAGGCCAGGCCATGAGCGGTCGTCTTGCTGGCTACGCGGCCGAAATCGAACGCTATCTTCTAGGCGAGTCCGCCGTGAAGCGCGAGGACCTGGACGACGACAAGCCCGGGACGAGCGCCCGACGCGAGGCTGGTGAATTCCAGGCGATGAAGAGTCGTGAGCGGGCCGGTGGCGCTGGCCGCCTCGGGCAAGGACAAGCCGGCTCGACGGTAGGTGGGCGCAGGAGCGCCCCTCGTTCTTCGCCGGGATTAACAGGAGTGGCGGGGAGCTCCGTCTCCAGCGCTGCACCGAAGTCCACTGCTGCTGCGAGCTCGCCCAAGGCCGCTAGCGCGCCGATCATGATCTATGGCGCCACGCTCGCCGGTTTCCGGCCGGAAGAGGAGGAGGAAGACTGGAAGCGGCGCGGCGGCGGCGGCGGCCGTGGCGCTGGCCGCTCTGGCGGTACAGGACGAGCGGCGCGGGCGGGCTATCAGGCGCTCGCCGTGGCGGCACGGGCAGGCTATGCGGCGGGCGCGCAGCCCGCTGTGTTTAAGGTCATGCCCAATCCTCCGTCTACCAAGGAAGCCGCCGCGCGGCTGCTCAATTACATCGGGAAGCGCGAGGACGAAAAAGGCGAGAAACACGACATTGAGATTTTCGATGAGGATGGGCAGGTTCTCGCGACAGGTGCCGCACGAAAGGCGTTCCTGGAAACGTTTTGCGAGACGTTCGAACCGCCGCTGGAAAATACCAATTTTCTGGAGGTTCGTTTCGAGCTCGCCAGCGAGGTTGCCGATGGCGCCCTGAGCGAGGCGCTGAACAAGGCCTTCGGTGCAAAACCGTTCATCTATGCGCATGATGGACAGACGGTGCAGGTTTATGCACACACCGATGAGCGGGCAGGACCTATTGCGAGGGTGCTTGCCGGTGGTCGGGATAATTCGCGCAGCAAGGCCCTCGACAAGATCGAGGCGCGTTTGTCTGAAGCCATGGGCGCGGCGGGGGTGGCAGCCAAGGCAGCGGTGACGGCGGCGGTCAGCCGTGAAGCCAAGGCGAAATATTTCCTGCAGAAGTTTATCCGTACCCACAGCCATGTCCGCTATGCAAATGGCGAACCCGTGCCTGGGGTGAAGAATTCCACGACGGCGGCGGCTTCGGTCTATGAACAATGGCGCCCGCAGTTTTCGGGGCGCGAGCGCCGCAATGCCTATCACCTGCTTTTCTCGGCAAGAGCCGGTACCGATGCCAACGCCGTCATGGCCGCGGCGCGCGCCGTACTCGAGGAGCGCGCGCCAGGATACAAGTTCGTCCTGGCGCATCACAAGGACACCAAGCACGTCCATATCCACGCGATGGTGCAGGCACGATCAGCCGACGGCGAACGCCTGAAATTCTACAAGCCGGATCTCGCATCCTGGCGCGAGACCTTTGCGGAAAAAGCGCGCGAGAACGGCATTGCGATGGTGGCGACGCGGCGGATGGATCATGCGATGACGCGGCCGTTCACGAAGGAGCATGCTGGAGCCTATAGCCGCGCACAGAGCGATCCGCGTTACCAGGTGAGCGCCAGGACGATCGAGCGAGTGGAGGCCAAGCGGCAACGCCGTTTGGACGGGCAATCCCTTGTCGTAAACGGCGATGCAATCGTTGCCGCATGGCAAAAGACTGTGACGACGATGCGGACCGCGGGGATAGTCGGTCAGGCTCTCATGGCAGCGGAGTCGATCGGCAGCAGTTTTCTGCGATTGCGTCGCGATCGAACAGTGGAGGGGCAGACAGGTCCTATGGGTCGCGGAGCTGATCAATCGGGGCAGAAGTCTTTCCTGTCCCATCCCGGTATGAGAGAATTGAATGCACTGATAGGAGATTTGAACATGGCGCAAACCCCCTTGGAAATGCGGCGTCAGATGGCCCGTGTCAATCAGGCTCTGGACAACATGCGCCAGACGCTGCCGCCGGCGCATCAGCAACAGTTCGAACAGTATCGTGAAGAGGTGAACGACAAGATGCACGACCGTCTCGCGCGGCTGCAATTCGAGCGGCAGCAGCAGCGTCGTGGTGGTGCCGGCGAGCCGATCCCCGAGCGTGAGGCGCGAGGGCGCGACCTTCCAACGCGGGCCGATCCCCGCGAGCCGGAGGAGCCGCGCACAGGCACCGACCAGGAGAAGGTGAGAGCCAAGCGAAAAGACGCCAACAAACAGAAGGCGCGGCAGCCGGAAGACCAGGACCGTAAGACCCAGCGCTCGAATGATAACGATTACGAGCGTTGAGTAAGGGCCGACCCAGCGTCCTCCCGCGGAGGTAGGTCTGCGACGCATTCGCCATACAATGATCAGGAATGACAGCAATGCGCCGCATGTCGGGCGTTGAGGCGCGCTCTCTCGATGCATGTAAACGAACATCGTTAAAGATCGAACGGAACTTCCCGCGCCTACCGTTCGTGCGGCTTAGTAATTTCATCCATGCCATGTAGCTCAAGCATCAGCATCTGATCGATCACGTCGAGCAAACGCCTGCGCAATGCAGGGTCGTTTTCCGAAGCTGCGTATTCCGCTTTGATTAGGTCTTTTAGCTGGTGGATATCCATATCTCTTCGCTTCGCCTCTTCGCCGCCAGCCTTTAGGTCGACTATGACTCTCTCCGCAGCGGCAACTACCAAGCCAGCGACATTGCATTGTGCATCTTCCAGCGCGTGCAAGAAGGCAAATGAGTCGTTCTCGAATGCGTTGCTCGTTACATATGCTTGAGCAAGTCCCATAAACGTCGCGAACCTCCCGGGAGGGATGGAGCGAAACACCTCGGACGCCTCGTTCCGCACCTTCGGATCGTCATCATCGAAGTAGCGCAGAAGGTTTCCGACAGCCCGATCCCGATAGGTGGCTTCCACTACAGAGTGAGAGGCAATGTCGGACGCTAGCCGCCTCGCATCCAGCGATGACTGTTCGAGCGAATCCGCCAGAGCGACGTAGCTGGCATCATTGTAGCTGGCGCGTGCAATGTGCCATGTCGCAACCAGCCGCATGTCCGCATTTCCAAATGTGAGCAACGTGGAAAGCAGCCGCCTGCCGATCGCGGGAACTTGATGGACGATGTAAGGTAGCAGATTGGTTGCCGGGTGCGTCATCAAGGGAGACAGCCACACGGGGTCGGGCGACGAGCGTCTGGCAACAGCGTTGGTTGCGACCTGAGTGGCGGCGGCAAGCATCCTAGCGGCAGCGGGTGGCAACCATGATGGCGGGAATTGCAGCTTCGCTATGGCGCTCGCGGCGAAGCTGGGCCGCTGTGCATCAGGCGTAACCAGCTTTTCCAGAAGGGCCGCACATCGGCTCTTATCCTCGTTGAACATCGGGGTGAGCGGGCGCGGCATGCAACAACGCACGCTGATCTGCGCTTCGTTGGCAATGCGGTCTTCAAGCAGCGACCATGCATCCCGACGCCGCTCCGGAACATTCCAAAGAACCGCTGACAGCGCCTCCAAGGCCCAACCGCGAGCCCCGTTGAGGCCGCGCATATGCAACTTGCCGCCTCGGTTAAGAAGATCTTCGATCGACACCATTTCCCGGTCGGCATGGTTGGTATCGACATCGACATTGTCCGCGGCCTCCCCATGGAGGATGTACCAGACCAAGACTTCCCAGCATGATTGCGATCTGCCCAGTTCGGGATGGCGCTCGAACAGCCGGGCGATACCGTCACCATAAGGCTTGCCTTCGCGAGCATGAGCATCGAGCACCGCCGCTTGCAACGGCTCCAATGCAACGGATTCCGCTTCGGCTAGTCCCCAAAGAAGCTGTTGCACATAAGCAGGATTCGCGTCGGCGGGGATGCGCAGTTGCAGGCGGGCGAATCGTTCCGGGTTTTCTTTCGCGAGTTGCTGCAACACGTATGCGAGCTGCCGCGCGCCGCCGGTGGCCGAGCCGTTTCCGTAGTGCCGCTCTTCGTCACTGTGATGGCCACGCATAGCCGACAGCCATTGCTCATCGGTCATATAGACGGCATTGTCTTTGGCAATCGGCGACTCAATCGCGTAGGCCTCGACATGCGAAGGCTCTACAACCTTCTCGCCACGGAATTTTCGCCGCAGTTCATCCAACCGAACCGCCGCTATGGGGCTAAGCAAATCCCGCCCGACGGTTTCGAGTATACAGAACTGCTTGTAGCCTGACCATCTCAACTGACCGACGATATTCTTGGGCTGTGTCCATATCGTCTCCCGCTCTCCGGCTTTGTGCTCCTGTGCGGCTTTGACGGCGAAATCCAACTCCGGCTGGTATGCGAGGATCGTCTGTTCTACTGCGGTGCGTTCCGGATCCGCTAAATAGGGAAGCGCCGCCTTCGCCGCGTCGGCAAATGAGCGCCAATCCGCGCCCGTCCATCCCGCCTCGAAAACTATAGGAAACGCGAGCAAAGGCAGCAGCTCGTTCGCCAGGACCCGCGGATTCGCGGCGATGGTCTCAAGATACAGATGGGCCGCAGCCTCGTGGCTTTGCGGATCGATACGGCGGAGTATCAGTCGGGCCTGCTCGGGATTGTCACCGGCCACCTTTTGCAGGGCGGCACGCACCAACTGCAAATACTGGTCGCTTCCGAAATTGTGGCCGGAGTAGGCGCGATGGCGAAAACTGGAATCGTATTCGCCCGCGCCCACCTTTAGGGCAATCCGCTGAAATGTTTTCGCTAGCGCGTCTATCGACCCATCGAGCAGCGCCAGAGGCGACTTCTTTGCCAATTCGCCGAGTGAGTGCAGGTCGATATCCTGTATTTCGTCCCGGTCGAACGGTGCGCCATCTGGGTGTTCGTCAAACCATGCGTCGAAGTAGGCCTTTAGTATCGCTGCTGCGCCGTCGCTGCTTCTTCCGGCGGTCCACGTGGCGATCAGAAGCTCGCGACGAAAATTTCCCTTCCGCTCGAACAAACCGGGCGGACGGGAATGAACGACGCGCGTACATAGATCGATCAGCGCCTGATCCGATCCCTGACGGCGCACATAGCCGAACCAGTCCAGAAGTTGAGCACCTTTGTTTCGATCACCGTTCCACCATGCGTCCAGCAACTGCGCGATAGGCTGTGGCCGAGCACCGGCTATATTTGAGAGCCACCAGAGAATGGCCTTTTTGCGGGTTTCAACTGTGCTGCTGAGCTGCGCAGCCAGCCAGCCATTTTGATTGAGCACGTCGAACCAACCTGCCGTTCCCTGAATGGCGGTGCGGACCAGCAAAGGAATCGGTTGGGATGATACGTCGAGTTTAAGTATGAGGTCGCGTTCCTGCTCGGTGGGCGAAGCAAGAGCTGCCAGCCATTGGGCGACGGCGATCTTGATATGGAAGCGCACATCGCCCGAGGCAATGACTTGAGCGAGTTCGCGGACGTAGCGCACATAATCGCTTTGGCGCATGTGTTCGAGAATCTGGCGCACCTGTGTTCTCCGGAACAAATGCTGTTCGGTCGAGGCCAGCAGATCCAGCAGGCTTTGCTGCCGCGCAGAAAATGCACGCGCGAAGACATAGTCGAAGAAGCTTTCATGGAAAAAATTCAATGTGCCGCGCGAGCGGATCACGAGATGTTCTGACGTCAGAATCTCGACTGCTCGGGAGAATCCGTCGAGTACGGTGTGAGGAGCATCTAACCGTTGCCGTGCGCTCATCCAATCGGCGAGTGTCGTGAGCGGGGCCATCAGTGCCCAACTGACTTGATCGCGGTTCTGAGTGATCAATCGCTCCTTCCGCTGCAGGAGTTTCGCGAAAAGGTCGTTGCGATTGCCGAACTGGGTATCGCCATCGATTGCTATTTCGGCGAAGACCGCCAAGTTAAGAGGAAGCCTCAAGAGCTCCTTCTGGCTGGCATCGAGGGTATCCGGACCTACGCCAAGGCTGGCGACCACCGGCGCAACGTCAGTGCTCCAGTCGAGGAGCGGTACATCGACCTGCGCCACATCGTTGGACTGCTTTAGCTGTTTGATCCGCTCGTCGCTCTCAATGTCGAAAGAGCGGCACACCAGGACGATCCGCACCGACGCGTAGCGCCGGGCCTCTTCGACCATCCCCAAGACGGCGTTTTTTGCCGCGCCGTTTCGACCTGATACCTCGCTGACGGCGTCGATCTGGTCGATGAGCAGAACCGTCCGATCGTCGGGAGACAGACCTTTTAGCACCGTAACCGGACTATCTTCACGATCGAGAAGTGTGCGGCCGAAATCCCGCGGTGATCGGCAGTCGAGATTCTGATCGATGCGAAGGGCCAGATGAAGAATGCCGGCATCGGTCAGCTTTTCGAGAATGTCACGTGCAACACCGGATTTGCCGGATCCCGCGACGCCGCTCAGCAAGATTACACTTGGGCCAGCCTGGCTACCCAGCAGGGACATGACCTCGTCTCCATAGGTCCGGGCGACGACATGCCCGTGCGCGCCAAACGGCGCATAGCTGTCCAAATAGGCCTTGGTCTCGTCAGCCAGCGTTTGGCGCAAGGTCGGATCGAGCGACCATTCCTTGATCCGCAACTTGGCGACAGCGGCCATGTCCGCGCGAATGGTCTCCGTCGTCAGAACTCTATTAAGCCTCGCTTCGAGGTATCCTCTGAGAGCCGGATACACCTCTGTCGGCGCGCAATCGAACAAGAGGGCACCGAACGTTTCGATGGAAGAGGTAATCTCGGCCTCTGGCACAACCCGGAAATCACAGCGGCGAAGCCAACCGAAAGCCACATCGGGTGTGACCCCGACAGTCGTGTGAAAGCTCTTGAAATTGTCTTGCGATCCTTTCGGCAACGCGCCGTCGAACTCGACGAAATCGCTGGCGTAGGAGGCTTTGCTGGCAAGGTCGAGTAGCTCCGCTGGCGGGCTTTGCGAAACGAAAACGCAGCGGTCACGATCATTTGCTCCGAGCCTGTCCGCAAAGGCAGAAAGCACGCCCTCCCGCTCAAGCGCGCGGATGGTCCAATTCTGACCTGGGGCGTTGATCTTGGTCTGGTGCCAGGCGATATGGGGCCCATAGTCGACGGCGAACTCGAAGCCTTTGAATGCGTCGCTGATGCCTTCGAGACGGATGGAACGCGCCTTGGCATTGAGAACGTCAAGTAATTGACGAACAGCCCATCGCGCTTCGTAGGCATTGCCAAATTTATCTGCGATCCCGCCCCCGAACACCTAACCCCCCACAAGCTATGCCATCACGGAATCGGCTGTATTCCTGAATAGGGCATGCGGCCTCGTTCCTGTCGTGTTCTATTTCTGGAATTCTTGAACTGCAATGTTGAAGAGGCAGCCTGCCTGATCAAGCAGACCAAAACGACAACTTACCGCCCATCGCTTTCCAAAACCGGACCGTCCGGACACGGCCCCAAAGCCGCCAGGCGGAAACGCACTTGAGATGAACTCTGTCGCTTCCTAGAACTTCTGGCGAACTATGCTTGGTGCCCGGCGCGAAGCGCGTGGCAATGTGCGCCGTCGCCATGGCTTGTGCGACAAGGTCACGATAGACAGCGACCTCTCCGCCGCATCGGAATCCTGGCCTACCCATCGACTACATCAGGCAAAGTATCTTCCACGACGCCCAGATTTCGATCGAAAGTCTCGGTATCGGATGCGTTGGCGCGCAGGGACCGCACCTTGTTCAGGATCGCCGCAACCGCTGCTTCCTTGTCGGGCGCGATGCGTGTCGTCACCGCTTTGGCCGCCAAAGCGGAAAAATCTATGGCGGCATTAGCCGGTGCGGCTGCAGCGTCGGTTGCTTTCAGCCGCCCTTTTACGATTGCGCGTCGGCCCTGTGGCGGAGCCATACGGCCGGCCTTGGCGGCGAATGTCGCGCCGTGCCGAAGGCGCATTTGCAAGAGGCCCGATCGGTACGCTGGTGCTGTCGGCACAATCGGCGGGAGCGCAGGAGGTGGAACCGCCGCAGTGGAATTCAACGCAGGGCTTTTCGTGCGCGAAACGTCGCTAGAGGCGGGCAGGGGCATGAACGCGCGTCTGGCGAGCTGGCCGTCGGCGAAATAGAAATTTCGCGTGCCAAGGATCGGTAACTCGCCACGTGGCAATATGATGACCTTGTGCTTGTCGAGCGTGCGGATTTCATCCGGCCGCATCAGGGGCCGCCGCACCTCCTTGCGGTGCTCCGAGCGCGTGTAATAAGTGTCGAACAACGTTGCCTTGGTGCGTGTCACGTCCTTTTGCACGTCTGACGTTTCGCCGAGCTGCTCGGAAACGTATCGCAGATCGTCCGCATCCTGCGCACCGAAAAAGATCTGCACGCGAGCGGCGTTGATGAGGGTCTTGCGCCCTTCCTGGCGATAGATCTCGTCTACAGCCTTCAGCGACTGCACAAAAAACCACATCGAAACGCCGTTGCCGCCGAGCACGCTCGCCATTTCGGTTACATTCTCGAGCTTGCCGAGGTTCTGGAACTCGTCGAGCAGCACGAGCACCGGATGCTCGTCCGGACGGGGCAGGGTTTCCGACATGAAGTTCATCAGCTGCGTGATCAGGACATTGAACAGCGGTCCAAGCGACGTGATCTGCTCACGGCGCACGTCGAGATAAAGAGAAATTCGATCACGCTTGAGCCTGCGAATATCGAACGTGCTGCGGGACGTAGCTCGCATCAAGCGCTCGTTGAGAAAAGGGGCCATGCCGGTGCGTACGCCGGCGTAAATTCCGGAAAACTGCCGCTCGGACATCTCGAAATACGGCAGCAGGGTTTGCAGCGTAAAATGCGAGCATTCGCGGCGGCGTTCCTCGCGCAGCGAGCCGATGAATTCCAGGAGCGGCTGCTCGGCACCGTTCATGATCTCAAGGATTTTGGCGAAGGTCTTCTTCTCGTTCAGGATTGCAGGCGATTCCATGACGAACGATGCTATGCCGGTAAAAAGCAGGCGGGCGTCGTTCACCCAATATGGATCTGCGTTGGACGGCGGGCGCGGAAATAGCGCCGCAGCGATATTGCGAAGGTCGATGTCGCGCTGGGCGGAATCCAGCGAAATGAAGTCCATCGGATTGTAGCATGCGGTATTGCCGTCTGGATCAGCCGGCGCAAAACGCACCACGCGGCTAATGGTGGAACGGTAGCCGGCGGTCGCCGCATAGGTCTCGCCCCGCAGGTCGAGAACGACGAGCGAATGCGGCCAGGTCAAGGCGTTCGGGATGATAAGGGAGCTCCCTTTGCCGGAGCGCGGCGGCCCTATGACGAAGCCGCCGACATCATCGCCATCAATCCACAATTTCTTGCCGCCGATCAGCCGGCGCTGGGTCAAACGGATCTTGCCGGATCGCTGATCGCGGCCGGGCGACAAGATTTCGGCAAGCCTGCCGCCGGCCCGCCCGACGAAGACGCCGCCAGCTTTCGTCAGGCCGCGTTTTGATACGTCGTTCATAGACATAAAGCGAGAGTCGTTGCGCTTTCTCGGGCGCATGAGAAACAGGCCGACCAGTGGTAAGAAAAACCCTGCTGCTCCCGCGGCAACGGCATATTGGACCCGGCTAAAATTCCTGGCCATCGTATCCGCCCAGGCCTGGCGAACGACCGGCAGGGGATTGGCGTTCAGCTGGTCGAACAGGACGTGGGAGCCAGTCCGGTACCAATCCGTCGCGGCATAGGCGACCGTGAAGACCAGGACGCCCAGGGCCATCGCCATGAGCACCATGAAAATTGCTGTTGCGATTTTCTGCATGGATGGGCCCCGCTAGATCGTCTCCGCCTTGGTGAACTTGATCTCGCTGATGCCGCGCCGTCCGCCTTCGGTGCGGACCATCTGGACGACCACTGGAATGACTTCGCGCAGATAGTCGAGAATTTCGCTTCGTGAGAGGCCCGAACTGCCCTGCATGACCATCAGAGCCAGCCGCTCATAGGCGGACCGGGCGGAATTGGCATGAACGGTGGTGAGCGAACCCGGATGGCCGGTGTTGATCGCCTGGAGGAACGCGAAGGTTTCAGCGCCGCGCAACTCGCCCAATAGCAGACGGTCGGGCCTCATGCGAAGGGAGGCTTCGAGCAGCTGTTGGGCGGAGACTTTGGCAAGGCCCTGGTCGCCCTTCGAGGCTATCAGGGTGACGTTGTTGGGAGCCGGCAGCCTCAGTTCGCGGGTATCTTCAATCGTGATGATCCGTTCGTGAGCCGGGATCTCTTTCAGGAGCGCATTTAGAAACGTCGTCTTGCCCGTGGATGTCCCGCCTGAAACGACAATCGAGACACGATTGCGCACCGCATATTGCAGGAAGTCTATCGGCGACGTGTCGTGCAACATGTCGACCAGCCGCTTTTCTTCGGCCGACAGCGCCAGTCCGCTGCCCATTGCCGTGTTCTCGAAGGCGCCAAGATCGTTGTAGGCATCAAGGCTCATATCCATGATGACCTGCTTGCGGATCGAGATCGCCCCGCCTTCGGGAGCCGCCGGAGGCAAGATGCATTGGATGCGCTCGCCCGAGGGTAGAGCGGCCGACAGGACCGGTTTTTCTTCGTTGATGACCTGATTTGTCGCCGAGGCGACGCCCGTCGAGATGTTGCGAATCCAGCCCGGCGTTACCTCCCGCTTGACGACGTGCTCCATTTCCTTCGCGCCGAGGCGTTCGATGAACAATTCACCCGGCCTGTTGATCGCAATCTCGGACACCGAATCTTCGTTCAAATAGGGCCATATCGGTTCCAGATGAGCGCGCAGGACCGGGGCTCTGGCCCAAGGGTCGGGGAGGGGATGCAGTGCATTCATTTCACCGGGCTCCCATAGCCGGGATAGAAATTATCCTTTGGCGTCGCGTAGAGAGGCGTCGGATCGATCGCCGTCTTCGGTTGCCCACCTGCCTTCAGACGCACCGCTTCTTCCTGGACGGGATCGGCGTACAAGTCCGAGAAATCGAGATCTCGACGCACCAGCACGACGACCGAGGTGCCCTGGTCGACATAGACTGTCGGGCCAATGTTCTGCGTGTCGCGAAACGCCTCTTGCGCGAGTTGCTGCAGGGCGGTCGATGACTTGTCGAACGCGATGCCGCGGGCGTCGCGCTGCGAGCCGTTGCCACCATAGGTCACGGTCGTCGTCTCACCGGTTACGGGATCGATCGTCGACACCTGGCGCTGTTGGCCATTTTGTCCGCTATCGCCAAGCGAGGACAGATATTCAGAGACGCCGCCAACCACGGAAAGCATGATGGCGTTACCGTACCGTTCAACCCAGTGCGTATCGACACGGCCGCCCATGCCGCCGCGGCCGAGCGCGTCTGCGCCAGGCGACTTGATGTCGACGGAAATGCCGTCCGAGCGGATGACCCTGCTCCAGACGATGAAAACACGCTTCTGACCACGTGCAAGCCCTGAGCGGTATTCTCCGGTCAGGCGCGAGCCCTTCGGGATGAGGATCCGCCGGCCGTCGAGAGAGAAGACATCCTCACGCACGACAGCGCGCACGGCGCCGGGAAGGTCGGTGTTGATCGCGGTTTCCAAATAGCCGCGAATGATCGTTCCTTCAGGGATCAACGCATCGGTGCGTCGGAAGACCCTGGCTTTGACGATGCCGGAAGAGCTTGCCTCAGACTGCGCCAGGAAGGCCTTGTTGGGATCGCTGTCCGCGCCGGGCACCGGTACGATCTGACCGTCCCGCGCGATTTCGACCTGCGCCGCCTGGGCGCCGGCATCTGTCGAGCCGGTCTGATCATTCGTCACCATCTGGTTCGACCGCAGGCGTTCCCACACCGCTTTTTCATGCTCCGCCGCCTCCGCTTTACGACGAGCCTCGTCCTCAGCCGCCGCCTTGAGTCGGGCTTCTTCCGCCTCCGCCTTGCGGCGTGCCTCCTCGGCCGCCATTTGCGCCTCCAGCGCGCGTCGCTGCGCATCGAGATCCGCGCCTTGCTGCACGGTCTGATCGACATTATCGGCTTGTTGCGCGCCATTCTTGTCGTCAGCCGGTGGCGGCACCACGATCTGGTCGATCGTGCCGTCGGCAGGTTGCGGCGGTTCGTTCAACGCCGGCGGGCGGAACTCTGGCGGGTTGAAGTTTTCCTCGGCATCGCCGCGCAGATCGCGCGATACAGGCTCCCGGGGCCAGTTAAGCCATATCAGCGCGCCTACCAGCACCACGCCGAGGCTGACCAGGGCGATCCTGGTACCCACGCCAGCACCACGGCGCGCGACCGTCGGGCTGCCGTCCAGCTGGTTATAATCGATCTGGGACATCAGCGCCCTCCGCTGGATCCGAACAGGGTGGAACCGCCTGTCAGTTTCGTTGGACCGTAGACTTGCTCGACGGGATCGATGGCGTTGGGTCGCGCCCGGTTGTAGAGGCAGAGCGTCTCGCCATCGGCCCGCAAGGTGAATTGCCGTGCGACCTTGTCGATGACGGTGTATTTGCCCTGCGTGCGAACGTTGACCAGCGACTCCTGACGCTTGTCGTCGACAACGAAGATCGCTGGAATGTCGCCCTTGAACTCCAGAAACACCTTGGTGCCGTCGTCGAACACGGTGCGCGGCTTCAGACTGTCGTCGCCCTTGTAGGCGTAGTCGTAATTGAGATCGGCATAATTCAGGTCCTTCAAATCCGGAACGGCGGCGCTCTCTTTGGCCTGTGAGAGGAGGCGCGCGTCTATATCTTCGTCCGGGTATTTGAACCGGACCTGGAAGGATGCTCGGTCACGGCTGTTGTCAGTGGCCTGCAGCAGCAGGGAATAGACGCGCCGGTTGGTGACGACGTTGACGTTGGTCCACGCATCGCGCTCCAGCGGCTTGATGAAAAGAAACCGCGATCCGCGTTTGGGGATTATGGACCAGCCTTTCGTGTCGCCAGCCGACACGGTTTCGATGACTTCGGTCGGGCTGAGCTCGATCATCGTCGAAATGCCAAGGGCTGCGCGCACTGACGTCACGTCGTCATTGTTGAAGGTGACATATCGGATGCGGCCGTCGCGTGCGGCCGCGCTGTGCATCGTCCCGAGCAGAAGGGCGGCCGATAGGACGAAGCCCACGCGCCATCTCATTGCAGGCTCCCCGCCGCCGGCGCCGATTCCTGGTCGCGGCGGTAATCCCTAACCTGAAATCCCAGTGGATTGTCGAAACGCCATTCGTTCTTGAGCGGCGTTGAGGTGTAGCGGAATTTTATCACCGCCACCCAATTGTCGGCGGTGGACGAATTGTCCCGCCGCGTCGTCGTGGCAAAGCGCACCGAAGCTGTGTTGCGATTGAGCAGCGAGACCGACTTCACCTCGACCGAGACAGTGACATTGCGGCCAAAAATCTTGTCAAGCGATTGTGGATTTGCAGGCGTATAAAGCCACGTCAAATCCTTGGATGCGGCATCGGTGGAGTAGAGCTGTGCCAGGTCGTAATTCTGTTTCAGTTCACGCGAATCATAGGTTTCGCGGGCCCTGATGTAGCGGACCAAATTGGCGGCCGTGACGGCTTCGTTCTGGGACAGATCTCCGGGCTTCAGCGCGCGCATGATCTCGAGGTAGCCCGTCGATTTGTCGACCTCGACAACATACGGTTCGAACTGCCGGAGCGGCAGGATCAGCACGAGCGCCAGCAGCGACAACACCGCCACCATTCCGGAAACACCGCTGACGATCCAGGCCAATGTACGCGATCGACGCATTGACCTGTGCGTGTCGTCCTCCCAGGTCGCGCCCGCCCTGTAATAGCCCTTGTCGACGAGCTCGCCGCCGCTGTTAGCAGCTGTTTCCATTGAGATTGACACTGTACTATTGCCTCGTTTTCGAAACGATCCCGATCCAAGGGCCGCTATCGGTGATTATCCTTGTGTTCTAGGCCAGAGGCCTGGAGTTATCGCGCGCACCTTGCTGGATGGCGGACCGGGTTGCGTCGTCGGCCCTCGCTGCTCGCGAGGATCGAAAACTGTTTGCCGCGAGCTGCCGGGCGCCGCGAGCGGCGCGGCCCGCGGCCCATCGCGCGCCGGAATAGCGCACGGCATTCCTGCCGAACGTCCCATATGAGTAACGAGCGCCCGTGGTGCTGAGATACCCGCCGCCATTCAGGATCGAAGCAATCGAGGGTATCTGCATGAGAACGTAGATGCCGATGATCGTCACCAGCACCAAGGGCAGCACCAGCGACATTTTGCTGTCCATGGTCGCTCCGCCGGACGTGGCGGTGTTCAGCGCCGCGTTGACGAGCGAGAAGTAGAAGCCGAGAAAGCCGTAGATCAGGATTTGCTGGATCATCAGGAAGGTGGTCAGCGAAAGAAAGCCTTCGCTCATCCGCGAGGACCATCGGTAAAGCCAAAGAATGATCCATATCGGCGCCAACGCGAGTGTGATGAACAACATCACCTTGGCGGCGATGATCGCGGCAATGGCAAGCGCTGCGAAGATGATGGCCGACAGCAGAACGAGCAGCGACAACAGCGCACCAAAAATGTCATAGAAGGATCCGCTGTAGACCTGATTGGCGACGTCCTGGGCCCCTTGGTAGAGGTTGTCGATCAGCGTGGGAATTGCCGCCTGGTCGCTAAGCTGATTGCCGGTGGCCCGCGACACGGCGCCGACGATCACTTTACCGATCTCGTCTGGAATGCTTTGCACGAGCTGATAGATCGTGGCGGAAAATGTGCCCCATCCGGTCAGCAGTAGATAGATGATGACGGCGCGGCCGAGCCGATAGGCCGCTTCGATTGGCGAAATCGACTCCCGCCCGCTCAGGATCGAATAGCCCCACCATGCGATATAGAGGGTCAGCATCAGGGTAAAGACGTTGCCCATCGCATTGCCCAACTGCATATAGACATTGCGAACGAAGTCCTCACCGATGTTGTCAATGCCACCGAGGATGCTTGCGGCGAGACCGTTCATGGATCCTCGTCAATAATGCTGGCGAACGGAGTTGAATTGACCGGCTTCAGCGCGCCGCAGTTGTCGGCATGGGCATACGCCAAAGGCCCGCACGGCGCTTTCAGGTCGCGATTTGCGCATCCAAAAAGCCCTGTGCCGAGCCCGATCACAACGCATATGCGCAGGACTCGCCTCGACAAGCGCTCAGCCCCCGCTCTTGCCGAATTCCGCGAACGGATTGACGGTGCGCGGTGTCATCATCTTCTGCACCTGGCTTTGGCGAAGGAGATCTCCCTTGAGCTTCTCATTCAGCGCCGCGACCGCACCATTCTGGACGCCGATCAGTTCGTTGACCGCACGCGCGTTTTCCAGCTGCATTCGTGTGTTCTGGTCCACGGAGCCCTTGACGTCCTGCGACTGCCCGATCTGCCCGCTCGCGGACTGCAATGACTGTTGGCGCTGGGTAACGCCTTGCGAGGCCTGCGAGGTCAACGCGCTTAGCAGCGAGGCCACGTTCACGCTGCCGCCATAGGCCGTGTTGACGGCGCTGGTCTCCTTGCCGGCAATCTGCTGGAGCTGCTTCACCAGCTGGAGCCCGTTGATGACGGCGCCGGCGATTTTCTGGATTTCGGGCGAAAGGCCGCCAAACGAAAGCGCGCCGCCGTTCAGGATCGATCCGAACGACGGAGCCTGGGCGATCGACATGTTGCCGCCAAGGCCCATTTGTCCGATGCCGAGCGAACCGTCACGACTGCCGCTGAGCGCCTGAAGGATCTCCTCGCTCTTTTTCAGAATATCCTTGTTGGAGTCCATGATGGAGTTGGTGTTGTCCGCATTCTTGCGGGCGACATCGAGATTGGCGCCATCAATGACCGCAATTTGTGCGTGGGCAGTGCCTGCCCAAAGCGCCAGACTGGCGGCAATCGCCAATTTCTTCATGTCAGCCTCCTATTGCTGTAGAGAATTGATCACGCTGGCAGCGCCGGCAGGATCAGTGGTTATGATCATCGAGCGACTGTCGGCCGAGCTTGCCCCCGCGTTCTCGAGTGCGCATGGTAGCCACCGGCCGCGATCTATCTCCAACCGTTCCAGTTCCGCCGGATCACAAGAGAACGGGTTCGGAGAGCCGCTCTTCGGCTGTTGCACCAGCTTGGCCGACTGCGATGCCTGGACGTTCTGCATCGACAGAAGTTGGGCAAGCAGCGTCGTAAAATCCCCCGCCTGGGCGAGGTACTGGTTAGTGACATCGGCGTTGACCCCGCGAGCCGACGAGTTCAGCTCCCAGGCGTCCTTGTATTCGGTCACCTGGCCAACGTTGCCTGCAAGCGCCTCGATTGCAGCATTGTTGGCGCCGAGCTGCGATGAGCTTGCGTCAAGGCCGCCAGCCGCCTTCCTGACCGCGCCCATGGCCGCGTCCTGGGCCGTGCCGCCTGCGCCGTCGGCCGTTACGATCGAGAATGGTGGCGGCGCGGCGGCCGGAGCCTTTCCGCTTGACACATAGTCGTTGAAGTAGCTGTTCCAACGGCCGACGCCGCCGGCCCACTGACTTTGTTCGCCTGCGTTCGATCCGTTGTAGAAGGAGGCGAGACAGCTGTAATTCGTCGCCCCGCATTGCTTCACGCCCATTCCGAGATATTTGACGCCGCCTTCGACATTCTGCTCGTTCACGTCGCGGTCCAGTCCCATGGACTTGCCGGTGCCCTTGGTCAGCTGCATGACGCCTTTGACGCCGGTGTGGCTCCCGGCGCATGTGTCGAAGCGCGATTCCTGATAGGCAACGGACAGCGCCAGGCCTTCGGGAACGCCGTATTCTTGCGCATAGTAGCGGATCATCTTCACGTTGCCGGCGTCGCGCTGCAACGCTTCGGCCGGCGATCGGCGAAACATCTGTGAGCGGTATTTGTTAGAATAGGTGCAGACGACGCTTTTCTTCCTGTCGGTTTCATCCTTCTTGGCCTCATCCGACTTCGTGCTGTGCTGCTCGTCCTCTTGCTGCTTGTCGAGGTTCTGCCCGTCGATGACCGCGATCTGAGCGGCAGCCACGCTCATGCTTTCCGCCGTCGCGAGAGCCACGACCAGACAAGCGCTGCTAAGCCGCTTCGTCATGCTCGTTCTCCCATCCGCAGAAGTATGGCAGCCACATTTCCGGCTCGTCGCCGAAGGTCTCCCGGAGCCGTGCGCATTCCTTGCTGTTGGCTTCGTTCGAGGACAGGACCTTGATGAGATCGGGCATTGCCGACAAATCGAGCTTGGCGACGATCGAGTCGCTGTCGTGCTTGACGAGGAAGGTGCGCGTTTCCTTGGCGGTGCGGCGCACGAACTCGAATTCCTTCGCCGTCAGCGAGAAGCGCTCCATGTAGGATTCCTTGCTCGCCTTCGGGTTGGGGAAGAAAATGTTGGTCTTCGTCTGCTCGATCAGTGACGACGAGATGGAGGAATTGACGACGTCCTCCGCCGTCTGCGTGCCAAAGCCGACCACGCCGTTGCGGCGACGAATGGTCTTCAGCGTCTCATTGATGAAAGCGGCGAAAACCTCGTCGTCCAACAGCTTCCAGCCTTCATCGAGGAAGAGCATGATCGGCGAGCCGTCGATGACGTCTTCAAGACGGTGGAAGATGTAGAGCAACGCCGCCGAACGCAGCTTTCGGTCGCCGAGGATCTTGGTCATGTCGAAGCCGACGACGGGTTTCGAGAAATCGACCAGATCGACCGGATTGTTGAAAAGCCAGCCCTTGTCCTTCGGGTCGAGCCAGGGTTGGATCCGCGCGGCCAGATCGTTCATGCCGGGCATGAGCGAGCCCCGCAGCACTTCCGGCAGCAGGTCGAAGGTCCGCTGTTCGCGCGGGATCTTGTAGATCATGTCGACGGCGGCGTTGATGACACGCATCTCCGCCACGTCCAGCGCGCCGCCTTCCGGCGTCAGGATGTAGATAAGAAGATCTTCCAGGAAAGAACGGTTCTCTGCCGTGTCGTCAAGCTGCAATGGCGCGAAGCCGGTCGGCTGGGAGGGCTCCATCACCTCGTAACGACCGCCAAGCGCTCGAACGAAAATTTCTGCTCCGCGCATGTAGTCGAAATAGACACATCGCGGCCGCGGCATGATGCGCATGGCCTGCGCCATCAGGAACGACAGCACGACGGTCTTGCCCGAGCCGGTCGGGCCGAACACCGTGAAGTGGCCGACATCGTGAACATGGAAATTGAAATAATAGGCCGTCTGGCTGGTCGTTTCGAGCAAAGCGATGGGCCGTTTCCAATGCAGCCTCTCGCGTTGGCCGGACGGAAAATTGTGTCCTGAGAAAAGACCGGCGAAGTTCAGCGACGAGATCAACGCGCGTCGCGCGATGTAGCTGAAATTTCCCGGCAACTGCGCCCAGAATGCCAGTTCCGTGTTCAGCGTTTCGCGAACCGGCACGATCGACATGCGCGAAAGCTCGGCCGTGATGTCGGATATCGCACGGTTGAGCCCGGTCATGTCCGGTGCCAGGGCCATGACGCTCATGTGATGTTGGCCGAAGACGACTTCGCCGCCGGCCAGCTTGTCGGCGCCGTCGTGGACGGACTCCTCGACCGTCGTGCCCGCCTCGTCGGAACCCTCAACCTGGTTGGCGATTGTGTTGATCCGGCGCATCGCCGTCACGCGGTCTTCAATCGCGAAACTCTGCGTCAGGACAAACTCATGTGGGAGGCGCAAGAGACCGTCCAATGACCCCGGAGCAGTGAATGGTGGGTATTCCTTGATCGACACCATGGCGCCGAGCTTGCCTTCGTCCGGCCCGCGGAGTTCCAGCGCGGATCTGCCGAAAAACAGCTGTCGTGTCGCCAGTACATCGCCAAGGCTCATGCGCGGCAAAGGCATTTCCACGTCGACGCCGCCGGCGAGGATCTTCGCCAAAAATTCCGACGGCTCGGAAAAGAAGCTGTCGCGGCGATTCACGACGCCGAGAAGACGCGCACCATAAGCTGTGAAATCCTTGACGACGCCGTCGAGAACTTCACGCAGTTCAGCCATCGCGTCTTCGCGGGTTTCCTCGCTGGCGGTGCTGATGCGGAAGGCATTGAGCGCCTTGTCCACCCAGCCGACCCGGCCGACCATCGGGCGGCGTATGACCGTCAGATAGGCCTCGTTGACGAAAAGGTTTTTCGCGCCAAGCTCGTCCATGTAGCGGGCGTCGAGCTCGGCCACGAAAGGATTGTCAAAGTCGCCTTCGATCTCCGGCGTCACGTGGCGGCGGATGATCGTTGTGTAGACCGCAAAGCGAGAGGTCGAGAGATTGCGGAACGTCGTGTTGCGGTTGAACATGCGGCTGTTCAGCTCGGCCTGGTCCATCGTCTGGAAGGGCAGGCCACTGAGCTGGATGACGCCGACCAGAAAGCCGCTCTTCGTCACGATCAGATTGTCATCGACATGGCGAAGGTAGGGGATGTGCATCGCCGCGGGCTTTTCGCGGCGGCGCTCACGGCCAAATTTCAGGTCGGCATCGAGGCTCATGGCGAATAGCTCCTCGCGCCCCAGAAAGTAAGGTTCGCCACCGCTCCGCGTTTTGAGACGCGCCGCTCGAAAATATGAAACATGTAAGGGTCGCGCTGGCACAGATATGCGCTGACCAGATGCACCACGCCGAACACACCAAGGCCAAGCATGAAGCTGCTCGTGGCGATAAAACCGATCACCGCCAGGATGCCGTTCAGTGCAAAAACCTCATAGCGCACACCCCACTTCATAGGCGGGCGTGTCAGTGGCAGGCTGACCGGCTCGACATAGACCTCCTCGTCGTCCATGTCTCAGCCGCCTCCCGCGGTCGCGCGAACCGCATCCACCAGCTGCGCGGCGCCGAAGATCAGAGCGATGCCGATGATGATGGAGAAAGCCATCATCCACGCCAGCCGGCCCGTCATGGCGAGGAAGCCGAGAAAACAGACCGCGATGATGGCGAATGAGCGCGCTATGTTGCCCTGCAGAACGCCGACGAACCACTCCAGCACGTTTTCGACTGGTGCCGCCGATTGGGCGTACGCAGTGGCTGGCGCGAGAGCCATTCCGACCGCCGAGGCCAAGGCGAGTTTCAGGGCAAATATACCCGCTTTTCTGTATTCCACCCTTGGCTCCTTTCAGTTGCCGAAATCCATGACATGACCATCCTGCCAAGCGTCCTCGCTTGCTGGCGGCGCGGCCGCGAGCGTCTCGGATTTGGTCAGGGCGGACTTCTTGACGACACCGCCGAACTTCCAGCGGTTCAGGATTTTCACGATGTATTCCGCCGTCTCCGGATTCACCGGAATGCCCTGCGCCTTGTAGACGCTGTTGGGCCCGGCGTTGTAAGCCGCCAGCATCAGTAGCGGATCCTGGAACTCGTCATAGAGTGACTTCAGATAGCGTAGGCCAGCCCGGACATTTGCCTCAGTATCGCAACGGTCATTCACGCCGAGATCGGCCGCCGTGCCCGGCATCAGCTGCATGATCCCCAAGGCTCCGGCCTTCGACGGACCCTGACTGGTGCCGAGATCGCTTTCGGCCCACGCAATTGCCTCGGCCAGATCAGCGTCGAAACCTTCCTTTTGCGCGATTGAACGCACAAGTTGGGAGACCTCAGCCCGATTTACGGTCCTGCACGCTCGCGGCCTTTGCCCCCCGACTGCGGCAAGGGCTTGCGCCGGCGTTGCAAAGGCGATTGCGACGCGGTCTGATGCCAGGTCCCGGCCGTGCGCCTTGAACGGCATCGTGGCGCCACAGAGGGTGAGCAGAAGAGCGAATCGAGTGTTCATACTGTCGCCAAAATTTGACACTTTACTATGGCTACACGCAGCCCTAGTAAAGTGTCAACACGATATACACCGCGAGGACGGATTTCGATGAAACAGACGGCCCTGTACACGATCTTGCTGCTCCAAGGCACCGTGGCCTATGCTGCTGGCGCCGACGTCCCGAGCCCCTTCGCGCAACCTTCGGAGCACTACCTGCTTCAGTTTGCGAAGCCGGGCGAAAAGGTGTTCGTCTACGAGCGCTACGATGCGAAAGGCGCGCTCTTTCAGCGCGATGCGGCCGCTCTCGTCGGGCGAGTTAAGGTGCCGTCTGCGACCGAGCGCGTCGTCAACGGCGTGACGTACCGGCTGCGCGGCCTTGCGGCCTGCCCCAAACCGAAGATCACGTACAAGACCCAGCAATGGGACTGCGCAAAGGCGGCCCAGGACTATGAAGAGACAATCTACAACGATCGTGCGTCTGTCGTGCTTTGCAAGACACTTGTTCTGCAAAGCAAGAAGGGCGAACCCGACGCTGTGTCGTGTTTCTCTCTCGTGGGTGCGGGCAACGCAAACGACCCGTACAACGTCGCCTACGACGATGACGAAATGGTTTTCTTCGACATGGCGGCAATCGGACGCAACAAGGATGGCAAGTCGCTGCGCCCCGATCTGGAGCACTCCGCCGACCTCGGTGGACAGTTCCAGGAATGAAGCGGGCGAGGCTCGCAGTGCTGGCCGCATTTGGTTTGTGCGCATCGGCACAGGCCCAGGATGCATCGGAGTCTGCCGTTCCAACGCCCCTCGCAGTATCGAAATCGGCTCAACTGCTGACCGGAGATACCTGGCGAGACGGAGATCACCTTTTTCGCCTCTATGGCGTCCAGTCATGTCTTCGAGGCACATCAGCCGAAGAGCCAAATGGGAACAAAATCGATTGCGGGAACACATCGCTGGCGCATCTGGCGGCGCTGTTTGATAGCGCGGCGGTTACGTGCCAGCCAATCGGCTACGCCCTGGACAAGGCGGTGTTTGTCGTATGCGGTGCGCAGCTGAATGGCGCAACAATTGATGTTGGCACCGCCCTCATAGCGACCGGATACGCGTTTGCCGCAACGACAGCGAAGGGCAAAGCCGTCAATGAGAACTACCTCGTCGCGGAAATTAACGCTAAGATGAAACGTGCAGGTCTGTGGAGCACGACGTTTCAGCATCCTGTTCAGCTGCTGCTAGAGAAGCAGTCGGAGAGACAACAATGAAGCACGACGATGAGGCGCACAAATATTACTATCCCGTGGAAGGACGCACTGACGGCGCCATCGGCGATGCTATCGCTCTCATCGCGATCATCTTGGTGCCGGCAGGAATCTATGCGGCCTGGAATACCGTGGCCTCATGGATTTCAGCGCTCTTCTCCTAGGATTGCAGTTTCGCGAAAGAACCGAGCAACGCGCGAAAATCGTCGACATCAAGCTCGCACCAGTCGTTCCCCAACAACCGCCGGAAATAAGCTGCCTTCATTTTCATCTCAACGACATCGGCCACCGGCGCAGCGGCCGCGCGCCGACGCGCGAAAGCCTCCTCCGCCATCACCGAATCCAGTCGCCGACCGATCAGGGTCGCGTCCGGCCCGTCGGCCCTCATCCGTCGTCTGCCGAGACGTTCAACCATGGCGACTGCATGGCGATGCGCCGCGAGCAGATTCGCGACCCCATCGGCCTCTTCCATCACTCCGTTATTACAGACCACTTGAATGGGCATCGACCGGCTCCATGCGCATGACAATTCGGTACCCTGGGCAGGCGAGATCATCCCTCCGCTTCTCTGGCTTCCCCTGTTCGCTAATGAGGTCACACTACCCTGCCACCAGACAAACGTTTCGGTTGGCCGGCGGTTTGCAAAACATCCCACGAAACAAACGTTTCCAGCCTCTCCAGCGGGTCACCCGTCATTCTATCTCTGCCGTGCCGGCCAAAATCGAGTTGATAAAAACGTTGATTGAGGACGAAGGCACGATAGGGTACGAAGCCTAGCGAAACGGAACGAAATTAGAGCCTATAAGTTGTTGTTTAAGAACGGAAAGTTATTTCTCCCTCCGCCGAGAGACGGGAGTGATTTCAAAGAATTATTCAAACGACTGGCGGCGGCCGGTGCGGGTCGACCGTTGGACAAAGACGGGTTTCCTGCTGGCCCATGGACGCCCGAACTCCTTGCAGAGGCGATTTCACTGATTGATTCCAACCGGGTTGGGGTCGATCTGCGAACGGTGCAGCTTTGGTTTCAAGAGAACGAGAAGGGAATTAGCGCTGCCAACATTCGTTGGCTGGCGCGGGTTTTTGGATGCGATGATCCGGTCGCAACTAGCGAATGGCAGATGGAGCTTAGTGAGGCGCAATCGCGGTTATCGGCCAAGAGACGAGAATGGAAGAGAGCCGGAAGCAGCGTTGCTCAGGAGATCCCAGATACGGCAGTGACTGCGACCATCGATAACGAGACAGACTCCCCGGTAGAGCTGATACTGGATACTGACCCCAAGGCGCCGAGCCGGCGCTTTAGTTTGGCGAGGAAATCGGAGGCGTTTTTTAGTCGCGGATCTCCCCTGAATTTACCGGCGTCGGTGTTTGCGGGTGTCACCGCGCTTGGGTTTTTGTCGTATCTTACGGGGATTCACAGCGTGACGTATGGCCGGGCGGATGGCATCGTCAAGCAGGTCGGGTTTCTTTGGACAGCGAATTGGACATTTGTCTTCATGGTATTTTTACCACTGTTTTTTGCCTTCGTGACCGAGCTGGTGACCTTTTGGAAAGATGAAGGTCGCCCAAAGCTTGTGGCGCAGGGCGACAAGATGGAAAGCGACGATGCCTGGGCGCGCACCGTACAAGCTTCTTCATATTCATATTGGGCGGTTTTTTTGATTTGCGTGGTGTTCGCCGGTCTTTTTCAGTGGATCGGCGTGTCTTTGATCCCGTTGCTCAAAGGGGGTGGCAACTATGCGACGGATTGGGGCTCGTTAGCGATTGTGCGCCCTGAGGTTATATCGGTGCCGGAAGCGGTCGTGTTCACGGGACTCGCTTACCTGTATATGTGCCTCTGTTTTTATCTGTTCTTCGTAGGTCTCATTTTGCTTTATACCGTGATCCATGATCTTTGGAAGACTGGAGAAGCAGCGAATAATCGACCCGAGGTTGACTATCAACACGAGCTCCATGAAACCAACCTAAGGGTTATGCGTGCGATTTTTCGTTGTACTGTTTTGGGGTTTCTGATCGCCATAGCCATGAAGCTCCAGAGTGCTTACCTGACATCGCGTGGAGAGAATATTGTGTCTTGGTTGGTCGGCGATATGTCTAACGCCTTTTATGGGCACAATGATGTGAGCGCCGGGATCATCTACCGTAGGCCGACCCATTACAGTAGCCTTCTTATCGCTATTTCGACCTGTGTGGTATTTGTGTTCGGCTCTATCCGTTTAGGTGTCGAACGTCGGTTTTCTATGTCTTTGTGGAGGATGTCAGCGATCGTAGCGTTACTCGTGGCTAGTTACTTGCTGATCGATGCATTTTCTGGCTTTTCGATCCTTCTGGGCGTTGGAATGCTGTTCGCAGTATACGGCCTGTTTGATCCAGGGTTGGGGCGAGGGCAAGCGAGTAAGTTAGGAAACAATCAGAGTGTATCATAGTTGGCTTGATCGTTGGGATGAGCGGCGGGCACGACGCGGTGAAGAAGGGAAGAAACCATCGGATTTCGCCCTTGACGCCGAACTCGCCTTTCCAGGTGCGGAGAAGATAACAAGTATCGAGGAATTCTGTGCCCTTGCGGACCAGGCCGTGGCTGATCCAGCCTTTTTCGATGGCCCGAATGTGAGTGATCAGGGGTTTGAAAGGCTAGATTGGTGGCTCAAATTTCCATCGGACATTTCTACTGATATCAAACAGAACAATGTCGTCTCGGCGAAAATCACAGAAAGCGGATCGTTCGATCAGGCGATGGTGATTTTTCACCATTGGAATGCAAGCTCCCGGAATCGCCAGATCGCCAGTTTTTTCTCGAAGCGTGGCATCACGGTTGTCGAGATCGCCATGCCCTATCATTTCGAGCGCAGCCGTCCCGGATCCCTGCACGCCGATTATATGCTTAGTGCCAATCTTGGTCGAACGATCCAATCCGTAAGGCAGGCAGTATTGGACGGTCGAAAACTCATACGTTGGTTGAAGAACGAAGGCTATCGCGAGATTTCGGTTCTCGGAATGAGCTTGGGTTCCTGGGTTGCGGCCATAGTCGCAACACACGACTTGGCTGTTTCAAAAGCCTCTTTGTTTCTGACGGCGGGGAGTCTAGCGGATATGGTTTGGACGGGCCGTGCGACACGATCGATACGCGATAGCCTTGAGCCTGAGATTGAGCTGACCGATCTCAGAAGGGCCTGGGGTCCACTTAACTTGGAGAACTACGCGCATAGTCTGGCACGACCTGATCTCGATCTTCACGTTGTGTTGGCCAAGAGAGACAAAGTGGTGTTGCCAGAGCTATCGGAAAGCTTCATGCAGAGGCTGAAGGACGTCGGTGCTAGGCCAACTATTTTGAAAATGAATTGTGGTCATTATTCGCTTGCTATCCCACCTTACATTGTGTTGGCCGGTCTGAGCTTGAAGCGGTTTCTGTCGCGCGCTGACAAGTCGGCCCGGCGAGCATGAGTTTGGCTTTGGCCGGTCAGTTCACCAGCAAGTTCTCTGGCGGGCATCACGACACAAAAGTGATGAATGTGGGGTCGCCACCTACCGGAACCGACCCCGACAAAGGCGCAGGCATGACCCCGGCAATTGTCACCACGACACCCTTCTTCTCTAAACGCGCCGGCAGGTTTGACGGCTTGTTCTCATAGGGTTTCTTTTCATCAGCAAGCATTCCTCGCGCCGGCACAGTCGCCCATGTCAAAGTCCCGTTATCATCCCCGCCGCTAACGACGATGACGCCAGCGGCCGCACAGCCGCGGCGGGGGCGCTAGTCGGTCGCGGGCCCGACCGCCAGGGGCAGAGGAGCGATGCCCGCTGGGCCGAATTATAGGGCCCTTAGGAACAGTCGTGGGGCGGCTAGGTGTCGGCTCTGCCAGGCGGGATCGTTTCGGAAAAGAGGAAGGTCGCTGGATCAAGTTTTAACGCCTTGGCAATCGCGGCAATCGTGTCCACGCTGATGTTGCCGCTCGCGCGTTCCAGTTTCGTGAATGTCGCCTCCGCCACGCCGATGAGTTCGGCCATCTCATAGCGGTGCAAAGTACGTCGTTGTCGCTCAAAATCGATGATATGCGCCAGCCGCTTGCGGATCGCATTGTCGTCCAACCGATGCGCCCATTCCGGAACTTTCTTACCGCCGGCGAGGAGTCCTGCAAAAGACATTTGCAAGCCGTTTGCCATGATCTGCAGCGTCGTCAATGTGACATTATTTTTCTGACGCACAGTCTGAATGTACGTTCGGTAGGCGAGTTTCTCACCGTCGGCGGTCCGAAACAGCTCGGCCATATGCATATGGGATAGGCCACGTTTGGCTCTCTCCCTCTCAAGCGTCAGAGCAATGTTGGCGCGCAACGGGTTATTGACCAGGCCTTCGTCGTCTCGTTTCATAAATCGATGTAGTCGCACAAACCTGCCTTTTCGATCTGTCCTTTTTCGCGCGGATCATCCATAGTAAACTATCAAATCTGCAGCGAGGAAAAGGCTATGACCATACTCAAATTGATACTGGGGGGTGCCGTCGCCATCGCGAGCGCCGCAGCTCTTCCATCTCAATCAAAAGCGTCGGAATGGGGCTGTCAGGTCCTTCTATGTCTTTCCGGCGATTGGCAAGGCACCCCCTCGTGCCACCCGCCAATTTACAAGTTGATTGCGGCGATGGAAGCCCCGGGTTTTAATTGGCCGACCTGTCCGCAAGCCAACTCCAGCGCGGCGAGATTTGAGAAGTATGAGGATTGTCCGTCTGGCTGGCAAGCAGTTGGCAGCTCCGAATCCGATCGGCCGAGCTTAGGTCAAGAACGAAACATCTGCCGCATCGCGGCCGATCGGCTCTCTTTGCCCGTCGTTTTCAAAAACAACGCCCTCGGCGGGCATCATGGAGACGGATCACGTCAGGTCCAAATCGAAATCGACGGTAAGGTGGTTGCGGCAACAATCCAGACCGCGGGGAACGATGGAGGGCATTCCCTTGGTAATGGTCCGACCTACTACACCATCCCTCGGCCGATGCGCGGAAAGCCCTGGTTCCTCGAGTATGATGACGCGAACGGCGTGCGCCAGAAAAGTTGGTTCAATCTCAACATGCCTTGAGCCAGGCGATCACGCAGGACGAGGTACTATTGGGTCGCAATTAGGGAGGTTTGTAGTGTTCAAGGCGCTTCTCCTGTCTGCTGTGATTATGAACACAGGCGCAGTGTTGGCGGCGGCTGGTCAGAGCGACAAGCCGCGATCAAGTGTGGACAATCCTATGTGGCCCGCTTCACTGAAATGGGACTGCAAGACCGCTGCCAAAATCGTGTGTGAGCGTGATGGCAGTTGCTCAGTGGCTGGGGACCACACTGGATTTGTGCTGAACTACGGGAGCAACGAAGCTGAGTTCCCGGCCAGCAATGTCAGGATCAAACGCCACTATCAGCAAACAGTGCAGGCAAGCCCTTTGCAGCAGGAAGTCAAGGTCGAACTGGCCGACAATCGCGTTCTCTGGCTGACGGCCGTGGATGCCAGCCGCACTTATTCGGAAGCGTGGGTCGGCGCAATGAGCGAGCTGAAGGGTGGCGCTGTACTAATGGAATCTGAGGGAGTCTATTGCATGCCGCACAAGTGAGTGCCGGGCGGGCGAGCGAAGGCCGACACAGTCTGGTCTGAGGCGCCAACCTCGGTGTTTCAGAAAACGGCGAGTCGTCCCATTCAGATTCGTCATACGATGAGGCAGCTTAAGTATTCTCTATATGTCAGCCCAAGACAATAACGAAACGGGACTGGAAAAAGCTAATCATTTCTTTTGGGTTGTCTCAATAGGACTTCGCGTCGACCAATACCTACTTTGGTAGATTAACGTTTATTGGTGAAAGTCGCGTAATATAGCTTATGGAACTTCGAAATTGCGCAATGCCTGGAAGAAGAATAAGTAGCATCGCCCGCATCCATCAGCTTTTGTTTGATTGACAGATTGTCTGACGAATTATACCCTGCAGCCCTCTGGCTACCTCGGTTGGACCCGCATCGGGGCCGGCGCGTAAAACCATATGCCTAGCCGCTCCTGCGCAACCAGCGGGAGGCTATTTCGACCGACTGGAACGAATGACTATGACCGGGAAAATCAATGTATCTGAGGCGTTCTCGCAGTTCGAGGAGAACTGGCGCCCAAAAGTCATCGCGACGCTTAATGGCCAGGAAGTTAAGGTGGTGAAGATCAAGGGCGAGTTTCCCTGGCACTTCCACGAGAACGACGATGAGTTCTTCATGGTGTGGAGCGGCCGCCTGCGCGTGGAGTTCCGCGACCGCGTTGTGGAGATGGGCCCCGGCGAATGCGTCGTCATCCCCCGTGGGATCGAGCATCGCAGTTGCGCGGATGTCGAGACGGAATTCGTGATCTTTGAGCCGGCCAACGTGCTAAACACGGGCAATCTTGGTATCATCGACACCTATACAGCCCCCAACGGCGTTGCCGTCTAGCGCACGCCGGGAAAGCGCCGGCGCGCTGGCAGGGTGCGGCGCATGCTTTTGATGGGCTTATCGGCTGCTCGCGCCATCTAACAAGTGAAGCTTCCCCAACTTACTCCTTCTGACAGCTCAGAAATGCGGCATGCAACGCGTCGACGTCGACCTCCCCTTTTTTACCGATCACGACAAGACTTGAGCAATTCGGGGCGTCTGAAGCGCGCTCGCAAAGATCGAGCGACCACCTCGGACCTACGACTTGCAGCAGGAACCATCGACCCGGTTGGGGGTCCAGGCGGATAAAGCCTTTGACGCGCAGCACACCGACGGGAAAAGCTGCCGCCAACGCGCAGATCCTTTTGCGGTCAAGCAGTCTATCGGCCGTCAGCACATGGCTCTCGAAAGTATCGGAGGCCGGTAAGCTCGCTTCGACAGCGGCGAAGCGGGATTTGGTAGAAATGCCTAAAATAACCTCGGCGGGGATTGCACAACGGACCGCTGGCAGGAGCCTCGCCGCCGGTGCGACGGTCGACAGCAGGTGTGAGATCGCCGCCAGGTCCTCCGCGCCTGCAATGTCGATTTTGTTTAGAACAACGAGATCAGCAGCGCGGATCTGCCCTTCGGCCACGGGCCCCGCTGCAGCATCAGCAACCGTCCGCGTGGCAGCATCGGCGTCCACTACGCAAACCACGCCATTGAGCCGCAATGCCGAATTGGTGAGCGCGACCTGAAGAACACCATGTGGCTCAGCGATGCCACTCGCCTCCAGTATTATTTGCGTGGGAGGCTCGTCGCGCATCGCGAGTTCTCCCAAGGTGGCAACAAGCCCGTTGGCGAGCGTGCAGCACACACAGCCATTGGCAAGATCGATGCTGTTGACGTCCTCGCGGCTGACAAGCTCGGCATCGATATTTACCGAGCCGAAATCATTGACGATGACTGCCAGCCGAATGCCATGATCCTGTGAGAGGAGAGAATTCAAAAGCGTCGTTTTTCCGGCGCCAAGAAAGCCGGTGACGAGCGTAAACCCGATCGATGCCTTACGCGCCGGTGGTAACTTTGCCGCCGACACTGAGGCATGTCCGATGCCGAGCAACATCTGCCAGGTGTCCGCCAGTTGGTCGCGGCGTCTGCTTTCGAGCTCCGCAAGGTTGCCTTCGTCTCTCATTTTGCTCATCGGGGCCCTTCCATACCTAGTCAGGCTGGCTGCTTTAAGCCGCCGAGCACTGTCCCCCAGATAGGGATGTGGCGGATACGATCGACCTCTACTTCGAGCGGATCTTCCTCCAGAATGGCGAAATCCGCCAGTTTACCGACCTCGATACTGCCCACCTCGTTTTCCATCCGTAGAATATACGCGGCGTCAATGGTGATCGCCCGCAAGGCCGCATCTCGCTCGATACGCTCGTGCGGCGCAAATACCGTCTTTCCGTCCTGAACAATGCGGGTCATGGCGATCCAAGCGGCCGTCAACGGATGCAGCGGCGCAACGGCAAAGGCATGATCGGAATGGAACGCGAAGGGCACGCCTTCGCGCTCGAGCGTGCCCACGCGCGCAGTGGCTTCCGCGCGATCAGGGCCCAGCCCTTGCGCGGACTGAAGTTGGCTGCGCGTGTGCAGGTAATAGATCAGAACGCTCGCAGCGCCGCCTAGTGCCTTGAGACGACGCGCCTGCTGTGTAGTGCTGATAAGGTAGTGTTCGATCGTGAAACGATGGTCGAAACGGGGAAGCCGACGCTGCAACTCGGCAAGTGCGTCAAGCGTGGCGTCCACCGCTTCATCGCCATTAGCGTGCACGTGGAGTTGGATACCGCGTTCCCAGTAGGGCATCATCCGGTCTGCCAACTCCTCCCAGGCGTCCTGGCCCCGCAAGCCGTTGCCGCCGTCCAAATAGCCGGGAAATTTGAGCCTAAGCGACATTGCCTGATAAGAGCCGTCGGTCCAGAACTTCACGCCGTGAAACCTGAGCTTCTCGTGGAAGTGGGCCGGGGCGAGGCCGGCGATGAAGTCAGGTGTTGCTTCGCCGTGAATGGCGCGCAGGCCGAACTCGCTGGGGGTGAGAACCATTCGCAGCGGAAAATCGTCGTCGAGCACGACCTGCCTGTGATCGCGCAATTCATCGTCGAAATTGGTGACACCGGTCCCCATGTCTGCCGTGAGCGTGATACCGGCGCGCTTGGCGGTGGCGGCGAGCTTGCGCATTCCCTCCCGAGCGCGCTGCGGATTAAGCATCTCGCGCCGAAACGGCTCCATCGCGAACCGGGTCGCCTCAAACTCGATGAACTGGCCATTGAGGCGCCCGTCCTCAAAGCGTCCGAGGCCGTGCATCTGCATCTCGTCGGTGGCGCCAAGCTGGTCAAGCATGGCGCTGTTTACGTAGAGGTAGTGGATAGCATAGGAGAGAACCCAAATCGGTCTCGTTTTCGAGATTCCGTCCAGGATATCCCTGTCGATTTGACCGCCATGGAACGCGGGATCGAAACCCCATGCAAACAGCGTCTGATTGGGATCCTCCATCGAACGATCGATCTCGCGCAGGCGCTCGAACACCGCTTCGCGCCCTTTGACCGCCGGCTCAAGCCACGTCGGGGAATCGATCGGACCGATATAGTTGAGGTTCACGACGCAGGCCGACCAGTGAAGGTGCGTGTGGGGATCGATCAGTCCGGGCATGATGATCTTGTCAGCGAACGTGTCGTCGACGACGTGGGGATAGCGCTCCAGCCAGGGCTTGATCGTCTCCATCGTGCCGACGGAGACGATCCGACCGTCGCGTACGGCCACCGCGCTCGCCTCCGGGCGGCCGGGATCCATGGTGATGATCTTCTTGGCCTGATAGACGCGGATTTCTGACATTTTGGAATCCTCCCGGACGACCATTCAGGGCCGCATTAAGCTGCTGTTTCAGACCAATTTCTCAAGCCGGACCTCAGCCCGGCTACGCCCGAGGCAAATCGGCTCGACCTCCCGCGGTTTCCGGTATCAAGCCGCGCGGACCGAAGCGCAGCACGAGGAGCATGATCAGCCCCATGAGAAGGAAGCGCATGTGCGGAGCGCTTTCCATGAGGCGCTGATGAATCAGACTACCTTCCGGCAGCGGCGAACTGATAAGGCGCATGAGCCAAGCACCAGCGGGCTCAGCCTCCACCCAAACGAACCAGATCAGGAACGCTCCGAGCACCGCGCCCCAGTTGTTCCCCGAACCGCCAACGATGACCATGACCCAAATTAAAAACGTGAAGCGGAGCGGATTGTATGCGGCAGGCGCATACACGCCATCAAGCGACACCAACATCGCGCCGGCCATACCAATGACAGCTGAACCCAACACGAAGACTTGGAGATGCCGCCTGGTGACATCCTTTCCCATCGCAGCAGCTGAAATGTAGTTGTCGCGGATGGCGCGCATCATTCGTCCCCATGGAGAGTGGAGCGCGCGCTCACTCAGCCACAATAGCACGCCGAGAACCAAGAGAAATAATAAAGTATATCCGAGTTTTACGGCAATTCCAGCAAGATCTGATGGGTCCGCACCAATTTTATCCGCAAGTCGTATAAACCATTCCATCTGACGCAGCGACATCTCGTCCGCGAAAGGGCGTGGAATGCCGCTGACATTCTTTACGCCGCGGGTGAGCCAGCTCTCGTTCTTCATCACCGCCAGAATGATTTCGGAAATTCCCAGTGTGGCGATCGCCAGATAGTCAGAACGCAAGCCGAGCGCTACTTTGCCAGTCAGCCAAGCTGTGGCAGCGGCAAAAGCTCCACCGACAAACCACGAAACCACGATGGGCAGACCAATGCCGCCAAGGTAGCCGTTGCGCGCGGCATCGAAATTCTCAATCGCGTCCGTGGCCGGCAAGAAAAACGAGCTGGCGAGAACAATTCCCCCGGCAATAATGAGAAGGATGGCGGGAAGCCGCCACTGGGCCGGCAGCCACCTCCTTGCGCCGAGGGTTGCGAGGATCGTTGCGACCACACATACCAGAGACAGCGCCAATCCACCCGCGCCGACGTGCCATGCTCCCACCACGGGCGGCAGCGAGAGGACGGCTGCGAAGCCGCCTAGTGCGGCGAAGCCCATTCCCCCGACGTTGAAGAGCCCGGCATAGCCCCACTGAATGTTAACGCCGAGAGCCATAATGGCTGAAACGAGGCACAGGTTGAGGATAGTGACACTCACGTTCCAACCTTGCAGGAAGCCAATGGCCAAAAGCGCGGCCGTCATGATGGCGTAGAGGAAAGCTGGGCGGAAACGTTTCACAGTACCCTCCCTTTGAAGATTCCTGTCGGACGGAGCAAGAGAACAAGGACGAGGATGACGAAGGAGACGGCATATTTGTAGTCGACCGATATGAGTTGCACCAACCCTTCGGGTCGGAACCCCAAATATTCGAGCACCCGCTTGTACGGATAGGTTATTGCAACCTCGGAGAACGCGACCAGATAACCGCCGACAACTGCGCCCAGCGGATTACCGATACCCCCGACCATAGCGGCTGCGAAGAACGGCAGTAGTAACTGAACATAGTTAAACGGCTTAAAGCTTTTATCGAGGCCATACAGTGTGCCGGCCAGGGTCGCCAGACCTGCCGCGAGCAACCAGCAAACCAGGACGACCCTTTCGGGATTGATGCCTGAGAGCAACGCCAGATCCTCGTTATCGGAGAAAGCGCGCATCGCCTTGCCGGTGCGAGTGCGAGCGAGAAACCAGAATAGCCATCCCATGGCGAGCACGGTGGCCACGACGGTGACTAGTACCGTAACTTTGACGGCCACACCTTCAGCAAGACCTGTCAGTTCGCGGAAGCCAGCGGCGCTGATTAGAAACCGTTCCCCATCGGCAAAGCGCTGGTCGTCCGATCCAATGAGGATACGGACGAGACCGCCATAGATGAAGGTCACGCCGACCGAGGCCATGGTCATTATGACGGGGGCAACGCGCTTGTTCCGATAGAAGCGATAAACAATCCGGTCCGTTGCCAATGCAAGTCCCGCCGCAGCGGCAATCCCGACGGGTAATGCGAGCAGCGCAGTCGGCAAAACTCCGAATCCGATGCCAAGCGACTGCAGCCACCACGTAAGAAGAATGGTGACTGCGGTGCCAAACGCCATGAGGTCGCCATGAGCGAAATTTGCGAAGCGAAGAATACCGAAAATCAAAGTAACGCCGAGCGCGCCTAGCGCGACCTGCGAACCATAGGCAATTGCAGGTAAGATGACGAAATTGGTGAACAGTGCCATCGCATTGAAGATGTCGATCACACTCAGCCTCCCAGAAATGACGCACGAACCTGCGGATCGGCTAGCAGTTCATTTCCAGTACCGGTATGGGCGTTGCGCCCCTGCACCAGAACGTAGCCGCAGTCGGCTATTTGCAGTGCCTGCCGCGCGTTCTGTTCCACCATGAGGATCGCGATCCCAGTGGCGGCGACGTCGAGAATGCGGTCGAACAGTTCATCCATGACGATCGGCGAAACGCCGGCGGTCGGTTCATCGAGCATTAGAAGAGCGGGTCTCGTCATTAGCGCGCGACCCACGGCAACCTGTTGTCGCTGCCCGCCCGACAGTTCACCGGCTGGCTGCCGCCGCTTCTCCTTGAGAATGGGGAACAGCGCGAAGACCTGATCGAGAGTCTCGGAGAAATCGTCCTCGCGGATGTATGCGCCCATTTCGAGGTTCTCCTCGACGCTCATCGTCACAAACACGTTGTGTGTCTGTGGCACAAAGCCCATGCCGGCCCGTACACGTTCCTGTGGTGAAAGGGCGGTGATGTCGCGCCCAGCGAGCAACACGCGGCCTTCGCGAAGCGCGAGCATTCCGAAGATGGCCTTCATCGCCGTAGACTTCCCGGCGCCGTTTGGGCCGACGATGACCGCGATTTCGCCCCTGTCGACCGATATGGTGCATCCATGAAGGATATCTGCACCGCCATAACCTCCGGTCATGGTCTCGCCTATCAGCATGCTCACTGGGCCGAACTCCTCGGTTCACGCGCCGGGCGCTGCCTGAGACCTCGTCCGAGATAGGCCTCAATCACCTGTTCATTCGCCTTTACGGTCGCAGCGGAACCCTGGGCTAGCACTTTCCCTTCAGCCATCACGATCACCGGGTCGCAGAGACGCGCGATGAAATCCATGTCGTGCTCGATCATGCAGAAGGTGTAGGCCCGCTCACGGTTTAGCCGGAGAATCGCGTCGCCTACGGTGTTCAGCAAAGTGCGGTTCACGCCCGCACCCACTTCGTCCAGGAAGACGATCTTGGCGTCAGTCATCATCGTCCTCCCGATCTCGAGCAGTTTCTTTTGTCCGCCGGACAGGTTGCCCGCACGTTCGTCCGCCACGTGCGAAAGCTGTAGAAAAGCAATTACGTCGTCGGCCCTGGCACGAACCTCTTGTTCACGGGCCGCAACTTTCGATGGTCGACACCAGACATCGACGAGCGATTCACCGGGCTGCCCTCCAGGCACCATCATCAAATTGTCCCTGACGCTGAGGGTGGCGAATTCATGGGCAATCTGGAACGTCCGCAGCAAGCCCCTCGCAAACAACTGGTGCGGAGGCAGGCCGGTAATTTCGTTTCCGTCCAGCATAACCCGACCCGACACTGGTCGATGATGGCCGGCTATCGCATTGAAAAGAGTTGTCTTGCCGGCACCATTCGGCCCAATCAAGCCAGTAATCGATCCTTTCTCGATCGTAAGGCTGACACCATCGACCGCGCGGAGTCCCCCGAAATGGACATGCAGGTCTTCTACTTGGATCAACACGACCTCCCACGTAAAAAGGCAGCCGCCAGTTCTACACTGGCGACTGCCCGGTTAGCGCCGCGCTCAATGGAAGCCGACGGTTTCGAACTTTCCTCCCTTGATTACATATTCGCGGTAGGAGCCCCCGACGTCGCCGTTTTTGTCGAACTCGACGTTTGTCGCACCGACATAATCGATATCGCCACCATCCTTCAGGATCTGCAGCCCCTTGGCGAGTTCACCCGGGTAGATCTTTTCTCCAGGCGCATTGGCAACGGACTCGAGCGCATCGCGAATTTTTTTGCGATCCGTGGAGCCGGCCTTCTGAATCGCCAGACCGATCAGAGCCATGGCGTCATAATACTCGCGCCTGTAAACGCCATTAGGATTGAAACCGGCCGCCTTTGCCACGGCGTCAAAGGCTTCGCCGCCCTTGCCCTCCGAACCTGCGACGGCACCGATCGAACCTTCAAGATCCTTGCCCACTGCGTCGAGAAGAGATTGGTAGTACATGCCGTCGCCAAAAGCGAAGCGACTGAAAGCACCGGACTCGAGTGACTGGCGCACGATGCCGAGTCCGCCTTGGTCGGCGTACCCAAACACGACGAGAAGATCACCTCCAGCAGCAGCCAGGGCCGCCACTTCGGCCGAGTAGTCGGCCTTGCCGTCATCGTGCGGAGCAGCCAGGGTAATCGTGCCGCCGGCTGCCTTGTATGAGGCTGAGAAGGAGTCAGTCATGGCCTTGCCGTAGTCGCTGTTCGAATAGGAGACTGCCACTTCCTTGAGGTTCTTCTTCATCAGCATGTCGGTAATGACTTGCCCAAGCCGAGCGTCCGAGGGCGCGGTACGGTAGAAGTAGCCAGGGGCAATGCCAGTGAGTGCGGGCGACGTGGCCGAGGGCGAGATCGTCAAGACGCCATTCGGTTTCGTCACGTTGTTCACAATCGCCGCGGTCACTCCCGAGCAATCGGCGCCGACGAGTGCCACGATCTTGTCGCTAGATACTAGGCGCTCCGCCGCCGGGACGGCGGCCGAGGAATCGATGCAGGTGGAATCGGCATGGGGCGTTACGATTTTGCTGCCGCCAAGAAGTAGCCCGCTGCGATTGATCTCGTCCGCCGCGATCTCAGCGGCGCGGGCGTAGTTCGGGGCTTCTGACTCCGTCGGTCCCGTAAATCCAACGATGATCCCGACCTTAATATCCGCTGCACTGGCACTTGCGCATGCGATGCCAGTTGCCGCAAGTGCGGCCGTAAACATGCGTCTCAATTGGTACATTTACATTCCTCCCAATCTCGTTCGGCAATCACCAGGGCGCCTTCAGGACGCTCCCGCTGCAAAACGATCATACATTCACTTTGTCTGACAATCTGTCAATAGCTGCATTCTCGTCGCCCCAGATTTTCTGACCAACATAGTGTTGGAGTGACGCCCACTGATCCTTGAGATGCTCATCGGGCCGATTGGCGTGCGCGCTCTAGTTTTCGCGGAAATCACCGCATCTGCGAGGTCGTCCCGTATCGGTGCAACCTTGATCAAAATCATCTCTTTTGAGGCTTGGGCCGCGACCTGTACTGCCGCTAGCGCTTTTTCAACCAGGGTATACCACCAGCATAGGTCACGAACGCATCCTTGGCGATTATGCCACTATCGATTGGAAGGAAGGCCCCGGTTATCGCACGGGCGCGATCGGAGACAAGAAAGGCGATGGTTTCAGCCACGTCTTCCGGCTCGGGCAGGTAGTTCAGCGCGTGGGGCTCCATAATCCTTGATTCGTCACGTTCTCCGGCGGCTATCGCGGCGACAAGAGGCGGCGTCATAACGTGGGTCGGCCCGATGCAATTGACGCGAATGTTGAAGCGGCCCAATTCAGCAGCAAGCAGCGTCATACGCTCAATTGCCACTTTACCGGGGTTATAGGCTGGCAGCGGCAACGGCATTCGAGAATGAATTGATCCCAAGGTTACGATGGCGCCTTTTTCATTGGGGATCATTTGCCGGGCAAAGGATTGGCAGGCGTGAATGGCGCCGAAGTAATTGACCTTCCACATCCGCTCATGCGCGACCATGTCCATGTCGAGCACACATTCCGGGTTTGGCTGCATCGCAGCGGAAGTCACAAGTACCTCGACAGCACCGAGTTCAGATCCGACTGTGGCAGCAGCCGCTTCAACGGCAGCGGCGTTTGACACGTCGCAACGGATAAACCTTGCGTTATGCCCAGCTTCGGTAAGTTCCCGCTCCACCCGCCATCCTTCGGCTTCATCGATATCGATGAGTGCCAAGGTGTATGGTCTTTTGCCAATCGTTTCGCCGTAGCCTCACCTAGCCCGCTGCCTCCGCCGGTAATCACTGCGACACGTGAACTCATGGCGAAACCTCCTTGCATGCAACCCACGTAAGGTAGCTATGGAATGTCTTACATTCTGTCAATATTACTTTCTACGCTCAGATTGACCAACACCTCGGGGCGCCGGAATCCCGGAGATGTGGCTCTTGCCCGACAGGCTCGAACTGGTCTTGGCCTGTGAGACGCCACAAAGAAAACCAGCATCGCAACCGCCGCACTGTCATCTCAGTGCCGGTTTCCGCTCTTGCGAGCTAAACGCACCATCGAATTGGCAGTGTCGCTATGCATGCGAGTCGGGTGAAGTAGGCTCACCCGGCTCGATCACCTGAACACCGCTGATAAACAGGCTCCTGGAGCTCAGCTCGGGTCTCCAAGACGACTTGCGCATATCCAAGGACGGGACTGTCGATCTAAATTCCGAACGCACGACATCTAGATTTCACGTCCGGCCCGATGTCCGTCAATGATCGCAAGTTCGATATCTCTTGGCTGGAAACAGTCTCCGATCAGACGCACGGCGACTTGTTTGTCCCGAAGCGGCTGGGCCAGCGCATCATCGGCGGCACCGCCGGCGCCAATAATAACGGAATCCACGTTCTTGATGGAATCCGGCTGCCACGTGACCACATTGTATACCTCTACGCCGTCGTCCGTTATCTCCCAAGGGGCGGTATGCGTCAGAAGGCGTACGTTCGGGAAGTTCATCAGCCTTTCCAGTTGATGGTGGCGCGTCGGGGACGGCATGTGTGGCGCAATGGTCTCGAGGCCAGTGATGAATGTGATCTCGTGCCCCCGCTCAGCCAGAAAATCGGCAACACTGACGGCCTCGCCGCGACCAACCAGATCGAATATGGCCAGACGCTTTCCAAGAACCGCCTGATTTGCCATGGCGTCGCGTGTCGTAAAGACATGAGGCAATCCGGCGCCTTCGATCTCGGGTAAATAGGGCTTCGAGCCTGTTGCGACGACAACTTCGTCCGGCTCCTCGCCAAGAATTGTATCTAGGGTAACCTCTGTTCTAAGACGAATGTCCACGCCGAGCTTTGGCAGTTGGCGCTCGAACCACAAGATGATTTCTTCGAAGCTGTCGCGCTTCGGGGCTTTCATCACCAAATTGACTTGGCCGCCGAGTCGAGAACCCCTGTCGAACAAAACCACCCGGTGGCCGCGAGTGGCCGCGATGCGGGCTGCTTCCATTCCAGCGGGCCCACCACCGACGATGACCACCTTTCGTGGAGTTGCGGCGGGCGGGAGTTCGCTCCAAATGCCCTCCCGGCCGGTTACGGGGTTATAAATGCACCCAACCCCCAGTCCAATATCGACGTGACCGACGCAAGCCTGCGTGCAGCCTATGCAGGTGCGGATGTCGTCTACCCTGCCCGCCTTCGCTTTGTTCGGGAAATGAGGATCCGCGATAAGGGTTTTCGCCATGCCGATGATATCGGCCTTGCCATCGGCAAGGGTTCGCTCGGCAATGCCAGGAGAATCCATACGCCCGGCACCAACAACCGGCAGCGCGACGGCGGCTTTGATTGCCGCAGGCAGGTGCACGAATGCACCGGGCTCGTAGTAGTGGCTTGGCCAATGCATGCGGCCCTGACGCGGTATGGAGGTCACCGCGTGCCACATGTTGAAATAGTCGACGAGACCTTCCGCTTCGAGGAGTTTCGCCAACTCAACGTAGTCCGCGAGTTGCAGACTGAACTCGGCCAGATCGTCATACATCCTGATTCCGACGATCCGGTCAGGGCCCATCTCTGCACGCAGGACGTTCAGAACTTCGCGCAGGAACGTCATACGCTCGAGGAGCGTATGACCACCATATTTGTCTGAACGGCGATTACCGTTGGGATGAAGGAAATTGGCGGCAAGGTAGTCCATTCCAACAGCGAGTTCGATGCCGTCGTACCCGACCTTACGGAGGCGACCCGCGGCGGCACCAAAGGACGCAACGATCTCCTCCACCTCCCCGGTGTCTAGAACGTGTGGCATGATCATTGGCACGGAATAGTCGGGTGTTGGCACAGCAGACGGCGCAACGATCGCGCGGCCGTGATACGCACCACCGTCCATGAGGCGGCGGCCCCGGTGGCCAAGCTGTGCCAGGATCGGAACGTCGTAGTCGTGGGATGCATCCGCCATCCGTTTGAATGCATCTGAACTTGAGTCGGAATAGTTGGTAAGAGAGAGTGAGAGTTGGCCATCGTAAACCGGTACAGTATGACCGGCGACGATGATCCCGGCGCCCCCCTTCGCGCGCTCGCGAACATAGTCCGCATAGGCTTGGCTCGGCGTGCCGTCGCCCTGCTGATAGTGTGCAGCATGGCCCGTATTCATGATACGGTTTTTGACCGTATAGCTGCCGATGCGAATTGGGGCGAAAAGGTTCGGGAAGAAATCGTTCACTGCTGGTCTCTTCGAGTTTTCGGGACTGCGAGCCGGACTGGCTGTCGGATGGGAGGGTGCCGCCCAACGGGCACGATTGTAAGACAATCTTAATCTAAGTCAATCGCACTCCTCGTGCTTGTTGCGTCCTGTTTGAAGCCATGATCCTTCAATTTTCTCACGGCGATGTCAGTGACAAACGGTGTGTTCGCAACGCAAGGAGACCGTTTGCCGGGAGTACTTTGCAGTCGTTTGAAACATTAGCTCGGAGCGCTCGGCTGTTGTGGACTGCGGCTTCCTGAAGAAAAACTCGGGCTAGAACATCGGGATCATCAAATGACCATGAACAGCGCAGTCTCTGTAGTTTCCTATCGAACTTCTCGTAGCGATGTTCATCATATTGATCCTATAAATTATTACTATATTTAACATAAATAAAACAAATATGGTCAAATTCACTGTGCAATTCGTGCTGATATTCTTATCGCTAACATTACTAGAGACCGGCTTTGCGAAATCACACGGCATTAAAGGAAACTCTGGTAAATTTCTCCTGAGCGACGGCTGTGCATCCGTGGAGTTGGCCGCCTTGAATAGGCGGCCATAGCTCCGTGGGTCTCGACCCTACTACTCGGTTGGGAAATATGTGTACTTCCCATCGTCACCCTTCTTCCACTTGTAGACGATATAGTCGGCTCTCGTTATGTCGCCCTTTGAATCGTAGCTGAGATCGCCAATTACAGTCTTGAAGGCACCCTTGGCTTTGATTGCCTCCGCCACTTTTGCTGGATCGTTCGTGCCGGCCGCGTTGGCAGCTGCCGCAATCACCTGAACAGCCGCATATGAGTAAAGGGTGTAGGATTCCGGCTCGAACCCTGATTCACGAAATTTCTTGACGATTCCGGATGCAGCTGGATTTTGGCGCGGATCCGGCGGAAAAGTCATTAGCGTGCCGTCGGCGGCGTCGCCGACAATGGCGGCGAACTCGTCGGTGGCGATAGCGTCTCCCGCCATCAGGTTCGCCTTCATACCTTGATCAGCCATTTGTCGAGTTATCAAAGCGGCTTCGGTATGATCGCCGCCATAGTAGACAAGCGAAACGCCATCCTGCTTGAGCTTGGAAACAAGTGCCGAGAAATCCTTGTCCCCGACGTTGATTCCTTCGTAGGCGACGTCTTGCAATCCACCGGCATTTATCTGTTTTCTCACTGCATCGACCATCCCTTGTCCGACAGGCGTCTTATTGTGGACAAAGGCAATCTTTGCATCCTTGAAGTGTTTCAACAGATAGGAGCTGGCAACCGCTCCCTGCTGATCCGCACGGCCGCACGTACGAAATACATTCCAGAGGCCCCGGTCAGTAAGATCCGGGTTGATTGAGGACGGACTGACCTGGAGAATCCCGTTTTCCGCATAGACATCCGAAGCGGGAATTGAAACGCCGGAATTGTAATGGCCGACTACGAACTTAATGCCGTCGGCAACAAACTTGTTCGCCACAGAGATGCCCTGCTTGGGGTCAGCTACGTCATCACCAATTTCGAGGGTGATTTTCTCGCCGTTCATTCCGCCCGACGCATTGATGTCATCGACGGCTTGCTTGGCGCCTCTTTGCAATTGCGCGCCGAAAGCCGCTCCCGGACCAGTAATGGGACCGGCAACCCCCATAAGCACATCTGCCCAGGCACTACTGCCAAATCCGAAAACCGTAGCCATGGCTACCGCCACCAATAGAGATTTTTTCATTTTCGTTCCCCTTTTCGTTAGTGTAGTTTCGTTATTCGCAGAACTCGACGGCAGTATCTGTAAGAATATCGCAAAGACGTTCGACAGACTTGATATCAACCCATTCGGTCGGCGCATGCGCACCGCCTCCAGCCGCTCCAAACATCACGCTGGGGATGCCGGCAGCTTGTAGAATGGCGCAATCTGTCCAGAAGGGCTCACCTCGACGGATTGGCTTTTCGCCCATCACGCGTGTTGCGGCACGATCGAGCGTAACCACGACTGGTTCCGCCTCAGCTACCGCGAAGGGAGGACGGTCGAGGCCAACGGTCAATGCGGCGCGAAAATCGGGATCGATCGATGCAAGATTGTCCAGTATCTGCTGGAGCTCGGTCGTCACCGAAGCCGCGGTCTCGCCAGGAATCGTGCGACGCTCCAGGGACATGCGGCACTCAGCCGGGTAGCTGGAGATTTCTTTTCCACCCTCGATCAACGAGGCGTGCACGGATCCGGATTTCAGAGTTGGGTGCGTGGGTGCTGCTCGAAGGCGCTTATCGTAGTCCTCTAGTGCGGATAGGAATTTTCCGGCCTTGGCGATTGCGTCGATGCCCAAATCCGGGCGTGAGCCGTGGGCCGCGCGACCGTAGACTGTCACGTAGCACCACGTGAAACCACGATGCGCAACGGTGAGCTCCAAATGGCTGGGCTCGGTGACAATGGCCGCGTCTGCCGTAAACTTGGCAACGACTTGTTCCGTGCCGAAAGAGGCAAATTCCTCATCGGCGACACAGGCCACGAGGATATCCCCCCGCAGGCCGCTCGCCTTCGCGCGCACCGCCGCAACCATCATTGCGGCAACTCCGCCTTTCATATCAAAGGAGCCACGACCGAAGAGCCGGTCATCGCGAACAACCGGGGTTAGCGCATCTCCATCATAGCCTGAGATCGAGACCGTATCGATATGTCCGTTGAACATAAGCGACCGGCCGCCGCCTGACCCGCGCGCGATACCGACAATCGAAGGCCGTCCTGGACGCTCCTCAACCCGGTGAACCTCAAACCCGCGCGCCGATAGCCAATCGGCACAGAAGGCCGCGATCTTTGCCTCACCCTCTCCTTCAACGACCAGGTCAGGATTGACGGAGTTGATGGCGATCAGCTGTTTCAACAGCTCGACCGGATCGTCAAGAACGGGCTCGTCTACCGGAACTGTCTGGCAGCCGATCGCCATCAGCGGCTCTCCTCCCGCAACGGCCTAGGGTGTTAATCCAAGCTCTGCATCGAAACTGTTTTGATGACATTATGAGTGTCAGACATTTTGTCAATAGTCAGAGCCCTCAATCCCAACGAACATCGATCAGGCCAGGCGGCTGGATTGGGCGGCCGGGCTGGCAAGAGGCGAACTGTGCTCGATAAGGTTCTTGCTGCTGTTGACCATGCGCCGGAAAAAGCCGCCGCATACGGACCCAGCTAGGGATGATCAAGGAACTCCGCGATATATCCCGCATCGAAGGGAAGGCGCATAGGCTGTCGTCCCAGAATATCACGCAGTGCCGACCCGATGGCTGCGGCGGGTATGATCACGGGAGGCTCACCGATTCCCTTTGCCCCGAAAGGCCCAGTGGCGCTCTCGTTTGTCTCGATGAATATGGTTTCGATTGACTTCGGAACGTCAGCGATGGTCGGCATGCGGTAATCGTGGAAATTGTCGTTGCGGACTGCGCCGTCCTTGTCGATTTCCAGGTTCTCATAAAGCGCATAGCCTATACCCTGGACGACACCGCCCTCGACCTGTCCACGGGCAGCGAGCGGATTGAGGATGCGCCCGACGTCATGGACGGCAACATAGCGGAGCACCTCTATTCGTCCGGTCTCGTCGTCCAAGGCTATTTCAACGGCATGACAATGGAACGTCGCCTCCCCCAGTCGAGCGAAGCGCGCGTTCTCCAACTGCGAACCCTCGATCTCGGAAGGCCTTTCCCGATAACGCGCGGATGCTACGACCGGGCCAGACCGCATCCTGGCCGACGACACCACGTCGGCCAACGGCAGCGATGCGTTTGACTGGCCGACACCCTCAACCCTGCCTTCGCGCAGAACCAGGTTCTCGGGCGGGACGCCCAGCATCTCTGATGCCTCATCCTTGATCTGGCCAACGACTTCTTCCAGGGCACGCAGCGTCGCATTGCCGGTAGAAAAAAGCGTCCGACTTCCTCTGGAGCCGGATTCGAACGGGGCGTCGCGGGTACTGCCATTGTTCAGTGCCACTCGCTCAGGGTCGATTCCCAGCACCTCGGAAACCATCGCCGGCAACGTCGTAGAGATCACACTTGTACCAATCTCGGTACCGCCTGATGACACAGTTGCGCTTCCATCGTCATGCACTTGCACGACCGCCGATGACGGCGTTCCCAGTGACGACCACCATGTACAGGCAAAGCCGTAGCCGCGTCGCCGGATGTCTCCGGCAGGCCGCTCCTCTGAACGGAATGCTCGTAGGCGTTCCAGCGCCAGGTCCATGCATTGTTCGATACTCACGTCCGACATCAGTTCGCCACCTGGACCTCGCTGCCCCTTCCTAATGAAGTTGCGGCGGCGGACCTCGACGGGATCAAGGCCTAGTATTTGGGCAATCTCATCGAGATGTGCCTCGCCGGCATAGACGAGCTGCGGTCCGGTGGGTCCACGAAATGAGCCGGTTGGACAAGTATTGGTGTAGACGGCTCGCGACGATAGATCGATATTTTCGATGTGGTAGGGCCCGGTAGCGTAGAAGGCAGCCATAGAATTCAATGCCTGGATATCAAGCGCATAGGCGCCCGAATCCAGGAGAATGCTACATTTCCTTCCAAGCAGATGGCCATCGGGATCGACCGCGCTCGAGATTTCCACGATCGAATTCTCGCGAGGGCTGCCGTTGCGCATATCTTCGCCCCGCTCGCAAATCAGTTGCACTGGGCGACCTGTTGCAAGGGCCAGCGCCGACGCGTGCGGCGCGTAGCCGACATGCAGCTTACCTCCAAATCCTCCGCCTACTGCGGGAACCCGGATTTCGATTTTGCCGATCGGTATATCAAACAACTCGCTAAGCACCATACGCACGCCAAACGGCTGCTGGGTGCTCATGATGAGTGACAGTCCGTCTGCGCAGGGCATGGCAGTCACTCCCCGCGGCTCGAGATAGCCCTGATGCACGCGATGGGTTTCGACCCGCGTCGTGACAATTTTGTGCGCCAGTTGAAATGTGGCGTCCACATCGCCCCTTACGATGCGGGCGGTGTCGAGTACGTTCTTAGCAATTCCATGGACGAGAGGTGCTTGTGGCTCCACAGCCGCGGCAAGATCCACAACGAACGGCAGCGGATCAATCTGTACCTCGACAAGCCTTGATGCCCGGCGAGCTGCGCTCAAACTCGTGGCGGCGATCATTGCTAGTGGTTCGCCCACAAAACGTACGACATGCCTGGCAAGCACCGGCTGATCGTGCAAGTAGTTACCGTACGTCCGATCGGGCAGATCTTCAGCGGTCAGGACGCAAACCACGCCATCCATTCCTCGCGCGGCATCGACGCTGATTTGCCTTATGGTTCCGGCCGCCACTGGCGACCGCACCAGAACAGCGTAGAGCATGTCCGGCACGGAAATATCTTCAGTGTACTTTATGGCACCAGTGATCCGTTCCCTGGCGTCCCGGCGAAGGAATTTGGTCCCGAGAAGGTTCACAGCTGTTCCCCTCCGTTCGCCAGTTTCGCCAGGGCGGCTTGCAGCGCCTGTCGTATGGGCAGATAGCCCGTGCAACGGCACAGATTGCCGGCCAGCGCAGTTGCGATCTGAGATTCAGTCACGTCCCGACCACATGATTGCTTCGCAAGAGCGCAAGCCGTGACGACAATGCCTGGCGTACAGAAACCGCACTGCGCTGCATCGGTATCGATCATTTCCTCGACGATAAGTCGACCGGCAGGTGTAGCGACCACGCCCTCAATCGTTTCGATGCGGGCGCCCTCGCATTCAAGGGCGTAGACCAGACAAGAATTCACCGGCCGTCCATCCAGAAGAACGGTGCAGGCACCGCAGTCGCCGGTGCCGCAGCCAAGCTTGGTTCCGGTTAATCCAAAGGCGTAACGGATCACGTCGATCAAGAGGGTATCCGCGTCGGCTTGCAAGCACCGCTGTTCGCCGTTGATGTCGACATTTATTGCCGCTGTCATGAGGAGCTGTCCTTGTTCCATTGGCGAGCCCTGCTTAGAGCTTCTGCCGCGACGGAAACGACCAGGGGACGCAAAACGTGCAGCCGGTGCTTGCGGCTGCCACGCACATCATCGATAGGTCTGGCGGCGGCAACGACAGCAGCGGCCGCGGCCGCGACGGCGCCACTGTCTACTGTCGAGCCTATCAGTTCGCTGGCCGCCTCCGGCACGAGCAAGGGCGTCGGACCACATGCCCCGACGGCAACCCGTGCATGCGTGCATCGGTCTCCGTTCAATTGCAGGAAGATCGCCACCCCTGCAACTGACAGGTCCATCGAATTGCGATAGGTGAAGCGACGGTAGGCCGACCCACCGCCGTCGAATGGAATCACAATGCGGGTAAGCAGTTCGCCTGGACGCATTGCGGTTCTGCCCGGCCCCTTGAAGAAGGCGTCTGCTGAAATCGACCGCTCGCCACCCAAGGAGGCAACCTCAAGTTCGCACCCGAGGACCAACAAGCCGCACAGCGTATCCGCTGCCGGAGAGGCTCGACAAATATTGCCGCCTATCGTCGCGCGACAACGGGTTTGCCAACCACCAACAACACTCGCGCCGTCACTGATTGCGTTCAGGCCAAGGCCCTTGTGGTAGGAAAGCGTATCAAGGCTTGTGCACGCGCCGATGCTGATCCCACGCCCCCCGACGTTGACATCGGTAAGGGCTTCAATCCCCTTGATATCAACCAGGCTATCGGCACTGACGACAGACTGAGCGCGCATCACGACGAGGTCTGTACCTCCTGCGAGGACGCATGCTTTCTCGTTGGCGATCAAGGCTAGCGCCTCAGAAACGAGTTTCGGTTTCGCATATGGCACTGACGTCAAATTCGACATTGAGCAAACTCATCCAGTACGCGCGTCACTTTGGTAGCTACCTGCTCGATCCCCGGGAGAAATGCTCTCACGTGGCAACGCAAACCTTAAAGAGCCACTTCCCGGCGGCACTCCACGATAGCGACGCGTTTCGAGCACCGTAACTACTGGGGCAGCGCAGCAACGACGGTGATCTCGACCTTCTGTCCGGGAACGAGCAAATCGACCTGCGCGGTCGAACGTACGGGCGGATTGGATTTATCGACCCATTCGTCCCACACGGTGTTCATGCCGGGGAAATCATTGCGATCCGCCAACCAGATCGTGGCTTGGATCACGTTTGATTTGTCGGTCCCGGCAAGCGCAAGCAACCGGTCGATCGAGGCCAGCACGGAGCGCGTCTGTTCCCCAAGGGTGTCCGCCTCCGAGCCCACTTGACCCGTCAGATAGACGGTGTTGCCGAACACGGCCGCCTGGGAAAGTCTGTGATTGGCCTCGAGACGCTTTACGTTCATGTCTTACCCTCTAAGAAATCCGCATGCCGGACTGCATGCGCGCATTTGTTCTGTTTTGAACTACTGGCAAAATGAGCGCTGCCTGCGACATGCATTTGCGCCCCTCGCACCCCGCAGATCAGCCTTCCGGACAAAACCAGGATTGCACGAGACTACTGGTGTTTCCGCAGACCTAGCTTGTTGGTCTCAAACCCCCGACAGCCGTTAAATTCGACGTGAATCCGATTATCCAGCGTGCGTGCCGCTCGCTGGGGCACCGTAGCCCCTGACATACCCCGCAGTTTCAGCGTCGCGATATATGCTCTCGTATTCCGCCAGGGCCTTCTGCCGGATTTCATCCGACGACAAGTCCTGATCCGCGAATCGTCTGATCGAGAAGCCTTCCAAGACCTCTGGTCTCTGCCCGGTAGCCAGCCATGAGGCCAGTTCCTCGCCCAGAGCTGGAGCGCAGGACAGACCCATCACGTTGCAGCCGGTAGCGAAATAGAGACCGCTCGCGTCTGCGACCTCGTCGATCAGGTAACTACCATCTGGCGTCATGGTCGTGACACCTCCGCGCAGTTCGACGACGCTGGCGTCTGCGAGCCCGCGAAACACTGCGCTGACCTTTTGCAGTGCGGTCTCTATCGCCGCACCATCGAGCGGGACATCTTCCGCGCTTTTGGGAACGGCTTTGAATTCGAGCGGATGCGGCTCATACGTCCCAAACATCAAATTGACGCCTTCGGGTCGCGCATAAACCGCGTGGTCCACTATGCGAACAGACGGCAAACCGGGATGAATGCCGGGAACGCCGGAGCGAATTGAATACTGGTGGCGTACGTACAGTGCCGGCAAGATCGCGCCGGTTCGCGCCAGAAGCTCCTTCGTCCAAGGCCCTGCTGTTATCACCACGGCGCCGGCGTCGACCTTGCCAGTTCGCGTCACAACGCCAACGACCTTGCCAGCGTCGATTACGATGTCAGCGACGTCCTCGCCGAACTGGAATTCCACGCCTGCCTTTTTGGCCGCCAAATAGAACGCCGCCAGCATATCGGGTGGGCGGAAATAGAGGTCATTCGGGGCGTGCCAGGCAGCCAAGGCGGCATCGGCATTGGTATGCGGAGCGATCCGTTGCGCATCGTCGAGCGCAATCATCGAAACATCAGCGCCAAGCAGGCTTGCCCGCTCGACTTCACGCTTCAGTTGCGCCGCCGACCAATCGGCAAGCGCATACCGAATGCTGCCAACCTGATGGTATTTGAAAGCAACTCCAGCGCTCTTTTCAAAACCTGTAATGATGTCGATGCTACGGTGCATGAGCTCGCCCATCGCCGGGTCGGTCTGAGCGATGACCGACTGACCCGCCGCTCTCGCCGACGTCTGGGCACCAGGTCCCACGCGATCGACGGCAAGCACCCGCATTCCTCTTATCGCGAGATTGTACGCGACGCTCAATCCAACTGCGCCGCAACCGACAACGAGGACGTCAGGCTTGGGCATCATGACGCCTCGTCTTTCGCCAGCCGACCGGCCTTCAACTCCTCGACCAGAGCGACCAGTGCGCCAAGGTAGCCAAAATGCCTGAACCCCATCACCGTGCCAGTGGCTACCGATGTAAAGACCGAGTCGTGACCGGTTGCGTAGATATTGGCGAAGTGAACTTCCACAAAGGGTTTGCGGGACTGATGTAGCGCCAGCTTCGTGGGCTCGCCAAACGCCCACAACCCGCCCGGGTTGATCAGGAAGGCATCAATGTCGGTCTGCGCCTCGATGAAGTCCACGAGGTCGCCCTCGTGATTCGAGTGATAGGGGACAACCTCGACACCGAGTTTCAGACCGAGATCACGCACGACATCTTCAAGTTCTTGCAGCGAGCCGATCGTTCCGTAGATGTTTTTGTCGCGTCGGCCCAGGCTCGTCATGTTGAGCCCGTTCAGCAAGCCAACCCGGATTGGGTGCGTCAATTGCGGCGAATGCGAAATTTCTTGTGCAGTCATGACTTTGGCCCTCCAATCGGCAATCAAGTATAAAGCGACCGCGGCGCGCCGTGGGAGCGATTGAGAGGACCAGTCCCTTCCGGATGCAGGAAGTCGACATCGTCGAGCGCGAGCACCAGTGCCGTCATAGCGCCGACATAGCTGGAACGCCCAAGCCCAGAAAAGATCGTCAACACGCTCGGAGCGAAAATCGACTGCTGGCGTAGCTCCCCATTGTCGAGATGGACTTCGACGCAGGGCTTCTTCGCATCCTTCAACGTATGGCGAAGCGATTCGCCGACTCTGACGAGCCCGCCCGGATTCACCAGATAGGCGCTTGCCCGATCTCGACTGGAATGGACAAACTCCAGCAATCTGCCTTCGTGATTTGACTGGAAATGCTCAATCTCAATTCCAAGCTGCGACGCCCACTCTTCAAGCGCTTTCTCGAATTCACCCATATCGCCCAGGGTGGCTCGGACGCCAGGGCCGCCGAGTACGACGATATGCCACTTGGTATTGCCCTTTCTGAGATCAGACAATCGCACCTTCATCTCCTTCCGTTAGCTCATCAAGCGCGGTAGCCTTTTTTCCCAGGCGCAGCGTCCGCAAATCGTCTCGATATTAGGCGACACCACCAAAATTGACAAGCCATCTGACATACATTAAGAGTGTCAGACAATATTTTTCGACCTTACTCCTCTGAATGGCATGACAAATGGTGCTCGCGATTTCGACGCAGTGGGAGCCGAATTGAAGGATTTTTTTGCGATAGCCGCTACCTTGGCGCGACGCGCCGCGCAGACTCCGATCGATTGTCAACGGGTTCCGTTCGAGCATCGACCGGTGCGTCGCTTCAAGAATATTCCAGTGCGGCAACGGGGTACCGACGGTCTCAACTGTTTCTATTGGGGCGTAGAGGGAACCTCTCTCGTACTCGTCTATGATGACGAGATCGTCGAATATGAATTCGACGACGCGTCAATGCTGCGCACGCAAGCCCGGCAACTGGAAGCCCTGAAAATTCGCCGCGTTGATTTCGCCGAAGGCCTGGCGAAAATCATCGCAACCCTGGCTGTGCTTGTCGTGTTTCTTCAGTTCATCGTCTGGCTTACCAGCTGACGACACCGACAGCATTCGAGACATTTCCGCCCATGATTTCTCTAAAAGATCCTTCCCTGTTGGGTCCGCACGCTGCCGAGCCCGGTCGACAGGACACGCTCGGAGCATGTTTCGCCGTCAGAGATCCCGCGACCGGAACGGCCATAATGTGTGTCTCCGATTTCAATGTCGCCCGTTCTCGCGAAGCCATCGATATTGCGTATGCCGCTCGCTCGGAATGGGCTGCGAGAACCGCTGACGAACGATGTTCGATCATGCTTCGCTGGTCGCGGCTGATGCTCGAGAACATCGAAGATCTCAGCGTCATCTTGACGTCGGAGATGGGCAAGCCATTGACAGAGGCGCGCGCGGAAATCACCTACGCCGCAAGCTATATCGAGTGGTTTGCCGAAGAGGGACGGCGCGTTTATGGAGACGTCATCCCCGCGCATGGGCAAAGCAAGCGGATTTTCGTTCTCAAGCAACCTGTCGGCGTAGCCGCGCTGATTACGCCTTGGAATTTTCCCTCCGCCATGATCGCTCGCAAGGCGGCGCCTGCGCTGGCCGCGGGTTGCAGCATTGTCGCGCGGCCGTCAGAGCTAACGCCATTGTCAGCGCTTGCAATGGGCGTGCTGGCGGAGCGAGCCGGTATCCCCTCGGAGATCTTTCATATCCTCCCAAGCACCGATGCGGCAGGCATAGGCCTGGAGTTGTGCAGCAATACGAAAGTGCGGAAGCTGTCCTTTACCGGCTCGACCCGCGTTGGCTCCCTGCTGATGCGGCAAGCGGCGGGCGATATCAAAAGGCTGAGTCTCGAATTGGGCGGGAATGCGCCATTCGTCGTCTTTGACGACGCCGATCTCGATAAGGCGGTGGCAGGCGCAATTATCGCCAAGTTTCGCAATGCCGGCCAAACGTGCGTGTGCGCGAATAGAATTTACGTACAGAAAAATGTGCTCGACGCCTTTGCGGACAAGTTGTGCCAGGCGGTTGCCGAATTGAATGTCGGCAATGGCTTGTCCGGAGACACTCAAATCGGCCCCTTGATCAGCCCGCAGGCCCTGGCGAAGGTTGAGGAGCATATCCAAGACGCCATGCAGCACGGTGCGAAGGTCCGGTTGGGAGGCCGCCGCCATGCACGTGGAGGTCAGTTCTTCGAGCCGACCGTGCTGACGGACGTTTCACACGATATGAAGGTCGCCCGAGAGGAAACGTTTGGCCCTGTCGCACCGCTTTTCGCGTTTGACACCGTCGAGGAGGTCATCGACCGGGCCAACGATTCTGAATATGGGCTCGCTGCCTACTTCTATACGCGCGACCTAAGCCGCGCCTGGAAGTTTGCCGAGGCTCTCGAATTCGGAATGGTCGGAATCAATACCGCTGCCATTTCGACCGCCCAAGCCCCATTCGGGGGCGTAAAGCAATCAGGAGTTGGCCGCGAGGGTTCCAGATACGGCATCAACGAGTACCTCGAATTGAAATATCTCTGTTTGGAAACCTAGAAGAGGCCTTTGCCTGGATCGGACTGAAGAATGAAAGACCGCATGCCTCGTGTCGGGTTAATGGTGCCCTCATCGAATACTGTGATGGAGGTCGACTTCAACCGCGAATTGGGCGGCCGATGCAGCGTGCACACGGCTCGCATGTATATGGTCGAGACCACAAGGTCCGCCGAAATTGCCATGGTGGAGACATACGCTCCGGAGGCAGCTCGAGACCTTGGCACCCTCAACCCGGATCTCGTGGTGTTTGGATGCACATCGGCCGGGTCGCTGTTCGGAGCAGCCTATGACGCAGAAGTCTGCGACAAGCTTGGCGGGATCGCCAATGCGCCGGCGCTTGGCGTTCTCACGGCGGTCGGCCAAGAGCTGGATGCAACACCGGGACAACGCCTAGCCGTCATCACGCCCTATGTGGAGGACCTTACAACTTCGGTGGCTCGCGCCGCAGAGTCGGCCAATCGCCGCGTAGTAGCCGCCGCGGGCATGGGGATCAGCGACAATGTCAAGCTTTGTGAGCCGACACCAAAAGAGATCGTCGAATTCACCCGTAAGAATTTGACGGGAGTTGACTTCGATTTGTTGTTGGTATCGTGCACGAATTTTCGCGCCCTGGAGGCCAAACCACTGTTGGAACGCGAATTCAAAGTGCCTGTGGTGACCAGCAACAGTGCAGTGATTGCCTCTATTCGACGGCTGCTCACGATCCATTGAGCCGCCAGATGGCCTCGGTTCCGAGTGGTCTTTGTTGAATCACTCCAATTGTTCGCGCTTGTAGGCCTCATGTGCGGAGGCATAGGCCTGTTCAACGTGATGGATAGCTGCACGCCGAGCAGCCTCGCTGTCGCGGGCTTCAATGCTGTCAAGGATGGATTTCATTTCCTTGAGGCTTACTTTTGCCCTTCCCGGCATGGACATCGACCGGGCGCGCAGGAAATTGACGCGGGCCAGCAAGCCGCCCAGTACTTCCTCTATAATGCTGTTGTTGCAGGACCGGAGGATCTCCGCATAGAAATCGGCCGTCGAATTCACCTCGGCTGCCGCGTCTGCCCCACGTGCCGCCTTCTCGAACACGCTCAGCGCAACGCGCATTTTTTTGATCGACTCGTCCGTTGCATTCTGCGCTGCCAAGGATGCAGCTTCGCCTTCCAGCAACGCACGCACCTTGTAGATTTCCGTAGCCTGATCCCAGGTCAGACGCGGAATGTGCGGGCCTTTGTTGGGGACGATCGCTACAAGACGCTCGGCCTCCAGGCTCCTCAATGCTTCGCGGACGGAAGGTCGACTCACTCCAAGAAGCTCGCAAAGCTCCGCCTCGAGAAGACGGTCACCAGGCTTGAACACTCCGGTTATGATTGCCTGACGCAGCTTTTCGACCGTCACCTGCTGCACCGTTTTGGGCGAGACGCGAAAATCGATGAGAGTCATCCTAAACAGCCTCCGTTGCACGCTGAGCCTTAGCTGATTTGTGTCAGCCTTGCATCAACTAAGATTGACAGAATGTCTGACGATTTGATACTAGGGAAATGACGAATGAAGTTTTTTTGGAGGCATATACCGTGCACAATTTGCGTATCCGCCGGACCTATACGGTTATTGAAGACAAGTTCGAGGAAGCAGGTCAGCCGGCTCCGGCGCCCGTCCGCAAAGTCGCTGTAGTCACGGTGCTGCAGAACCCATACGCTTCGGCGGGATATGTGAAAGATCTTTCGCCCTTGACTGAAGAGAGCGTTGCGCTTGGGCGACGCATGGGGGAAATGGCCTTGGATGCACTCGGCGACTACACCGCTCAGGGATATGGCAAAGGCGGGCTGGTAGGTCTTAATGGCGAACAGGAGCATGCCAACGCGTTGCTCACTACAGTCTTTGCGAACCCGATCCGAGATGCGATCGGCGGGGGAGTTGCGTGGATTTCCTCAATGCAAAAGGTGGTGCCACCAGGAACCACGATCGACATTCCGATGAATCACAAGGACGATGTTTACGTTAGGTCACATTATGACGGGATGACGATTACGCTGCAAGGAACCCCGATGCCTGATGAGATCGCGATCATATTCTGTCTGGTGAGTCATGGGCGTATCAACGCACGCGTCGGCGGTCTTACGCACGAGGAAGTTTCAGCAAGGCGGCAACCCGCCGGCAGCGAGGTCGCCGGAGCGTAGGTGAGTGATGAAAGTCGCGATCGTTAACATCGGGTCGATTTTGACCGGGGACCTGTCGACCCCTTTTGTCGACGGAGACACGATTATCACGGCAGACGGCCTGATAGAAGCAGTAGGCAACATTGGTGCCGCCAATGTCGAACAGTGCGATGTCATAATCGATGCCAATGGGACCATGGCAATACCCGGACTGATCGACTCGCACGTCCACATTACGTTCGGTGACTACACACCCCGCCAAAAGACCGTCGGTTTTCTTGAAAGCTACGTTCACGGCGGGGTAACGACGTCCATCAGCGCGTCCGAAGTTCATGTTCCCGGGCGCCCGAAGGATGTGACCGGTGTGAAAGCGCTCGCGATCGCCGCGGCCAAGTGCTTTCAGCAATACCGGCCGGGCGGTATGAGAGTTCATGCAGGGTCGCTTATCCTCGAGCCCGGGCTCACCGACGCGGACTTTGCCGAGCTCAAAGCGGCCGGAATCTGGATGGTGAAAGCGGGGTTTGGAGCATTCGCAACGCCATATGAGTATGCCCCGCTCGTTGCATTGGCACGACGTCACGGTATGATTTCGATGGTTCATACGGGGGGAGCGTCGATCCCCGGCTCATCTGGGATTTGGGCCGACCATCTGCTTCGCATGCAGCCGGATGTCTCCTACCATGTAAATGGCGGGCCAATCGCAATGCCTGATGAAGATTTTCCCAGGCTGGTCAACGAGTCCGACATGGCGCTGCAGATCTGCACCGCCGGCAATCTTCGCACGACGCTGCTGGTCTCCGAGCTTCTCACTCGCGCAAATCGGCTCGAACGATTGCTGATTGCAACTGATACGCCCACCGGCAGCGGCATCATGCCGCTCGGAATGCTCTACACGATCAGCCATCTCGCTTCCTTAGGAAAGATGGCTCCGGAAATTGCCATCGCCGCGGCATGTGGCAACAACGCCAGGGTGTACCGTCTCAACAGCGGTACGATCGCACACCGCCGTGACGCCGATATCGTACTGATCGATTCTTGCATGGGAGGCTCCAAGTCCGACGCTCTGTCTGCGCTGAGGAACGGGGACATCCCTGCTGTCGGTGCAGTGGTTACCGGTGGAATTCCACGCTTTGTGGGTCGCAGCCGGAACACTCCCGAAACGATGCGGCGCGTTCGTGTGGCTAAGAGCAATGTTATGCAGGATTTTTCCGGCACAGCTCACTGAATGCCAATAGGTCGGTATGTGCCGGTGAAGGCATTTGGATTTTTGCGTACCGCCTCAATCCCAGCGCCCGCAATCTCCGCAGAACTGATCGGATCAGCCAGAGGACAGAATGCTCGTCGGGATCGCCAGGCCAAAAGGCGCTACCGTGCCGGGAGGGTGCAAAAAGACCTTGCACCTTGCCAGTGTTCAAACTCACCTGCTCCAGTTTGGTTCAGATAGGCTTTCATTGCCTCAGCGAGGGCGAAGGCCCCTCGCCAGCCCAGTTTCACGAATTCGGTGACGGCGTCGCGAAAGCCAAGGCGAACGCAATGGATGGACAGATTCGTTGTCGAGCGCAAAATCCTAGGCCGCCGTCCAGCCGGACGTCTTGAGCTATCTCGTCCGTCCACGTCTTTGCCCACTCGCTGAATGAGCTCAACCATCTTCGGCGCGTTCAACGCCGGCGCCTTCCATGTTGGAGGTCCACCTTGACGTAGCGCCATCGATGTAACGGCGCCCTCGAGGGCAGCGTCGCCAGGTCTATGCTGTGTTTCCTTGCCATCGAGCAGGCGACTGCAACCGCGCGCCTATCCTGCCCGGGGGCTTTGCCGCATGGGACCGAGTTGCTTGTCCGACAGCATCGGATACTTCGCAGGTAAAATGCCGATTGCGTCGATATCGTCGAGAAGGCCTTCCCGCGAAGTCGCGCCGGCCGCCAAGTGGGCCTGCCTCCTCGGCGGGCTGAAAGACTAAGACGAAGTGCCGAAGAAGACCTGCTCCCACCAATTCAGGGGAACTGCGGCGGCAAAGCCCATCAAGGCACGAGTATCGTGGCCGCCGGCATGCAGGAATGCCTAGCCGCGCTGATGCGAACGGCACGACTGAGGTATCTGCGATGTCGATTGAAAGCCCAAGCTGACGCCGGTCCGATGCCTCAAGCCCGCCCTCTTTAGCATGTGTTCAAGTCCGCGTTTCGAGTTTGTCGTTCGACAGCTCGGGATTGCGACGCAGGCGGCCTGTCAAGCGCAAGCGCCGAGCAACGTATATGTTGCTCGGCGCGGGCCCTGTCCGATGGGAGGTTTCGAAGGTTAGGGCCGGAAGGGATCAGTTGACTTCTACGTAGCTGTAGTTCCCGTCGCTACCTTTTCCCCAGCGGTAGACGACATAGTCGGCGCGCGTGATGTCACCCTTGGAGTCATAACCAATGTCACCGATTACGGTTTGGAATGGCCCTTTCGAATGGATGGCTTCGGCGACAGCTTGGGGATCCAAGCTATTTGCCGCCTTTGCAGCCTGGGCAATGATTTGGACAGCTGCATAAGTGTAGAGCGTGTATGCCTCAGGTTCAAAGCCGTCGTCCCGGAACTTTTTCACGATGTCCGCGGCCTTGGGGTTCTTGCGAGGATCCGGCGCAAACGTGAACAAGGCTCCTTCCGCCGCATCGCTCGCAACCGCCGCGAACTCAGCTGTGGCGAGATCGTCGCTACCCATCAAGGTTGCCTTGAGGCCCTGGTCAGCCAACTGGCGCGAGATAAGGCCAGCTTCAGCATAATAGCCGGCGTAGTAAATCACTGTGACACCGCGCGCTTTCATCTTGGAAATCAGTGCCGAAAAGTCCTTTTCACCGACGTTGACGGCATCGTACATCACCTCTGTGACGCCACCAGCATTGATTGCCTTCTTGACCTGAGCAGCCATGCCTTGGCCAAAAGCCGACTTGTCATTGATGATCGCGATTTTCCCATCTTTGAAATGGGAGGCGAGATAGTCGCCGGCTACCTTGCCCTGCTGATCGTCACGCCCGCAGGTGCGGAACACATTCCAGAGTCCCCGCTCGGTAAATTCAGGGATCGTGGATGACGGGCTGATCTCCAGAATGCCGTTCTCCGAGTAAACCTCAGAGGCTGGCATCGAAACTCCAGAGTTATAGTGTCCCACGACAAACTTGATGTTGTCGGCGACAAACTTGTTGGCAACTGAGATGCCTTGTTTTGGATCGGAGGCGTCATCGCCGATCTCGAGCGAGATCTTTTCGCCATTTATGCCGCCCGCCGCATTGATGTCGGCAACGGCCCTTTCGGCTCCACGCTTGAGCTGCGCTCCGAAGGCAGCACCTGCCCCAGTAATGGGACCTGCAACACCCATCAAAACGTCTGCGAACGCTTGGCCAGTTAGTGCGACAAGCGCACCGGCTGCGACCGCGGAAAGTAGCATTTTCCTCATTGCATAGTTCCCTCTATTTAAGCCTACCTGCAGGTCGTTGCACCTGCAACGGACCATCCGACCGTTGCCCTCAGCGGGCATACCGTTGACAGATTGAGTTACATTAATAATGTCTGACACTTTGTCAATCAGTGAAATCGACTGCCCGCTCTCAACGAGCTCACTCAAGCGAGTCGGCGTTGCGACGCACAGACGCCTTGCTGAACCTATGGAACTTGCGAAGGCTGGAACTCACATTTGGCGGATACCGCGGTGACTAAATGAATCGGGCGCAGCCGAGCTGAAGGATCGACACGCCAGGGCGTGCGCGGTGTGGATTTGGTGTCAATAATTCCGGAGGCCAAATTGAGTTGAGCGAGTCATCACGGTAAACGCTAAACGAGATTGCCGGCCTTCACTCAAACATCCGAACACATCGACCCTACGCGTCGTTCGTTCTTCTGTTCCCAGGCCAGAAATCTCTATGGGTCAGAACCCGCTCTCTAGAGGTTTCAGACTTCGAAGCGTGAGTCACTTGTCACGCCGATTCGTCCCCGAGCCGGCGTTAATCATGAACGTCAGGTCTTTGGCTTCCAGCTCAATAAGGAAGCTCTTTCATAGAGCCAGTTATACTGTGTGACCATCTGGTTGGTGCGCGTGTATTGATAGCCGAGGAAGCCCAGGATCATCAGCACGATGGTGTCGACGATATAGTAATGCAGCGAGAACATCGTGCCGTCGAACAGGGCATGATGGATGAACCTGATGCCGATGCCGAGGCCCAGCATGTAGAAGAACAGCTGCACATACGTGCTCCAGGTCTGTGCCGCCGCCTTGCCGGTCATCCATGCCGCCCAGCCGCCGAGCAGGCAGGTGACGAACAGGAACTGCCAGACCGAGGCTTCTTCGTAGATGATGCCCATTGGTGAAGACCCCTCTTAGTGATGTCCGCCTTCGAGATAGGCGGCGCGCACTTCCGGATTGGCGAGCAGTTCCTTGCCGGTGCCGCTCATCGTCACATTGCCATTGACCATGACATAGCCGCGCGTGGCGAGCTTGAGCGCGCCGAAGGCATTCTGCTCGACCAGGAACACGGTCAGCCCTTGCGTCTTGTTGAGCTCACGGATGGCGTCGAAGATCTGCTTGACGATCAGCGGCGCAAGACCAAGTGACGGCTCGTCGAGCAGGAGCAGCTTGGGCCGCGCCATCAGCGCGCGTCCGATCGACAGCATCTGCTGCTCGCCGCCCGACAGCGTGCCGCCGCGCTGGCCGATGCGTTCCTTTAGCCGCGGGAACAGCGTGAACACCTTCTCGACGTCCTCGTCATAGTGCTTCAGGTTGTCGAGGCTGGCGCCCATCTGCAGGTTTTCCATCACCGTCATGCGCGGGAAGATGCGGCGTCCCTCCGGCGACTGGGCGATGCGCAGGCGGGCGATCTCATGCGTCGGCAACTGGGTGATGTCGGTTCCGGCGAAGGTGATGGTGCCGGCGCGGGCGCGCGGCGCGCCGAAGATGGTCATCATCAGCGTCGACTTGCCGGCGCCATTGGCGCCGATCAGCGCCACGATCTCACCCTGGTTGACCTGGACGTTGACGCCGTTGAGCGCCCGGATGTTGCCGTAATAGGTCTCGACGCCCTTGATATCGAGCAGCGTTGTGCCGGCCATTATTTGCGCCCTCCGCGTAGCTTGGCCGTCGAGGACGCTGGGGCCGGCTTGCTCTTCGTCGAACTCGTGCGCGCATCGATCTGCGCCGCCTTCGACGCCCCCTTCGACACGGTGACCCGCTCGCCCTCGTCGGCGTGTTCGACGCTGTCGGAAACCGGTCCCGCCATCATCGAAGCGGAATTGCCGGGCCCGTGCGCTGCGTCCGGCCCGGTATCGAGTTGCTCGATGACATCCTCGTCGCCGACTTCGGTCAGCACCTCCTGCACCTCTTCGTCGTCGACGCCGAGATAGGCGGCGATGACGCGCGGATCGGTGCGCACCGATTGCGGATTGCCGTCGGAAATCTTGCGGCCGTATTCGAGCACGACGACATGGTCGGAGATCTGCATCACCACCGACATGTCGTGTTCGATGAGCAGGATCGACGTGCCGGTGTTGTTCTTGATGTCGATCAAGAGTTCGTTGAGCGCCGACGATTCCTTCGGATTGAGGCCGGCGGCAGGCTCGTCCAGGCACAGGAGTTCCGGCCCGGTGCACATGGCGCGCGCGATCTCAAGACGGCGTTGCGCGCCATAGGGCAGGTCCCCGGCCGGATCGTCGGCGCGATGGACGAGGTCCGCCTTCTCCAGCCAATGCCTGGCGAGCTCGATTGATTCCGCTGAAGCCTGGCGATAGCCGGAGAAGCCAAACAGCCCAAGCATCGTATAGCCCGACGCCTTCATAAGCTTGTTGTGCTGCGCGACCAGAAGGTTCTCGAGCAACGTCATGCCCGAGAACAGGCGGATGTTCTGGAAGGTGCGCGCCACCTTGGCGCGTCCCGGTATCTCATGGTTGGGCAGACGCTCAAGCATGAGGCTCGAACCGTCGGCCCGGCTGAGCGTGATCATGCCCACCGACGGTTTGTAAAAGCCGGTGATGCAGTTGAACACGGTGGTCTTGCCTGCGCCGTTGGGGCCGATCAGCGCTGTAATCTCGCGGCGCCTTGCCTGGAAGGACAGATCGCTGATGGCGAGCAGCCCGCCGAACCTCATCGACAGGTGCTCGACGTTGAGTATGATGTCGCTCATGGAAGTGTGTGCACTCGTGTTCATGCTCGTTAGCCGTGACCTTCCTTAGTGAAAGAACCCGACACTGATTTGCGCTCTTTCAGGAACGCGGTGGGCTCCCGGCTGCCGACGAAACCGCGCGGCTTCCAAAGCATGACGACGACCATGGCGATGCCGAACAGCAGCATTCGGTAAAGCTCTGGCGTAAAGTCTGAACCAAAGATCACTTTCAGGAAGCTGAGTTCACGTAAGATTTCGGTGCCGCCAATCATTACGAATGCAGCAACTGCGATACCCCCAAGCGATCCCATGCCCCCAAGGACGACGATCGCGAGCACGATTGCCGACTCCAGATATACGAAGGATTCGGGAGACACGAAGCCCTGGCGAGCTGCGAAGAACGAACCCGCAAAACCTGCGAACATGGCGCCGGTGGCAAAGGCCGTTAGTTTCGTAGTCGTGGTGTTGATGCCAAGAGAACGGCAGGCGATCTCGTCCTCGCGCAGTGCCTCCCACGCGCGGCCGACCGGCAAGCGACGCAGGCGGATGGTGACAAAGGCCGTGAGCAAGCACAGAAGCAGGATCAGATAATAAAGAAAGATTTTATAGTACGCCCCCGATGGAGCCAGGTGCAGCAGCTTACCGATGTAGTTCGCGTCACCAACGTTGAACGTGGCCAAACCGAAGAAGGATACTTTCGGGATGCCGGAGAGTCCGGCGGCTCCGTTGGTGACCTCCCGCCAATTGATTAGCACCAGCCGGATGATCTCTCCAAACGCCAGCGTAACGATGGCAAGATAGTCGCCACGCAGACGCAGCACCGGAAAGCCTAGCATCACGCCCCATGTAGCCGCCATGATTCCAGCACACGGGAGCAGGATCCAGAATGACAGGCCATAATGTGTGCCAAGCAAGGCGTAGGCATAGGCTCCGACAGCGTAGAAAGCGACGTAACCGAGGTCAAGCAAGCCCGCGAGTCCGATGACAATGTTTAAACCCCAACCCAGCATCACATAGATCAATATCTGAATGCCGAAATTGTCGACCCACTTCAAAGAGCCTTGGAAGCCGAAGGCCATTACTGAGACGATCGGAAACAGAAACAGCATGGTGATACCGATCGAACTAGAATTCCGAGCGATGAATCCTGGTACGACGGCTCCGTGCTGCGCACTGCTTGCGACGGCCTTTCGGCGCTCGAGGGCTGGATGAATGAAACCGACATAGACAAAACGGCCAGTCATCACCAGCAATACGATTGCCGCAAGCGCGCCCCATCGCTGGATAAGAACGAGCTCGTTGCGGATGTTCTGGTCAGTTTTTAGTCCAATCAGCAGTACGAACAAGCCGAACGAAATCACGCCGGCATAAAGCGCCTCTCGAAAAGCGCGCTTTAGTGGATGGACGACGATGACGCCGCCTGCGGTGGTAGCAGCCATTGTCATCAATTCAGACCTTCTCGACTTCAGGATGGCCAAGCATCCCGGTTGGCAAGAAGATCAGCACGATCGCCAGGATCGAGAAGGCGGCGACGTCCTTGTAGTCGATTGAAAAATACGCCGACCACATGCTCTCGATAAGACCAATCGCTAAGCCGCCAAGGACCGCGCCCGGCAGCGAGCCGATGCCGCCCAGAACGGCGGCGGTGAACGCCTTCACACCCGGCACGAAGCCATCAGAAAAGGAAACAACGCCGTAGTACATTAGGAACAGGGTGCCGGCGACGGCTGCGAGCGCGGCACCCATAACGAAGGTAATGGAGATTGTCCGATCGACATCGACCCCGAGCAATGCCGCCATCTTGCGGTCCTGTTCGCATGACCTTTGCGCACGCCCCAGGGATGTGTGGTTAACCAGGTACCAGAAGATAACCAGCAGCACGGCAGTTACGACGACAACGATGATCTGTTTAAGCGATATCGCAATGCCGCCTAGGTCGTATACTTCGGTAAACAACCGAGGAATTGGCTTGTTGCGCGGACCCTGTGCGACCTGCACGAAATTGGAGAGGGAGATTGACATACCGATAGCCGTGATCAGTGGCGCCAGGCGGAACGAGCCCCGCAGCGGCCGATAGGCCACCTTTTCGATCGTCCAATTGTAGAGGCTCGTCAGCAGCATCGCGAGGATCATCATGATCAGCAGCGCGAGCACGATTGGCACCGAAGAGAACAGCGCGCCAAGGATGAGGAATACGATCAAAGCCGCAAACGCGCCGACCATGAATATGTCGCCATGGGCGAAATTGATCATGCCGATGATGCCATAGACCATCGTGTAGCCGATTGCGATCAGCCCATAGATCGATCCCAGTGTCAGCCCATTGATAAGCTGCTGGATGAAATATCCCGCCAACTGCCGGTCCTCCTCCACCAAAAAGTCGATTCCGCAGCAGACCCATGGGCCTCTTGCAGCGGATAAGATTGTCTTACATTAAGGACGTAAGACTAAATGTCAATGTGCGAAATCCGGACGCCATTCCGGGTACGAGGCGCCCAGAGCGACTCTCTCGGCTTAAGAGGGCGAGGCGAGAATATCAAAGACACCATGGGCCTCCCCTGAGAACGACCTCTCTGGGATGAGGGCGTATAGTTCCAACAAGGCGTAATGACCGCCTCGCTGACACTAACGAAATCCGGCGCCGCGCGGTGGGCTTGTCGGCGTGAAACTCCAACCTTCGCTTGCCCACCAGTTGCTTTAATGCGGATTAATCGCAACGCCCGCCGCATATTGTGCGCTCAAGAACCCCGTAGATAGTGATCGTTCCCACATCGTGAGCGTCAGGAAGATTTCGCCAGCGAAGAAAAATGAGCCGCCCAACGAGGTAGTTGGACGGCTCCAGTTGCTGGGAGGTGAACGGTAATTTGCTTAGCCTCGAACTGCGCCGCCTAAGACAAAGCCCTTACGGAACACGCGGTTCAGCAGCAAATAGAGGATCACAACTGGCGCCGAGTAGACGATTGAGTAGGCCGCTATCCCCCCATACCGCGTGACGTTGGCAGCCAGGAACGAGAAGATCTTGACTGGACTCGGCTGCATGTCTGACGATGTGATGAGAACCAGTGGAGCCAGGAAGTTCCCCCAGGTATTCACGAACGCGAAGATCGCACCGGCGGCGATGCCGGGCATAGCCAGCGGCACGACGACACGCCACAAGATCTGCGCGGTGTTCGCGCCCTCGATGCGGGCGGACTCTTCCAGGTCGAGCGGAATGGCATCGATGGCGTTCTTGACGATGAAGAGAACAAACGGAAGCGATGTCACGCCCAGGAACACCGCGGTCGGTATCATCGACAGCCAGTTGAGCGATGCAAATATCTGGTAGACCGGCACGATAACGATATTGATCGGCACGCCTGATAGGAACAGAACAATCAAGAGCGTCGCGCTTTTGAACGGAATGTAGCGTCGCGAGAAGGCATAGCCCGCAAAAATGGACGGAACCGTCGCGACGATCGTGGCAATCAGCGAGATAATGATGCTATTCAAGATTCCCTGCAGCCGCCCGGGCTCGGCGACAGAATAGAAATTGTCCATCGTCAGCGTCGGGAGATGGACCTGGCGGCTCGCCGTGGCATCCACCGACGCAACGACCAGCCAGGTGAGCGGCAGGACGAAAAGCATGCCGCAGAAAAGCAGAGCCACGTTGACGGCCGCGCGATCTGCCGTGAAACGGCGTTCCTTTACCTTGGGCGCGCCGTCCAAAACCGCACCGCCGGGCCTGAAGCGACGTTCATCAGCAGTGATGCTCATTTGATGGTTTCCTCAAATGTCTAGGCGGCTTTTTGAGCCCGGTTCAACCAGCGGTCGATGCCGACGAAAGCAAGCCCGAGCAACGCGGCCATGAGGACAATGACGTTCCCGAGCAGGGCGCCATAGGCCAGATTGCTGAAGCTGAAGCCTTGCAGGTAGGAGTAGACGGGCAAGATGTTGGTTTTCCCGCCTGGGCCGCCGCCTGTCATCATGAAGACGAGCGTAAAGTTCCCGAAGGACAGCAGCGTCATCATCAGCACCGAAGTCATGATCGTCGGGCGCAACATGGGCAGGGTGATACGCCACAATCGCTGTGCGCCCGAGGCATTCTCGAGCATGGCGGCCTCGATCATGTCCCGGGGTATGTTCTTTAGTGCCGCGGCGAACATGAGCATGGATAGGCCGCACAGGGACCAAGCGTTGGCAGCGGACACGATTGTCATCGGAAACTTGAACAGTAGGTCGGAGCCGGGCACGCCCAGAACCGTAGGAAGGACACCGCCCGCGGTTGATACCGCAAACCAGACAACGGCAACTGTCGCCGGCGGGAGAATGCAGGCGAGCATCGCTAGAGCGCCGACTATTGTTCCGAAAGCCGGGAGAGCCTTTTCCATCAACAATGCGAGGATCAAGCCCACAACGGTCGAGGCTATCGCGCCAGCCCCGACCACAAAGTAGATAGTCAGGAGGACGGAGTGATAGAACTCCTTGTCGCGCAGCATGTACTGAATGTTGTACGCGCCTGTGAACCGATAGTGGAGAGCATTGGCTCCGATGAGCTGCAGATTGGTTAGCCCCAAATAGAACGCATAGGCTATTGGAACCAAAAACAGACCCGCCAGAAGCAGCGCCGCCGGCGAAAGCAGGAGGGCGCTGCTCCATTCATAACGTTGCCGATCAAACCGAGGCGTCACCATAACAACTACCTTCTTGGGTTTGGGACTTGTTCCCACGGCTTGATCCTTGCAACTGTCACCCGACCGGCAGGTGGGTTACTTCTTGACCATTACCTGGTCCGGCCCCAACTGGTTGGCGACGTAGTCGCTCATTTTCTGCACGGCGTCGTCGACCGTTACGGTCGGGTCCAGGACCACAGCCTCGGTAGCGGTGATGAAGCCCATGGCCCAGACCGGATAGCCCGCTTTGAGGGGTATGCCGACCGACAGCGGCAGGATCTTCTGGAAGCCTTCCTGGAAAGGATCGGTGGCCAGCCAGTCCTTGTCGTTGGAGGCTTCAGGCGTGGGCGGAGTCCATCCGTTGAAGGCCGCCATCAGAAGATTGTCCTTGGTCATCTGGAGCTCGATGAACTTCCAGGCGATGTCCTTGTTCTTGGAATTGGCGTAGATTGAGCTGCCCCAGCCGCTGAGCGCGGATCCAACGCCGGGTGCCTGGCCATTGACGGTGGGCAAGGGAGCATACCCCACCTCGTCCTTGGCGTTCGGAGAGTAGGGCGCAGAAACCTTTTTGACCCATTGCAGGCTGAACCAGTTACCGGCCAGCGTGATGCCGATATGATGGTTGGGAATCTCTGTGGGCGGTGTCGCGATGGCGGTGGCGTTCAGGAGTTGGGACGCCGGCGCCAGCAGTCCTTCGGCCGACGCGGTCCGGTACGCATCGATCACCTCACGGATTCCCTTGCTGTCTACCACCCACTTCTGGCTGGAGGCATCGTAGATGGTCGGATCGGATGACCCAAGCAACAGGCTGTTCGGACCGTAGGATGCCGCACTTGCACCCTGCGCAGTGCCAGTAGACAGCCAGAGAGGCCAGGCGTCAGGGCTCGACGACTTGATCTTGCGGGCGGCGTCGAGAACATCCTTCCAGGTCTTCGGCTCCCAGGGCATTGCAATGCCGGCCTTCTTGAAGAGGGTCTTGTCATAAAGCAGACCCATCTCGTTCTCGCCGTGACTGATCCCATATGTTTTGCCGTCGAGCGTGTACTCGGCCTTCACGGAATCCGGGATCGTCTTGTACCAGTCGGCCTTGGCCGCATATTCGCTCAGGTCAGCCAGATAGCCGCTTTCGATCCACTGGACGATGTTCTGGTTCGACAGTTCCGCCAAGTCAGGAGCCGTATCGGGCGAGCGATAGAGCAAACCCATCTTGTTTTCGAAGTCCTTGTAGCTGCCGGGGACCGGGATGGCTTCGATGGTGACGTTAGGATTTGCCTTCTGGAACTGGTCAATTATGCTTGCCCAATAGGCTTTCCCCAGCTCGGGAGTAAGCGGAACGAAGTCCTGGGAATAGGCGACCCTGAGGGTGATCTTTTCCTGTGCGGTGGCCGGCGCCAGAAAAGCAATCATTGTTGCCGTGATCGCAAGAGACCCAAGAATAACCGACTTCGACATTTTATTTCGATTGCGCATGCTTTTCCCCTTATTTGTGCTGCACGGTTAGAGATGGATCGGAGGGCGACAGGTTGCGCGATTTGGTGGCACTGACGTCGGTCGTCAGCAGCGCGTCGCCAGTTTCTGGGTCGAATAGGTGCAGGTCGTGGACGTCGAACGCCAAATCGACGGTGTCGTCCACTTTCACGGGAGCAAAGCTTGGGAACTTTGCATTCACCAGATCCTCGTCGATCTTGACCATGACGAAGGATTCGGCGCCCGTGGTCTCGATGCTGACGACCCGGCCCGAAATGCGCTGATCGCAGCGCGACGGGGCGTCCTGCATCCAATGCAGGTCTTGGGGTCTGATGCCGCCCTGCACTTTGGGTTTCGCCTTCGACGAGAGGGCCGCGACCTGGACGTCCGACAGCTTGAAAGAACCGCCGAGCAGCCGAACGGAAGCGCGCGATTCGATCCCGAAGAGATCGCCATCCACGATATTCATCTTCGGAGAACCGATGAAACTGGCGACTTCGCGGTTCATCGGGTTGCGGAATAGCTCTTGCGGCGTGCCGATCTGCATGAGGTGACCGCGAGCAAACACGGCAATGCGATGACCCATGGTCATTGCCTCGACCTGATCGTGCGTCACATAGACGGTCGGGACCCCTAACCTCTTCTGTAGGTCGGAGATTTCAAACCGCATCTGGGTGCGAAGCGCGGCATCCAGGTTGGAGAGCGGCTCATCCAAGAGAAAGAGCTTCGGCTCATGGATCATGGCGCGGCCGAGAGCCACACGCTGCCTCTGTCCGCCGGAGAGCGCGGCAGGCTTTCGATCCAGCATGGAAGTGAGGCCAAGCATCTCGGCAACGCGCCGCACTCGCACGGCGCGTTCAGCCTTCGGCTCATGCCTGACTTCCATGCCGAATGACAGGTTCTTCGCGACCGTCATATGCGGATAGAGGGCATAACTCTGGAAGACCATTGAGATGCCCCGCTCGCCAGGAGGAAGCAGTGTCACGTCCTTGTCGTCTATCCAGATACGCCCATAGGACGGCGTCTCCAGCCCCGCGAGCATTCTCAAGGTGGTTGTCTTGCCGCAACCCGAAGGGCCAACGAGCACAAGAAACTCGCCGTCGTTGATCTCGAAATTGAGTTCTTGTACCGCGGTGTAGTCTCCAAACATCTTGGAGACACGCTCAAAGCGAACTTTCGTCATCGGCTTCGCAGTTCCCCTTTCGCTCTCAGGGAGCAGTTACCCAAGCCATGCATTATGCATGCCAGATTTTTGGAGAACCATTAAGCAATTGAAATATATAAATTTTATCGACAACGTCTCAGCATCTGAGACGCTCGGTGAGACGGCTTTCGAGATTAGGCCGTCGTCTCACTTGCGAGACTAGCCCGCCTGAAGACAGGTCCACGCAACCCCAAGATGGGATCAGCTGGCAGGAAAATCTCTAACGACTTCGGCTGACTTAGCGCCGTCTTGCCCATCAGCCACGCGCAACGCAGTTTGATACATTTGCTATCTTATCGGCATCCCTCATGGCGAATCACGGCGAAAGCGCCGGACCAACCACCAAAACCCAAAACCACCACAGCGCGCGTCCTAGCCGCGGGTCGGCGGTGCGCCCCCCAGCATCTTCCTGAACACGTTCTCGGTGATCTGCGAAACTGAGTTTTTATAGTCATCGTGATAGAGCGCGCTGAACCACTGCATGGTTCCGACCGAAAAGACGAAACCACCTGTGCGCGTCTCGAACGCCACGATGTCCGACCGAACGCTCCGATAGGGTGGCGGTAGCGCGAGTTGATTGGATTCGCGCAGGTCCTCGATCACCGGCTGGTACATGGGCGCAAACCCCTCGGCGCGGGCCAACAAGGTTGCGTGTGATGGGCTACCAAGGGCGTAGTCGAGACGGTCTATCTCATCCCCTGCCGCGCCAATGCCAATGCCGAGCGTTCGGAAGTCGCCAATTCGAATGCCTTCGGGCACGCCTTCGAAAAGCTCGCGTGCGATGGGAACCGCACGATCCGCGACTTGATTGTGGGGCCGGGGAGGTCCGGCATGATCGTTCGCATCATATCCTTGTGCCGTGAAGCCGACGCCGACCAGTTGTTGCGGCGGCCTGCCTCTCAAACGCCAAAGCCCCGCGATTTCTCCAGTAAGTGCGTTGTGGCCCTCGCCCGGCCGTGACGTCCAGTTACGCGAACCGTTCGGCCGGCGCACTTCGATGAAGGAGCCGCCCGGGGCGACGGAGGTGACCCAGTAAAAGCCATTGCCGCCCATGTAGGCCAGGCTGCCACCTGTGTCGCGATAACGCTCCAATGCATTGAGCATCTGTTCTGACACGTATTCGGGGTGCGATCCGGTGAACACGCCTTTGTACGGCTTCAGCAGGTCTAGCCCGAACTCATGCAGATCGTGATCGGTAATGACGTCGATCGCCAGATCGCGTTCGTTCGCCCAATCGAGGAAATAGAGATCGGCGCTTAGATGGCGCGCAAAGGGGATGCCCTCCGTCGTAAGGACGAATCCTCTATGGGGCCGGATCGTCGGAATCGGGTGCAAACCGGATGCGTGAGGAACCCCGGTGCTATCCTCGTAGAGATCATAAAGGCACTTGATGCCATCGATGCCGCGGCTGGGATAGTTTCCATAGGCGAGGTAAGTGAAGGTCGGCACCAACAATGCGACGTCCGCTTGCCTTTGCCCTAGAGGCGGCGAAACAACGAACGGAATATCATCGTATTCGTCGCCCGCGGTAATGCGCACGATGTAGATACCGCTCGTCAGGTTTTCAGGCACGGTGAAGGAAAAGCTTTCGTTCCAATTCGCATCGGTGAGGCCATCCCGATGAAAATGGATCGCCGAGTATCCGTTTCGGTCAAACCGGAAATCGTCGATCGCGCCGGTCCAGTGCGGCCCCGTGATCGCGCGCATCGGCCTTTGCCTGGTTGTCCCGTGAAGCGCGTTCGCGGAGGCGTCGTGAATCAGGGTGCCTTCATGGCCGATGTTGAAATCCCAAGCCGCGAGGCAATCGGCGATGGACACAAACTCGGAGTGATCGCCAATCAGCGCGAGAGCGTCGATTTCATGGTTCGGAAGGCAGCGACCGTAGACAACCGGACTGGCGATCCTGCCGTTGAAGCTATCTTGCGCATAGCCTGCCTGTCCCCTACCTGCAAGGAACAGCGCCACGTCCATGGACGGCGATTGAACGACCAGTTGCAAGGTCGTCGGCGCGACCGTTTCCAGGGTCGGATCTTTAAAATGGCGTCCAGAGTGGATGGTCAAACCATACGTGCTTGCCAAGTAGGAAACGCCGATCCACTGCCATCGGCCGGTCTCCAACTGATGGCATGCAGTGACGCGCCGCTCACCCGACTGAAAGAAGGTTCGGCCACTGCTGTCCAGTCCCAGGCGATAGCCCCGACCAGCGTCATCCTCCCGCGATAGCAGCACCTGTTCCCTGCCGTTCTGGAGGGTCGGAAACACCCAGAGGAACACCGTGAAATCGCCGTGGAGCGCCAGATGGTTGCTGGCCGCGATTTCGATGTATGAGCCTGGCCTGATTTGCTGCTCGCCGCCCTCGTAGGAACCGTTTAGCGAAACATCGATTGGCAGGAGTTTTTCGCCCGGCCCTGCCGGATCCCTGTCGCCCTGGAAAATGCGATAGAGTTGGGCATGATATGCGCCCGAAGGGGAACTCACCATGAAGGACAGGGCCTCGCCCGGCCTCGCAGTCAAACGGTTTGTATAGCCTGTGAGCATGCTGGTCTTTGTCTCGCCGTCCATGACCGGAACCAGGGTGTGGGGTGCGGCCAGTCTGCAGCCGCACCCCTTATGATGGTTAGAAACCCGACTTGAAGCTCGACCAGGCCTGCAGCCAGTCGTCATAAGTGGCGAACTTGTCAGATTTGCGGGGTGGCTGGCCGTAGATCTTGGCGGAGCCGAACTTCGCATCGAAGTTATCGTAGTCGAAGAGCTTGCGCGTGTTTGCGTCCATCAGCGGCGGCGCCTTTTTTGATACCGAGCAAACCGCGTTGTTCTTGGCACAAGCGGCCTGCACCTCGGGAGTAAGCAACTGGTTGATGTAGGCGTGGGCGGTGTCGACGTTTTCCGCGGTCTTGGTGATGAACCATGCGTCCACCCACACCGCCGGACCCTCTACCGGGAAGATCGCGACCGTGTTCACGTTCTGCTTTGCCAGCTCGATCGGAAGCGCGGTCCACACGTTGAAGCATGCGGCGATCTCGCCATTGGCGAAAAGAGAGACCATGTCGCCGGCTGATGTCGCGAACACCTTCGATTGCTCACGGTATGGCTGCAACTTCGCGAAGACATCCGCGACCTCTTCCTTGGTGAGGTTCGGGAACTTGTCGCGGTATCCGGCGATCTTGGCCATCTGGGGCCACGCGGTGAGCGGGCTGTCCATGAACGCGATCTTGCCCTTCAATTCCGGCCGCAAAAGGTCCTTGTAGCTGGTCACCTCGAACCCGACGGCGCTCGGATTGAGGACGATCGTATCGACGCCCCAGGTCCACGGGATACCCCACTGCTTGTTGTCCCATTTCCACATTTCGCCGTTGAAGAACGGGGGATACACGTCGTTGGCGTTGAAGTTCGGGATCTTGGACAGATCGATTTCCTTCAGGATACCCATGCCACTGAAGAGGTCGTTATAGCCGTTGGAATACTCGGCCAGATCCAGCCTGACCGGGTCGCCCACGAACTTAGCGGTGACATCATCCTGGCTCGCGATAACAGTCGAGCGCATGTTGACATTGTGCGCCTTGCGCCAGGCTTCAGTCTCCTTTTCCATTGCATAGCCTTCATAGGCCATGATTTCGAGCTGGCCCCCGACTTCGGCATGTGCGGGTGGCGCCCAGGACGCCAGAGTAGCTCCGGCTGCGAGAGCGCCGGACGCGAAAAGGAACTGTCTTCGGTCGAGCCCGGCCGACCGAAAAATGTAGTCCCTGCGCTCCTCAGCGATATTGTCGCTGTTATCGAATAGTTTGTTCTTGTCAGACATTTCATTCCCCTTTCATTTTGAGTTGGATTGTCTACGGCCTCCTAGCCAAGCCCGCGTCGCTCTGCGCTTTCTGAAGCGAACGATTGGGCTTGGCGTTCCTTTGCCCGGCTCACGCCGGAAAACTGAACTCTTCAATCGCGTCGCGGGTCGCACCCACGATGATGTCCGCCTCGGATTTGGTCAGGCATAGTGGCGGTGCGTAGCCGATCACGTCCGCTTGCGGCATCGGCCTGGCAATCACACCCTTTCGGCCGATCTCGGCGACGATGCGCGGAACGACAGTGTCGCTTGGGTTGAATGCCGACTTGCCATCTTTAAGGGAAGCGAGTTCGACAGCGCACATCAACCCTTCACCCCGTACCTCCACCACCGCGGGGTGGTTGACGAGAGCGGAGGTGAGTTCGGCCTTCAGGTAGCCACCGACCTCGCGGGCATTGGCTACCAGCCCCATTTCATCGATAAGCTTGAGGTTCGCGACGCCCGCGGCCGCGCAAAGCGGGTGGGCGGAGTATGTCCATCCGTGCCCAAAGGGCCCATGTGTGTTGGTGCCGTCGCGGATAACGCTCCAGACATCTTCAGATACGATAGACCCGGACAGGGGCGCGTAGGCCGACGTCAACCCCTTGGCGATGGTTATGATATCGGGCCGGATGTTATAGTGCTCGCTTCCGAACATCGAACCCAGTCGACCGAAACCTGTCACCACTTCGTCGGCAATGAGAAGGATGTCGTACTTCTTCAGAATGGGCTGAATACGATCCCAATAGCCTGCCGGTGGCGGCACGATCCCTCCGGTTCCAAGCACTGGTTCGCCGATGAAAGCCGCGATGGTGTCGGCGCCTTCCTTAGCGATCAGTTCCTCGAGCCGTTGCGCGAGGTAGTCCACGAAGGCCTCGTCGCTCATCTCTGGGTCGGGCCGACGCAGACCGTAAGGCGCCTCGGTGTGTTTGACATATTCCAACGGCAGGCCGAACTGCTTGTGGAAGAGCGGTAGTCCAGTCAGCGAACCACTGATCAGCCCAGAGCCGTGATATGCCCGCCAGCGGCTGATGATCTTCTTCTTCTCAGGGCGTCCCTTCACCTCGTTGTAGTACCAAACGAGTTTGATGTTGGTTTCGTTGGCATCCGATCCGCTGAGGCCGAAATACACTTTGGACATGTGTTTGGGAGCACGGTCCAGTATCATCTTGGCCAGTGTGATGGATGCTTCGGTGCCGTGGCCGCCATAGGCATGAAAGTATGCCAGTTTGCGGGCCTGTTCGGCGATGGCATCCGCGATCTCTGTCCGGCCGTAACCGACGTTGACGCAGTAAAGCCCGGCAAAGGCATCCAACTTCTTGCGGCCGTCGCGGTCCTCGACGAACACACCCTCGCCTCTCGACATGACAGTGCTAGTAACTTCTTGCCGTTCGAACGCGCCGTAGGCCGTAATCGGGTGCATGAAGTTTTGCCGATCCCATTCGGCAAGCTGATCGTTTGAAATTCGAGCGTCCAATTTCGTGTCCTCTTCCTTAGTCGGGGGCAGCCAGCGTCCTCAGGCCGCCGTGTTTCCTTCGAGCTCAGCGCCCCGGTGCTTCCGCACATAAGCGCGCCAAGTCATCGCCCATCTGTCCGGATCGCCCGGCCAGGTTCCCTTCGCCTTCGAAATCGGCTGGTTGTAGGGAGCATTCAGAATGATTGCCGGGTCGGAATAGGCTTCGTCCGATATTCGCTGTACCGCCGCGATCCACTGATCAATGTCGTCCTTCGACCAGAGTTCTCCCGCCTCTGGCGTAAACGGTTCGTCGAGAATCCAAGGCTCGTGGCTCATCCACCAGGGATCGATTCCGAAATCAGCCAGTCTGTTTGCCGCCGCGGCGGTACCGACACCAGTGTCCAGCTTCATCGGGCCAAGTCCCCAGCGCGTCATTTCCATGCGCCATTTCTTGATCTCGGGATGGGACTTCTGGAGACCGCGAATGGAGGAAAGCTTGTGATCGATGTAGTTGTTGGCGACGACCGAGATATCGGACGCAAGGTCAATGCCTTCGGCACCCAGGGACCTTGTCCAGGCATATGCTCGCACCATCAGCGGCACGTTGCCCCAAAATTCCCGGATCTTCCCGCATGATTGCGGACGATCCATATCGGCATGATACTTGTCGCCTACCTTGACGACGACCGGAGCCGGAAGGAACGGCGCAAGCTCCGGGGAGCATCCGAAGGCCCCCACGGCCGGTCCGCCGCCGCCCTTTGCGCCGCCGAAGGTCTTGTGCAGCATGAACATGCATGCGTCGAAGCCAAGCTCCCGCGCAGCGAGTTTGCCCATGACGCCGTTGAAGTTGGCGTGGTCATAGAAGCTCAAACCTCCGGCCTCTTTGACGATGCGCACCCACTCTTTGATCTGCGGATTGTAGATGCCCATGTCGTCGGGATTGCCGATCATCAACATGGCGGTGCGCTCGCTGACTGCAGCCTTGAGCGCCTCAAGGGACGGGTAGCCGGTCTCGGTGAGAGGAAGATTGATGACCTTGAACCCTGCGGCGGCGGCCGTTGCGGGATTGCACGGATGGGCCTGCACCGATGTTATGACCTCATCACGTACATCCAGCTCTCCCTTCGCCTGGAAATAGGCGCGCGCCACGGCGCACATCGTATAAGCAGCGTCCGCTCCACCGCCGGCCTGGAAGACGAACTGGTCCATGCCGGACAGGACGCGCAGGGTCCTGTCGAGGTCGTGAATGACTTCCAGGGTTCCCTGAAGTGTATCCCCATGCTGGTAGGGATGGGTTTCGGAGACCTGAGCACGCACTGTCTCGGCCTCAGCCATCTTGCTGGAGTACTTCATCGTGCAGGTGCCGAACAGGCTGATGCCCATCATGCCGAGCGTCTGCTGGCTTAAGTGGAGGAAATGCCGCTGCACCTCGAACTCGGTGAGCTCGGGCATGTCGGGGGAACGCTTGCGCACCAATTCCGGGGGGATCAGATCGCGTGTGTCACCCACCGTCTTGCTGACAACCGCCTCCGGCTGCCCATAGACCTGACCTCGCGCACCCGGCCGCCCAAGCTCCATGACGATGGGTTCGTTCCACCTGGCCGCATGAAACTGCCGAAGTTCGTTCTGTTTGCGCATCAAAGGATTCTTTCCAGGCTGGTCACGAGACGCTCGATGTCGGCCGCGCCGTGAATTTCCGTCACGCAGAAAAGCGAGGACTGGCCGAATTGGGGCAATTCGTTTGAGATGTCCTTGCCGCCGAAAATGCCATCGGCTCTCAGCGCGTCGTTGATCTCTCGCACCGATTTGCCCGTGCCGTCGAAGTTGACGACGAATTCCTTGAAATGGTTTTCGGGCCAAAGGATTCGCACACCGCGAACCGCGCCAAGCCGCCTGGCAGCAAAGCGTGCGCGAGCCAGGATCAGGGCGCCGAGTTCCTCGAACCCTTTGGGACCGAGCAGGCTCATATAGGCGGCGTTCGCTACCGCCCACAAATAGACCGAGGTACCGGTCCAATCATTTCCCGACTCTCGTGAGCCATAGGACGTTTGATGAAAATGAGAGAGGCCGAATGCATATTCTCCGGCAGTAATGGTCTCGTCGATCGACACGAGGAAGCCGTTGTACTGGCGTACATAGCGTTCATTGTCGTGCGTTGCGATGAAGCCGCCTGTGCCACCGCCGCCGTTCATGTGGACGCCGAGCGGTTGAGTAGGGCCGACCACGATGTCGGCGCCGTAGTCGGCAGGTGGCGCGAAGATCCCCAATGAGAGCGGATCAACGCCGACGATGGTCTCTGCCTCAACCTTGCGGGCGGCGGCTGCAATCGCGGCCGCCCGCGTCTCGAGAGTGCCAAGATAAGCGGGGTTCTCGAAATAGACCGCCGCGACCGACCGGTCGAGCTTCGCGTTGAGATCCTTGATGTCCAGACGACCGTCTTTCGGATCGCACGCCACCGTTACCAGTTCGATGTTGCGTTCCATGTCGCGCGGGCCGCAATATGTGCGGATCACGGCCAGCCGCTCAGGATCGGACAGGGCGCTCACCAGGATTTTGTTGCGTCCCGTCATCCTGGCGGCCATGCGTATAGCGTGGCCGGCGGCGCACCCCCACGAATAGACAGGCAACTGAACCACATCCATGTTCAGGAGCGCGCCAAGTTGGCTGCTGAATTCGAACCAGGCCTGGTTGCGGCCGACATCCGACTGTGCCGAACCCCAGATGTTGGTGGAGAACTCAGTGCGAGAGACGATTTCGTCGACGACGCCCGGGACGAAATGTTGCCACACGCCGGCGCCCAGAAAGCTAAGGTTCTGCTCGCAGTCCCGGTTCTTGGAAAGTTTGGACCGAAGCACGCGACGCAGCTCCACTTCCGAAGTGATAGGCGCCGGCAGCTCAAGGGGTGCTTTGCGGAAGTGGTCTGCCGGAATCTGTTCAAAAAGCTCGCGTGGGCTGGCCGCCCCGATCTCGCGCAGCATCGCTTCCAACTGACCCGGCGCAGAGCTTGCCATCCAAGGATGCGACGTTCTGGAGGACGTGCCCGCAAATCTGTTCGGATACGGGAGCGCGTCGGAGCGCATTTCGCTCGTGCGATCGTTTTGGCCTTTGTTATCTTCCTGGATCATTTCCATGTTCAGCCGTTTTGCAGTTTCGGTTAGACGAGTTGCATGATCATCGATCGCTTCGGACCGGTGCGAACGCGGGCGTAGCCGCGCATCCCGGCGTCCAATTCCGCGCAGCCGGTATCCAGGATGAGCTCAGGTCTACGCAGTTTTTGGAGTTTCTCTGCACCTGCGAGCATGGTGAAGCGATGCGGCCAAACCTTCCTGATAAGGTCCGGTCCAATCTGCTGGTTGCCGCGTCCGCAAACGAAACCCTGACCGCCGGTGATACCGACGATGACGCCGACGGGCCCTTGCCTTGCGAGACTGATCGCTTGATCTGAGGTGAGATCGGTGCCAACGAGCTGCCGGTCCCTTACAGCATCCACTCCAAGCAGGGTTCCACCGAGACCCATCGCATCAAGCGGACGTTTGGCGGTCGTGCCTGGCCCGATGAGATAGGTAACCGCTGGTTCCATTTCGCCAGCGATTTCGCGCCCCAGCAATCTCAGCTGTAGGTCGTCGGTTGAGAATCCTGATGACTTCGCCGTTTGGACGAGCCCGCGTACACGGGGCACGTTCATGTACCCGAACAATCGCGCGTTCAGGTGTCCAGCGCGAAGCAGATCCTCGTCGATATCCATGACCTCAGCTTCGTCGAAGTCCCGTCGAGCACTGTCCTGGATCGCCAAGTCGACAAGCAGTCTGCCAGCCGCTTCGGGGGTCAGGGCAAAAACGCCGGAATGCATCTTGACGCCGGCCGGAATACCTATGACGGGCAGTTCCCTGCCGATTACTTCCAGGATGTCGCGGGCCGTGCCGTCGCCGCCGGCGAAGACCAACAAGTCCACATGTGCTTCGAGAAGCTTCTGCGCCGCTGCCTTGGTGGAACCAGGAGAGAAACCCGACCCCAACTCGAAGAGGTCCGAGATCAATCCGCTCGCCGCCAGGGTGTCTCCTCCCATTTCACCGCCTGGTGCGAGGAAACGGACAGGCAGGTTTGCATCGGCCAGTATCCGAAGAGCACGAAGAGCACGTTTGGCGGCGATGCGCGCCGCGCCCAGTTCTTGTGCACGCTTGAGCATCGCGTCTCCGTCAGTGCCCTTAAGGCCGACGGAGCCGCCCATCCCTGCAACCGGATTGATGATCAGGCCAATCCTCATCGTGCTTATTCGGCCCAGGTGATCAAACAAGATCGACCTGGCCTTTCCTCCCTCTTATTCCTTGACCGGAACCGTGTAGTTGAGCGCCAACCGGCCGCCATCGGCATAGATGACCTCGCCCGTCACGTAGGAAGAGTCATCCGAGGCAAGAAAGAGCGCGACACGCGCGATCTCCTCGGCCTCTCCCATCCGGCCCAGAGGCGTGCGAGAGAGTTGCATGCGCTTGCTTTCCGGCGTCGCCCTTGCCGTGACCATTTCGGTGCTGATGGTGCCAGGGCCGATGGCGTTGACCCGGATACCCTGGCTGGCGAGGGCGAGAGACATGGCCTTGGTCAGTTGGTTCACGCCGCCCTTGCTGGCGCAGTAAGGAGCGATCCCCTCGATGGCCACGACCGCGTTAATCGAAGACATATTGATGATTGAGCCAGCACGGTTGGCCGCCACCATCGTTCTGGCGGCTGCCTGACCTAGCAGGAAGGCTCCGCCCAAGTTGATTTTGAGGGTAAGGTCCCATTCCTCCGGGGTGAGTTCGAGAAATGGTTTCGGCCGACTGACTCCAGCATTGCATACACAGATGTCGATGCCGCCGAAGTGTTCGTTCGCCAAGCCAACGAAGCGCTGAACCGAGACTGGATCGCTTACGTCGAGATGAGCTCCAACGGCACTGCCGTCACCCTGATTTATCGATGCCGCGATGCGTTCGATCAAATCACCTTGGATGTCGCCCAGGACCACATGCGCGCCCTCTTTTGCAAAGACACGCGCGCAAGCCTCGCCGATGCCTTGGGCGGCGCCGGAGATGATCGCAACTTTTCCTGCCAACCGCATGACCTACTCCCGATTTGACGCGATCAATGTTCTTGAGGACGCATGATGTTTAAGGACATGATCCAGCATCTGCTCCAGGTCGGCCCAAAGATCGCTTGCCGCTTCCAGGCCGACGCTTACCCGCAGATAGGTCGCGGCACCTTCGCGCTGCTTCAGGTGCCGATCAGCGCCGATCTCCATCGGAGCAATGATGCTTCTGGTGCCACCCCATGAGGCTCCAATGGCAAAGGTTTTCACACGGTCGATTGCTTCATCGATTCGATCGGCGGCCACATCGGGCAGCTGGATGCTGAAAACACCGGCACTTCCTCTGAAATCGCGCTTCCAGACGTAATGTCCCGCGCATTCGGGAAGAGCTGGATGCAAGACTTTGAAGGGATAGCGGTTGGCTATGCGCGCAGCGAACTGGAGTGCCTTGTCACCAGCATGCTGCAGGCGGACGGCCATGGTCTGTATGCCTCTGATTGCGAGGGAGCATTCATCGGGTGAAACCCCGACACCCAAGATGCTCAACGAGCGCCGTATGCGCTCGTGGAGGCCGGGCTCGTTGGTTACAATTGCGCCCAGCAAAAGGTCGGAATGACCGCCGCAATACTTTGTCAGGGCTTCAGACACCAAGTCGGCGCCAAGCTCGAGCGGCCTGCACAGAAGGCCTGTCGCCCAGGTGTTGTCGCAACCAACGAACGCGCCCGAAGCCTTCGCAAGCCGGGAGAGCTCGGGAATGTCGGCGACTTCCATCGTGGTCGAGCCAGGAGACTCCAGCCAGACAAGCTTCGTGCGGCCAGGTTGGATGCGTGCCTGCATATCCTGCGGATCTGCCGGATCAAACAGCTCGGCTTCGATGCCGAGTGTCGACAAGATCTCACGGCAAAACTGCTTGACTGGCGGATAGACGTTGTCAGCAACAAGAAGGTGGTCACCCGTCGAAAGGATGGCCAGCATCGCAAACGTGATTGCCGCCTGACCAGAGGGAACAACGATAGACCGGCGAGCGCCGTGGAGCGAGGCGATTTGTTCTTCCAGGGCCCTGGTGGTCGGCGTTCCGGACAGGCCGTACGTGTACCCGTCGGGGGCACGGTCTGCACGGTGACGATAGTCGGAGGCGGTTGGGAAAAGGATCGTCGAGGCGCGATAGACAGGTGTTGACAGGCTGGCGAAGCCATCGAGATGGGCTGCGGGCGAGATCACGCACAGCGTCTCACGGTGAGCCTGACTTGGCGACATGTTGCGCTCCGCAGCTGGCTCGTAACCCCGATTGGAACCACTGAGCCCGTTTTGAAAAGGCGCCTTAGGTGGCAGCTACTGTTCCTTTTATCGGAACGGTGATATTAAAAACGGAACGATTTGGCATGTCAAGCCTCTTTCACCCAAACGAATCGGCGTTTTTCGCATTTGACACAGAGGGCGCACTGCATCAAAAATACATGGTATTGTTGCAAATATAGGAACATTTTCACTAATGACCCCCTTGCTGCGCGAACAAAGCGTATTGGGACGGCAATGCCGGGATAGATTTTTCACGTTGAATCCGGACCTCGATGCCGTCGTCACTGATGACCCGGTCCACATCGGCTATCTTTCAGGATACCGGTCCGTCTTGCAGGACATGCCGCCATACACGCAGATGCTCGTTGCTACCCGCGACAGCATCTTTCTCGTCACCGGGGCGAGTGACGCACCAGCGGCATTGGAGGTGTTGTCCGACCCCAACTCAATATGGAGGTATGGAGCCTTCTTCGTCTTCGAGTCGGAAGGCGATGCGACCTTCGCAAGCTTGCCGCCACCTAGCGCGTCCCCGGCCCTTGCATTGGCGACTGTGCTGTCAAATCTAAACAGTGTGAAGCGTATCGGACATGACCTCGGCAGATTGGAGCTGAACGCGGTTGTCGAGACGGCACTGCCGGATGCGGGCCAATGCCCGATAGCCGAGCGCCTGCGGCGTTGCAGGGCCGTCAAGCTGCCGGGCGAGCTTGAGGTCATGCGCTATGTGTCCAAACTGACGGACACGGCGATAACGTCCATCATCGATTTGGTGCGACCAGGAACAACCGAGGTCGAAATCGCCGCTGAGATATCGAGGCATGTCACGCTCGGCGCCGGCGTGCCCAGGTTCCTTGTTGTCACGTCGGGCGAACGCGGGTCGCGAGTCGATGCCTACGCCAGCGATCGCGTCCTGCAGCTGGGCGACATTGTTCGGTTGGACATTGGTGTGTCAGTCAATGGCTATTACTCGGACATGGCTCGCACATACGCTGTGGGAGATCCCGGCTTCCTAGCCGTCGAAAGATATGAAGCGTTGTTGCGTGGTGAACTGGCGGAATTGGACATTGTGCGCGCCGGCATCCCTGCCAAGACGGTCTTCGAGGTAGCAATGCGAGAGGTTAGGGCCGGTGCCTTGCCCAACTATCAACGCAACCACTGCGGTCACGGGCTAGGGCTTCGTCCACATGAATTCCCGCTCATTGGACCGGCCAGCGAAACCATTCTCGAGGAGGGCATGGTTCTCTGTCTGGAGACACCTTATTACGAGATCGGATGGGGAGGGATGATGGTCGAGGACACGGTGATCGTTACTGCTACCGGCAGCGAACTGCTTACAAACTCGCCTCGCACCCTTTGTCTTACCCCCGAGCCAAGTCGCCAGCGCAAAATACGTCGATAAAACCAGTGGCACCATCGAATGTCTAAAAGCCAGTCGCTTGAACGTGGTTTGGAACTCCTGGAAGCCGTTAATCAGGCAGAACGCCCGATCGGCACAAGGGAACTTGCCCGGTTACTGGATTTGAGCCCTGCAATCGTCCAGCGGCTCGTGAACACGCTCGCGGAACGGCACTATTTGAGGCGGGACCCCGAAACCAGACGTTATACGATCGGCTATCAAACGCTTGCTTTCGGCGCGTCGTTGAGCAGACGCGATCAACTGCTGATAGAGGCACGTAAAGAGCTCAACGAGGTTTCGCGCAAACTTCGTGTCGATTCGTTTATGGCCTCCTTGCAGGGGCGCCGCGCCATTTACCTGATGTGCCTGACAGGATTGGCACCTATCACCGTACCGGTCGAGCCCGGCGACATGATCCCCCTGCACTCGACGGCAATCGGAAAGTGTCTTCTTTCATCTTTGCCCGAGTCCGAAGCCCTTGAAATCCTTGGTACCGGTCCCCTGCCCGCCATAACGAAGAAAACGATCACCGACCCATCAGTGCTGCTGCGGGATCTGCAACTGACCCGGGAACGCGGATACGCGATCGTTCAAGACGAAAACATCGAAGGCATGACGTCGGTGGGTGCCTTGATCAAGCAATCCGAGCACGCGCCTCTGACGGCAATTAGCCTGTCGTTTTCACCGTATTTTTCCAAAGATATCGACGTCGAAGAAGCGGCGGCTATCATCACTGCCGCGGCGCCGCGCCCCCCCCCCCCCTGCCCCCCCCCCCCCCCAACCCCCAAACCCCCCCCCCCCCACCCCCCCCCCCCGGGGGGGGAAAAAGAGGGCCAACCCCGGCGGAAAAATATAAGGCCCCCCCCCCACGAGA
>NZ_JARTVP010000006.1:263487-277730 GCF_029625865.1 Mesorhizobium sp. WSM4887
CATCTCCCGTAAATTAGCTTGTCTTTTACACTTTTTTTTACAAAATATCCCCCCCCCCCCCCCCCGGCGCCCCACCCCCCCCCCCCCCCGCGGCGCATTAGCCGCGCGGTCCCATAGCCAGCCGTATCGCACTTCACCTCCAGCGCAAACCCGACCGCGAGGTAAGGATACCGAGAGGTCCTACCCGGAGGGAATATTCGACGGACCCCAACCGTGGCTACCACATTCATCGCATGCCGATACGCAGGCCCATGATTTCCGGAATCTGTGCAATTGACCGGGCAATGACTGGAGGTGTCTTTTGGACGTCCTCGAAGTCTTCGCAGGTCACGATTGCGTTGCGGATGAGGCGACCTCCGACAAAGCGGAAAGGCTCTGGGGGGAAGTTGAGCGGATCGCGCTGGCTGAACGGAGACATGAACCAGTGGTCTTTCGCGTCGAGGACGCGAGACGTGAGGCATTCGCCGGCAATGCAAGTCGCATTAATCCCGTGCCCCGAATATCCGGAACCATAGTGTATTCGAGTGCCTGGCAAGGTGCCGAAGTAGGGTAAACGGTCCGACGACACCTCGATGGGCCATCCCCAAGATGCTTCTATTCCTCCTTGCGCGACGCCAGGAAAAAATCGCTGAAGCCCGAGCGCCGCGCGTTTTGCGCTCTTTGGGTCTTGACGCAGGGAAACATCGTCATGGCGCTTGCCGAATGCGATAGGCCCCGACCCCGAGCCCATGAGCATGCGCCCGTCCCGCGTCCTACGGAAGTAATGGGTAAACATGCGAAGGTCGGCAAGGCCCCGCGCCTCGGTGTAGTTTGCCCGCTCCAGCTCGGTCTCATTGGGGGCTGACATGACTGGAAAACTCGAGAAGAGCGTGGTTGACCTCGCAACTTGAGGTACCGACATTACGCCTGTGTAAGTCGCCAAAACGACATCGCGCGCTACAGCTGAACCGCGCCTTGTCAGCACGCGATGCGCGCCCTTGCCCTGGATCGCTGTGACCGGCGTATCCTCGAAGACTTCAACGCCTGCTTTAATCACCGCTGATCTTAGCGCATTGGCAAGGCGGGCTGGATTGACGGTCGCTCCTTCCTCGAAGAACAAACCTTCGACGAAGCGCGGAGAGCAGCAATATTGTGCAAGCTTGCCGATCGGAAGCCTTCGAACGGTTTCGGCAACGCCGAGCGCCCGCGATATCGCAAGGAAGCTTTCGAGTTTTCCCTGCTGGCCGGCCGTCGTTGCAACACGCAGGTATCCCTTCTCCTCCCACCACACATCTCGTCCGGGCTTGTTTGCGAACTTGCTCAACTTGCGCTGAGCCAAAGTTCCAAGCCGGGCTGCTTCCACAGCTTTGTCCGGACCAAATAGCGGCACGAGGGTGGTCAAAGCCCCCCAGTAGCCGTGAACATTCCCGCCGTTGCGGCTGCTTGCCCCATCTCCGCACCGATGAGCTTCAACGATCGCGATTCGCGTTCGCGGGGCCCTTTCCAACAGAGTCAGCGCTGTCCACAGACCAGTGAACCCGCCCCCCACAACGACGATGTCGAAATGATGCTCGCCCGTCATCGACGGCTGGTTCGGCACCATGGACCCTTTGCGAAGGTCATGCTGCCACCACGAGTATTCATCTTCGATAGTTGCGTCGATTGCAGAGAGCAGCTCCAGCTGTCTCATCCAACCATGCCCTTGCGGTTGCCGCGAATGAAGTCTGCGGTTCGCTCGCCGATCATGATGGTTGGCGCGTTCAGGTTACCTGAGACGACGCGGGGCATCACTGATGTGTCAGCAACCCGCAAACCATCGATCCCCCGCACCCGCAACTGCGTGTCAACGACCGCCATGTCGTCATTTCCCATCCGACAGGCGCCACAGGGATGAAGCGCGCCTTGCCCGGTGTCGCGAACGAACTGCATTCGTTCGGCCTTGGTCTTGAGCACTTCCCCTGGGCGGTAGGGTCGGGAGACATACTTCTCCATTGAGCGCTGCATCAGAATTTCTTGGCCGATCCGCACGCCTTCGGCGAGGCATTCGACATCGTATTGCTCGGAAAGGTAATTTGGGTCGACCGCCGGAAAGACCGTCGGGTCCGAGCTCTTGAGCCTGACCCATCCTCTGGACCTCGGACGGGACTGATAGACATTGGTCGTGCAGCCATTGCCGCTGGGTACCGATTCAGATCCCTCTTCGACACCGGCTCCAGGTAGGAAATGATACTGCAGGCTCGGCAACGGATCGTTTGCGTCTCCATACCACAGCAGGCCACCTTCGCAGATGTTGGATGTAACAGGCCCATTGCGGAACAAAGCGTATTGCAGGCCTGCCGCGATCTGCCATCGCAGTTTCTTGTACTTGTCGTATGAGTGAGCGCCTGTCAGCTCGTAGATCAGGAACATGTCGAAATGGTCCTGGAGATTTTGTCCCACGCCTGGCAGGTCGTGAACCACCCGGACACCGGATTCCTTGAGGTGGGCGGCTGGGCCGATACCTGAAACCAAGAGAAGGTGGGGCGAACCGATCGCACCAGAGCACACAACGACCTCGCTGTTTGCTCGCGCGCTAATCACCTGACCCTTGCGAAGGTATTGCACGCCGACGGCCCGGCCATTCTCGACAATGATTTTCAGTGCTTTGGATCGGGTTTGGACCGTCAGGTTCTTACGATGACGCGCTGGTTTCAGATAGGCCGTGGCTGCGCTACAACGGAGCCCGTTCCTCATCGTCAATTGATAAAAACCTACACCGGCCTGCGAGCCCGAGTTGAAATCGGGGTTGAAGTTAATACCGAGCTCCTGGGCCGCTCTTGCCCAAGCTTTTGTCAGGTAGTGGGTGTGTTGCTGGTCGGAAACGCCAAGCGGCCCGCCTACACCGTGGACCTCTCCGCTGAAACGCTCGTTGTCCTCGGCTTTCTTGAAATACGGAAGGACATCCTTGTAGCTCCACCCTTCGCACCCGTCCGCGGCCCAAGTGTCGTAATCTTGCGGACAGCCACGCATATAGACCATGGCGTTGACAGAGCTGCCGCCACCAAGCACACGCGCCTGCACGAACTCAGGCGTGACGCCGCCTTGGTGGACCTGAGGCTCGATACGGTACCGGGTAAGCATATTGCCCTTGGACGTCTTGTAGTAGGTCACGGGCATATGGATGTAGGGGTTCCAGTCGCTATCCCCCTGCTCCAGAAGCAGTACCTGGCTAGCGCTGTCTTCGCTCAAACGGGACGCAATCGTGCACCCGGCGGATCCACCGCCCACAACGATGTAATCGTACATGAAAATTCTACCCTTCGGCGACAGCAGAGCTGCCGCGGTTTTCAATCTGCTAGAACGACGACTGATTCCGGCTTCCAGCTAAGGCCTACGTCGGAGCCCACGGAGAAACGGATGCCGCTTGCCGAGCGGGACTCTTGGCATTTGAAGAGTGTCCCGTTCGAGTGACGCACCTTGTAGACCACTCGACTGCCAATGAAGGTCACGTCCTCCACCTTGCCCGAGAAAGAGTTCTTTGCACCGGTTCCCGATCCCGCCGACGCGATTTCGATTGATTCCGGACGAATTGACACATGCACCTTCGAACCGTTTTCCAGAGGAGGCTGTTCGCCGACAAATGACGGTCCCACAGGCGTGTCCACGACCAGCGCCCCATCGTTTGCGCGCACTTGGCCCGTCACCAAGTTTGTCTCGCCGAAGAACTTTGCGCAGAACAGCGTCTTGGGAGCGCCATACATTTCGTTGGGTGTACCTATTTGCTCGATGGCGCCTTTGTTGAGCAGGACCACGCGATCGGACAGGATCATCGCCTCATCCTGATCGTGGGTGACGTAGATGAAGGTGGTCCCTGTTTCGACGTGGATGCGCTTGAGCTCGTCGAGCATGTGATGCCTGATCTTGAGATCGAGGGCCGCAAGTGGCTCGTCGAGGAGGAGGACTTGTGGCTTGTTCACCAGCGCGCGCGCGAGCGCGACACGCTGTGCCTGGCCGCCGCTGATTTCACCGATCCAACGGTTCCTGAACTCCTGAAGCTGGACGAGTTCAAGCATCGCGTTGACTTCGGCGTTGATCCTCTCCTTGGGGTGGCCCTTGATCCGAAGGCCGAATGCGACGTTGTCGAAGACGTCAAGATGCGGGAACAGGGCATAGCGTTGGAACACCATATTCACCGGGCGGCGTTCTGGGGGGACAGCTGTGACGTCACTGCCACCGATCAAGACCTTTCCCGAGGTAGGAGTTTCAAACCCAGCAGCAATTCTCATCAGGGTAGACTTGCCGCAGCCGCTCGGGCCAAGAAGCGTCAGGATCTCGCCCTTGCGTACGCTGAGGCTGACATTCTCCAGACCCGTGAATGCGCCCCACCGCTTGGTGATGTTGATCAATTCGACGATGTTGTTAGGCATTCTTGGATCCCCTTATTCTTCTGTCATTCGCGATGCGACAGCGCGTTTGCGCTGCATCCACATGGAGAGGCCGCCAGCCGACAGCACCAGGATCGAAAGCGCGAGCGCTAGAACACTTGCCGCGTTGATCGAGGGATCGACTGTCTTTCTGAGCATCGACCAGATGAAAATGGGAAGGGTCGTGTCATTGCCGCTGACGAAGACCGTGATGATGAATTCGTCGAACGAAAGCGCGAACGTGAGAATCGCTGCGCCGATGATCGTAGGCAACAGGATCGGAATGGTGACCAGCCTGAACGTCTGGAATTGGGTGGCGCCCAGATCGCGGGCCGCCTCTTCCAATGATTGGTCGAAATAGGTGATGCGTGAGCGCATCGTCTCGACGAAGAAGGGCAGCGTGAACAGGATATGCGCGATCGTCACGGTAACGAGCGAGCGAGGCAGGCTGATTTGAGCGAACAAAGTGACGAGCGCGATGCCCAAAAAGAGTCCCGGCAGCCCGATGGGCATGAAGTTCAGGAATTCGAACGCTGTGCGGAACTTGCCGCTCATCCGGATCAGGGCGAGCGCGGTAAGCGTTCCCAGTATGGTCGTCCCGATAGATGTAAGAATTCCAACCCGAACGCTGTTCCAGAGGGACGTGAGGAAGCCTTCGTTGACAAACAGCTGCGCGTACCACCTCAGGCTGAGGCCTTCCATGGGAAAGACCAAGCCCGGAGTGCTGTGGAAGCTAAACAGGACGATGATCGCGATGGGAGCGAAGAGGAACAATAGATAGGCAGAGAGGTAAGTTCGCAGCATGTCGATCACCCGTGATACCGCCGGCCTGGCGCCAGGCGGGCAAAGCGGAGGATGGCAACGACCAGGATGTAGACCACGAAGAAGGTCGCCATCATGACGAACGCCATCGCGGAACCGAGGGGCCAGTTTCCCGAACTGCGGAATTGGTCCGCTATCAGCAAACCGCTGGTCACACCTTCGCGGCCGCCAAGCAGTTGGGGAGTGAAATAGTCGCCGGCGGCGAGGATGAAGCTGAACATGAAGGATCCGACGATGCCTTTGTAGGTCATCGGGAGGATGACCTTATAGAGAACCGTCAAACCACTCGCGCCGAGGTCGCGGGCTGCCTCGAGATATTCCTTTCTAACGTCTCGCATTGATGAGACCAGGATCAGCAGCGCGAAGGGAAGCATGATGTGGATCAGCGTGATGACAGTCGCGAACGGGCTGAAGAGGATAATTTCAACCGGCTTGCTGACTATCCCGGTGCCCATCAGGAAAGAATTGATAACGCCGTTCGTGCCGAGAATTGTCCGCCACGCGTAAACGCGGACCAGATAGCTGGAGAACCAGGACAGAAGGACCAGGTACAAGATGATGTTGGTTCGGGCCCGATACACGAGGTAATACGCGACGGGAAAACTCAGAATGACCGAAAAGAACGCGGTGAAAAATCCGTTCTTCAAACCCACCCATGTCGCCTGCCAGAATCCTCGTGCTTCGAAAATCCTCGCATAGTTCTGGACGTTCCAAACGGGCTCGATCACGAACGAGCGCGCCATGAAGAAGCTGGTGATGAATAGGATGACCACCGGCAGCACGAAGAAAAAAAGAAGATAAGACAGCGGCACAGCTGCAAGACCGAAGCCTTTTGGCATGGCAAAAGTCCAGCTCGTACGCCGTTTCATCTTCGTCGTGGCCTCGAGGTAGTCAGATGCAGTAGCCATAGGCCGTGGTTCCCGTCCGCTTCGCCAGTCAATGACGGCGGTTTTTTGTTTTGCGGCCGTGGGCCGCCTGCGTTGTTCAAAAGTTCATGTGCGACCGACGGACCAGCCTCTTCGATGCCGTTAGATGTGGGTCTGCATCAACTGTCTGCTGAAGCCACCACAACTCAAACCGGGATCCTCATCGCCTCCCCACCATGCCGAAGACATTGAGGCGGTCCACCGCAATAGCTTCCAGAGGCCCAGCCGTACCGGGCGTGGCACTACAATGTAGACCCTTGGAAATGGGGTCCGCTATCGCCTTTCTCCCAATCGTCGCCTTGCTTGGCTCCCGTCATTGCGAGTGGGCGCGGATCACCGCGCGCCTCGCATTTTTCATTCAGCTGCCTGCAACGTCTGGCAGTGCTGACGCAAACGCGGCATCACTTCGGTCGAGAGCAGTTCCATGGAACGCTTGTGGATTGCCGGCTGGTCCCAATCCTTCTGCGTCATCAAGAGTTCGCCAAATGGGCCACCAACTTCGTCGACGAAGGCTACGAGCTTATCGAGAACGGTTTTTGGCGAGCCGGAAATCACCATCCAGTCCAGGCAATTTTGCACCGTGACATCGCTATCGAGCGTATTCATGGATGGCTTGAGGACGCCGAGCAGCTTGAAAGCTGCCATGTCCTCCACGATGTACTCGTAGTACCAGCGATAGGATGAGGTGTCGGTTGCGATGTAGTCAGCCGCGGCTTGGTCGGAGTCGGTGACCAGGATTGAGCGGGCGATGCGCCATTTATTGCGGTCAGGGCGCCGTCCAGCCTTCTCGCAGCCAATTGCATACTGCTCCCAATGGGTCTTCACATTCGCAACAGGCGTAAAATTGGCTGATACGATGCTCCAGCCCTGTTCACCAGCTTGACGGGCGCTGGACGAGGACGGGCTCATGACCGAAATGGCCAGCTCCGGATACGGCTTCTGATACGGCTTCAGCATCGGCCCGAACCCCAGACTTGGGATCAGCGTCTTCTCCACCACCACATCCCAGTACTTGCCCTTGATGTTGTAGGGAGGCTCGGAAGCCCAGATCTTGTGGATGATGGAGATGGATTCAGTCGTCATCTCGGCTCGATTCTTCTCGCTCGTGCCGAACAGTTCCATGTCGGTGATCAGCCCGCCAGGTCCGACGCCCATGATGTACCGTCCTTCGGACATATGGTCGAACTGTGCGATCTGGCCCGCCAGACGGGCCGGATGGTGTTGAGGAAGGTTGAGCACCCCCGTCGCGAACTTGATCTGCTTGGTCGAATGGATAAGGGAGCCAAAGAACTGAAGCGGATCTGCGATAGGCTCGCATGAGCACGTGATGTGTTCGCCGACCCAGACTTCCGAGAACCCGAGCCTGTCTGCCAGAATGACTGCTTCTCGGTCTTGCTTCAGCAGCTCAGTGAAATTGCGCCGCTGATCGTGGAGCGGCATCATGAATAGACCGAGATCCATCGAATTTCTCCCTACACGCTGAGATCGGCCTGCCCGACCTGCGTGATGTATTCTGCAAGGCGCGTGCCAATTCGAAAAAACTGTTCGATCACATTGGCTTAGGGATGGCGTCCACCCCGCATATGATGAGTCTCAGACGATAAGTCGCCGTCTCAGGCATGAGAAAGAAGGACTATGTTAGTAAGACTCGCGCAACAGTCTCGCGCAAAGCCACCAAATCAAGCCCGCCAACGTATGTGCCCCGCAAAGCAGTGGTTAGCGGCCCCAGGTCCTTGTCTGTTACAGGCATGGCTAAACAAGACGCCAATGCCCCAGACGCTCCAGACTTGCGACCAACGGCGGCGTGGTCGACAGTCATCGAGTGCCGTCTGCTCCTCCGGCCAGTGGCACGAAACTTGCCGGACCGTGACTGCAAACCTGGGAGAGTTGAATGGCAGGCACAAAATTTGTCTACGTCGAAAACAAGCTCCCGGAAGCTTCTCCATACTACGTCGGGGAGGCCTCCGTGCGAAAGGCGCTGGCTGCGAAGGGCATGAGGGCCGACATTTCGGTCAGGCCCGAGTGTGATCCCGACTATGAACGGCTGTCGGCGGCGGATTACTTCATCGGCTCCGGTTTCGATCCAGATCGGATCAGAAATTATGGAAAAAGGCTGCGCTTCATTCATTGCACGAGCGCGGGAGTAGAAAAGTACATGCCGCTGGATTGGCTCCCACAGGGGGCCAATCTCACCAACAGTAGCGGTGTCCATGCGGACAAGGGTGGTACCTTTGGCGCCATGGCCGTATTGATGGCAATTGAGGAGGTACCGCGGCATGCGTTCAATCAACGCCGCAGCATTTGGGATCCGCGATTAACCACCGGTGTGAAGGATAAAACCGCACTGTTCGTGGGAACCGGCGCATTGGGGTCCGCGATCGCCCGCAAAGTGAAACCATTCGGCGTGACCGCTCTGGGCATCAGCAGATCGGGTGCAGCAAACGCTGATTTCGACGAGGTTTGGACCTCGGACAGACTCGATGACCTCCTCCCGAAAGCTGACTGTCTGGTGATGTCATGTCCACTGACCCGCGAAACCCGCGGGCTGATCTCAGAGGAAAGGCTGGCGCTCATGAAGGCCGGTGCCAGCGTCTTCAATATCGCCCGTTCCGGGGTGATGGACTACAAGGCGCTCATTGCAGCCCTGAAGGAGGGCCGCATCGGTTGCGCGATCCTGGATGTGTTCGATCAGGAGCCGCTTTCACCCGACGACGAGCTTTGGGAGGCGCCGAACCTTATGATCTTCCCTCACATTTCCTGCGACGACCACGACGGATACATCGATCGCTGCTTGAGCATATTTGCCGAGAACGTCCGTCGGTTGGAAGCGGGCGAGGACCTTCTGAACGTTGTCGATCCCATTGCCGGGTATTGAGCGTAACTCGGCAATACCGACCTTCTTGGACGCCGCAAAGCTGTCATTGGCATTTCACGCAGTGTCTTCGGTGCTGGAAGGTATGAGGCCCTTCATCAGCACGCGAGATCGGCTCGACACGCGCTTTAGTTCGGCGCGTTCAACGACAATTGATGCTGCTTGACCTTCCGGTAGAAGGTCGCCCGACTCATACCCAGCGCGTTCGCCCACGACATGACATCGCCCTCGCGCTCGATGACCCGGGCCATTTCCTCGCGCTCGGCTCGCAAGGCGGCGAGCTTATGAGCAGTCAATGGCTTTGCAGGATCGCGCGCCAGCGTCCGTTTGTTCGAGGCGGGTTCGCAAGGGCCTGTCACGCCCCATTGCCGGTCATCGCCGTATCGCAGGGCTCCTTGGCCATTTTGCGGGTCGGCCTCGATCGGAGGGGGAGCCATCGGAGTGCTGGCGGCTGAAATCATCAAGTCGCCCAGTTCGATTCTGCCGCCCTCGGCTAGGCGGGCGGCCCGGGTAAGCACATTCCGAAGCTCCCTGATATTTCCTGGCCAATCGTGTTCGAGGAGCGCGGCGCGAGCAGTGACACTCATCAGCAGCGGCTTTCCCTCTGAAACCTGCTCCAGAATGGTCTCGATGATGAAATCGAGATCTGTCCTTTCTCTCAGAGGGGGAACGGTAATGATCGTGCCCGCCAGACGGTAGAACAAATCTTGTCGGAACGTTCCCTTGGAGACCTTTTCCGCCAGATTCTGGTGCGTGGCTGCAATGATCTGGACGTCGACCATTCTGGCCTTGCCGGAACCCAACGGCATCACTTCCTGGGTTTCAAGGAAACGCAGTAGCCTCGTCTGTAGCGCCAGCGGCATGTCGCCGATCTCATCAAGGAAAAGCGTTCCTTTGTCGGCTTCCACGATCCGGCCAGCGTTTCCGTCTTTGTTTGCCCCGGTGAACGCGCCGCTACTGTACCCGAAAAGCTCGCTGTCGATCAGGGATTCCGGCACCGCGCTGCAGTTGAACGCGACGAACGGTCCCGCCCCCCGCTCACTTTCCTGATGCAAGGCGCGCGAAAGGGTATCTTTGCCAACCCCTGTCTCGCCGAGAAGCAGTAAGTGAAGCCCGCAGCCGAATACCTTACGGAGTATCTCCAGGTTACGCTTCATCTGCGGGTCGTTTCCCGCACATTCGGCCAGCGTTGCGATCCGCCTAGCCTGCTTCAATGGCACCCGTTGCACGGAAAGGTTCTTTCCGGAAACGGTTGCCATTGAAGTGGGACGCTGAAAAGTTATACCGAGCGCTTCCCCACTGCCCAGCGGCCTGAGTTCCCGTACAGTCTCGCAAAGGGCATCCAGTGTAGGATTGCCCCGCGATTTCTCAAACACGCCCCATAGGCTTCTGGAACCGACGGTCGAGTCGTCGAGACGCAACAGCGCTCGCGCAGCCCGTGTAGCACCAACTATCCGATAGTCTGCATCGAAGGCGACCATCGCCGGTGTAGCCTGATCGCCCGCGATGGTGAGTATAAAGTTCTTGCGGAAAGTGTCGCGAAAATACCTGTTCTCCAGGCGGTGAGCGGTGATTTGGGCCACACCCGCAACTACACGGTGGGCCAATTGAGGCAGTCCCGGGTTCTGGGTGGAGAGGTTGATTATCCCCAAGACTTGACCATCGGGTCCAAAAAAGGGTGCTGCAGCGCAAGCCTGACCCGTGAGGTCCGCATACAGATGGTCGGCCAGATAAACTGCAGCAGGTGCCAGCATCGCCAAGGCGGTTCCGATGCCGTTGGTCCCCCCTACCCTCTCCGACCAAACCGCTCCGACGCGATCGGAACTGCAATAAAAGGTGGAATCCCGACTCCGTCTTTCGCTGATTATGACACCGTTGCTATTGGCGATATGGGCGCTGTAGCCGCCACCTTCAATCATCGACAGGGTGGCTTCCAACTCTTTGCCGGCGAGCGCGATGTCGTTGTCGAAGATGTCGTTCTCGACCTTCAGTTCCTGCGGCGACAGATCGATAAAATTTGGCCGTGACGGGTCGAGTTTATACTCGTGCAGGCATCGAGCCCATGACTCGGTCCGCCAAGCCGCATCGCCCTTGTCGCCTCCCGCAAGGACGGCTCGCTCGATCACCTTGAAATGGTCGCCTGCGTCCTGCATTCGGCCTTTGTTCCCGAAACGGAGCGTGAACTCTGCGCGCGATTGTCGATCAATGTCAATGCAAAGGCAGGAGTCTCATCATTCTCGATTTTGAGACGATTTTGAGACCAATGCTTTCTACGCAGTCGGAGGCAACCTGCGCCATTCCACGGGATCGCACGAATTGGCACATGTCTTGCGTGACATGGCTTGTTCACAAATCTGCAGGAGCAGGCGCGTTGCGCCTTGGAGGCATTGAATGACCTACGAGAGTGTTAAGCTCTACATCGGAGGCACGTGGGCGGAATCTTCGGACAAGAAGGTCTGGGACGTCTCCAACCCTGCGACGGGCGAGAGTATCGGCTCGGTTGAACTGGCTTCACGCCATGACCTTGAACGCGTGGTCGAGGCTGCCGTGCAAGGGTTCAAGGTCTGGAGCCGTACTTCGCCGTATGAACGCAGCAAGATCATTCGCAAGGCCGCGTCCTTGTTGCGTGAACGCCTGGAGGCTATCGCCACGACCCTGACTTCCGACGCTGGCAAGCCCCTGGCGGAAGCGCGGCTGGAAATCAATTCCTGCGCCGATCTGCTCGATTGGTTCGCCGAAGAGGGGCGCCGAACCTACGGTCGTGTCATCCCCGCCAGATCCCTCAGTGTCCAGCAAATTGCCCACAAGGACCCTGTCGGTCCGGCTGTCGGATTCACGCCCTGGAATTTTCCCGCAAGCCAGATCATTCGAAAGCTGGGACCAGCCGTCGCCGCTGGCTGTTCGATCATCATCAAGGGCCCGGAAGAGGCCCCGGGAGCAGCCGCGGCGCTGTTTCGCTGCTTTGACGAGGCTGGCTTCCCGGCCGGAGTCGTCAATCTGGTGTTCGGCGTTCCGGCCGCGGTCAGTGAGTTCCTGGTTCCGCATCCTGCGATACGCAAGATATCGTTTACAGGGTCAGTGGGAGTGGGCAAGCACCTCGCCTCGCTCGCAGGATCCCACATGAAGCGCGTTACCATGGAGCTTGGGGGACACGCGCCCGTCATCATCGCAGACGACGCCGATATCGATACCGCCACCACAGCGCTTGTCGCCTCGAAGTTCCGGAATGCTGGCCAGGTTTGCATTTCGCCAACCCGTTTTCTTATCCAGGAGAACGTCCATGATGAGTTCGTGGACGTGTTCGTCCGCAAGGCGGCGGCGCTGAAGGTCGGCGACGGCCTTGCGGAGGGCACGCAGATGGGCCCGCTTATCAGCGAAAGGCGGCGCACGGCCGTTGAAGGACTGATTGAGGATGCGACTGCTAAAGGCGCGAAGATTGCTTTGGGCGGTTCTCGCGTCAACAATCGCGGCTTCTTCTTCGCTCCGACGGTTCTTACGGGCGTGACAGCCGACATGAGGGCCATGAACGAGGAGCCTTTCGGTCCCCTCGCTTTGGTGCGGCGCTTCTCTGACATCGACGAGGCGCTCGAAGAGGCTAATCGCCTGCCATTTGGCCTCGGTTCGTATGCCTGGACGCGGAACGCCCAAACGGCACGTCGTTTCGGTCAAGGCATCCAGGCGGGAATGGTCTCCATCAACCACATCGGACTGGGCCTGCCGGAAACGCCGTATGGCGGCGTGAGGGACTCTGGCTACGGCTACGAAGGCGGCATCGAAGCGCTCGAAGGCTATTTGAACACGCGCTTCGTGAGCCACGACATGAACTGAAGTGACGGGACGCCCCAACGGGCCGCGTGGAGGAGGACGAGCATGATCAATTCAGATGACTTCAGGGAGGCGATGCAGCGGTTCCCCGGCCCGGTAACTGCTATCACGACAATCGAGGACGGTATTCCCGCGGGGCTCATGGCTACAGCTGTTTGCAGCCTGTCGGCCGACCCACCGTCGTTGATCGCTTGCGTAAACAAGACCGCCACTGCGCACGACGCCATTCTGCGACAGGGCTTCTTCGGGGTGTCGGTCCTGCCTGATGCGCTAAAGGCTTTCGCAGATCACTTCGCCCGGGCAAGAGGCGCGGACCGCTTCGAGGGCGCGCTGTGGATAATGCAAACGACCGGCGCTCCGTTGCTGGCCGGAGCGACCGTTGCCTTCGACTGCCGCATCGCGAAGGTTCATGAAGGCTTCAGCCATTCGATCCTTATCGGGGTCATCCACGACATCCTTCTGCCGAACGAGAATGCGAACCGATGCCTTCTTTGGCACCGGAAGGGCTTCGTCAGCGTTGCCGCGCAGGACCGCGAGGAACAGCCTTCCTGAACCTCTGCCGCTGATATCGCGATATCTTGAGCAGTTAGGCCAAGGCAATCGGCGCACGGAGCAGAAAAGCCGCCGCTCGATGCTGTGTGTGAAAAGAACGGCACTCGCCGCTGGGTATTTGGCAAGCCATTCTGCTCGTTGTACTGCGTGCTTTTCACGAACGGATGGCATCCCGCCGCAACATGCCGACTTTGACAGTCGTAACTGACGTTCTGATCCTTCGGCGAACCTAGCCGGCGCCTGAAGCCGGATCAGTCAACCTGAGCCTTTAGGCCCGAAGCCTCTATCCCGGCGACCGCGGCAATTTCATCGTTGTCGGAGGTGTCTCCGCTAACTCCAACTGCTCCCAGCAATTTGCTTTCGCCGTCAATTATCAGCACTCCGCCAGGCACGGGGACGATGCGCCCGCCGGACACCGCATTCAAACCCTCGATGAAATGAGGGCGCTCGAGAGCGGCAGCGTGTAGCCAACGCGATCCCTTGCCAACCCCGAGAGCCCCGTACGCCTTGCCCGCGGAAATCTGATGTCTCAGCATCGAGGCGCCGTCTTGCCGCTGAAACGCTTTCAGGTGCCCGCCAGCATCGAGCACGGTGATCGCGAGAGGTTTCATCTGCGCTTCCTTCGCCTTGGCCAGCGACGCGGTGATGATGGCATTTGCGACATCCAAGCTTAGTTCCGACACGATGGGCCTCCAAATGTTCCATTGATCATGATGACGGACTGGTTCAGGCGGTGGGCTTGGCTTTCAGCTCCAGCCTGCGCTTATGCAGAACCGGCTCCGTATAGCCGTTGGGCTGGACTGTCCCCTTGAACACCAGGTCGCAGGCGGCCTGGAAGGCGATCGACTTGTCGAAATCCGGCGC
>NZ_JARTVP010000060.1:0-261 GCF_029625865.1 Mesorhizobium sp. WSM4887
AAACCGGTTTGGGGTAATTTAATGGCCCCACCGTTTATCCCCACCCCCTGGGTGCCATTTTCCCCCGCGCCCCAATGGGGGTTTTTAAATTTTTTTGGTTTGGGGGCGGTTTTTTTTTTTATTTCCCCCTCTTCCTCCGTTTTTGTTTCTCGCCCTTTTTTTTTTTTTCCGGGCCCGTTTTTATTGGGGTTTGGGGGGTTTTATTTCTTTTTTATTTTTTTTGTTGGGGGGGGGGGTTTTATTTGGTCTTTGACCGGCTTC
>NZ_JARTVP010000061.1:0-258 GCF_029625865.1 Mesorhizobium sp. WSM4887
ATCTCCAAGACCATCAACATGCCGAACGAGGCGACGGTCGAGGACGCCAAGAACGCCTACATGCTGTGCGGGGGGGGGGGGGGGGGGGGGGGGGGGGGGGGGGGGGGGCGCGCGCGGCGGGGGGGGGGGGGGGGGGGGGGGGGGGGGGGGGGGGGGGGGGGGGGGGGGGGGGGGGGGTGGGGGGGGGGGGGCCGCGGGGGGGGGGGGGGGGGGCGGGGGGGGCGGCGGGGGCGGGGGCGGGGCGCCGGCGGGCGGGGG
>NZ_JARTVP010000062.1:0-258 GCF_029625865.1 Mesorhizobium sp. WSM4887
CCGTCGAGCTGCGCCCGCCGCGCGGCATCGGCGATGGCGTCGTCGGAGGCGCCGAGACGGCCATAGGCAATGTTTTCGCGGATCGAGCCGCCGAACAGGAAGACATCCTGCTGGACAATGCCGATCTGGCCGCGCAGCGAAGCGAGCGTCATGTCCCTGATATCGAATCCGTACATCGTCATCATAAAAGCTCTGGCGTCGGAGTGGCGGGGCGGCAGGGGGGGTGTGGTGGTGTTGCCGGGGGCTGGGGGCCGGCGG
>NZ_JARTVP010000063.1:0-258 GCF_029625865.1 Mesorhizobium sp. WSM4887
AGGCACGCGAGATCATCGACCGCGAGGTGCGGCATTTGTCGCGCTTTGCCCATCATTTGCCGACCAGCCTGAAGCTGGGGGCGATGCTTGAAGTGCCATCGCTGCTGTTCCAACTCGATGAATTGATGAAAGCGGGCGATTTCGTCTCGGTCGGTTCGAACGACCTGTTCCAGTTCGTCATGGCCGTCGACCGCGGCAACACGCAACTGGCCAACCGCTTCGACACGCTGTCGGCACCCTTCTTGCGCGTCCTCAAGC
>NZ_JARTVP010000064.1:0-256 GCF_029625865.1 Mesorhizobium sp. WSM4887
GTAGAGAAAGACTGCGACCAGCATGATGGCGTCACCGAAATTGAGTTCCAGCGTCAACAGCCGGCGCGGGTCGCCATGGCAGGCGGTGAGGATCACGCCGGCGACGGTCAGCACGACGCCGACAATCTGCGCCCAGTTCACGCGCAGGCGGAAGAAGACGAAATTGGCAGTCATGATCAGGATCGGCATCGCCGCCTGTTCGATCGAGACATTGATCGCTGTCGTGTAGTTGAGCGCCGTGTAGAAGATGGTGTTG
>NZ_JARTVP010000065.1:0-253 GCF_029625865.1 Mesorhizobium sp. WSM4887
ACAAACCGCTCCCCCCCGGGGGGCCCGCGCGGCCCCGGGCCCCCCCTCCCGGGCAACCCCCCCCCCCAAACAATTGGGGGGCGGGGCCCCCGGCCCCCCCCCCGCCCGGGGGGGGCCGCGCCCCCCCCCCCCCCCCCGGAGCGCGCCGGCGCGCGCGGCGCGGCCGGCGGGGGCGCGGGCGGGGCCGCGACAGCCGGCGCGCGCCGCCCCCCGCGCCCCGCGCGCCCCGCCCCCCCCCGCCCCCCCCCGCCGG
>NZ_JARTVP010000066.1:0-252 GCF_029625865.1 Mesorhizobium sp. WSM4887
GGCACTGCCGCGTTTTGCGCGGGCGGCGGCAACGCTGTCCGGCACGGTGCCGGGCGGAGTCGGGGCGCGAGTGGTCTCCACATGGGATTTCGGCGTGCCGGCCAACCAGGCAGCTTGGACCGTGCTCGGCAAGGGTGGCAGACCGCTGGATGCCGTTGAAACCGGCGTGCTGGTGCCCGAGTCGGATCTGCATAATCACAGCGTGGGCCGTGCGGGTTATCCGGATCGCGACGGCAAGGTCACTTTGGATGC
>NZ_JARTVP010000067.1:0-245 GCF_029625865.1 Mesorhizobium sp. WSM4887
ATGCTGGACGATCCGATGGATCTTCAGCGCATGCGTATCGCCTATCGCCACCTTGGCGAGATTGCCCGGCAAGCGCCGATCCAGGCGATCGCCGAGCGCGTCCTGCTGGGGGATTCCGATCTGCCTTTGTCATGGCTCGAAATGGCAAGCGACGAGGAGGTCGACAATTTCCTGCTGGCGCAGTCTTCCGATGCGCAGCATGGGATCGGCGGCTGTTGCATGGGTAGGCCCGGTGAGGCCGTGGT
>NZ_JARTVP010000068.1:0-243 GCF_029625865.1 Mesorhizobium sp. WSM4887
GATGTGAAGCTGGCCGTCGGGGTCGAGCGCCTCGATTATACCAAGGGCATTCTCGATCGGTTTCACGCTTTGAACGAATTGTTCAAGCGACAGCCTGAGTGGATCGGAAAACTGGTCTTCCTGCAGATCGCGGCACCCAGCCGCGGCACGCTGCCTGCCTACAAGCTGCTCCATGACGAGTGCCACCGTTATGCCGAAGAGCTCAACCGGCGTTATGGCAGCGAGGGCTACAGGCCGGTGATC
>NZ_JARTVP010000069.1:0-242 GCF_029625865.1 Mesorhizobium sp. WSM4887
GTTGCTCCAGTTGAGCCGGTAGCGCCAGTGGCACCCGTGGCGCCGGTCGCACCTGTAGCTCCGGTAGCGCCGGTCGCCCCAGTCGAGCCGGTGGCGCCCGTTGCACCGGTCGAGCCGGTCGCACCCGTGGCGCCGGTCGCACCCGTCGAGCCCGTCGCGCCTGTTGCTCCGGTCGCACCGGTAGCGCCGGTCGCTCCGGTCGCGCCAGTTGCTCCAGTTGAGCCGGTAGCGCCAGTGGCACC
>NZ_JARTVP010000007.1:0-231838 GCF_029625865.1 Mesorhizobium sp. WSM4887
TCCAGCACCGGTTGCAGGCCGCTGGAAAGGAAAAGATGGTCATCCGCATCGCTCTCGCCAGAAAGCTGCTCGTCATTCTCAATGCAAAAGCACGCGACGCGCGAACCGAGTTCGCAAATGCAACTTGACACCTCAGATAGTCGCTCATCCGTCGCCTTTGGCGACACCTTCTCCCACAAGGGGAGAAGGGGGAGAGCTAAATCAAAAACACCTTCCCCTTCATTGTCGCCGGCACCTCCACGCCGAGCCGGCTCAGCACCGTCGGCGCGAGCTGCAGCTGGTCGAGCAGCGCGTCGGCTTCTGGACCCTTCGCCGGCCCGAAATAGTAGAGGGCGAAATCCTGCATCTCGTCGTCATGCCCGCCGTGATGGCCGCGGTCGGTCTGGCCGTGATCGGCGGTGACGATGACTTCATAGCCGGCTTCGCGCCAACCGGGCAGGAAGGCGGCGAGCATACCGTCCATCGCGTAGCAGGCATGATCCATCTCGTGGCAGTTGTGGCCGAAGCGATGGCCCATCGAGTCCAGCGTGCAGCTGTGCAGGATGCCGTAGTCGATGCCGTGGCGGCGGGTAAGCATGGTCAATGTCGCGAAAAGGTCGACATCGCTCGGCGTCATCTGGTTCTTGAGATTGTAGCCGGTCATGGTGTGGAAGCGGCCATGCGTGATCGGCCCGCCAGGCTCGTCGAATTCCATGTCCTCGACGAGATCGAATGGATAGGAGCGGAAGAATTCCGACCAGTAGGAATGCGTCACCGCCCCGGTCCTGCCGCCGGCCTTGCTGACCTCCGAGAAGATATCGGGCTGCCTGACCCGGAACCGGTTCTCGTTGGAGAGGATGCCATGAACCTGCGGCGTGACCCCGGTATGGATCGAGGCGTAGCAGCAGGCCGATGTTGACGGCAGCACGGAGCGCATTCTCCAAACTTGCGCCTCACCAGACTGTACCCAGCCTTCGAGATTGCCCATGAGCCGGCGCCAGTTCCGGTAGGGCACGCCGTCAAGGATGATGAGCAGCAATTTGGATTTAAGCGCCACGGGCAATTCCATGCGGTCTGGCGGGAGAGATCGGCGGGCTTGACCGGTCCGGCCAAGTCCGAGAAGTGCAGCGAAGAGCTAGCCAGCTTAGTTGCCGGCGCTTTCCATGCGCCGGCCGGCAATCGCCTTCTCCAGCCAGCCGATCTCCATTTCGGGGACGGAGGACAAGAGAAGGTCGGTATAGGCATCGAAGGGCGGCGCCAGCACCTTGCTCTTGGAGCCGTAGCGAACGACCTCGCCGCGATACATGACCGCGATCGAATCGGCGATCGACTTCACTGTCGCGAGATCGTGGGTGATGAAGAGATAGGCCACTTTCTCGATCTGCTGCAGGTTGAGCAGCAGCTTGAGGATGCCGTGGGCGACCAGCGGATCGAGCGCCGAGGTCACCTCATCGCAGATGATCAGCTTCGGCTTGGCGGCGAGCGAACGGGCGATGCAGACGCGCTGCTTCTGGCCGCCGGAAAGCTCGGCCGGATAGCGGTCGATGAAGCCCTTGCCCATCTCGATCTGGTCGAGCAGCTCGGCGACGCGCTTGTCGCGCTCGCGGCCTCTTATGCCGAAATAGAACTCGAGCGGCCGGCCGATGATCGTTCCCACGGTCTGGCGCGGGTTCATCGCGACATCGGCCATCTGGTAAATCATCTGCAGCTGGCGCAGATCCTCCTTCGGCCGGTCGGCGAGCCTGTTGCCAAGCGTTCGGCCGTCGAAGAAGACGCAGCCCTGCTCGGGCGGCAGGAGGCCGGTGATGGCGCGCGCCAGCGTCGATTTGCCGGAACCGCTCTCGCCGACGACGGCTAGCGTCTGGCCCGGGTAGATGTCGACCGAGACGTTCTTCAGCACCTTGACGAGACCGCCGCCATAGGCGGCCGTCACGTTCTTCACCGACAGCATTGGTGTGGTGCCGGGCTGCTGTTCGTTGTGCTCGATCTCATGCACCGAGACCAGCGCGTTGGTGTATTCCTGGCGCGGCTCCTTGATGATCTGGCGGGTACCGCCCCATTCGACCAGCCGGCCATGGCGCAGCACCATGATCTCGTCCGCTACTTGCGCCACCACGGCGAGGTCGTGGGTGATGTATAAAGCCGCCACATGGGTATCGCGGATTGCGTCCTTGATCGCCGCCAGCACATCGATCTGCGTCGTCACGTCGAGCGCCGTGGTCGGCTCGTCGAAGACGATCAGGTCGGGCTCGGAGCAAAGCGCCATCGCCGTCATGACGCGCTGCAACTGGCCGCCGGAGACCTGGTGCGGGAAGCGCTCACCGATCGTTTCCGGATTGGGCAGGCTGAGCTTCTTGAACAGCGCGACGGCTCGCTTCTCGGCCTCGGCCCGGGTTGCCGTGCCGTGCAGAAGCGTCGCCTCCACCACCTGGTCCATCAGCCGGTGCGCCGGATTGAAGGCCGCCGCCGCCGACTGGGCAACATAGCACACTTCGCGGCCGCGCAGCTTGCGCAAGCCCTCCTTGCCGCCCTTCAGTATATCGCGGCCGTTGAGGATCACCTCGCCGCCGGTAATGCGCACGCCGCCTCGGCCATAGCCCATGGAGGACAGGCCGATCGTCGACTTGCCGGCGCCGGATTCGCCGATCAAGCCGAGCACCTTGCCCTTCTCCAGCGTCAGCGAGACATCATGGACAAGGGTGATGGTCTTCGGCGCCTCGCCGGGCGGGTAGACGGTCGCCTCGATGCGCAGATTGCGGATGTCGAGGAGTCGGCCGGAATTTGCTTTGCTGTCAGCCATCACCCGCGCCCTCCCTTCAGGCTGGTCGTGCGGTTGAGCACCCAGTCGGCGACAAGATTGACCGAGATCGCCAGAGCCGCGATCGCTGCCGCCGGGATGAGCGCCGCCGGGATGCCGAAGACGATGCCGTCCTTGTTCTCCTTCACCATGCCGCCCCAGTCGGCGTCCGGCGGCTGCACTCCGAGGCCGAGGAAGGAGAGCGTCGACAGGAAAAGCACCGCATAGATGAAGCGCAGGCCGAGTTCCGAGACCAGCGGCGACAGCGCGTTCGGCAGAATCTCGCGGAAAATGATCCAGCCGCTGCCTTCGCCGCGCAGTTTCGCGGCCTCGACATAGTCCATGACGTTGATGTCGACCGCCACCGCGCGCGACAAGCGGTAGACGCGGGTCGAATCGAGGATGCCCATCACCAGGATCAGCGTCACCAGGTTGGACGGCAGCACCGACAGGACGACCAGGCCCATGATCAGCGTCGGGATCGACATCAGCAGGTCGACGAGGCGCGACAGCATCGTGTCGAACCAGCCGCCGAACACCGCCGCCGAAAAGCCCAGAATGGCGCCGAGCGAAAAGGACAGCGCGGTGGCCAGCACGGCGATGAACAGCGTGATGCGGGCGCCATAGATCATGCGGGACAGGAGATCGCGGCCGAGATTGTCGGTGCCCAACAGGTGCACCGATGACATCGGTTCCCAAGGGACGTCGCTGACGATCTCGGCATTGCCGTGCGGGGCGATCCATGGCGCCAAGACCGCCGCCAGCACGAACAGCGTCGTCAGCACAATGCCGATCAGCGCCGCGACAGGAGTGCGTCTGATATCGAGCATACCGGCGCCCCCTACTTCGGATGCCTGAGCCGCGGATTGGCGACGATCGCCGCAATGTCCGCGATGATGTTGAGGGCGATATAGACGGCCGCAAAGATCAGGCCGACCGCCTGGACGACGGGAACGTCACGCTTGGTGACATGGTCGACGAGATATTGCCCCATGCCCGGATAGACGAAGATCACCTCGACCACGACGACGCCGACCACGAGATAGGCGAGGTTCAGCATGACGACATTGATGATCGGCGCGATCGCGTTCGGGAAGGCATGCTTGCGGATGACCGCGAAAGCCGAAAGCCCCTTGAGTTCCGCCGTCTCGACATAGGCCGATTGCATGACGTTGAGGATGGCCGCTCGCGTCATGCGCATCATGTGGGCCAGCACCACCAGCGTCAGCGCCGCCGCCGGCAGCGCGATCGCCTGCAAGCGCTCGCCTAACGACATTCCGTCATAGACGGTCGAGATGGCGGGAAACCATTGATGCTCGACCGCGAAGTAGAAGACCAGCAGGTAGCCGATGAAGAATTCCGGGAACGAGGTCGAGGCGAGCGCCACGCCGGAGATCATCTTGTCGACCCAGCCATTGCGGTAGCGCACCGCGATCAGGCCAAGCGTGATCGCCAGCGGAATGGCCACGATTGCCGCCCAGAAGGCCAGGAACAAGGTGTTCCACAGCCGTTCCTTGATCGATGTCGCGATGTCCTGGCCGCTCGACATCGCCGTGCCGAGATCGCCGGTGAGCACGCCGCCCAGCCAGTGGAAGTAGCGGATATAGGCAGGCTGATTGAGTCCGAGCTGTTCGCGCAGATTGGCGAGCGACTCCGGCGTCGCCGATTGTCCGAGGATGGCTTGGGCGACGTCGCCGGGCAGGATCTGCGTGCCGGCGAAGATCAGGACCGAAACGGCCAGCAGAAGGAGGATGCCCAGCGCAACGCGCTGGGCCACCAGTTTCACGACGGGTGAGGACATCTCCGCAAGGCCGGACCTTAGGCTTCCATCCAGCACTTCGCCAAGGCGTAGCCGTTCATCAGCTCCTGATGCGGATCGTCCACCCAGCCACCGACCTTGGGACCAGTTGCGTCGATGAACTGGTTGAACATCGGCAGGATCAAGCCGCCCTCGTCACGCACCATCACAGCCATGTCATGGTACATCTGCTTGCGCTTGGCCTCGTCGAGCTCGGCGCGCGCCGCCAGCACCATCTTGTCGAAGTCCGGCCGCTTGAACCGCGTGTCGTTCCAGTCGGCGCTCGACAGGTAGGCGGTCGAGTACATTTGGTCCTGCGTCGAGCGGCCGCCCCAATAGGAAGCGCAGAAGGGCTGCTTGTTCCAGACTTCGTTCCAGTAGCCGTCGCCGGGCTCGCGCTTGATTTCCAGCTTGATGCCGGCCTTGGCCGCGCTCTGCTGATAGAGCTGCGCGGCATCGACCGCGCCGGGGAAGGCGACGTCCGACGTCCTGAGCAGCACGGCGCCGTCGTGACCCGACTTCTTGTAGTGGAACTTGGCCTTGTCGGGATCGTATTTGCGCTGCTCGATCTCTGTGAACAGCGGGTAGGAGGCGTTGATCGGGAAGTCGTTGCCGAGCGAGCCGTAGCCGCGCAGCACCTTGTTCAGCATCTCTTCGCGGTTGATCGCCAGCTTCAGCGCCATCCTGAGGTCGTTGTTGTCGAACGGCGCCGTGTTGCAATGCATGATGAACACGTAGTGGCCGGGACCGGAGTGGTTGCGGATGGTGACGCCCCGCACGCGCTTGATCAGGTCGACGATCTTCGGCTCGACGCGGTTGATCATGTTGACCTGACCGCCCTGCAGGGCCGCCGTGCGCGCCGTCGCGTCGTTGATGACGACGACTTCGACCTGGTCGGCATGGCCCATCTTGTCGCCCTGCCAGTAGTTGGCGAAGCGTTCGCCGACATGGCGCACGCCGGGCTCGTTGACCTTGACCTTGTAAGGGCCGGCGCTGATGCCGGCGTCGGGTTTGTCCTTGCCGCCATTCGGCTGGACGATCAGGTGATAGTCGCTGAGCAGATAGGGAAGGTCGGCGTTGGCTTCCTTGAGGGTCAGCACCACTTCCTTGCCGTTGACCTTGATGGTCTCGATGCCCTTCATGTAGCCGAGCGCGCCGGACTTCGACTTCTCGTCCGAATGGCGCTCCAGCGTGGCGGCCACGTCCTGGGCGGTCACCGTCTTGCCGTTGTGGAATTCGATGCCGTCGCGGATCTTGAGCGTCCAGACCTTGGCGTCGTCGGAAGAGCCGATTTCCTCGGCGATGCGGTTCTCGAGCTTGCCGTCGGGCGACAGCTCGACGATCATTTCGCCCCAGCACTTGCCGAAGGCGAAGGGCACCTGGGTCATCATCAGGGCCGGGTCGAGGCTGTTGGTGGATTCACCGCCCACTAGGCCGGCCTTCAGCGTGCCGCCCTTGACGGGGCCGGCAGCCCGGGCAGCGCTCGAAAGCAGCGAGTTGGCGAAGGGCGCGGTGACGCCGAGCGCGGCGGCGCGGCCAAGGAAGTCGCGGCGGCTGAGCTTTCCGGCAGCGACGCGCCGGCTGAGATAGTCGAGTTCGTTTGTCATTATGGGTTCCTCACTCTGATGGTACGACCATGTGGTCGGTTCTTGTTCTTGTGAGGGATAATGAGCGCAACGGAAAGCTGTAAGCAAGACCGAATGCGACATGCCGTGGCGTAAATGGCGCGTCGCATTTGGACCAATCTTGTCAGCGCTCACACGAGAGCGCGGGGAATCGTCTGTTTGAAATCGCGCTCGAACACCAGTTTTTCGCCCTCATAGGCCTCGATTCTGGCGCTGAGGATGAAGTCTTGCGCGTCCGAGCGCATCTCGGCGAAGGTCTCGGTCCGCACCGACCATTCATTTCGCGACAATGTCTGCGTCCAATTCGTGCTGCCCGTCGCCGACAGGGGATCGTCGGGTTGGATCGCCCATGTCTCCCTGACCATGCTGCCGTGGACCAGCCCGTGCTCCAGGTCGCGCACCTCGCCGAAATCGTCCGTTACGGCAAGCGTGACGACGCCGGTCTTTTCGTTGCGGTGGATATGCCGCTCGGAATTGGTCGGCCTGATCGTCTCGGTCGCCCAGGGCGTAGCCCCTTCCGGTTCGAGGAACGACACCTCGTCGGCCGTCGCCGGCGGGCGCAGCGGCAGCTTGAGCGTCGCGGCCGACAGTTCGAGCGTCGCCGGCTCCGGCGAAGGCCAGATCATCGGCCAGTAGGCGGTCGAGACGGCGACCCGCAGCCGGTGGCCGGCCGGCACCCGATAGGCGCACTGGTCGAGCACGACGCGTGCCGAGACCGTCTCGCCTGGCACCAGCGCTTCCGGGAACTCGTGCGAGTTGCGGTGGGTGAGGTTGAGCACGCCATAGGAGATCAGCTCCGAGGCGCCGTCCGGATGCACGTCGCAGAGACGCACCGCGAGGTTGGCCTGGCGGCGGTCCGAGGCAACCCGTACTTCGACTTCAGGCGCGCCGACGATGTCGATCGCCTCCTCGAGTTCGACCTGGTCGAAGCATACCGAAAGCGCGTCGTCGGAGCGCTGGTCGCCCGGCAGTTCCGGACCGAAGGTGAAGGGAAAATACTCGCCGCCGGCAAGCCCGCAAGTTTGCGGCGAGGCGACGATTGCCGGCCCGACGCCCTCGGGAATGAGCCCGGTTGCCTTGATCTTGATGTTGGGCGAGGGCCATTGCTGTTCCGCAATCCAGCGGCCTGGCCGTTCGGGATGCCAGCGGGCCGGACGCACGCTATCCATCACATAGGCGCGGTAGTCCGGGTCGGCCTCGACGCCGGTCGCCGCGCCCTTCAGCCAGCGGTCCCACCAGCGCAGCGCCTCCTGCAGGAAACCGATGGCCGGATTGGGTGCCGCGTAATGCGGATATTTGTGGATCCAGGGGCCGACGATGCCCTTCACCGGCGCCTGGATGTTGGTGACGAGATTGGAGATCGTGTTGCGGTAGCCGTCATGCCAACCGCCGATCGACAGCACTGCCGCCTTAACGGCCGAAAAGTCCTCGCAGATCGAGCCGCGTTTCCAGTAGGCATCGCGATGCTGGTGGCTGAGCCATAGCGGCGCGAGAAAAGGCTGGTTCTCCAGACGGCTCAGCCACAGATCGCGCCAGCGGTTGCCGCCGGCGATTTCCGGATCCGGCGGCCGCGACGAGTAGGAGAGCATCGTCGAGGCCCAGCCGAAATTCTCGAGCAGCAGGCAGCCGCCCTTGTAGTGAATGTCGTCGGCATAGCGGTCGACGGTCGAGCACAGGCTGATCACCGCCTTCAGCGCCGGCGGCTGCTTTGCCGCGACCTGCAGGCAGTTGAAGCCGCCCCAGGATATGCCCATCATGCCGACATTGCCGTTGCACCAGGGCTGCGCGGCCGCCCAGGCGATGACGTCGCAGGCGTCCTGCAATTCCTGCTCGGAATATTCGTCGTCCATCAGCCCTTCGGAATCGCCGTTGCCGCGCATGTCGACGCGGATCGAGGCATAGCCGTGTCCGGCGAAATAAGGATGCGTCAGCTGATCGCGGAAGATGGTGCCGTCGCGCTTGCGGTAGGGCAAATGCTCGAGGACCGCCGGCACCGGGTTGTCGCCGGCATCCTCAGGCATCCATATGCGCGCCGACAGCCGGCAGCCATCCGGCATGACGATGCCCATGTCGGGAAATTCGACGACCTTGCGGGGGAATTCTGCGACGGTTTTCATGCAAGGCACATGATGGAACCGTCGCCGAGGCGTCGTGGGCCAGCCGGCGAAATCGGCTGGTCAATAAGCGTCAGTTCAAAGCGTCAGTTCAGCGGAATGTCGTTGTCGGCCTTGCTCGCCTGGTATGTGCCGGACAGCGCGTCATAGCGTGCGGAGATCTTGGCAATGCGCGCCTCCAGCCGCCTGCGTTCCGCCTCGGGCAAAGCGCGCACCAGCCGGCGTATGGAAAAGCTCTTCCAATAGGCGTTCTCGGCGTTGTAGCCGCCGGGATCGAGTGTGAAGACCTCCTTCAGGATCTTCAGGTCATGCGGGATGGCGAAGCTGTCGCGCGAGTCCTCGTGGCTGAAGAGGTAGTAGAAATTGTCGAAGCCGGTCCAGGTGATCGCCGACAGGCACAGCGAGCAGGGCTCGTGCGTGGCCAGGAACAGCGCATCCCTGGTGTCGACGCGCTGGGCCCTGGGCATTTCGTAAAATCGCTTCAGGCAGTGCATTTCGCCATGCCAGAGCGGATTTTCGATCTCGTTGTTGGTTTCGGCAATCACCAGCGAGCGGTCGTCTTTCCGCAGGATGGCGGCGCCGAAGAGTTTGTTGCCATGGGCAACGCCTTCAGCGGTCTTCGGCACGATATCGTGCTCGATAACGTCGAGCAGGCGGTCGATCAGCGAAATGTCTGTCATCGGGAAAACTGGCGGCTTTCAGGGAAGATGGATCTCGTAAGGGTGCGAGAAATGGCACTCTTCGAGGTTGGAGCCGTCGCCGCCGCGGTCGACGATGAGGAAGTCCTGTTCCTCGCCGATCGGCGTCAGCACGCCGTGCCAGAGGTTGCGCCGGTAGTTGATGCCCTGCCCGGGCGCGGTGATGAAGGCGTGCGGCTCGCCTGGGCCGTCCTGAGTGTCATGGCAGACGACAACCAGGAATGGCCGCGGCGACAACGGAATGAAGGCCTGGCTGCCGAGCGGATGGCGCTCGACCATGGTCAGTTTCAGAGGCATCTCGTAGGGGGTGCCGCGCACCATCGAGATCAGCACCTTGGCATTCGGCCCGGTGGCCTCGGCAGTGGCGAGATCGTGGTAGCGCATCGCCTTGCCGCCATTGATCGGGTAGCGGTTCTCGCCGCCCATATCGATCACGTCGCCAAACGGCGCGAAGTTTTCGCGTGTCAGCGGCTGGGCCACGATTTGGGTCACCGCGCGCGAGCCCCAAGCGCGCCGCCAAGCTTGGCGTGCCGGTTGACGTCCTTGTATAGCAGGTAGCGGAAATTCCCGGGACCGCCGGCGTAGCAGGCCTGCGGGCAAAAGGCGCGCAGCCACATGAAGTCGCCGGCCTCGACCTCGACCCAGTCCTGATTGAGGCGATAGACTGCCTTGCCTTCGAGCACATAGAGCCCATGCTCCATGACATGGGTCTCGGCGAAGGGGATGACCGCGCCGGGTTTGAGCGTGACGATGGTGACATGCATATCGTGGCGCATGTCGGCCGGGTCGACGAAGCGCGTCGTCGCCCAGTGGCCTCCCGTGCCGGGCATCGGGCTCGGCTCGACCTCCTTGTCGCTGCTGAAGAAGGCTTCCGGAACGTCGAGGCCGTCGACCGCCTCATAGGCCTTGCGGACCCAGTGGAAGCGGACCGCACCGCTGCTCTCATTGCGCACCGTCCAGCCGCTGCCCGGCGAGAGGAAGGCGAAGCCGCCTGGGCGAAGCACATGGTTCTTGCCGGCAAGCGAGACCGTAAGCTCGCCCTCGACCACGAACAGCACGCCCTCGGCTTCGGGGTCGAGCTCAGGCCGGTCGCTGCCGCCGCCGGGCAGGACCTCGACGATGTACTGCGAAAAGGTCTCGGCGAAACCCGAAAGCGGTCTTGCGATGATCCAGGCCCTCGTCTTGTCCCAGAACGGCAGCGGGCTGGTGACGATGTCCTGCATCACGCCCTTGGGGATCACCGCATAGGCTTCGGTGAAGACGGCGCGGCCGGTCAACAGCTCGTGCTGACCGGGATGGCCGCCATGCGGCGCGTAATAGGTTCGCTCGGCCATGTTCATCCTGTCCATGTGTTGAAGCCTATTTTGGAAGCATGTCTTTGAGCCGAAGCAGCGCGATGCGCTCGACTTGTTTGCACGCGGTGTCGAATTCATTGCTGCGGCTGTTGCCGATGCGCGCCTCGAACTCCGCCAGGATCTGGTCCTTGGTCTTGCCCTTGACCGCGATGATGAAGGGAAAGCCGAAGGTCGTGACATAGGCGGCGTTGAGCTTCGAAAACAGCTCGCGCTCCTTGTCGGTCAGCGCGTCGAGCCCGGCGGAGGCCTGTTCCTTGGCCGATTCCGCCGTCAGCCCCTTGGCCGCCGCCAGCTTGCCGGCGAGGTCGGGATGGGCGTTGAGCACGGAAAGCCGCTCGGCTTCGGTCGCCGCGCGGAAGACGCGGCAGAGCGCGTTGTGCAGGCCGCCGGCGCTGTCATGGGCCGGGCCGAGCTCCAGCTCGTAGGCCCGCTCGGCGATCCACGGCGAATGCTCGAACACCCCGCCGAAGGCATGCACGAATTCCTCGAATTCCATCCGGGACGGGCGCAGCGCCGGCGCCTGGTAGGGGTGCGTCTCGCGCCAGTGTTTGGCGATATCGATGCGCCGGGTCAGCCACACCTTGTCATGCGACTTCACATAGTCGACGAAGCGCTTCAGCGCCGCCACGCGGCCCGGACGGCCGACCAGCCGGCAATGCAGGCCGATGTTCATCATGCGCGGCCGCCCCGCCTTGCCCTCCGCATAGAGCGTGTCGAAACTGTCCTTCAGATAGGCGAAGAACTGGTCGCCCGAATTGAAGCCCTGCGGCGTGGCAAAGCGCATGTCGTTGGCGTCGAGCGTGTAGGGGATGATGAGCTGCGGCTTCTCCAGACCACCCCGGTCGAACCAGTAGGGCAATTCGTCGTCATATGTGTCGGAGACGTAATCGAAGCCGCCTTCCTCGGCGACGAGTCGCACCGTGTTGACCGAAGTGCGGCCGGTGTACCAGCCGGTCGGCCGCGCGCCGGTCACTTCGTAATGCAGACGGATCGTCTCTTCGAGGTCGCGTCGCTCGTCCTCCGCGCTATGGTCGCGGTAGTCGATCCATTTCAGCCCGTGCGAGGCGATCTCCCAGCCGGCCTCCTGCATCGCTGCGACCTGATCGGGGGAGCGTGCCAGCGCCGTGGCGACGCCGTAGCAGGTCACCGGCACCTCAGCTTGCGTGAACAGCCGGTAGAGCCGCCAGAAGCCGGCGCGGGCGCCGTATTCATAGATCGATTCCATGTTCCAGTGGCGCTGGCCGAGCCAGGGGGCGGCGCCGACGATCTCGGACAGGAAGGCTTCGGAAGCCTTGTCGCCGTGCAGCACGCAGTTCTCGCCGCCTTCTTCGTAATTGACGACGAACTGCACCGCGACATAGGCGCCGCCGGGCCATTTCGGGTCTGGCGGATTGGCTCCGTAACCGCGCATGTCCCGTTCGTAACGCATGATCGCTCCTGCCCGACTGTTGAGATGAAGATATCGAAAGGAGTGCTCGTGCATTCCCCCGAAAATTTTTGAAAGTGCTTTTTGCCGCACTCCGCTCGACCGGGGCTTATGCATCGCGTTTAATTGGCGCACAATTGACCTGAAAACGTTCGACTACTTGGGATGGGAGGCGGCCAGTGGCAGAAACGTCGAAAGCCGATGGCGGGCGTCTGACGACCCATGTCCTCGATACCGCGACCGGCAGGCCGGCAAAGGGCCTTTCGATCGGGCTTTTCCGCCTCGAAGGCCAGGCCCGCACGCATTTGAAGACCGTCACCACCAATGATGACGGCCGCTGCGACGCGCCGTTGCTTGCCGGCGCCGACTTCCGCACCGGCGAGTACGAGCTGGTCTTCGCTGCCGGCGATTATCTGCGCGGGCAGGGCGCCAGCCTGCCGGAGCCGGCTTTCCTCGACACCGTGCCGATCCGCTTCGGCATGGCGGAGGAGCGGCATTATCATGTGCCGCTCTTGATCTCGCCCTACGGCTACTCGACCTATCGCGGGAGCTGAGACATGGCCGACAAGGCCCGTAACCAGATACGCTTCATCCTGAACGGCGACGATGTCGCGCTGAACGACATCGCCCCCGACGCGACCCTGCTCGACTGGCTGCGGTTGAACCGCTCGCTGCGCGGCACCAAGGAAGGCTGCGCCGAGGGCGATTGCGGCGCCTGCACGGTGCTGGTCGGCAAGCTGTCGGTCGAGGGCCTGGTCTATGAAAGCGTCAATGCTTGCATCCGCTTCATGGGCTCGCTCGACGGCACGCATGTCGTCACCGTTGAGCACCTGCGCGGCAATGGCGAACAGCTTCACCCCGTGCAGCAGGCGATGGTCGATTTCCATGGCTCGCAATGCGGCTTCTGCACGCCCGGTTTCGTCATGTCACTCTATGCGCTCTGGATGAAGACGCCCAATCCGTCCGACGCGGCGATCGAAAAGGCGCTGCAGGGCAATCTCTGCCGCTGTACCGGCTACGAGGCGATCATGCGCGCGGCGCGCGCCATATCAAGCTACGGCAAGGCGGCGAAGGACCCGCTGGCAGTGGAGCGCAAGGATATCACCGCACGGCTGGGAGCGCTGCGCGACGGCGCCAGGGTCGAGGTCGGTTCGGGTAGGCAGCGGCTGATCGTGCCGGCTGACGTCGACGATTTCGCCATGGTGCTCGAGAAGGAGCCTGGCGCCACCATCGTTGCCGGCTCGACCGATGTCGGGCTGTGGGTCACCAAGCATATGCGCGACATCTCGCCGGCTATCTTCATCGGCGGCCTCGACGGCTTGCGCATGATCTCGGAGACCGATGGCGTGATTACGATCGGCGCCGGCGTGACTTACAGCGAAGCCTTCGCAACGCTTTCCCGGCGTATCCCGGCCTTGGGACCGCTGGTCGACCGCATCGGCGGCGAGCAGGTGCGCAACATGGGCACCATCGGCGGCAACATCGCCAACGGCTCTCCGATCGGCGACACGCCGCCGCCGCTGATCGCGCTCGGCGCGCGGCTCACGCTCCGCAAGGGCAATGCCCGACGCACGATCCCGCTCGAAACCTTCTTCATTGCCTATGGCAAGCAGGATCGGCAGCCCGGCGAATTCGTCGAGGCCGTCCATGTGCCCGTGCCGGCAGAGGGCACGAAATTTGCCGTCTACAAGGTCACCAAGCGCCGCGACGAGGACATTACCGCTACCCTCGGCGCCTTCTATCTGACCGAGGCCAAGAACGGCACCGTGGCGGATATCCGTATCGCCTATGGCGGCATGGCGCCGACGCCGAAGCGGGCGACTGCGGTTGAAACCGCCCTTATCGGCAAAGTCTGGAGCGAAGCGAGTGTCGAGTCCGCGATGGCCGAATACGCCAGCGACTTCACGCCAATTACCGATATGCGTGCAACCGCCGAGTATCGGGCGCTGGCGGCGAAGAATCTTTTGCTGCGCTTTTATGTCGAAACCACCGGCACCAGGGCGCCGTTCCAAGTGACCCGCAACGAGGCGGCCTGATGGACAAGCACGCCACTCCCAACCTCAAGGCCGAAAAAATCGTCGGCGGCGTCGCCACCGAGCAGCGGCACGATTCCGCGCACAAGCATGTCAGCGGCGCCGCCGTCTATATCGACGACATGCCTGAGCCTGCCGGCACGCTGCATGTCGGCCTTGGCCTCGCCAAGGTCGCGCACGGCACGCTGAAGAGCATTGATCTGTCGGCGGTGCGCGCAGCGCCAGGCGTCGTCGATGTGCTGACCTGTGCCGACGTGCCCGGCGACAACGACGTCTCGCCGAGCAACATGCATGACGATCCGGTGCTCGCCGAGCACAAGGTGCACTTCTACGGCCAGCCGATCTTCGCCGTGATAGCCGAGACACGCGAGGCGGCGCGCCGCGCGGCACGCCTGGCTAGGATCGAATATGACGAGCTTCCGGCTGTGATCGACATCTGGGACCTCGACCCGGTCAAGGACAAGCAGGTCACCACGCCGCTGATCCTGAAGCGCGGCGATGCGGCCGCGGCGATTGCGGCGGCACCCCGCCGCATCAAGAACCGCATGTGGCTTGGCGGCCAGGACCATTTCTACCTCGAGGGCCAGGTCTCGCTGGCGATCCCCGGTGAGGACGACGAGGTGATCGTCTATTGCTCGACGCAGGGGCCGAGCGAGACGCAGCATCTGGTTGCGCATGCGCTCGGCGTGCCGAGCCATGCGGTGACGGTGGAAGTGCGCCGCATGGGCGGCGGCTTCGGCGGCAAGGAGACGCAGGCCAACCAATGCGCGGCCATAGCCGCCATCGCGGCCAAGAAGCTGGGGCGCGCGGTGAAGATCAGGCTCGACCGCGACGAGGACATAACCGCCACAGGCAAGCGGCATGATTTTGCCATCGACTACGAGGTCGGCTTCGACGACGAGGGCAACATCCTCGGCGTCGATTTCACCTATGCCCTGCGCTGCGGCTTCTCCGCCGACCTGTCCGGTCCGGTCGGCGACCGGGCGCTCTTCCATTGCGACAACGCTTACTTCTATCCGGCGGTGCACGCGAAATCGGCGCCGCTTTTCACCAACACGGTCTCGAACACCGCTTTCCGCGGCTTTGGCGGCCCGCAAGGCATGGTCGGCGCGGAGCGCGTCATCGACGAAGTGGCCTTCGCGGTCGGCAAGGATCCGCTCGAAATCCGCAAGCTCAATTTTTATGACCCGATGGATGCGATCGGCGAACGCTGCCTCACGCCCTATCACCAGAAGGTCGAGGACAACATCATCCACCGCATCGTCGCTGAGCTGGAGGAAAGCGCCAATTACGCGCGGCGGCGGCGCGAGATCAGCGCCTTCAACAACAACAGCCGCTTCATCAAGCGCGGCCTGGCGCTGACTCCGGTCAAGTTCGGCATTTCCTTCACAAAGACCGAGGCCAACCAGGCCGGCGCCCTGGTGCATGTCTATGCAGACGGCTCGGTGCATATGAACCATGGCGGCACCGAAATGGGCCAGGGCCTGCATCTCAAGGTGGCGCAGGTCGTCGCCGAGGAATTCCAGATCGATCTCGACCGGGTCAAGATCACCGCCACCACCACAGCCAAGGTGCCGAACACCTCGCCGACGGCGGCATCTTCCGGCGCCGACCTCAACGGCATGGCGGCGCAGGATGCCGCTCGGCAGATCCGCAAGCGGCTGACGGATTTCGCGGCCGAAAAATACCAGGTGCCGATCGACCAGGTCGTGTTTCTGCCCAACCGGGTGCGCATCGGCAACCAGGAAATCGCCTTCAACGATCTGGTCAAGCAAGCCTACATGAACCGCGTCCAGCTCTCGGCGGCTGGCTTCTACAAAACGCCGAAGATCCACTGGGACCGCAGCAAGGGCCGCGGCCATGCCTTCTACTACTACGCCTATGGCGCGGCCTGCTCGGAAGTCTCGGTCGACACGCTGACCGGCGAATATGTCGTCGAGCGCACCGACATCCTGCACGATGCCGGCCGCTCGCTGAACCGCGCGATCGACCTCGGCCAGGTCGAGGGCGGCTTCATCCAGGGCATGGGCTGGCTGACGACGGAAGAGCTTTGGTGGGACAACGGCGGCCGGCTGCGCACGCATGCGCCGTCGACCTACAAGATCCCGCTCGCTTCCGACCGGCCAAAAATCTTCAACGTCAAGCTGACCGACTGGTCGTCGGCCTACGAGCCGACCATCCATCGCTCCAAGGCGGTCGGCGAGCCGCCGCTGCCGCACGGCATGTCGGTGCTGCATGCGCTCTCCGACGCGGTGGCGAGTGTCGCCGATCACAGGATCTGCCCGCGCCTCGATGCCCCGGCGACGCCGGAACGGGTGCTGATGGCGATCGAAAGGCTGAAGCGGGAAGCCGCAAAGCCGGCCTGAACCGGCCAAAACGTGCAATTCGAGGCGCGAAACGCTATATTTCCTGGGTGGAAATGCAGACGATGAACTCGAAAGTGCAAAGCCTGAAGGCGTTTCTCGGCCAGGCAGGCCGGGCCGCGCTCGTCGAGGTCGCGGCCACCAAGGGCTCGACCCCGCGCGAAGCCGGCGCCTTCATGCTCGTCTCACCATCGGCGATTTTCGGCACCATCGGCGGCGGCCAGCTTGAATTCATGGCGATCGACAAGGCGCGACAGATGCTTTTCTCCCCCATTGAGGGCGCGATGGCCGTGAAGCGGCCAGAGTGGGTGCGCTCAGAAGGCACCACGACAGCGCCGAGCACTGCGCCGGCGACCCCACCTGACGGCTTGGCCGCCACCCTCCCCTCGAGGGGAAGGGAAGCCCGCATTGAGGTCGACGAAACCTGCGCGACCCTGGATGTTCCACTGGGTCCTGAAATCGGCCAATGCTGCGGCGGCCGCGTCGAGGTGCTGATCCGCTTGGTTGACGCTAAGATCGAACAGGAACTGGTCGCCAAGGCCGAGGCCGAGGAGGCGCATCTGCCGCATGTCTATGTCTTTGGCGGCGGCCATGTCGGCCAGGCGCTGGCCGCGTCGTTGGCGCTGCTGCCCATTCATGTGGAGGTCGTCGAGACGCGGGCCGATGCGCTGGAAGGCATGCCGGAAACGGTTGAGACGCGGCTGACGCCGATGCCCGAAGCGGTGGTGCGCGAAGCCCGGGCGGGATCGGCCTTCGCCATCCTCACCCATGACCATGCGCTCGATTTCCTGATCGTCGCCGAGGCGCTGAAGCGCGACGACGCCGCCTATGTCGGCATGATCGGCTCGAAGACCAAGAAGGCGACGTTCAAGAACTGGTTCCTGAAGTCGGACGAGGGCAGCGAGGCCCAGTTCAACCGCCTCGTCTCGCCGATCGGCGGCAATGCCGTGAAGGACAAGCGCCCGCCGGTGATCGCCGCGCTCGCCGCCGCCGAAATCATGACGGCGCTGGTGTCGCATGCGGCCCAGGCTTCGGCCGCGCCCGAAAAGGCGATGGCCGGCTGATTCACCCGGCCATCGGAGGAACGCTGAGCCGGCTATTCCTTTTCCTGCGTATGCGCTTCGAGGAACCACAGCAATTTGTCGAGCGAACGCGAGTAGGCGGTAAAGATGTCGGCGGTGTCGGCATCGCCGGCGTCGTCCGCCTCGTCGATCGCCTCACGCGCCAGCCTGGCAGCCGTGGCATAACGGTCGATCAGCGCCGCCAGATGATCCTTGGTCTTGTGGATGTCGGTCGGATAGGGCTGGAGCTTCGTTGCCCTCGACACGTCCTGCGAGGTGCCGTGCGCGGTGCCGCCGAGCTGCACGGCGCGTTCTGCGATGATGTCGACATGGCCGTCGATCTCCTCGCGGAATTCGTCGAGCATCTCATGGATGGCGATGAACTGCGGTCCCTTGACGTTCCAGTGCGCCTGCTTGGTGACCAGCGCCAGGTCGATGGCATCGGCAAGCCTGGCATTGAGAAGATCGATCGATTCCTTCTTGGCGTCGGATTTGAGGTCGTTCTTGGTGACAATGGCGTCCATGGTCGGCTCCTGTGGCGCTGGGTCGCTGCGAAAGCTGGGGACTGGTCTCGAAGGGCGGCCGTGCAGCCGCCAATCGCCAGAACGGGGACGGAGCGGGTTTCGTTCCGCATCGGATCGAGGGGCGCACAGCTGGCGAAGGTATGACTGATGCTCACAGCTGCTCGTCGCTTTCTTCGTTTCCCAAACCGGATTGAACCGGGTTTTCTGCACGCCTGACGAACACGAATGACGAACACGGGACGAGCGACATGGATGTTTTGCGCATAGCGGCGTTTTCGGACGGCAACAGCGGCGGCAACCCGGCCGGCGTGGTGATTGGCGAGGTTCTGCCCGACGCCGCAGACATGCAGCGCGTCGCTGCAGAGGTCGGCTTTTCCGAGACCGCCTTTGCCGCAAGTGAAGGGGAAGGCTGGCGTGTCCGCTACTTTTCGCCCGAATCGGAAGTGCCGTTCTGCGGCCACGCCACCATCGCGCTGGGCGCGGCGTTGGTCAGAAGGTTCGGCGACGGAATTTTCAAGCTGCTCCTGAACCAGGCCGCCATCACCGTCGAAGGGTTTCGCGACGGCGCCAACTTTGCCGCCGCCCTGCAGTCGCCGCCGACGCGCAGCCGGCCGGCCCCGTCGGAGCTGGCCGGCGAGACCCTGGCCATGTTCGGTTATCAGCCGGGCGATCTCGATCCCGCCATTCCGCCCGCGCTGATCCATGGCGGCGCCGACCATCTGGTGCTGGCCCTGAAGTCGCGCAGGGCGCTCGCCGCCATGGCCTATGACCTGAAACAGGGCCAGGCCCTGATGCGGCGCGAGGAACTGGTGACGATCCTGCTCGCCTATGCCGAAACGCCGCGTCTCTTCCACACGCGCAATCCCTTCGCTTCCGGCGGCGTCTATGAGGATCCGGCGACCGGCGCTGCCGCCGCCGCCTTTGCCGGCTATCTGCGCGACATTGGCTGGCCGCATGGCGGCGCGATCGACATCGTTCAGGGCGAGGATATGGGCATGCGCTCGCGGCTGCATGCCGATATTCCGCCCACGCCCGGCACCTCGATCCGGGTATCCGGCACGGCCCGCCTGATGGACGAAGACTGAGTGTGGTCACCCACGCGAAGGCGCGTGCCCGCCAGCCTACTTGCCGGCAAGAATGTCCTTGATCAGCCGCTGGCAGCGATCGGCCATGAAGTCGAGCAGCAGGCGGACCTTCGGATCCTGCAGCTTCTTGTGCGGATAGACGGCGGCGAACTGGACCGGCGTCGGCGGCGTCTTTGCCAGGATCACTCTCAGCCGCTGGTCGCGGATGAACGGCTCGACCTCGAAACGCGGCTTGTTGATGATGCCGCGACCCGACAGCGCCCAGCCTGTCAGCACATCGCCATCGTCCGTATCGTAGGGTCCATGCACCTCGAATTTCTGCGGACCGTTCGGCGTCTGCAGCGTCCAGACATATTCGCGCGTGCCGGAATAGCGCAGCATCAGGCAATCATGCTTCTTGCCGATCAGCTCCTGCGGCTCGACCGGCTCGCCGCGCGCCTCGAGGTATTTCGGCGCCGCCACCAGCACGCGCTCGCATTCCATGATGCCGCGCATCCGAAGGCTGGAATCCTCGATGATGCCAAGCCGGAAGGCGACGTCGATGCCTTCCTTCATGATGTCGACATTGTGGTCGGAGAGTCTCAGCCGCACCTCGATATCGGGGTATTTATCGTGGAAATCCGGAATGCCCGAGGCGATCAGCCGCCGGCCGAGGCCGAGCGGCGCCGTCACCTTGATCGTGCCGCGCGGCTGGCCGGAAAGTGCTGCGACCGCGGCCTCCGCCTCGGTGATCGCGTCCAGCACCTGCTTGGCGCCGGTGTAGAACACCGTGCCGTGCTCGGTCGGCATCAGCTGCCTTGTGGTGCGGTTGAACAGCCGCACGCCGAGATGCTTCTCCAACTCCTTGATGCGGTTGGAGGCGACCGCCGGCGAGATGCGCATGTCGCGCCCGGCCGCCGACAGATTGCCGAGCTCGACGACGCGGACGAAGACGGCGATATTGTCGAGATAGGCCATGCGACGGTCGTGGCTCTCAAATGGCTGCGTGGGACGACCCTAGTATTTTCCATTTTTTTTTGAAAGTCATCGCGCGCCCCGCCTCTTTTCGTTTGCGCTCCAGACCGTAAAGTCGCCTGATCGGCAGGGACGATTTCCCAGGGGCGACTCGATGATGGATTTTGCGATTTTCTGGGACTGGCTGAGCTTCGCCGTCCGCTGGCTGCATGTCATCACCGGCATCGCCTGGATCGGCTCGTCCTTCTATTTCGTCGCCCTCGATCTCGGGCTGCGCCAGCGTCCCGGCCTGCCCGCCGGCGCCTTCGGCGAGGAGTGGCAGGTGCATGGCGGCGGCTTCTACCACATCCAGAAATATCTGGTGGCGCCGGCGGAGATGCCGGAGCACCTGACCTGGTTCAAATGGGAATCCTACGCCACCTGGCTGTCGGGCTTCGCCATGCTTTGCGTGGTCTACTATGCCGGCGCCGACCTCTTCCTGATCGACCCCAACGTGCTCAACATCTCGGTGCCCGTCGGCATCCTCTTGTCGCTGGCAACGATCGGCGTCGGCTGGATCGTCTACGACCTGCTCTGCCGCTCGCCGCTCGGCAAAAGCGATACCGGCCTGATGCTGGTGCTCTACTGCGTGCTGGTCTTCATCGCCTGGGGGCTGACCCACCTCTTCACCGGCCGTGCCGCCTTCCTGCATCTCGGCGCCATCACCGCCACGATCATGTCGGCCAATGTCTTCATGGTCATCATCCCCAACCAGAAGATCGTCGTCGCCGACCTGATCGCCGGCCGCAAGCCGGACCCGAAATACGGCAAGATTGCCAAGCAGCGCTCGCTGCACAACAACTACCTGACCTTGCCGGTGCTGTTTCTGATGCTGTCGAACCACTACCCGCTGGCCTTCGGCACGCAGTTCAACTGGGTCATCGCCTCGCTGGTCTTCATCATCGGCGTGCTGATCCGGCACTATTTCAACACCGTGCACGCGAGGAAGGGCAACCCGACCTGGACCTGGCTGGGTGCCGCCGTGCTGTTCATGATCGTCATCTGGCTGTCGACCGTGCCCAAGGTGCTGACAGCGGAGCCCAAGACCTCCGCCGCATCCGCCGCTGCCCAGGTCTACATCGCCTCGGCGCATTTTCCGGCCGTGCGCGACACCGTGCTCGGCCGTTGCTCGATGTGCCATACCGAAGAGCCGGCCTATGAAGGAATCTACCATGCGCCGAAGGGCGTGTTGCTCGACACCGACGCGCGCATCGCCGATCATGCCCGGGAGATCTACCTCCAGGCCGGCCGCGCGCATGCCATGCCGCCCGCCAACGTCACTCAGATAACCGACCAGGAACGGGCCCTTTTGGTGGCCTGGTTCGAAGGCGCCGGAAAGTAAGCATGACCTCGAAACTCCTGCGCGGCCGCACGCTCTCCTTCCTGCGCTGGCCCGAAGCAATCGACGACCATTCCGCCTGGCGCTACGAGGAGGATGGCGGGCTGCTGATCGACGACGGCAAGATCATTGCCGCCGGTCCGTATGCCGAGATCGCCGAGCGCGCCGGCGCCGGCGTCGAGACGATCGATCATCGCCCGCATCTCATCCTGCCGGGCTTCATTGATGCGCATGTGCATGTTCCGCAGATGCAGATCATCGCGTCCTACGGCGCCGAGCTGCTCGACTGGCTGAACAAATACACCTTTCCGGAGGAGTCGAAATTCGCGAACGCGCAGCATGGCCGCCGCATCGCCAGGCTCTTCCTCGACGAGATGCTGCGCCAGGGCACGACGACGGTCGTCGCCTATTGCTCGGTGCACAAATCGTCGGCCGAAGCCTTCTTCGCCGAATCGCACGACCGCAATATGCTCAACATCGCCGGCAAGGTGATGATGGACCGCAATGCGCCGGAGGGCGTGCTGGACACACCGCAGACCGGCTATGACGACAGCAAGGCGCTGATTGCCGAATGGCACGGCAAGGGCCGCCAGCTCTATGCCATCACCCCGCGCTTCGCCATCACCTCCTCGCCCGAGCAGATGGAGATGGCCGGCGCGCTCTGCCGTGAGCATCCCGATCTGCACATGCAGACGCATCTGTCGGAAAACCACGCCGAGATCGCCTTCACCCAGGAGCTCTACCCCTGGTCGCGCGACTACACTGACGTCTATGAGCATTACGGCCTGCTGGGCAAAAAGAGCCTTTTCGGCCACTGCATCCATCTATCCGAGCGCGAAGCCGATGCGCTGTCGCAATCGGGTTCGATTGCGGTGTTCTGCCCGACCTCCAATCTCTTCCTTGGCTCCGGCCTGTTCGACTACCAGCGCTACCGCCGCCGCGAAAAGCCGCTCAGCATCGCTGCCGCCAGCGATGTCGGCGGCGGCACCAACTATTCGATGCTGCGGACCATGGATGAGGGCTACAAAGTCATCGCGCTGAATGGCGAGAAGCTCAACCCCTTCCAGTCCTTCTGGCAGCTGACACGCGGCAATGCCGAGGCGCTGGCTGTCGCCGAAAAAATCGGCACGCTGGAAGAAGGCACGGATGCCGACATCGTCGTGCTCGACGCCAACGCCACGCCGGCGATGCGGCTGAGGATGGAGACGGTGGAGACCCTGGCGGAGGAGCTCTTCCTGCTGCAGACGCTGGGCGACGACCGCGCCGTGAGCGAGGTCTATGTGGCGGGTCGGCCGGCCAAGAGCGCGATTGTCGCATAGATTAAACGTGCTCGTCGCTTGACCCCGCGTCAGCCATCGGCCAAAGCGTGCGTCGACATTGACAGGGGAAACGCCATGGCTGCCGCCGACGACATCGCTCTGATCAAGAAACAAGAAGCCACGCTGGTCTTTCCGGCCTTCGACGAGGCCGTGGCCTTCCAGATAGGCGCGGCGATCAGGGAGCGGGCGCTCAACGAAAACCTGCCGATTATCGTCGATATTAGGACCTTCGACCGTCCCCTATTCTATGCCGCTATGCCGGGCTCCAACGCCTCCAACCCCGACTGGGCGCGGCGCAAGATCAATGTCGTCAAGCGCTATCTCAGAAGCACCTATCGCATGGTGCTGGAGCAGCAGCGACCCGACCGCACCTTCAAGGTCGGCGAAGCGCTCGACATTGCCGACTATGTGCTGGCCGGCGGCGGCTTTCCCGTCGCGGTGAAGGGCGCAGGCGTGATCGGCGTCATCGCCGTCTCCGGTCTGCCCGAACGAGAAGACCACGGTGTCGTTGTGGATGCGCTCTGCGCCCATCTCGGAGTCGATGCGAGCAAGCTCAAGTTGCCGCCGGAAGAGCAATGACCGATCCAAAAACTTTCCTTACGTCGATCTTCAACGCCGCCGTCGCCGCTGCCGATCCGGAAAAGACGATCCGCAATCATTTGCCGGCAAAGCCGAAGGGCCGCACCATCGTTATCGGCGCCGGCAAGGGCTCGGCGCAGATGGCGGCGGCCTTCGAGAAGGTCTGGGATGGTCCGATCGATGGGCTGATCGTGACCCGCTACGGCTATGGCGCCAGATGCGAGCGCATCGAGATCATCGAGGCGGCGCACCCGGTGCCGGACGCCGCCGGCCTCGAAGCCTCGCGTCGGCTGTTGGAGAAGGTGCGGGGACTGAGCGCGGACGATCTGGTCGTGGCGCTGATTTCGGGCGGCGGCTCGGCGCTGCTGCCGTCGCCCGCTCCCGGCCTGACTCTTGCCGACGAGATCGCCGTCAACGAGGCGCTGCTCGCTTCCGGCGCGCCGATCGCGGCGATGAACACCATCCGCAAGCACGTCTCGACCATAAAGGGCGGGCGGCTGGCCGGCGCCGCTCATCCGGCCCGGGTCGTATCGCTGGTCATCTCCGACATTCCCGGCGACAACCCGGCGCTGGTGGCCTCGGGGCCGACCGTCCCCGACACCGGCAGCCGCGCGGATGCGCTGGCGTCCATCGCCGCCTACGGCATGTGCCTGCCGGATGCGGTCATGGCGCATGTTCAGTCTCCCGCAGCCGATGCGCCACCCTCCGACGATCCGCGCTTTGCCGGCAATGAAGTCCATCTCATCGCCTCGGCCGGCGTCTCGCTGGAAGCCGCGGCCGCCGCAGCGAAGCGGCAAGGCATCGAGGCCGTCATCCTGTCGGATTCGATCGAGGGCGAGGCGCGCGAGGTCGGCGGCGTGCATGCCGCGATAGCCCGCGAGGTGGCGACCCGTAACCGGCCTTTCGAGAAGCCGATGCTGATCCTGTCCGGCGGCGAGACGACGGTGACGCTGCGGGCAAAAGGCAAGGGCGGCCGCAATTCCGAATTCCTGCTTGCCTTCGCCATTGGCATCGATGGGGTCAGCGGCATCCATGCTTTGGCCGCGGACACCGACGGCATCGACGGCTCCGAGGACAATGCCGGCGCCTTCGCCGACGGCACGACCGTGGCGCGCATGCGTGCCGCAGGCGTCGATGCCAAGGCCATGCTTGCCGGCAACAATGCCTGGACCGCCTTCAACGCGGTCGGCGATCTGTTCGTGCCCGGTCCAACCGGGACCAACGTCAATGATCTAAGGGCGATACTCGTCCGGTAGCGCAATAAACGCTGAAGTCGTCATTCCAGGGCGAAGCAGGAGCGAAGCTCCGTCGCGGAGACCCTGGAATCCATTACGTGACCTCGGGCATGGAATGCAGCGGAGCAGAATTGTGCATCGTTGCGACGCCTGCAGGTAACGGAATGATCCTCGGGTCTGCGCGCGCGTCGCTCCGCTCCTTGCTTCGCCCGTGGATGACGAGGCGACGGGCATCTCGCCCAATTCTCCCCAGTCGCACGACTCGTACAACAGCATCCGTCCGCGCAAGGTCCCGTTCAGGCGCGCAGATCGGTCAAGCAGCCATCAGCTGCTTCACCTTCCTCATATCGGTGAGAAACCGCTCCTTCTCGGCCTCCTTGTCCTCGTGCTCGCGGATGCGCAGGATGAAGGAGGGATGGATGGTGACAAAGACCCGCAAGCCGTCCTCGCGCTGGATCACGTCGCCGCGCATCCTGGTGATCGGCACCGCCTTGCCGAGCAGCGACTGCGCCGCTGTCGCGCCGAGCGCCACCGCAAGATTTGGCTTGATGAGGTCGAGTTCCTTGTCGAGCCACCAGCGGCAGGCACGAATTTCGCCGGCATTGGGCTTTGAATGTATCCGCCTCTTGCCGCGCGGCTCGAACTTGAAATGCTTCACCGCATTGGTCACATACACTTTGCGGCGGTCGATCTCGGCCTGGTCCAAAATGCTGTCGAACACCTTGCCCGCGGGCCCGACGAACGGCTTGCCGGCAAGGTCCTCTTGGTCGCCGGGCTGCTCTCCGACAAACACCACGTCGGCATTCTCCGGTCCCTCGCCGAACACGGTTTGCGTGGCATCGCGCCAGAGCGGGCAACGCCGGCAACCGCTCGCCTCTTCGCGTAATGCCGGAATATCCGTACTTTCGGGCTCCACCACATCCGCCGGCTCCGGCGAAGGCCAGTTTTTTGCCTTCACTTTGGCGTGGTGCGGCGCTGGGGAGGTTGGCATCCGGGCGATCATGGCTGTCGCGGCTCTGTCCGCTCCTGCTATCAGGTCTGGAATGAGCGAGGCCTCGGGAAGGTTCCGCCAATATTTCTTCGGCATCTCCTTCTGCATCGCCTTCACCTTGAGGCGGGCCGGGTTGAAGATATTCTCGAAATAGGTCCGCCACAGCGTCTCGGCGTCGTCTTCCGCCGGCGCGTCGCGCTTGTCGGCGCCTGGGCCGATCGCCAGCCGCTCGCCGTCCCACTCGGCCGAGGCGTGCGGCGTGAGAATCGTCCAGCGCATGCCGGCGAAGCGGCGCACAAAGAAATCGGCATTGCGCTCGACGATGAAATGATCGGGCTCGAACCAGGCGACATAACGTTCCTCCGCGCCGTCGCCGATCTTCCGGAAGCGCACGAAGGCGCGCATCTTGTGGATGTCGCGCCGAACCGCCTTTTCCATGGACTCGAGCCTGCGGATATCCGGGTCGGAAGCGATCGACAGCAGCTTCGGGTCGACGCGCAACCGCCAGAGCAACCGATAGAGGAAGTTGAAACGCTCGGGGTCCGAATGGCAGATGACCGTCTCTGCACGTTCGATGAACTCGCGCGGGACGACAAGCCGCGCATCCTGTCGGCAAGCCGGCAAATCGTTGCCGCGATCATCATCGTCGTGGCCAACCTGCCAAGCCACCTCTTCCGGCGGAATATCAATCGTGGCCAGCCGGCGCGCCGCATCGCGCCAACCGGCGAAATCGGTCTCGCTCTCGAGACGGGCGAGATGAGATGCGAGGCTGAGCTGGGTCCGTGCCATGGTCAAAACAGCGAAAGCTGCTCGCAAGATCGGGTGATGATCTGGCGCAAGCCCGACTTGTCGGTGAGCGCGCCTGGTGACCAGCCTTCCGCAGTGATGAAGGGGCGTACCTTGGCGACCGATTGGCAGAGCCGTCCGACATCTTCGAGACGCAGCCGGCGATGGCGGCGCGTCTGCAGAATCCTGTCGACCACCTTGGTGCCCAACCCCGGCACACGCAGCAGCGCCTCCCGATCGGCGCGATTGACGTCGACCGGGAACCGGCCGCGGTTGCGCAGCGCCCAGGCAAGTTTGGGATCGATGGCAAGGTCGAGCATGCCGTCATTGCTGCCGGCCAGGATTTCAGGCTGCGAGAAGCCGTAGAAGCGCATCAGCCAGTCCGCCTGGTAAAGCCGGTGCTCGCGCATCAAGGGCGGCTTCTGCAACGGCAGCGCCGCAGACGAATCCGGGATCGGACTGAAGGCGGAATAATAGACGCGGCGCAGATGATAGCTGCCATAAAGCCGGGCGCTGGCGCGCAGGATGCCGTCGTCGGACGTTTTGTCGGCGCCGACAATCATCTGCGTCGACTGGCCGCCCGGCGCAAAGCGCTCGCGTTTGCGGCTCTGCAACGTTGGTTCGGCCTTCTCTTCGATCTTGCAGCGCAGCTTGGCCATGGAAAGCCGGATCGTTTCCGGCTTCTTTTCCGGGGCCAGCTTCTTCACCCCTTCGTCGGTCGGCAGCTCGACATTGATCGACAGGCGATCGGCATAACGGCCTGCTTTTTCGATCAGTTCGGCTGACGCTTCGGGAATGGTCTTGAGGTGAATATAGCCGCCGAATTTCTCCTCGATCCTGAGCCGTCGCGCCACCTCGACCATCTCGCCCATCGTCTCGTCCGGCGAGCGGATGACGCCGGAGGACAGGAACAGACCCTCGACGTAGTTGCGGCGATAAAAATCCATGGTGAGCCGCACCACCTCGTCGACGCTGAAGCGGGTTCGCCGCACATTCGAGGAGGACCGGTTGATGCAATAGCTGCAGTCGTAAATGCAGAAATTGGTGAGCAGGATCTTCAGCAGCGAAATGCAGCGCCCGTCCGGCGCATAGGAATGGCAGATGCCCGAGCCCTCGGTCGAACCGATGCCGCCTGTTTTCAGCGAATCGCGTTTCGCCGAACCGGACGATGCGCAGGAGGCGTCGTATTTGGCGGCGTCGGACAGGATCGCCAGTTTCTCGCGGACGGAAATCACAGCCATGCGTTCATGATATGTTCCAGAAAGTCGCCTGGCTATAACTTTTGAGTGTCGCGGCGAAACGTGATCACTCCGTCTGCGAGGCCAAGTCCTCAGACCTCGTGGAGGTAGAGGTGGTAGTCGAGTTCGCTGACGGTGCGTGCGACGCGCAGATATTCCGCCTGCTTGATCGCCACGAAGGTCCGGTGCAGGTCGGGACCGAGCGCCGATTTCAGGAATTCGGAGCCACGTGCCGCCTCGATCGCGGCGCGCCAATCGGTCGGCATGGTGGAGGCTTCCGTTGTCTGCTCGTAACCGTTGCCGGTCGTTTCCGGTCCGGGGTCAAGGGCCTCGTCGAGGCCCTTGACGATGCCCGCCAGCACCGTCGCCGCCACAAGATAAGGGTTGGCGTCGACGCCGGACGGCCGGTGCTCGATACGCCGGTTCATCGCATCGCCCGCCGGCACGCGCAACGCCACGGAGCGGTTGTTGACGCCCCAGGTCGGCGCCACCGGCGCATAGGATTGCGCCACGAAACGCCGCCATGAATTGGCATGCGGCGCAAACACCAGCATCGATTCCGCCATGGTGTGGATCAGGCCGCCAAGCGCGTTGAGCAGGCTTGGCGACCATTTCTCGCCGGCAGCTTCGGTGAAGACGTTGCGGCCGGCATCGTCCTGCAGCGAGACGTGGAAATGCATGCCCGAACCGGCATAGGCCTCGATCGGCTTGGCCATGAAGCAGGCGGTGACGCCGTGCCGGCGCGCCTGCGCCCTCACCAGCCGCTTCAGCATGACCAGGTCGTCGGCCGCCCGCATCACGTCCTTGCGGTAGTTGAGCGTCAGCTCGTACTGTCCGGGCGCATATTCGGAAATCACCGTCTCGGCCGGAATGCCTTGCGCCCTGGCGGCGGCGTAGATGTCGGAAAACAGCGGCTCCATGCCGTGCAGGTGGTCGACTGAATAGACTTCCGTTTTGCCCGAGCGGCGCCCGTCGAGCACCGCGCGCGCCGCCTGCACCTTGCCGTCGGCATCGCGCTCATTGGCAAGCAGAAAAAATTCCAGTTCGAAGGCGCCGGCCGGATGCAGGCCGCGCGCCGCCAGGATCCCGACTTGCCTTGCCAGCACCAGCCGCGGATCGGAGGTCATCGGCTGGCCGTCGAGACGATACATCGCCATCAGCACCTGGCCGCGCGGCGGCTTGGTGCCGTGCAGCGGCACCAGCGTGCCTGGAACCGGCCATGCCCTGAGGTCGCCGTCGCCGGTGTCCCAGATCAGCCCGGTCTCGTGAACATCCTCACCGGTGATGTCGAGGCCGAGGATCGAGATCGGCATATGCCTTCCGCCCTCGAAAATGCTCATCAGCTCGTGCCGGCGCACGATCTTGCCGCGGCCGATGCCGTTGGCGTCGGTGAGCACGATGTCGAAGGCCTCGATGTCGGGATGGGCGGCGAGAAACGCTTTCGCCTCGGCCGGCGTCGAGCCCGAAGGGGAGGTCGCAACTGTGCTCGGATTGTCCATAGCCGCTTGTCTCATGCCGTAAGCCTGGCGGCAACCGCGGCGAAAGCCGCGATCAGGCGGCTTACCTGCGCCGCGGTCGTCGCCGGCGAGATCAGCATCATATTGTGGAACGGCGCGATCAGCACGCCGCGATTGACCAGCGCGACATGGACGGCGGCTTCGAGTTCCGGCGCATGTGCCTTCTCCGCCTCGCCGCCGTTCTTGAGCGGCCCGGGCGCGCAGATGAACTCGACGCGGGCGCCGACGCGCGCGACATGCCAAGGCAGCTTGTTTCGCTCGATGACGGCGGAGAGCCCCGCGTCGAGGCGGCGCGCCAGCCGGTCCATATGCGCATAGGCTTCCTCGGTCATTACCTCTTCGAGCGTCGCCCGCATCGCCGCGAATTGCAGCGGGTTGGCCGACAGCGTGGTGCCCATGCCGGAATAGCCGGGCTCCTTGCTGCGATTGTAAGCGCCGTAGCGCGTCGCGATCTCCTCGCTCATGCCCCAGATGCTGGCCGGCACGCCTCCGGCCACCGGCTTGCCGAGCACAAACAGGTCCGGCTCCAGCCCGTGCCGTCGCGTGTAACCGCCGGGCCCGGTTGAAATGGTGTGCGTCTCGTCGATCAAAAGCAGCGTGCCGGCGGCCCGGGTGAGGCGCCGCAGCGCGTCGTGGAAGTCGGGTTCCGGCAGCACCATGCAGGAATTGGTCAGCACCGGTTCGGTGATCACGCAGGCGATATCGCGGTCGCCAAGTGCCGCTTCCAATGCTGCAATATCGTTGAATTCGATAACCTTGGTTGCCCGTGTGAGATCGCGGAACTCGCCTGCCAGCCCAGGCCGGTTGACCGGCTTGCCGTCGATCAGTCGCACCATCGTCTCGTCGACCGAGCCGTGATAGCAGCCGTTGAAGACCAGGATCTTTTCGCGCCCCGTCACCGCGCGGGCGACCCGCAAGGCGAAGCGGTTGGCATCGGTGGCGGTGGTGGCGATCTGCCAGTACGGCAGGCGGAAGCGCTGCTGCAAGAGCGGACCGATCGCCAGCGCATCCTCGCTGGGCAGCATATAGGTCAAGCCGCGTGCTGCTTGCCGGCGGATGGCGCGGGCGACCGCTGGCGGCGAATGGCCGAGCATCGAGCCGGTGTCGCCCAGGCAGAAATCGTCGAGCTTGTTGCCGTCGACATCGGTAATCGTGGCACCCTTGGCGCTGTCGACCAGGATCGCAAATGGCGTCGGCCAGTCGGTCATCCAATGCATCGGCACGCCGCCGAGGAAGCCGGCCATGCCGTTGCCAACCTTGGCCTCGGACTTCGGCCGCGCCTTGCGGAAGGCGGCTGCCTCGGCCTCGCGCAGCTCGGCTATGCGGGCGGCGGCGATGCCGCCGATGGAAGTCCGGTCGATTGAATGCATGAAGCCCCTCTTTCTCGCGCGGCACTCTGCCAACCGGTCGGCAAAACCGCAATTGGCCGCGCAGGGGGCGGGCGTTGGCTCAGACAGTAGGGATTAAGGGATTCAGGAAGTAGGGGAGTAGGGCATTGGGAAGACAGCGGAGGAAGGCTCTCCTTCCCTATTCCCTTGCCGCCCTATTCCCCTAATCCCTTACGCAGTAATGTCGATCACGCCGCAATCGCCGGCCGCGCTGCCGAAGACGATGCGGCGCTCTTCCTTGTCCCACATCATCGAGGTGATGGCGCCTTTGCCGGGACGACGCAGGAGCACTTCCTTGGCGTCGGCGAAGCGGGCCGCGATCACCATGCCGTCCTCATAGCCGATCGCGGTGACCTCCTGGCTGGGATGGCAGGCAACGCAGGTCACCATGGTGTTGCCGCGCGTGCCGAGCTCCAGCGGCGCCTTGCCCATCGGCCCGTCCTTGCTGGCGAAAGGCCACACGATCGCCGCCGGCGCGCCGGAGCTCGCCAGCCATTTGCCCTTCGCGCTCCAGGACAGGCTTTTGACCTTGCCCGGATAGCCGCTCATGCGCATGTGCTTGCCGTCCGCCAGCTTCCAGCCATGCAACGCGTTTTCCTGCATGGTGGTAATCAGGAAAGCGCTGTCCGGCGAAAAGCTGATCCCGGTATGGGCGCCGGCCCATTCCAGATCGACCGGCTTGCCCTCCGCCGCCGGGAAATGCAGCGTCGCGCCATTGTAGCGGGCAACGCCGAAGCGCATGCCCTTGGGCGAGAAGGCGAGCCCTTCCACCGAGCGCGGATGCGCGAATTCCTTGATCTTGCCGTCGGCGAAACGGACGAACGCCGTCTTGCCAGAGGCATAGGCGATTGCGCCCTGAGGGCCCGCCGCAACGCTGGTGATCCACTTTCTGCCGGCACTGGCAAGTTCGCTCGCCTCGCCGCCGGCCTTGACCGCAAACACCTTGCCGTCTTCGCCGCCGGTAACTAGCCGGTCGTTCGCCGCATCGTGGAAGGCGGCGAGCAGCCCGTCATTCGCCTGTACGGTCTTGTGCCCATTGTCGAGCCGATGGATCGCGCCGTCGGCCAAAGCGAAATGCGGCACGTCGCCGAGGAAGACGGCGGCGACGCAATGGCCTTCGAGATCAAGCGGGGCGACTGTCGGCATGGGGATGATCCATTCGATTTCCGCCCATCCCTTAAGGGGTTGAGCTACGGGTCTCAACCCGCTTCGGGTCGCAAACGAGGAATGGCGCCAGCGTTGCGGCTCTCCCTTCTCCCCCTGTGGGAGAAGGTGGCCGAGCGAAGCTCGGTCGGATGAGGGGTGTTCCAGCTTGGCAAAGACGGCGATCCGTCCAATACCCCTCATCCGTCTCGGCGCTGCGCGCCGATCCACCTTCTCCCACAAGGGGAGAAGGTCAGGGCGGCCAAATTAAGCCGCCTGGCAAGCTTCAAAACTCTTCCTGAGGCGCTCGGCGTCGAGATCGCGGCCGATGAAGACCAGCCGGCTTTCATGCTTCTCGCCGTCCTTCCAGGCGCGCTGGTGGTCGCCTTCGAGGATCATGTGCACGCCTTGCAGCACATAGCGGTCCTCGTCGCCCTTCAGCGCGATGATGCCCTTAAGCCTGAGGATGTTCGGCCCTTCCATCTGGGTCACCTTCTCGATCCATGGGAAGAACTTCTTCGGATCCATCTCGCCGCCGCGCAGCGAGACCGACTTCACCGTGACATCGTGGATGGCGGAAGGATGGTCGTGATGATGGTGATCGTGCCCGTCGTGATGATGGTGGTGGTCGTGATCGCAATCCGGACCGCATTCATGGTCGTGATCGTGGTCGTGCGCCTCGAGGAAATGCGGATCGTTCTCCAGCGCGCGTGACAGGTCGAAGGCGCCGCGGTCGAGCACTTCGCCGAGCGCCACACCGGCGCGCTGGGTGCGATGGATCCTGGCCGCCGGGTTGATGGCGCGGATCGTCGCCTCGACCTTTTCGAGCTCTTCGGGAGTGACGAGATCGGTCTTGTTCAGCACCACCACATCGGCGAAGGCGATCTGGTCCTCGGCCTCCTTCGAGTCCTTCAGGCGCAGCGGCAGGTGCTTGGCGTCAACCAGCGCCACCACCGCGTCGAGCTTGGTTTTGGAGCGCACATCGTCGTCCATGAAGAAGGTCTGCGCCACCGGCACCGGGTCGGCCAGGCCAGTGGTCTCGACCACGATGGCATCGAAACGGCCGGGCCGCCGCATCAGGCCCTCGACGACGCGGATCAGGTCGCCGCGCACCGTGCAGCACACGCAGCCATTGTTCATCTCATAGATTTCCTCGTCGGATTCGACGATCAGATCGTTGTCGATGCCGATCTCGCCGAACTCGTTGACGATGACCGCGTAACGCTTGCCGTGGTTCTCCGACAGGATGCGGTTGAGCAGCGTCGTCTTGCCCGCGCCGAGATAGCCGGTGAGAACGGTTACGGGGATCTGCGTCTGTGCATCGCTCATGGCCTGCCTCGAAAAATCTGTGCTCGAAGGATTTGTCGGCCCTCATATAGGATGTGAGCCGCGCTTTTGCACGCGCCAAACCGATGGGCCAGCCGGTCCCGATCGGGGCAGCCGCAGTGGGTTAAAGTAACAGGGCAGCCGCACGGCATCAGAGCCCCTCCGGGATGTTCCGCTGTGAATGCCGGCGGGCCAAAAGTCGTTTGTCATCTAACTGAAATAAACATCTGGCATCACCTGCGCGGGCAACGCAATGCTTGCCGGCAAAGTGTTTGCAGGCCGGACTCGTTAAATCGTCATTTGCCAGCCGCCGGACAGCCTCTATGCTGCCCGCGCCGGTTCGGCCGAAGAGGGAATGACCATGGCCAAGGCGGACAGAACGGCGACTATGAGCCGGCTGCATTCGGCAGCGCGGCTGGCGCGCACGGCGCTTGCTGCGCGCCTTCTGGCACATGGCTTCTACGCTGGCCAGGACCAGATCATGCTGGCGCTCGACCGCGAAGACGGCCAGACACCCGGCAATCTCGCCGACAAGCTCGGCGTACGTCCGCCGACGATCACAAAAACCATCAACAGGCTGCAGGCGCAGGGTTTTCTCGAAAAGCGCGCCTCCAACGCCGATGCCCGCCAGGCCCATATTTTCCTCACCGGCTCCGGCCGCGAAACCATCCGCGCCATCGAGAAATCGGTCAAGAAGACCGAGAAGCAGGCGCTGAGGGGTCTCGACAAGAAAGACCAGAAGGCGCTGTTCAAGCTGCTCGCCCGCATCGAGGCCAACCTGTCGAACGAGGACCTGATCCTCATCGACGACGACGCCGAGCTGGATGATTAACGAGCGACGCGCAGCGTCGTCTCGAGGACGCGTGAGCGCGATGCGCAGCATCGTCGCTTAGCCGCTGGGCGTTGGTGACCCACGAGCGGCGCGCAGCGTCGTCTCGAGCGACGCGTGAGCGCGATGCGCAGCATCGTCGCTTAGCCGCCGGCGTTGGTGACCCACGAGCGACGCGCAGCGTCGTCTCGAGCGACCCAAGCGCGATGCACAGCATCGTCGCCTCAGGCACCACCAAGCATCGGCTTGGCTGAAAGGGCGACGACGCTAAGCGTCGCGCACCAGCGTCGCCCAGCGTCCCGGCGTCAGCCCGAACGCCTTCTTGAAATGCCGGTTGAAATGGCTCTGGTCGCTGAAGCCGGCCGCAACAGCGGCTTCGGCAAGCGGCTCTCCCGCTTCGATCATGCGCCGCGCCCGCTGCAGCCGACGCATCAACAGGAAGCGATGCGGGCTTGTCGAATAGGTCGCGCGGAAATGGCGCGACAGCGCATAACGGTCGAGACCGGTAACGGCCTCCAGCTCGTCGGAACGCACCGGCCGTTCAGCGTTTTCTTCGAGATAGTCGCGGGCCAGCGCGGCAGCCCGCCACGCGATCTTTCCCGCTGATTTTGCCGGCTGTCCGGCATGGCGTTTCAATTGCTGCGCCAGCTGCGCGATGAAATCCGCCAAGAACAGGTCGTCGAGCTCCTCGGTGAGCGGTGTTAGCGCCGACAGCAGCGTGCCGCGCAACTGAGGGTCGCTCACCACAGCATCCTTAACGAAAGGGAGCGGCGAACCGTGAAGGCAGTCGAGCAGCAGCGACGGCTCGAGATAGAGAATCCTGTATCGTAGGCCGTGCTCGGTGCCGGCGCCGCCGTCATGCAGTTCGTCGGGATGCAGCACGATTGCCTGGCCCGGCAGACTGTGCCGAAGCGCGCCGCGATAGTGGAAGCGCTGCACGCCGTCGAGTGTCACGCCGATGGCGTAGGTGTCGTGGCGGTGCAATTCGAAGGCATTGCCGTGGAAACGCGCCTCGATGCGCTCGAGGCCCGTGGCGCCGGGCGCCGAAACGATCCGGTCGTCCTCAGCGCACGAACGTTCAAGACCTCCCAGCGCCTCATTGCCTAGATCGTGCGCCATGGTCCCTCATCCACATCCGGGAGAAACATTTTGGTGTTCGATACGAAATTTGCAATCGTCCTCAAGGAAGATCTCGCCGTCTGGCAGAAGCTCAACGTTACCGCTTTCCTGACCAGCGGCATCGTCGCGCAATCTCCTCAAATCATCGGCGAGCCCTATCGCGACCGCGCCGGCAATCTCTTCAATCCGCTCTCGGTCCAGCCCGTGATCGTGCTGTCGGCGGACGAGCCGACGCTTGCCGCGATCCACCGCCGGGCCCTGGAGCGCGGCGTGACGACATCGGCCTATGTCGAGGGGATGTTCTCCACCGGCCATGACCTGGCCAACCGCGCCGTCTTCGCCGAATTCGCGCCGGACGACGCCAAGATCGTCGGCATCGCGCTGCGCGCCGAAAAGAAGCTGGTCGACAAGATTACCAAGGGCGCCCGCATGCATGCTTGACCCTCGGGGAGGATGCTCTTGGTGGCTGATTGACCATTCGTCCGGACGACGTCGCGCACGTTCGAGATTGGCCGCGACCTCCCTGCTTCGTCAGCCTGGGGTCTGCGCGCGTCGCGTCGCTCCTTGCTCCGCCCGGGATGACGAACCAGGAACGTTCTGCTGATCGCCAAGGCACTGCGCTCTAAGCCTGTCGACACGTCTTGTTGGGCCAGTCGCTTTTGGCTTGCCGGCCGGCGGCGATTGCCGCAAAAGGGTGGCGTCTACCTCTCCTCCGGCCCGATTTTGAGCGTTCCCAAAAATCACGACGACAGCGCGACGCCGCCCGCGGCGATGCTGTTGATGCTCTGCGTCTATGTCTGCTTCACCTTTCTCGACACCTCAAGCAAATATCTGGTGCTCGCCGGCGTCTCGGCGCTGATCGTCGCCTGGGCCCGCTTCATCGTGCATGTCCTGCTTGTCGGGGTTTTCCTTCGCGGCTGGCGCGAGCCGTCGCGCTTCCGCGCCAATAACCTGCCGGCGCACATTCTGCGCGGATGTCTGCTTTTCGGCTCGACCATGTTCAACATCCTGGCGCTCAGGACGCTGCAGCTCGCCGAGACCACCTCGATCTATTTCTTCGGCCCGATGGTGATCACCGCATTGGCCGGCCCGCTGCTCGGCGAGTGGGCGGGCTGGCGGCGCTGGCTGGCGATCCTCACCGGCTTCGTCGGCGTCCTCATCATCACCCGGCCCGGCGTCGGCGTGTTCGGCATGGGCCATCTCTTCGCGCTGGGCTCGATGCTGTCGAATTCTTTTTACGTCATCATGACCCGGCGCATGTCGTCGACGGAGACATCCGAGAGCCTGATCCTGTTCTCGGCGCTGGCGCCGGCGGTGCTGCTCCTGCCCATGCTGCCCTTGTCATTGTCCCTGCCGCAGGACGGCTGGCACTGGGTGATCCTTTTGATGCTCGGCGTCTTCGGCGCCGGCGGCCATTGGCTCCTGGTCCAGGCCTATCGCCTGGCGACGACGACGGCGCTCGCGCCTTACCCCTATTCGCAGATGGTTTGGATGATCATCTCCGGCTGGCTGATCTTCCACCAGTTTCCCGACCGCTGGACCCTGCTCGGGGCGGCCATCATCGTCGTCAGCGGCCTGTACATCATCCACCGCGAGCATAGGCTTCGCCTGCGCAATTCCGCTTCCTTGGACACGGAAGCCGAGAGCTTGGCAAAAAAACTTTGATTTGCTCTCAATCGATGGCATAAGCCCCATTTAAACAGTTTAAAGGCCTCGGGGACCAAGGCTGGCACAGAAGATCAAGCTTTCGACGATCGCGGATGCGCTTGGCGTATCCACGGCAACGGTGTCGCTGGCGCTGCGCGACAGCCCGCTGGTCGCCGGCTCGACGCGCGAGCGCATCAAGGAGCACGCGCGCGCCATCGGCTATATCTACAACCGACGGGCCGCGTCGCTCCGCACCTCGCGCTCCGGCATTGTCGGCGTCGTCGTGCACGACATCATGAACCCGTTCTTCGCCGAGATTCTGCGCTCGATAGAAAGCGAGCTCGACCGCAGCCGCCAGACCTTCATCCTGTCCAACCATTATGACCAGCTGGAAAAGCAGCGCACCTTCATCGACACGCTGCTGCAGCTCGGCGCCGACGGCGTCATCATGTCGCCGGCCATAGGCACGCCGGCCGAGGACATCATCATGGCCGAGGAAAACGGCCTCCCGGCGGTGCTGATCGCGCGCACCGTCACCGGCGCCGACGTGCCGGTCTTCCGCGGCGACGATGCCTATGGCACCGCACTCGCGACCAACCATCTCATCTCGCTCGGCCACAAACGCATCGCCATGATCGGCGGCACGGACCAGACCTCGACCGGCCGCGACCGCTACCAGGGCTATGTCAACGCCATGGAAGCGGCCGGGCTGGAGGTGAAGCCGTCCTGGCGCATTCCTGGACCGCGCACCAAGCAGGCCGGTTTCGAGGCTGCAGGACAGTTCTTGGCGCTGAAGGACAAGCCGACCGCCGCCTGCTGCTGGAATGATCTGGTTGCGATCGGACTGATGAACGGCATCGCGCGCGCCGGTCTGGTGCCGGGCGTCGATATCTCCGTCACTGGTTACGACGACCTGGAGGAGGCTGCGATAGCAACGCCGGCCTTGACCACGGTCTGGAATGGCCAGCGCGAGGTCGGCCGCCGCGCCGCCAGCGCGCTGCTCGACAAGCTGAACGGGCAGGCCGTGCGGCCGTCGCAGGAATTGATCAAGCCGGAGCTGCACGTACGCCAGTCCACCGGCAAGCCGGTGGAGCGTCAATGACACAGACAGAAGCGAAGTCGCCGGTCGCCATCCTGGTGCCGGGCCGTTTCAACGACCATGCCATCGGCCGGATCGACAAGGCGTTCAAGCGCGTGCGGATCGAGCGCGCCGATCCGTCGCTCGTCACCGGCGAGATGCGCGAGAGCGTGCGCGGCATCGCCTCCTTCGGCGGCATCAGCGCGGCCATGATCGACGCGCTGCCCAATCTCGAGATCATCGCCAATTTCGGCGTCGGCTACGACTCTGTCGACGCTCGTCACGCGGCCGCCCGCGGCGTCATGGTCACCAACACGCCCGACGTGCTGACCGAGGAGGTTGCCGACACCACCATCGGGCTGTTGATCAACACGGTGCGCGAAATGTACGCTGCGGAGAAATGGCTGCGCGACGGCGACTGGGTGAAGAAGGGTGACTATCGCCTGAGCCGGCTCACCTTGCGCGGCCGCCGCGTCGGCATCTTCGGCATGGGCCGCATCGGCCTCGCCGTCGCCCGTCGCCTCGAGGCTTTCGGCCTGCCGATCGCCTATCACAACCGCCGCCAGGTCGATGGCCTGTCCTACGAGTACCATGCGACGCTTAAGGGTCTGGCCGAAGCGGTCGACACGCTGATTTGTATCGCGCCGGGCGGGGCCGCGACGGAGAAAGCCATCAACGCGGCGGTCCTGGCGGCGCTCGGTCCCGACGGCGTCTTCGTCAATATCGGCCGCGGCAGCACGGTTGATGAGGCGGCTCTGGCTGCAGCACTCTCCAATGGCACCATCGCTGCCGCCGGGCTCGATGTCTTTGCCGACGAACCGAATGTGCCCAAAGCGCTGCTCGATGCGCCCAACACCTCCCTTCTGCCGCATGTCGGATCTGCGTCCGACCACACCCGCCGGGCCATGGCGGATCTGTGCGTCGACAATCTCATCTCCTGGTTCGGCGAGCACCGGCCGCTGACCCCGGTGCCGGAGACGATCAACGTCAAGCCACGCGCCTGAGCGGAAGGCCTGCCACGTTTATTAACGCCTGCTTAACCATCATTCTGCATACTTCGTTATGCATGTTGTCCAAATCGGCGCGTGGTTTGGAGAACAGCATGGCACGGCAAGCCAGGATGTGGAGAGGCGGAGTGAAGCTGTTAGCCGGGTTGGTTGCGTCAGTCGCCTTATACGGGGGCGTTCAGTCCCTGCACGACGGCAACGGCCAAAGCGCGGTCGAGCAAGCCGGCCTCTCCAACAGCTATCGGCTGACAGCCAATGGCGACGAAGCGGCCTGCGCAATCAAGCGCGGCGCCGAGGTCTCGGACGGCCTGTCGCTGCTGACAATTGCTCCGAACTGCAGCAAGCTGATGCCTGGCATCGAGCGTGTGAAATTCTGGCGCGAGCAGGCCGACGGCTCGGTCGCGTTCAGCGAGAACGGCATCGATCCGATCGTCACCTTCGGTGTTGCTGATGGCGACGGCTACGAATCCTATGCGCCGGCCGCCCCGCTTTTGGCGCTGAACGCGACGACCAGCGACTGAGTTCGGCTATTCCGCCGCCGCGCGTGCACCGGCCTTCGCCGCCGCATGCAGGCGCACGGCATCGCCGAAGGCGCGGAAGATCTTTGCCGAGTTGCTGTCCGACTTCACCCAATATTCGGGGTGCCACTGGACGCCGACGGCGAAGGCGCGGGCCTCCTTGACCGAGACGGCCTCGATCGTGCCGTCGGTCGCCAAAGCCTCGACCTGCAGTTTCGATCCGAGCCGGTCGATCGCTTGGCGATGCAGCGAGTTGACCTTGATGTCGCCGGCGCCGAACACGCCGGCGAGGCAGGTTCCAGGCTTGATCGAAATCGTCTGGTGGATGCCGAAGCGCTCGTCCTGATTGTCGCTCACCGGCGCGCGGTGATCGAGCGAGCCTTCGCGCTCCTGGATCTCGGTGCCGAGCGTCCCGCCCAGCGCCACGTTGAGCTCCTGGATGCCGCGGCAGATGGCGAGCAGCGGCACGCCGCGCTCGATCGCCTTGCGGATCAGCGGCAGCGTGGTGGAGTCGCGCGCCGGGTCGTAGGGGCCGTTGGCCTCGCTGGGATCGCCGCCATAGAGCGAGGGATGCACATTGGATTTCGAACCCGTCACCATGACGCCGTCGACCGAGGACAGCAGCTCGTCGAAATCGAGCCGGTCGCCGAAGGACGGCACCAGGAGCGGGAACACGCCGGCGCCGGCGATCGCCGCCTCGATATATTGCTGGGGCGCGGCATGCCATGTGTAGTTGTCGAACTGGCGGACATCGGTTGAGACGGCAACGAGCGGCTGCTGCATTTTGGATCCGGGTTCCATCGAGGGCTAACGAATTATTCTGCCTACAAAATAGGCGATCAGTCGGCACTTTGCCATGGCAAGTTTCGGTTCTCCGAATGGGCCAGGAGGGTCGGCGTTAGACTATAGTTGCACGTTGCCCGCGGTGCTGGACTCGACATCTTGCCCGTGTATTGTTTCGCGCAGCCGATCAGGGCACCGCGGATGTCCGAATATCGGTCTGTTGGTTCTAAACGGGAGGAAAATGCATGGATCGTCGTTCGTTCATCCGTAAGGCCGGTGCATCCGGTGTCGGTGTCGCGGCAGCGGCCGCCGCGCTTGCCACGCCGGCGATAGCCCAGTCCAATCCGAAAGTGACCTGGCGGCTGGCATCGTCCTTCCCGAAATCGCTCGACACGATCTATGGCGGTGCGGAAGTGTTCTCAAAAATGCTGTCGGAAGCGACCGACGGCAATTTCCAGGTTCAGGTCTTCGCCTCGGGCGAGCTCGTTCCCGGCCTGCAGGCGGCCGACGCCACCGCCGCAGGCACCGTCGAGGCATGCCACACGGTGGCATATTACTATTGGGGCAAGGACCCAACCTGGGCGCTGGGTGCCGCAGTGCCGTTCTCGCTCAACGCGCGCGGCATGAACGCTTGGCACTATCATGGCGGCGGCATTGACCTCTTCAACGAATTCCTTGCAACGCAAGGCCTGTTCGGCCTGCCGGGCGGCAACACCGGCGTGCAGATGGGCGGCTGGTTCCGCAAGCAGATCAACACGGTCGCCGATCTTTCCGGCCTCAAGATGCGCATCGGCGGCTTTGCCGGCAAGGTGGTGCAGAAGCTCGGCGTCGTGCCGCAGCAGATCGCCGGCGGCGACATCTACCCGGCGCTGGAAAAGGGCACGATCGACGCCGCCGAATGGGTCGGCCCTTATGACGACGAGAAGCTCGGCTTCTACAAGGTCGCGCCCTACTACTACTATCCCGGCTGGTGGGAAGGCGGCCCGACCGTGCATCTGATGTTCAACAAGGCCAAATACGAGGAATTGTCGCCCGCCTACAAGTCGCTGGTGCACACGGCCGCGCAAGCCGCCGACGCCAACATGCTGCAGAAATACGACTACCTCAATCCGGCGGCGGTGAAGCGGCTGGTCGCCAGCGGCGCCAAGCTGGCCCCCTTCAGCCAGGAAATCATGGCTGCCTGCTTCGAAAAGGCCAACGAAGTCTATGCCGAAATGGAGGCCAACAACGCGCCGTTCAAGAAGATCTGGGAATCCATCAAAGGCTTCCGCAAGGAGCACTATCTCTGGGCCCAGGTCGCCGAATACAACTACGATACCTTCATGATGGTGCAGCAGCGTAACGGCAAGCTGTAGCCGGGGATTAGCCCTCTCCCCTATGGTGACGGGGAGAGGGCGCTGTCACCGCCGGTTTCGCCAATCGCCAACGTTGCAGGACTTCAGGTCCGGCCCGGCACGACCAGCACCTTGACCTCGCCGGGGGCGGCTGGGTTCGAGATCACCTGCGGCGCCTCTTCGAGTGGCACCTGCCTGGAAATCAGCTTGTCGATCTCGATCGCGCCGGACGCGATGAGGTCCGCGGCGCGTCGATGCGTGAAGGGATTGATGAAGGACCCGAGGACCTTCAACTCCCGGAACAGCACGTCGAAAGGCTCGAAAGCCACCTTCTGCCCCTGCGGCATCACGCCGACGATCACCACCGTGCCTCCGGCCTTGGCAATTCGCATCGACTGCTCAACCGTGTCGCGAACCCCGGCGCATTCCAGCACCACGTCGACGCCGCCCGGCACAAGCCCGGCTTTTCCGGCGATGGCCTCGATGGGATCGACGGCGCTGGGATCGACCGTAGCGGTCGCGCCGAGTTCTTCGGCCAGCGCGCGGCGCGAGGCCTGCCTGGTCGATAGGATGATGGTCGCGGCACCGGCAAGCTTCGCCAATTGCACGGTGAGCAGGCCGATGACGCCGCCGCCGAGCACCACCACCGAGTCGCCGGGCCTGATTCCGGCGAGGTCGATGCCGTGCAGGCAGCAGGCCAGCGGCTCGCAGAAGGCGCCATGCGTGGGCTGGAGGTTGCCGGGCAGGAGGAAGGCCTGGCCTTGCGGCATCACGACATAATCGGCGAAACCGCCGTCCCGGTGGATGCCGATGGCCCTGAGATTGCTGCACAAATTGACGCGGCCGGCCCGGCACTGGCTGCAGCGCCCGCAGGCGATGTTGGGGTCGCCCGTGACCCGATCGCCGACGGCGATGCCGGACACCGCGTCGCCGACCGCCTCGACGATGCCGCAGAATTCGTGGCCAAGCGTGACCGGCGGCGTGCACGGGAATTCGCCATGGAACAGGTGGCGGTCCGTGCCGCAGACGCCGCAGGCTTCGATCCGCACCAGAACATCCTCCGGCCCCGGTGCAGGTTTGTCGACCGCACGAAGGGCGATGCCGCCGATTGCTTCCAGCCGTACGGCTCTCATGACTTGGTCACCTCAGTTGAAACTCGGCGGCTTGGAAAGATCGGGTGCCGGCGTCGCCGGCTTGGCGGGGGCCGTATCGCCGAAATTCGGCGGCTGTGACAAGTCCGGGGTGCCAGGCGCGGCGGGCGCCGAGCCGCCACTGGCGGGCGCCGCGCCATTGTCGCCCGGCGGCGTGCCGAGCGGCGCAAGTCCCGGCATGTCCGGCAGCTTGAGGTCGATCGTGCTCGGCTCGACCGCGGTGCCCTTGTAGCGCATTACCATTTGCGGGAAGGCGATGGTAAGCCCGATCATGATCACCTGGATACAGACGAACGGCACCGCGCCCCAGTAGATCTGGCCGGTGGTGACCGGCGCGATCTGCTTGCCGGTGATGCGGTCGAGATAGGGCACGCGCGCCGCGACCGAACGCAGGTAGAACAGCGCGAAGCCGAACGGCGGATGCATGAAGCTGGTCTGCATGTTCACGCCAAGCAGCACGCCGAACCAGATCAGGTCGATGCCGAGCTTGTCGGCGGCGGGCGCCAGCAACGGCACGATGATGAAGGCGAGCTCGAAGAAGTCGAGGAAGAAGGCGAGCACGAAAACCAGCACGTTGACGCCGATCAGGAAGCCGGTCTCGCCGCCCGGCAGCGAGGTCAAGAGATGCTCGACCCAGATATGGCCGTTGACGCCGTAGAAGGTGAGCGAGAAGACGCGCGCGCCGATCAGGATGAACAGCACGAAGGCGGAGAGCCGCGTCGTCGAGGCCAGCGCCTGCTTGATGACATCCATCGTCAGTCGCCCCTTGAAGCCCGCCATGATCAGCGCGCCGACGGCGCCCATGGCGCCGCCCTCGGTTGGGGTGGCGATGCCGAGGAAGATGGTGCCCAGCACCAGGAAGATCAGCGCCAGCGGCGGGATCAGCACGATCACCACCTGCTGTGCCAGCTTGGACATCATGTTGATGTGGAGGCGCTGGTCGGCGATCGCCACGATGTAGATGACGATCACGCCGACGGTGGCGCCAAGGATGTCCGCATTGTCGCCATGAGTCGGCGCGAGGTAACGATAGGCCGTATAGGAAATCGCGCCGGTCACCAGCAGCGCCACGATCAGCGAAATCACGCCGTGGCCGAGCGTGCGGGCCTCGAGCGGCAATGCCGGCATCGAGTTCGGCCGGACGATCGACATGATCAGGATGTAGAGCATGTAGATGCCGGTCAAAACGAGGCCGGGGATCAGCGCGCCCGCATACATGTCGCCCACCGAGCGTCCAAGCTGGTCGGCCAGCACGATCAGCACCAGCGAGGGGGGGATGATCTGGGCCAGTGTGCCGGAAGCCGCGATAACGCCCGAGGCGAGGCGCCGGTCGTAGCCGTAGCGCAGCATGATCGGCAGCGAGATCAGCCCCATGGCGATGACGGAGGCCGCCACCACGCCGGTCGTTGCGGCAAGCAGTGCGCCGACGAAGATCACCGCATAGGCAAGCCCGCCGCGGATCGGGCCGAACAGCTGCCCGACCGTGTCGAGCAGGTCCTCGGCCATGCCGGATCGCTCCAGCACGATTCCCATGAAAGTGAAGAATGGAATGGCCAGCAGCGTGTCGTTCGACATCACCCTTGTGCCGTAGAAATTATCCGGCAGCGCATGCAGCAGCGGCCAGGCGAGGTTGATCGAGCCGCCGGAATAGGGCGACAAGAGCACGCCGATGAAGAAGAACAACAGGCCGTTCGCAGCGAGCGAGAAGGCGACGGGGTAGCCGATCAAAAGGAAGATGATCAGCGAGGCGAACATGATCGGCGCCATGTTCTGCGCGATGAACTCGATCATGAGCGCACCTCGCCGGACAGCGCCTTGGCTTCTTCGGCAAGCGCTTCGGCCTCGAGCTTGGCCTGGTCGTGGGCCGAGACATAGGGAGTGGGATCCTCCATGTCGCCGCGCATGATGGCGATCTTCTTGATGATCTCCGAGACACCCTGGATGGCCAGCAGGAAGAAGCCGACGAGCAGGATGGCCTTGGCCGGCCAGACGATCAGCCCGCCGGCATTGGTCGACATCTCGCCGCTGCGGAAGGACAGCGACACGTAAGGCACGAAGTAGATCACCATCAGCACCACGAACGGCATCAGGAAGAGGAGATGGCCGAGGAGGTCGATCCAGTGCTGCACGCGGCGGGGGAACATGCCGTAGACGATGTCGATGCGGATATGGTCGTTCTGTTTCAGCGTATAGGCGGCGGCCAACATGAAGGCGGCGCCGAACAGATACCACTGCAGTTCGAGCCAGGCGTTGGAGGAGATGTCGAACACCTTGCGGATGACTGCGTTGCCGGCGCTCACCAGGATCGCAAGCAGGATCAGCCACGAGATCCAGCGGCCGATGAACTCGTTGATGCGGTCGATCGTCGTGGATAGAGCGAGCAGCCCTGCCATGCATTTCCTCCCTCGCGCACCGGCCCCGAGAATCGCGATCGATTTCGGAAAGCACGATGCCTAAATCAAAGTGCTGGCGCCGCGCCCGAGTCCCCCTCCGGTGTCGCGCCGCTTGGCCCAACGGTATGCAGTGCGTGGCCCGGATGGTCAACATGGCAAAGCACGTGCCGGCGATCCACGCGGCGAGCAACGGTAAAAACCGGTCACCTCACGGCGCGTCATGCAACCAAAGTCTGATGGGTTTCAGGCGACCTTGGCCTGGTCGCGGCCGGCGCCGATCAGCACCAGCATGGCGACGAGAAAGAGGTATATCCAGCCGTCGCGCCATTCGAGCGGGAAATAACCGGCCCACAGCGATTCGGCCATGCCGAAGGCCGCGGCACCGAGAGCAGCCTTGAGCGGCGACATGTAGCCGCCGACCGCCGTCACGAACAGGATCTTGAGGCCGTAGACGAGGCCCGTGCCGAAGCTGATGTTGCCGTAATAGATGCCGGCGAGCATGCCGGCAAAAGCCGCGCAGAAGCCGCCATAGAGCACCGCGCGGCGGAACACCGCGGTCACATCGATGCCACACATCGCGGCCGCCTTCGGGTCGTCGGACACGGCCCGCCAGGCCCGTCCGAAGCGCGAATGCGAAAACAGCCAGGCGGCCACTGCCACCATCGCCATCACCGCCGCGCAATCCAAGAGCTGGATAACGGTCAGCGTCACCTTGAAGCCGGCACCCTGCGCGAAGACGACGGGCTGGGCGAGCATCGGCGGCAGCCAGAGATCATGCGTGTCGGCGGCGATGCGGCTTGCTTCCGACAGGAATAGCAAGATGCCGAGCGTCGTCACCACGATCGCATTAGGCGACCGGTCCGCCAGCCTCTCGAACACGCTGCGCGACAGCACCTGGCTGATCAGCACCGAATAGAGCAGGGCAGTAACGATACCTAGCGCGACCGAGGCAAACAGCGTCAGCCACAGCGCCTGATAGCCGAAGGCGGCGGTCAGGATCATGGTGTGGCCGCAAAAGGCAAACAGCGCGCCATAGGCAAGGTTGGTGCGGTGCAGGATGCCGTTGGTCAGCACGTAGCCGAAGGCGAGCAGCGCATAGAGCGCGCCCGAATGCAGCCCGTTCAGCACCTGCTGATAGAAATAGAGCATAGAGCATCCCTAGGGCCGCGCGAAATGGCCCTGTTTGGAGCGTTGCACCCGGAATCTAACTTGTCAAATACGTTTTATCGGTTAGATTTCCGGCATGACGGTTTCCTGGACCCCGCACCGCTTCACCGGCGGCATCCTCGCGCTCGACACGGCGAACACGGTCGTCCTGCGCAACGATCCCGGAAGGACCTTCGACCGTTTCGCTGATCCGGCCGAGATCGCCCGCTTCGCCGAGGCGGCGAGCGGCTTTCGCGCCGCCGAGCTTGGCGGCCGGCGGCTGGAGGCCCCTCAGCCGGGCGACATCGCCGCGGTCGTGCTGTCGATCCGCGAAGCGACGGACCGCCTGTTCCGCGATGCCATAGCGAAACGCGCGATCGCCGCCGGCCATCTGCCCGATTTCCTGACCGCCTGCGCCAAAGGCCTCTCCGGCAGCAGCATCGAAATCGGCGCGCCGGGCAGGCCCTTTGGCGATCCGGCGACGCCGATCGCTTTCGAGGCGGCTTTGGCCGTCTCGGCGCTTTCGCTGCTGCGCGACGACACCGTTGCCAGGCTCAGGATCTGTCCGAACTGCAGCTGGCTCTTCATCGACCGCAGCCGCAACTCAAGCCGCCTCTGGTGCGACATGGCCGTCTGCGGCAACCGCCAGAAAGCGAACCGCTACTATCGCCGCCGCACGGCGGCCAGGGAGGCCACCAATGCTTAGAAAATTCCGTTCGATCGCTCTCGGCGCGGCCCTGATCGCCGCGACGGCGCTCGGCGCCTGCCGCGACACCGGCAAGGAGCAGCTCTTCGCCATTTCCGGCAAGCTGTTCGAGTTCAACTACCGGCTTGGCATCGCCACCTATGTCATCACGCTGAGACCGCTGCGGCCGATGGGCGAGGGACAGGTTGCCGTGGTAAATTTCCAGAATCCGGCCGGCGGCGACCCGCTCATCGTCAACCAGAAAATCTGGCCGAAGCTTCCGCATATCACCTTGACCAGCCCGCCGCTCACCTGCGTGGTCAAGGGCAAGCCCTATTCCGTCACGATCCGCATCGAGGATTCGAGCGGCACGTTGCTTCAAAGCCTCGAGACGACGATGACTTCCTCGGCGGACCAGACCATGCTGCCGGACCGGCCGCTGGTGATCGGGCCGAAATACGAGCTCAACCCGGACCTTGCCGGCCATCCCGACGGCAAGCTGCCGGATGCGCCCAAGCCGGATTGCTCGAAGGCGGCTTGAGGCCCGTTGACCGGTCGAAATTTTCGTGCGCTGCAAAGCGTTTAGCGTGCGATTGAATGCGGCGACCGCTTCCAGCGGGACCGTTTGTTGCGTGCGCTCTGGCCGCTGCGATTTCGTTTGACCTGTCCCGCAAGGGAAGAAAGACTGCGGCCTCTCACTCCGACGTTGGCCGCCGATCCGCGGCGCGCCTCCGCAGAGGACATGCCTGATGACGCTGCATGACGTCGCGCTCGACGACAAGTTCGACCTTGGCAAGGAGCGCGTTTTCCTGTCCGGGGCGCAAGCCGTCGTGCGCATGCTTTTGATGCAGCGTGAGCGCGACCGCTGCGCCGGCCTCAACACCGCAGGCTTCGTCTCCGGCTATCGCGGCTCACCGCTCGGCGGCCTCGACATGCAGCTGTGGAAGGCGAAGCGGCAGCTTGCGCAGGCCGACATCGTCTTTCAGCCGGGCCTCAACGAAGAGCTCGCCGCCACCGCCTGCTGGGGCTCGCAGCAGACCGAGCTGCTCGGCGAAGGCACCCATGACGGCGTCTTTGCCGTCTGGTACGGCAAGGGGCCGGGCGTCGACCGCTCCGGCGACGTTTTCCGCCACGCCAATCTCGCCGGCTCGTCGAAAAATGGCGGCGTTCTCGCCCTGATGGGCGACGACCACATGGCCGAATCCTCGACGAACGCACATGCCACCGAATTCCTGTTCGTCGACACCATGGTGCCGATCCTCAACCCCGCCGGCGTCCAGGAGATCATAGACTACGGTCTCTTTGGCTTCGCCATGTCGCGTTTCGCCGGCACCTGGGCGGCGATCAAATGCGTCAAGGACAACATCGAATCGACCGCTTCGGTCGACGCCTCGATCGCGCGGCTGAACATCGTCATTCCCGACTTCGACATGCCGCCGGGCGGTCTGAACATCCGCCACGAGATCGACATGCTCGGCCAGGAGGAGCGCCTGCATGAGCACAAGCGCGCCGCCGCCTCCGCCTTCATCCACGCCAACGGGCTCAATCGGACCGTCTATTCGGGCGGCCGCAACCCGAAGCTCGGCATCATCACCATAGGCAAGAGCTATCTCGACGTGCGCCAGGCGCTGGAGGATATCGGCATCGACGAAAATGCGGCCAATCGCATCGGTATCCGCCTGTTCAAGGTCGGCTGCCCCTGGCCGCTCGATTATCAGCATGTCGCCGACTTCGCCCGCGGCCTCGAGACCATCGTCGTCGTCGAGGAGAAGCGCTCGTTGATCGAGGTGCAGTTGCGCGAGAACCTCTACGGCTCCGCTATTCAGCCTGCCATCGTCGGCAAGAAGGACGAGCGCGGGGACTGGCTGTTTCCGGCAAAGGGCGCGCTCGACCCGAACGAGATCGCGATCGCGCTCGGCGAGCGTATCTTGCGTACCATCGGCCCCTCGGAGGAGATCGCGGCGCGCGTGGCGAAGCTGCGCCAGTTCCAGGCGATGCTCGCCGATACCGTCGACATCGGTTCGCGCACGCCGTTTTTCTGCTCGGGCTGCCCGCACAATTCCTCGACCAAGGTGCCGGAGGGCTCGCTTGCCGCCGCCGGCATCGGCTGCCACTTCATGGCGCTGTGGATGGACCGGAACACGGTCGGCTTCACCGCCATGGGCGGCGAGGGCGCGCAATGGGTCGGCCAGGCGCCGTTCTCCAAGCGCGGCCATATCTTCCAGAATCTCGGCGACGGCACCTACAACCACTCCGGCGCGCTGGCGATCCGCTTTGCGCTGTCCTCAGGCGCCAACATCACCTACAAGATCCTCTACAATGACGCAGTCGCCATGACCGGCGGCCAGCCGCACGAAGGTGGCCTCACCGTCGATATGATCGCCAGACAGGTGCGCGCCGAGGGCGTCGAGCGCATCGCCGTCGTCACCGACGAGCCGGCCAAATATGCCGGCAAGGCCGATTTCCCGCCCGGCGCCACGATCCATCACCGCGACGACCTCGACCTCGTCCAGCGCGAGCTGCGCGAGGTCAAGGGCGTGTCGGTGCTTCTCTATGACCAGACCTGCGCCGCGGAAAAGCGCCGGCGCCGCAAGCGCGGCACCTTCCCCGATCCCGACAAGCGCGTCTTCATCAACGAGCTGGTCTGCGAAGGCTGCGGCGATTGCGGCGTGCAGTCGAACTGCGTCTCGATCCAGCCGGTCGAGACCGAATTCGGCCGCAAGCGCCGGATCGACCAGTCGAGCTGCAACAAGGATTTTTCCTGCCTCAACGGCTTCTGCCCCTCTTTCGTGACGGTGCATGGCGGCAAGATCAGGAAGGCCGAGGGGATTGCCGGCAAGAGCGATCCGCTCGAAGGCGTGCCGTCACCCGCCGAATTTCCACTCGGATCTCAGGGCTGGGCGGCGATCATCGACGGTGTCGGCGGCACCGGCGTCGTCACCATCGGCGCGGTGCTGGGCATGGCTGCCCATATCGAGGGCAAGGGCTGCGGCATGATCGACATGGCGGGCCTTGCCCAGAAGGGCGGCTCGGTCTTCACCCATGTCCGCATCGCCCCGACGCCCGAGGACATCCACGCCATCCGCGTTTCCGCTGGCAAGGCCGATCTTGTGCTTGGCTGCGACCTCGTCGTCTCCGGCGCCAAAAAGGTGCTCGCCGCGGTGCGCGAGGGCCATACCATGTTCCTCGCCAACACCGCCGAGATCATGCCCGGCGAATTCACCCGTTCCGCCGATTTTTCGCTGCCGGTCGAGCGGCTGAAGAAGGCGATCCGTGCCGCCGCCGGCGACGACAAGGCCCACTTCTTCGATGCCACCCGCACGGCGACCGCGCTGTTCGGCAATTCGCTCGGCGCCAACATGTTCATGCTCGGCTTCGCCTTCCAGCATGGCGGGCTACCGCTCTTGGCCGAAGCCGTTGAAAAAGCGATAGAATTGAACGGCGAAGCGGTGGTGATGAACATCGCCGCCTTTCGCTGGGGCCGTCGTGCCGCGCACCAGCCGGATTTCGTGCGCGGCCTGGTCGGTCGTACCGGCAAGCCGGCGTCGGCACCCGAAACGCTCGACGACATTGTCGCCCGGCGGGTGGCTTTCCTCACCGCCTACCAGAACGCCGCCTATGGCAAGCGCTATTCCAACAGGGTCGCGGCCCTGCGCGCAGCCGAGGCGAGAGCGATTCCCGGCTCGACGGCCGTCACCGAGGCGGCCGCGAAAAACCTCTTCAAGCTGATGGCGATCAAGGACGAGTATGAGGTGGCCCGGCTTTACACCGACGGCAGCTTCGCCGCCGATCTCGCAAGGCAGTTCCAAAGCTACGAAAAGCTGGAATTTCACCTCGCGCCGCCGATCCTCGGGCGGCGCGGCAATGACGGCAAGCCGAGGAAATCGAGTTTCGGCCCGTGGATGATGAAGGCATTTCGCCTGCTTGTTGTCATGAGAGGCCTGCGCGGCACCGCGTTCGACCCGTTCGGCCATACCGCCGAACGGCGCGCCGAGCGGCAACTGCTTGCGCAATACGAGGCCGATCTCGATCTGATCGCCGCAGCACTTGCGCCGGGCAAGGTCGAGGCCGCCGCCGCTCTGGCCTCCGTTCCGGCGCTCGTCCGCGGCTATGGCCATGTCCGGCAGGCCAGCGCCGCCAAGGCGTCCGAAGAGCGCTCCAGGCTGCTGCAGCGGCTGACCGAGGCCGCTCCGGTGCCCGTTCTCAGCGCTGCCGAGTGATTGCGCCAGACCAATCCCGAAGTTTTCGTCGGTCGGCCTAAAGTGCCTCGCGTGGAAATGGATCCAGGAGAGGCGCTTTAGGCCTTTGTTCGATGCAGGTCGTTCTCCAAAACCGCTGCTCACTTGTGGGTGACATGCGTTAGGTCCTTTGCGGCCCTGGGCCGGCAGACCGAAGCCGCTGCTCAAGGCGGTTCTGTTCTAAGCCTTTCTTAAGGCGGTTGTGTCATGACAAGGCTTAGCGTTGGGCCGACCCTATGGGCAAAACAAAGACCGAAAGCATCCCAGCGGATGTTTATATCCAATTTGTGCGGTCGTTGTTCGACAACGCGCACATGTTGTTGATCGGTGGCGCGTGCTACTGGATCCTCGGATTCATGATCTATCTGCGCACCCACAATCCCCTGTTCCTGGCGTTTTCTTTTGCCCTGCTTTCCGTCAGCCTTATCCGTTACTTCGGCATTCGCGGCTTCCTGAGGACAGGCGGCGCGATTGCCGATGTCGAACACGCGCAGCGGTTGGAGCGCAGCTACATCCTGAAGGGCTGCCTTCAGGGTCTCGGATTGGGCGCGCTATGTTTCGTGTCGATCTACATATATCCCGAACCGTTCGCCGAGCTCGCGGCAATGTCGCTCACGCTGGCGACCCTGGTCACCGTTGTCGCCCGCAACTATGGGTCGCCGCGCATGGTGCGGATCTTTTCCGTGACCTTCATCGGTCCGGCGGCTCTCGCGCTCCTGCTGCGCATGGACGCGCCCTCCGTCGTCCTCGGCCTGATGATCATCCCGATGACGTTCATCACCATCACCGGCGCCGATCATGTCCGCAACGTGCTGTTCTCGGCAGTCATCGGCCACAAGCAGGCGAGAAACCTGACGCGCAGGTTCGACCGCGCGCTCAACACGATGTCGCACGGCCTGGTCATGCTCGGCCCCGACGGGCGCGTCGCCGTCGCCAATGCCGAGGCCGCCCATCTGATGTCGCTGAAATCGGCCGACGCGCTGCTCGGGCGCTCGATCCACGGCCTTCTGATGCGCGGCGTCGCCGGCGGCATGCTGGCACCGAAGGATTGCCGCTACATCGAGGCGCAGCTGACGCGCGCCTTGCGCGAGGGCCGGGACCGCAAGGTGCTCGTGTCGCTCGCCAATGGCCAGCACTACGAGTTCTCCGCGCGCGAAGGCAGCCAGGAACTCGGCGTCATCACCTTCGAGGACGTCACGGCCCGGGTCGAGGCGGAGGAAAAGATCCGCTTCATGGCGCGCTACGACAACCTCACCGGCCTGCCGAACCGTGCCTACTTCCACGAGCTGGTCGGCGAAGCCATGGCGTCCGGCGACCGCGACCGGCTCTGCGGCTTGGCGGTGCTCGACCTCGATGATTTCAAGAGCGTCAACGACACGCTCGGCCACCCGGTCGGCGACGGTCTGATCTACGCCGTAGCCGAGCGCCTGGCAGCGGTCGCCGGGCCGGGCATCAATGTCAGCCGCTTCGGCGGCGACGAATTCATGATCTATTTCGACCGCATCGAGGATGAGAGCCATCTCAGCAGCCTGCTCGACGAGATCTTCGCCGGCCTGCAGGGCGAAGTCGACGTCGCCGGTCACGGCCTGCGCATCCAGACCAGTGGCGGCGCGGTGTTGTCCGTGGTCAAGGACACCGACGTCGACGGCATGATCGTCAAGGCGGACCTCGCGCTCTACAAAGCCAAGGAGCTCGGCAAGAACAGCTGGCGGCTGTTCGAGGCATCGATGGACGCCGCCTTCCGCAATCGCCAGCTGATGAAGGCCGATCTGCGCAGCGCCGTGCAAGCCAAGGAGTTGCGCGTCGTCTACCAGCCGATCGTGTCGATGAGCACCATGCGCATCGCCAGCTGCGAGGCGCTCTGCCGCTGGGATCATCCCGATCTCGGCCCGATTTCGCCGGGCGTCTTCATTCCGCTGGCCGAGGAGATGGGCATCATCTCCGAGATCAGCTCTTTCGTGCTGCAGGCGGCCTGCGCCGAATGCGCCAAATGGCCGGCCCAGACCAGCGTTTCGATCAACCTGTCGGCCAAGGACTTCCGCAACCGCGACGTCGTGCAGAAGGTGCGTGATGCGCTGGCGGCGTCGGGCCTTGCGCCGCACCGGCTCGAGATCGAGGTGACGGAGACTGCCCTGCTCGACGACAAATCACTGACCCGCGAGCTGATCGAAGAGCTGAAAGCGCTGGGCGTCCGCATCGCGCTCGACGACTTCGGCACCGGCTATTCCAGCCTCAGCTACCTGCACAAGCTGCCGCTCGACAAGATCAAGATTGATCGCTCCTTCCTGATCGACGTGACCCAGAGCCCCCAGTCGCTCGATCTTCTGAAGGGTATCGTCGGCTTGACCCGGACGCTGGGCCTGGTCGTCACGATCGAAGGGGTGGAGACTTTCGAGCAGCTGAAGATATTGGTGCGTTCGGTCAAGCCAGACCTCGTGCAAGGCTTCCTGTTCGGCGCCGCGCTCAGCGCGTCCGGCATCGAGACGATGTCGAACGTCACCTGGCCATTCGCCGCGGACCTGCGCCTCGCCCCCAGACGGTCGGCCAGATAGGGAATTTCATCATTCAGGATTAAGAATGCGCGTTGCGTTGGCTACGCAGCAATTTTCGTCCAATCGGAAGGTTTTGACCCGATTGTTCAGGATCAAAAGCTCACATTTGTTTTCTCTAAGCAATTCAATACGGCAAAGTATTTTGGCTTGATGCCCTATATTACCGGTAGCTGCGGCAGCCAAGTCCTTTCAGCTCTGGCATCTGTGAACTCCTTGACATCGGATGCGTGCCAAGGTCCGAGTGTGCGGTCGACTTTTCCGCGCAACCCTTTCCGGCGCATTGTTAAGGTTAACGGAAGGTAAACCAGCAGTATCGAATTTTCGGCTTGTGTCTCATTTTGACTCGAATAGCCTGTTTACAGGCGGATACGAGGACTTGAGGATGGATGCTGCAAGAAACGATGCGCAGGCTGACGCCGGCGCAAATGCTGGCTCGGCGCTGAATCGTTCGATCATGCAATTGCTGGAGCATGTCGATTATCGTTTGATCACGGGGGGCGAGGATCTGGAGGCGATCTACCGCCTTCGCTATCAGTCCTACCTGCGCTCAGGCATGTGCGGCCCGATCGCCAGCGGGATGTTCGAGGATCGCTGGGACAACCTGCCGAATTCCTACCGGTTCGGCGTCTATTTCGATGGCCACTTGGTCAGCACGCTGCGGCTCCATTACATTTCCCGCGAGCACCCCTATTCGCCCTCTGTCGACGCCTATCCGGAAATCTTGGCAGAGCGGCTTGCCCGCGGAGAAACCTTCATAGACGGAACCCGGTTCGCAACCGACGCGGATAGCGCGCCCGCGCCCGGAGTCCTGCCTTTCCTGACGCTGAGGCTCGGCATGGTGGCTTCCAGCTATTTTGGCCAGACGGCCGTGCTGACGCCGGTCAAGGTCGAACATTCCGCCTACTACGCCCGCATCTTCCATGCCGTGCAGCGGACAGAAGGCAAGGTGTTTCCGGGTGTCCTTGCGCCGATCGCCTTGTTCGAGATCCCCTGCGGTGAAAACTTGCGCCAGACGCTCGACCGCTTCCCGTTCTTCAAGTCGACGCCGGTGGAGCAGCGGATGATGTTCGCCAATCCGGCCATCAACCGGCTCACCCCTCTGTCGATCGTACCGACGGCCAAATACTATCGCGATGCCGCCTGAACGGGCGTCCTACCGCGCCTCATGAACCTTCCCCGCGGCTCCCGCGTTACGAGTACCGGCGTCACTGATCATCGGCGGCGCCGCATTCTTGACCCCCAGGCTTGTCGCCGGCTCAAATCGGGTTTTTCACGGGAAGGAGTACGATTATGACCATCCACTCGCTTGCGCTCACGCCCCTGATCTCGCTGATCGCCGGCATATTGATCCTGGTGATGCCGCGCCTGCTCAACTACATCGTCGCGCTCTATCTGATCGTGGTCGGCCTGCTCGGCCTGTTTCCGCACCTCGCCGCCTAATGCAATCTCGCCCGGAACCGTGCAGCGGTTCTGGGCAACGGCACCCATCAAAACGAGCTTTGAAGCGTCTCGCCTGAATCCGATTCAGCGCGACGCGCTTTAAAGGCCCACGATGCCCCTCGCCACGGCGAGGGCCTCCCATCGCAATTTTAGCTTCCGCCCATTTCAACTTTCGTTTGAGGCTGTTGTCGCCGGCCGTGCGGCAATAGCGCCATTGCTCTTGCTCCGGCTTTTCGCTATGTGCCTCGAAGGCATTTTCGAAGGGGTATTCCTATGGCTGATCACACGCCGACCGGTCCTGTCGAACTGGGCGCGCAGATGGACTATGCCGAGCATGATCGTACCTACAACGCATTCCTCGCGCTGGCCAAATACGGCTCGCTCGTCTGCGCCGCCATTCTGCTGGCCATGGCCTTCGGCTTCTTCGCGGGCGGCTTCTTCTCGGCGACCATCCTGTTCATCGTGATCATGGCCGTCGGCTATTTCATTCTGCGGTAGACTCTCCAAGCCATTGCGTTTGACGTTCCGCCGGAGGTCCCGGCCGACGCCTTGCGCAGCAAGGTTCCAGCCGAAAGGATCATGCGGTGGGGCAGACGGTATTCATCCCTCGTGAGCTTGACGCGAACGAGCCGAGAGTCGCGGCCTCGCCCGAGACGGTGAAAAGGATGGCGGGCCTGGGCTTCGAGGTGATCGTCGAGAAGGGCGCCGGCCTGGGCTCGCGCATTACCGATCAGGAATTTGTCACCGCCGGCGGCACGATTGGAACTGCCGGGGACGCCAAGAACGCCGATGTGGTGCTGAAGGTGCGCCGGCCGACCGATGCCGAGCTCAAGGGCTACAAATCGGGCGCGGCCGTCATCGCCATCATGGATCCTTACGGCAACGATGCGGCGCTTGCCGCGATGGCCAGTGCCGGCATCACCGCCTTCTCGATGGAGTTCATGCCGCGCATCACCCGCGCGCAGGTGATGGACGTGCTTTCCTCGCAGGCCAATCTTGCCGGCTACCAGGCGGTGGTCGATGCGGCGGCCGAATATGACCGCGCGCTGCCGATGATGATGACGGCGGCGGGCACGGTGCCGGCAGCAAAAACCTTCATCATGGGCGTCGGCGTCGCCGGTCTGCAGGCGATCGCCACAGCGCGCCGTCTCGGCGCCGTCGTCACCGCCACCGACGTGCGTCCGGCGGTGAAGGAGCAGGTGCAGTCGCTCGGCGCAAAGTTCCTGGCGGTCGAGGACGAGGAGTTCAAGGCGGCGGAGACCGCCGGCGGCTACGCCAAGGAAATGTCGAAGGAATATCAGGCCAAGCAGGCGGCCCTGACCGCAGAGCACATCGCCAAGCAGGATATCGTCATCACCACGGCGCTGATCCCTGGACGTCCGGCGCCGAAGCTGGTGTCGGCCGCCATGGTCGCCTCGATGAAGCCGGGCTCGGTGATCGTCGACCTTGCGGTCGAACGCGGCGGCAATGTCGAAGGCGCTCAACCCGGCAGGGTCGTGACGACGGAAAACGGCGTCAAGATCGTCGGCCATCTCAATGTGCCCGGTCGTGTCGCGGCATCCGCCTCGCTGCTCTATGCCAAGAACCTCTACGCCTTCCTCGAGACAATGGTCGACAAGGTGACGAAGACCCTTGCCATCAAGCGCGATGACGAGCTGGTCAAGGCGACGATGCTGACCGATGCCGGCCAAATCGTGCACCCCAGTTTCGCCAAGGCCGCCGGGCAGCCGCGCACCGAGCCGGCTGCGATCCCGGCCACGGTCCTGGTTGCGGATGCCGCCGACAAGAAACCGGCGCCCAGGAGGAGGGCCGCAGCCAAGTCACCCTCGCCTAAGCCAGAAGGGACCGCGTGATGGAACAGCTGCAGAAAGCCCTCGACCAGCTCGATCAGGCGACCGCTGCCGTACGCCTCGCGGTGCAGGATCTCGCCAATGCGCCCGCCGGCGCCGAGGCTGCCGGCAACGCCGCGCACGCGCTCTCGGGCGGCGCCATCGATCCCTTTGTCTTCCGCTTCGCCATCTTCGTGCTGGCGATCTTCGTCGGCTATTATGTCGTCTGGTCGGTGACGCCGGCGCTGCACACGCCGCTGATGGCCGTCACCAACGCCATCTCCTCGGTCATCGTCGTCGGCGCGCTGCTTGCCGTCGGCATCGCCGCCTCCGGCCTTGCGGCGGGCTTCGGCTTCATCGCCCTGGTGCTGGTCTCGGTCAACATCTTCGGCGGCTTCCTCGTCACCCAGCGCATGCTCGCCATGTACAAGAAGAAGGAAAAGTGACGTGACCGTCAATCTCGCTTCCTTCCTCTATCTGGTCTCCGGCATCCTGTTCATCCTGGCGCTGCGCGGCCTGTCGCATCCGACCACCAGCCGCCAGGGCAATCTCTACGGCATGATCGGCATGGGCATTGCCATCGCCACCACGCTGGCGCTGGCGCTGCCCTCGGCTGGCCGCTTCGGCCTGATCGTGCTCGGGCTTGCCATCGGCGGCGGCGTCGGCGCTTATGTGGCGCGCCGCATCGCCATGACCTCGATGCCGCAGCTGGTCGCCGCCTTCCACTCGCTCGTCGGTTTCGCCGCCGTCATGGTGGCGGCGGCAGCAATCTACGCGCCGGAAAGCTTCGGCATCGGCACGGCCGGCGACATCCATGCCCAGGCGCTCATCGAGATGAGCCTCGGCGTCGCGATCGGTGCCATCACCTTCACCGGCTCGGTCATCGCCTTCCTCAAGCTCGACGGCCGCATGTCCGGCAAGCCGATCATGATCGGCGGCCGCCACCTGATCAACATCGCGCTCGGCGTAGCCCTCGTGGTGCTGATCGTGCTGCTCGTCACCACCGAATCCAAGCTAATCTTCTGGCTGATCGTCGCCGCTTCGCTGGTGCTCGGCGTGCTTCTGATCATCCCGATCGGCGGCGCCGACATGCCGGTCGTGGTGTCGATGCTGAATTCCTATTCCGGTTGGGCGGCAGCGGCGCTCGGCTTCACGCTCGGCAACCTGGCGCTGATCATCACCGGTGCGCTGGTCGGTTCTTCCGGTGCGATCCTGTCCTACATCATGTGCAAGGGCATGAACCGCTCCTTCATCTCCGTCATTCTCGGCGGCTTCGGCGGCGAGACGGCTGCGGCTGCCGACGACGGCATCGAGCGCACCGTCAAGCAGGGCTCGGCCGACGACGCCGCCTATCTGATGATGAACGCGCAGAAGGTCATCATCGTGCCCGGCTACGGCATGGCGGTCGCGCAGGCCCAGCACGCGCTGCGCGAGATGGCCGACAAGCTCAAGGCCAACGGTGTCGAGGTCAAATACGCCATCCATCCGGTTGCCGGCCGCATGCCCGGCCACATGAACGTGCTGCTCGCCGAGGCCAATGTGCCCTATGACGAGGTGTTCGAGTTGGAGGATATCAACTCCGAATTCGCCCAGGCCGATGTCGCCTATGTCATCGGCGCCAACGACGTCACCAACCCGTCCGCGCGAGATGACAAGAGCAGCCCGATCTACGGCATGCCGATCCTCGACGTCGACAAGGCCCGCACCTGCCTGTTCGTCAAGCGCTCGCTGGGTTCGGGCTATGCCGGCATCGACAACACGCTGTTCTATAAGGACGGCACCATGATGCTGCTCGGCGACGCCAAGAAGATGACCGAGGAAATCGTCAAGGCCTTCGATCACTGATCCGGCTTGCCATCTCAAAGACCGAAAAGCCCGGCCGTGAGCCGGGCTTTGTCTTTCAATCACCGGATGGTTCAGTCTAGCCTTTGGACAGGAAAAGCGCCTCGTCTTCGTCGCGCTGCTTGCCGCCGAGAGCCGCGGCAGCGCTGGCGATGAATGCGCCGATGACCAACGCCAAGGCGCCGATCAGGGCAAATGAGGCCGTTGCCTTCCTGGCCGTGTCTGCCGCCTGCTTGGCCTTGGTCTTAGCCTCCTCCACCTTTGCAAGCACCGCATCGACACGGGCCTTTGCGTCGGCTTCCGGAAGGCCTGTGCGGGCAGTCACAAGCTGCGCCAGGTAGGTCTTGTCGTCGGCCGACACCTCACCGGAGGCGGCACTTGCGACCAGGATGCGAGACGCTTGCGCCGTGGTCGCCGCGTCGTTTTGCGGATTGGCGGCTGCAAGCTTGCTCGCATCCGCCGGACGGAACAGCGTGTCGACGAAATACGATGTCGCATTGTCGACCGAGGCGCCGTTGGCGTTTGCCGACGCGCCTGCCGAGGCACCCATCGCGGCGCCCGACGCGACAGTGGATGCCGCCTGCACGCCCGTCCCAACTGCAGCCGACAGGACCGAGCCGAGAACACCGGCGACAAGCAACGTGGCCAGCGCCCAGGCAAGGAAGCCGTGGGTGGTGTCGCGGAAATAGACCTCGTCAGTGTGGACGCCAACCCATTTGGTCCGCAACCGCCCGGCAAGATAACCGCCTAGGCCCGCCGACAGCCATTGCACGACGATTAACCAGGCGCCGGTGGTAGCCGCGAAGGTGGTGACCGAAGGATTCGACGCGGACCAGGGCGAAACCATCGTCAGCCCGAGTCCGGAGCCGAGCAAGGTAAGGATGAGAGTCAAAGCCGAGGCTGCGAAAGCGCCAGCGATGATCGGCCCCCAACTGACGGCGGTGGCGGAGGATTCTAGCGTACCGGGAGCATCGGTTGCCGATAGGGTGGGCTGCATCGAAGCCTCCTAGCGGGCAAAAAGCATGATGAGAATGATGATCGGAATCGGAACCCCGAGCAACCAGAGCAAGATACCGCGGCCCATCGAAACCTCCTGAAACAAGTTGTGATCGATCTGTCACAATGTTTCAGGAGACCTTCTGTTCCGGTCGGATCACCCCATCCGCCACGGACGGCGGACCGACGGCAGGCTGAGAGGCCCGATGGCACGGTCCTCAAATATCCAGATTGGCCACCGACAGCGCATTGTCCTGGATGAACTCGCGCCGCGGCTCCACCTCGTCGCCCATCAGCCGTGAGAACAGGCTGTCGGCGTCGGTCGCGTCGGCCACCTTGACCTGAAGCAGCGAGCGCACATTCGGATCCAGCGTGGTTTCCCAGAGCTGTTCGGCGTTCATCTCGCCAAGGCCCTTGTAGCGCTGCATGGTCAGTCCCTTGCGGCCAGCCGCGAACACCGCGTTGAGCAGCGCCAGCGGCCCGGAAAGGAGCTCGGAAGTCTCCTTGCGGCGCAGCGCCGGCTGCTCGCCATAGACTTCCGCCAGGCGCGCTGCATAGCGGTCCAGCTGGCGCGCATCGGCCGAATTGATCAGCCCGGCATCGAGCTGGACGGCGTCCTTGACGCCGCGCACGGTGCGTTCGAAGACATAGCCGCCCGACCCGTCATTGGAGGTCGACAGCCGTCCGCTCCAGCCGCGCTCGGTCTCCTCGGCGATCATGTCGAGCCGCCTGGCGACGTGTTCGGCCATGGCGGTGGCGCGGCCGAGATCGGCGAGCACGTCGGCGTTGAGCGCGCCGGCGATCGCCGCCTGCTCGACGACACTGCGGTTGTAGCGCGTGTGCAGCCCGTTGATCAGGTGCCGCACCGCCAAGGCGTCGTCGACCGCGCCGCGCAGGTCCTGTCCGGTCCGCACCTCGCCGGAGGCGAGCGTCAGTGAAGCCTCTTCCAGCCCGGACTCGATCAGATATTCCTCATAGGCGCTTTCGTCCTTGAGATATTGCGAGCTCTTGCCCCGCGTCACTTTGTAGAGCGGCGGCTGGGCGATGTAGAGATGGCCGCGCTCGATCAGCTCCGGCATCTGCCGGAAGAAGAAGGTGAGCAGCAGCGTGCGGATGTGGGCGCCGTCGACGTCGGCGTCCGTCATCAGGATGATCTTGTGGTAGCGCAGCTTGTCGGCGTTGAACTCGTCCTTGCCGATCGAGGTGCCGAGCGCCGTGATCAGCGTGCCGATCATGTCGGAGCTGAGCATACGGTCGAAGCGCGCCCGCTCGACATTCAGGATCTTGCCCCGCAGCGGCAGGATCGCCTGGTTCTGGCGCGAGCGCCCGCCCTTGGCCGAGCCGCCGGCCGAGTCGCCCTCAACGATGAAGATTTCCGATTTCGCGGGATCGCGCTCTTGGCAGTCGGCAAGCTTGCCGGGCAGCGAGGTGACGCCGAGCGTGCTCTTGCGGGTTATGTCGCGCGCCTTGCGCGCGGCTTCGCGCGCGGCGGCCGCCTGGATCACCTTCTCCACCACCACCTTGCCTTCGCTTGGATGCTCTTCCAGCCAGGTGCCCAGCGCCTCGTTGACCAGGCTTTCCACCACCGGCCGGACTTCGGAGGAGACCAGCTTGTCCTTGGTCTGCGAGGAGAATTTCGGATCCGGAACCTTGACCGACAGAACGGCCGTCAGGCCTTCGCGGCAGTCGTCGCCGGTGAGCGAAACCTTTTCCTTCTTGGTCTGGCCGGAGGACTCGCCATAGCCGGTGATCTGCCTGGTCAGCGCGGCGCGGAATCCGGCCAAATGCGTGCCGCCGTCGCGCTGCGGGATGTTGTTGGTGAAGGCCAGCACGTTCTCGTGGTAGCTGTCGTTCCACCACATCGCCACCTCGACGGTGATGCCGTCGCGCTCGGCGCGAATGGCGATCGGCTTCTCGATCAGCGGCTTCTTCACCCGGTCGAGATACTTGACGAATTCCTCTAGGCCGCCGTCATAATGCAATTCGTGGCGCACGAGGTCGGCATGGCGCGCGTCGGTCAGCACGATGCGCACGCCGGAATTGAGGAAGGCGAGCTCGCGCAGCCGGTGCTCGAGCGTGTTGTAGTCGAACTCGACCATGGTGAAGGTTTCGGCCGACGGGAAGAAGGTGATCTCGCTGCCGCTGCGGCCTTCATAGGTCCCCGGTCGCTTGTCCTGCTCGTAGGTGCCGGTCACCTTCAGCGGCGCGTCGGCATTGCCGTGCGTGAAGCTCATCTCGAAGACCTCGCCGTTGCGGCGGATCTTGAGCTTGAGCCATGCCGAAAGTGCATTGACCACCGAGACGCCGACGCCGTGCAGGCCGCCCGAAACCTTGTAGGAGTTCTGATCGAATTTGCCGCCGGCATGCAGCTGGGTCATGATCACTTCGGCCGCCGAGACGCCCTCGCTGGGATGGATATCGGTCGGAATCCCGCGGCCATTGTCGATGACGGTCACCGAGCCGTCGGGGTTGAGCGTCACCGAGACGAGGTCGGCATGCCCGGCCAGCGCCTCGTCGATGGCGTTGTCCACCACCTCATAGACCATGTGATGCAGGCCCGAGCCGTCGTCGGTGTCGCCGATATACATGCCCGGCCGCTTGCGGACAGCATCCAACCCCTTCAAAACCTTGATAGAATCGGCGCCATACTCGGCTTCCGCGCCAATGGCGCTTTCGGTCTGATCGCTCATAAATACCTGTCTGATTGATGTCGCTGATCCGGCGCGCAAAATGGTCCCGAATCGCGCCGTTTTGATGTCTTAGATATAGGCGCAAATGGCCGTTTTTCCAAGGTTTGCAGGCGTTTTGCCGGCTTGGCGAGCGGCCGTTGGCAGGCCGGGCGCGATACACCGGGAAGCGCGGTGCGGGCAGCGGGCTATGCCGGCGCGAAAGTCGCGCCCGAGCGGGGCCTTGCAACAGTCACATCGGGGCGGCTGCTATTCCGCCGGGAGGCCGGCGCGCAGCGCCTTCAGCGCCTCGCTCCAGCGGAACAACTCGTCCAGCATGGCCTTGGCGCCGCCCAGCACCTGCTCGCCCGGATGATACGCGCCCTTCTTGTCGAGCAAGATCCTGTAGGAAGGCAGCGCCACGCCTTCCGGAATCGGCATGACGCCGACGGAGGTCAGCAGCGGCTTCAGCGCCTGTGCCGCGCGCAGGCCGCCGGACACCCCGCCATAGCTGAAGATGGCGGCGGGCTTGTAGCGCCACTCCTTGAGCAGATAGTCGACGGCGTTAACAATCGCCGGAGCGGCGAAGTAATTGTATTCCGGCGCGACGAAGACGAAGGCGTCGGCGGCGTCGATCGCCGTCGACCAGGCCTTGGTGTGGTCGTTCTCGTATTTGCGCAGGCGCGGATGATGCGGCTCGTCGAGCAGCGGCAGCTTGAAGGCGGCAATGTCGCGAGCGCCGGCTCGAACTTGCCGTGCTCGCGCGCGAACCCCTCCAGCCACTCGGCGAAGATCGGTCCGGCGCGTCCCGGTCGCGTGCTGCCGATGATGATGCTCAACTGGTGCTTCACGGGTGGCTCCTCGATTGACGGTATCCGTTGGCGACTAAAGGAACCGGTCACCGTCAACAAGCAGCCATCGAAGGGCGCCGTTCACATTCAGGCGAGGCGGTCTCTCCATGGGCTTTCCGTTCGGTCACATGGACGCCCGCTTTGCCGCGCATTACATTTGCCGCCGTAGCGGAGCATCCGATGGACACAAAGCCCGCCCCCTTCGTGCCGCCTGCGCCGAAGCCGCGCACCCAGCCGCCCTCGACGCTGGAGATGATGCGCATCGTCTACCGCAACCCGCTCGAGCTGTGGGGCGAGCATACCTACAACGAGCCCTGGATCTCGGTGACCGGTATCGGCGGGCCGCTGGTCATCGCCAACGATCCCGGCCTCATCCGCCACGTGCTGATCGACAACGCCAGGAACTACAAGATGGCGACGGTGCGCCAGCTGATCCTGCGCCCGATCCTGCGCGACGGCTTGCTCACCGCCGAGGGCGAGGTGTGGAAGCGCTCGCGCAAGGCGATGGCGCCGGTGTTCACGCCGCGCCACATATTCGGTTTCGCCGAGCCGATGCTGAAGCGCACGCTGGAATTCGCCACCCGCTACGAGGCCGGCGGCACGACCGACGTCGCCCGTGACATGACGATGCTCACCTATGACATCCTCGCCGAGACGCTGTTTTCGGGCGAGATCGCCGGCGAGCCCGGCAGCTTCGCCAAGGAGATCGACCGCCTGTTCGAGACCATGGGCCGGGTCGATCCGCTCGACTTGTTGCGCGCGCCACAATGGCTGCCGCGGCTGACGCGCATCCGCGGCCGCAAGACCATGGCCTATTTCCGCAACATCGTTGCCAACACGGTGAAAATGCGCGAGCAGCGGCTGAAGCGCGATCCCGACGGCGTGCCGCAGGATTTCCTGACACTTCTCCTGAAAGCCGAGGGGCCGGACGGCCTGACCCGCGCCGAAGTCGAGGACAACATCATCACCTTCATCGGCGCCGGGCACGAGACCACGGCGCGCGCGCTCGGCTGGACGATCTACTGTCTCGCCGAAGCGCCCTGGGAGCGCGACAAGGTCGAGCAGGAGATCGATGCGGTACTGGCGCGCGAGCCCGATCCGACAAGATGGCTGGACGCCATGCCGCTCACCCGCGCCGCCTTCGAGGAAGCGCTGAGGCTTTACCCGCCAGCGCCCTCGATCAATCGCGAGCCGATCGAGCCGGAGACCTGGAACGGCCTCTATATCCCGAGATACGCCGCCGTGCTGGTGATGCCCTGGGTGGTGCATCGCCATCGCAAGCTATGGGACAGGCCGGACGCCTTCATGCCGGAGCGCTTCCATCCGGAGAACCGCGAACGGATCGACCGCTTCCAGTATCTGCCTTTCGGCGCCGGGCCGCGCGTCTGCATCGGCGCCAGCTTCGCCATGCAGGAGGCGATCATTGCTTTGGCCATCCTGTTGTCGCGCTTCCGTTTCGACGTAACGTCACAAACTCGGCCATGGCCGGTGCAGAAGCTGACCACGCAGCCGCAGGGCGGCCTGCCGATGCAGATTTCCCGCCGCGCCTGATTGGAACGGGTCCCGATCGGGAACAGTCTACCGGTCGGCGATCGGCCGGCGCTGCTGGAACTGGCCGGCGGCGCGGAAGCGCCAGAGATAGCTCGGCAGGATCGCGGCGATCGCCTGCGGCTGGATGCCGAGGCCATTGATCGTTCTGTTCGCCTTGGCGGCGGCTTCGGAGACGACGTTGTGCTCGCGCAGCTGCAGCACCTGGTCCTTGGTCAGCAGCGGATTGGGCAACAGCTGCAGGATCGAGGCTTGGATATTGGCCACCCACCACGGCACCGGCACCAGGAGGCGTCTGCGGTCGATAACGGCGAGCAGCTCCTGCATGCATTCCTTGAAGGTCAACACCTGCGGGCCGCCGAGCTCATAGGTCTGGCCACGCTCGACCTTGCCGTCGACCGAGCGTGCCACCGCCTCGGCAACGTCGCCGACATAGATCGGCTGGAATTTCGTCTCCCCGCCGCCGATCAGCGGCAGCACGGGCGAGAAGCGCGCCATGTTGGCGAAGCGGTTGAAGAAGGCGTCCTCGGGTCCGAAATTGATCGAGGGCCGCAAGACGACGGCGTCGGGCACCGTCTCGAACACTGCTTTCTCGCCGAGAGCCTTGGTGCGGGCATATCCCGACGGCGAGTTGAGGTCGGCGCCGAGCGCCGATATATGGGCGAGGCCGGCGCCGACCGATCGCGCGGCCTCGGCGACGGCGCGCGCGCCGAACTCGTGCACGGAGCCGAATTTCTGCCGGCCGCTCTCATGCAGTATGGCGACGAGATTGACGACGTGGTCGGCGCCCTGAACGGCGCGGTCGACCGACCAGCGCACGCGCACATTGGCCTGCACCGGCTGGATCTGGCCGACATTGCCGAGCGGCTGCACATGGCCGGCAAGGTCGGGCCGCCGGCAGGCGACCCGGATGCGATAGCCGCGCTTGGCGAGCGCGCGAACGACATGACGGCCGACGAATCCCGAGCCGCCGAACACGACGACGAGCTTGGGGGTCTGCAGGATTTCGGTCATGGCTGGCTCCGCGCGCAAAAGCTTGGCTGAGCCGCTTCTTAATCCGTTTCGCGTCAAAGGCAAAGAGCGACCGGAGGTCGCCGCCGCCTTGTTTTTTAGTAATTCCAGGAAAGTGTGGAGCGGTTTTCCGTGCCGAATTGCGTCAGGGTAAAAGCCGCTCAGAACGCCCGGCCGATGCGCGCGTCGACCGAATGCCGGTTGCCGCCTCGGATGACGAAGAAGGCGAGGATTGCCGCCCAGAGCAGCGACTTTTCCGCGCCCGAAAAGCCCTGGCCCATGGTGACCCAGTGGAACCATACTGTGACCAGAAGCACGATCAGGCCGGCGAAAGCGGCCGGGCGGGTGACGAGGCCGATGGCAATCAAAATGCCGCCGAAGAATTCGGTGCAGGCGAGCAGCGGCGACCAGAAGACGCCAGGATAGAAGCCCAGACCTTCGACCATTTCCGTGGCGCCAAACGGATTGACGATCTTCTGCGAGCCATGAATGGCGAGGAACGCCCCGGCAACGGCGCGCAGCAGCGTTTCGGCCGCATTGTTCAGCGTCGCATAGAGTCCGCCTAGGGCCGGAACGATAAGCCTTGGTCTGGACGTGTCGGTGCTGGCGAACATGCGGTCTCCTTTTTGCTGATTTGACGGACGCAAAGGCGTCCACTCCGTCAAATAGAATAAACCTGACGAACTTTCGCATGTTTTATTGCCGCAGTGAGAAACAGAAAACCCCGCCGAGGCGGGGTTTTCCGGGCAGTGAGCGCATCGAAACAGGGTCCAACGAGGCGGCCTGACCTGAGACGGTATCAAGGCGGCGTGAAGCAAGCACGCCCGCCCCGGCCCTGGACGCCCGGCGCGACGGCCGCCAATCGCAAGCCGCGACCCAAGCCACCCTTTTGCGGCTTGCGATGTGGGGTGCCGCTGATGGGTCGCTGCCGGGCTAAGAAAGGTTCAAAGCGGCGCGAAACAAATGCGCGCCTTGTTGCCGGGCGATGCCTCGATCAGGCCGAGTAGCGTTCGGCGAATTCGGAAATGCGCTGCACGACCGCCTTCGGGATATCGACACCGCGCGCCGTCGCCTTTTCAGCGGCCTCTGCCCGGGCGCGGCCGGGGATGTGCACGCCGTAGCGCCGCCGCAGCCGGTCAAGCTGGTCCTTCATGCGCTGTTCAAAATCCGGGTCGACCAATTTGGGCTCGATAGCGAGCACGAAGAGCCCGGTTCCGGGGCTGTCCGGCCCGCCTGAGAACCAGGGTGCGTCGAGCGACCAGTTGGCGCCGGAAATCCCCGCCGCCAGCACCTCGACCATAAGCGCGATGTTAGCGCCGCGCTGGCCGCCGAAGGCGAGCATCGCGCCCTTCATCGCCGCCGCTGGATCGGTGGTCGGATTGCCGCTGGCATCGAGTGCCCAGCCCTCGGGGATCTTTCTGCCGTCTTCCGCCGCCTTGCGGATGTTGACGAAGGCGGTGGCGCTCGACGATTGGTCGATCACCAACGGCGGCCCGTCCGCGGCAGGCGCGGCAAAGGACATCGGGTTGGTGCAGTAGACCGGCTTGACCGAGCCCGAGCCTGCAAGCACCGCCGGCCCGTTGGTGGCGGCGAACGAGACCAGCCCCTGCGCTGCCAGCCGTCCGGTGAAATAGCCGAGCGCGCCGCAGGTATAGGCGTTCCTTTGCGAGAAGATGGCGACGCCGAACAGCCTCGCCGCCTTGACGAGGTCATCTATAGTGCGGTCGAAGCCGGTATGGGCAAGCCCGCCGCGCGCGTCGGAGAGGTAGACGGCCAGCGCCGGCCGGGTGACGACCGGATCGGCATCGCCGTCGATGCGGCCGTCCTCGATGGCCTCCAGATAGTCGATGAAATGCGACAGGCCGACCGCCGACAGGCCTTCTGCTTGCGCGGCGATGATCGAGGCAACCAGCGACTGCGTCACTTCTTCATTGGCGCCGGCGCCGAGCGCCGCCATGCGGCAGAGCCCTGTTGCCTGGTCGAGAGTGAGTTGCATCGGAGCCGTCCTGAGGGAGTAAGGGAATAAGGGAGTAGGGGGAAATTGTGGAGCAAATAGCGGATGGGGATGGAAATGTGAATGCGGATCGTGGCTGAACACTCCCCTATTCCCCTACTCCCCTACTAACCGATCTTGACCGGAATCCGGGCCTCGATGCGGCTGAAGATGAGAACCAGGATGCCGGTGATGGTCATGTAGATCAGCGCCAGCAGCAGCAAGGGCTCGTAGGTGAGATAAGTGTCCTGCCGCACCTTGGACGAGACGGCGAAGATATCGATGACGCTGATCGTCGCCACCAGCGGCGTCGACTTGAGCTGCAGCACGGTTTCGCCGGTCAGTGTCGGCAGCGCACGGAAGAAGGCCTGCGGCAGCCAGATGCGGCGGAAGATCTTGAAGCGGCTCATGCCGAAGGCGCGCGCGGCTTCCAGCTGCCCTTTCGGCACGCCGGCGAAGGCGCCGCGCATCACCTCGCCTTCATAGCCGGCAAATGACAAGGTCAACGCCAACACGCCGTAGGGCCAGGCTTGCCTGAGATAGGGCCACATCCAGGACTCGCGAATCCATGGATATTGCGGAAAAAGCGATCCAAGCCCGTAGTAGAGCAGCCAGAGCTGCAGCAGCAGCGGCGTGCCGCGAATGATGGTGCAGAAGATCTTGGCCGGTGCGGCGAGCCAGAACGGCCCACCGGCCTGCGCCAGCCCAAGCGGTACGGCCAGTATAAAGCCCAGCGCGCAGGTCACGACGAGGATCCACAGCGACCGCCAGATGCCGAGCAGCCCCATCTGCCAATATTGCGGCAGCCAGTCCCAGCGCATGAAGAAGGCCGCGCAGAGGACCAATCCCAGCGCGATTAGGATCAGCACGATGCGGTGCGGCTTCAGCCAGAGCGAGGCACGCGCCGCCATGTTGATCGCGGTCGCTTCGGCCGACATCAGCGCGCCTCCTTGACGGAAGGCATGCCGCGCCGCGACCAGGCCTCGACGCGGCCGATGATCACGTTGGAAAACAGCGTCAGCGCCAGATAAAGCGCGCCGGCAGCAAGATAGAAGACCAGATAGGCCTTGGTGACGCCGGCCGCCTGACGCGTCGCCAGCGTCAGTTCGAAGAAGCCAACGACGGCAAGCAACGCGGTGTCCTTGGTGGCGATCAGCCAGAGATTGGCAAGGCCGGGAATGGCGAAAGGCAGCATTGCCGGCAATGTTATGCGCCTCAACATCAGGCCGGGCGGCATGCCATAGGCGCGGGCGGCCTCGATCTGGCCTTGTGGGATGGACAGGATGGCGCCGCGGATGACTTCCGTCGAATAGGCGCCCTGCACGACCCCAAGGACAAAAATGCCGGCGGCCAGCCCGCTGATGTCGACGCGCTGGTAACCGATCGCGGTCAGCAGCTGATTGATGAGATCGGTGCCGGCGTAATAGAGCAGCAGGATCAGCACCAGTTCCGGCACGGCGCGCACCACCGTGGTGTAGACGGCGAGCAGATCGCGCGTCACCGGTCCGCCGTAAAGCTTGCCCCAGGCACCGCCGGTGCCGATCAAAAGGCCAAGGCAGGTGGCGCCGATGGCGATCTCGATCGAATGCAGCAATCCGACCAGCAGGGTGCCGCCCCAGCCGGGCGGCACGGGCGACAGGAGTTCGATGATGCCGGCCGCCGAGGCCGGAAGAAAGGCATTGATCAGCTTCGCCCCCGAATTGCTGGCAGCCGCCGACCGCAGCGTTCAGCGGCGGGCATGCGTGGCAAGGTTTGGGCCAAGGGGCATGGCGCTGGCCATGCCCCCAACATCAAAAGGAGGCGTCAGTTCGACTGCGTGGCGCCGCCATAGATGTCGAAGTCGAAGTATTTCTTCGAGATCTCATCGTACTTACCGTTGGCGCGGATGGCCTTGATGCCGGCGTTGATCTTTTCCTTGAGCGCGGTGTCTTCCTTGCGCACGCCGGCGCCGACGCCCGGTCCGAGCACCTCGTCGTCCGGCGCGACCATGCCCTTCAGATCGCAGCAGGCCTTGCCCTGGTCCGTCTTGAGGAATTCGCCGAGCGCGATGGAGTCGGCCTGCACCGCATCGAGACGGCCGGCGGCGAGATCGTTGTTGGCCTCGTCCTGCGTCTGGTATTCCTTGATCTCCTGCGCGCCGGTGAAGTGCTTCTTGGCGTAGACGGCATGTACGGTCGACACCTGAACGCCGATCACCTTGCCTTTAAGATCGTCCGGCGTGGCGCCGAACTTCTGATCCTTCGGTCCGATGATTGCTGTCGGCGTGTTGTAATACTTATCCGAGAAGTCGATCGTCTTCTTGCGCTCGTCGGTGATCGACATCGAGGAGACGATGAGGTCGATCTTCTTGGTGGTGAGCGCCGGAATGATGCCGTCCCAGGCAACGGGCGTGATGACGCAGTCGAGCTTCTCCTCGGCGCAGACGGCGTCGATGAAATCGATCTCCCAGCCCACCCACTTGCCCGTCGCGTCCGGCGAGGTGAACGGCGGATAGGGCTCGGCGGCGACGCCGATCTTGACCTGATCGGCCTTGGCCACGCCCATCGCGGCGACGCCGAACAGCAGCGCCGCGGCGAAGGTCTTGAGAACAGTCTTCATTTCAGGACTCCCAGTTTGTTGTCGTTCCCGGTTTTCGCTCCGCTTGACGCCGGCCCTAGCCGACATTGCGGAGGAATTGCTTGAGCCTTTCGGATTTCGGCGCGCCGAACAGCTGTTCCGGCGGGCCTTCTTCCTCGACCAGCCCGTTGTAGAGGTACACGACATGGGTCGCGACCTCGCGGGCGAATTTCATTTCATGCGTCACCAGCACCATGGTGCGCCCCTCGCGCGCCAGGTCGCCGATCACCTTCAGAACCTCGCCGACCAGCTCCGGATCGAGCGCGGAGGTCGGTTCGTCGAACAGCATGACGCGCGGATTGATCGCCAGTGCCCTGGCGATTGCGGCGCGCTGCTGCTGGCCGCCCGACAGGAATGCCGGGTAGACGTCGCGCTTCTCCGCCAGCCCGACCCGGGCGAGCAGCTTCTCGGCCTGGGCGATCGCCTCGTCGCGCTTGACGCCGAGCACGTGCACCGGAACCTCGATGACGTTCTCGATCAGCGTCATGTGGCTCCACAGGTTGAAGTTTTGGAACACCATGCCGAGTCTCGAGCGGATGCGCTCGATCTGCTTGCGGTCGGCAGGAACCGTATGGCCGTGGCTGTCGGCCTTCAGCTTGATCTCCTCGCCATTGACACGGATGATGCCGCTGGTCGGGTTTTCCAGGCAGTTGATGCAGCGCAGCAGCGTCGACTTGCCGGAGCCCGAGCCGCCGATGATGGCGATCACCTCGCCGTCGCGCGCCGACAGCGAAACGCCCTTCAGCACATGCAACTGGCCGAACTTCTTGTGCAGGTTCTCGACATGGATGGCTTCGGCGGCGCCGCTCTGCGCTTGGCCGGCTGGGACTGCGGCGGCTTCCACCGCGCTCACCGGGTAACCTCTATAGGGGCGACGGCAGTTCGTCGAACGTCCATCCGGCTCATCAACATACGCTGTACTGTCCCGCTCCTCACTTCAGCATGGACCCGGCAGCGCGAGCCCGTCAATCCCGTTCATTACGGCACTTGCGACCTTGTTGCGCAAGTGTATAAATAGCCGTTCATGAAATTTTTTCGGTTTTTTTCATCTTAAAAGGGCATTGATGAGCGCTTTCGGATCACAATCCATGGCGGCGCCACTGCGGCGCGTGCTCATGCGGTCGGCGGCGAACGCGATGCGCGACGCCGACAGAGCTCAATGGCACTATGGCCCCGGGTTCAACCCGGCGAAGGCAGCGTCGCAGCACGCGGCCCTTGCTGAACTGGTAGCCGCTTCCGGCGCCGAAATCGAATGGATCGAGGACAAGGCGGACGGCCTTTCGGATTCGGTGTTCACGCACGACCCATCGCTGATGACCGACCGCGGTGCGCTGATCCTCTCGATGGGCAAGCCATTGCGCGCCAGGGAGCCCTCCCTGCATGAGGAAACCTATAGAGGGCTGGGCATTCCGATCCTCGGCCGCGTCGAGGCTCCTGGCCAGGTCGAAGGCGGTGATTGCGTATGGGTGGATGCCCGCACGCTGGCGATCGGGCGCGGGGTCCGCTCCAACCAGGAAGGCATCCAGCAGGTTTCGAACCTGCTGACGCCGCTGGGAATTTCCGTCTACGGTTTTGATCTGCCGCTGTGGCAGGGTGAAGAGTCGTGCCTGCATCTGATGTCGGTGATCAGCCCGCTGGCCGACGATCTCGCGCTGGTCTATTCGCCGCTTTTGCCGGCCCCGTTCTATCAGATGCTGAAGGCGCGCGGCATCAGGCTGGTCGAAGGCGACGCCGGAGAATTCGCCGCTTCCAACGGCCTCAGCCTGAACGTGCTGCCGACCAGCCCGCACAAGGTCATTGCCGTTGCGGGCTTTCCCAAGACCAAAGCCGCGATGGAGGCCGCCGGCTGCACGGTTGAGATTTTCGAGGCGGACGCGCTCTGTATCGCCTGTGAAGGCGGGCCGACATGCCTGACACGGCCGATCCTGCGCCGATGACTGCGCGCCGCAAGTTCCGTCGCGAGGGCGAAGAGCGGCGGCGGCAGGATCTGATCGAAGCGACTCTGGACTGCGTGGCGGAATATGGCCTGCAGGGCGCCACTTTGCGCACCATCGCATTGCGTGCCGGCGTCACCGCCGGCCTGATCCGGCACTATTTCCCCGGCAAGGAAGAATTGCTGCAGGGGGCCTATACGGCGCTGGTCGGCCGCATGACCGAGCAGGCGAAAGCAGCATTGGTCATGGAAGAGGCGTCGCCTCGCCAACGCCTTGCAGCTTTCGTCACCGCCAATCTCAGCGCGCCGATCATCGACCAGCGGGTGTTTTCGCTCTGGGCGACCTTCATCGGCCGTGCCGGTGCGGATCCGACGCTCGCCCGTGCTCACCGCGAAGGCTATCTTGGCTTTCGTAACGAGGTGGAAGCGGTCGTCGTCGAGGTGCTCGCCGCCGAACAGCGCGAACCGGACGCAAGTCAGCTGCGCCGTCATGCCATCGCCATCAATGCGATCATCGACGGGCTTTGGATCGAAGGCTGCCTGGCCGGTGAGATGTTCTCGCCAGGCGAGTTGGCGGCGATTGGCATCAAGGCTGTCGAGGCCGAACTCGGCCTCGCATCGCTGAAGCATGATCCCGAAAAGTAGGACCCGGTTTTCGGAGAAAGATCATGCTCAACAAAGGTTAGATCGGGATGGCAATTCAACGAAACGCCATCACGGTCCAGAGCAATTCCAGGAAAAGGTGAAAAGCGGTTTCCCGTCCGGGATTGCGTAACAAACAAAGAGATAGAGCAAATCACTGTTTCCGTTAAACGGTGATCCGCTCCAAAGGGAGAAAACCAATGACCACGCTCGGCGAAGCGCTCATCACCTTGCTCGAGGCGCATGGCGTCGACACCGTATTCGGCATTCCGGGCGTGCATACGGTCGAGCTTTATCGCGGCCTGGCGCGTTCGAAGATCCGCCACATCACGCCGCGCCACGAGCAGGGCGCCGGCTTCATGGCCGACGGCTACGCCCGCGCCGGCGGCCGGCCGGGCGTGGCTTTCGTCATCACCGGACCCGGCCTCACCAACACCATCACCGCGATGGGCCAGGCGCGCGCCGATTCGGTGCCGATGCTGGTGATCTCCGGTGTCAATGCCACCGATACGCTCGGCAAGGGTTTGGGCTTCCTGCACGAACTGCCGGACCAGCGCGGCATGATGGAGAAGGTGGCGCTGTCTTCTGAGCGTGTCACCGAGGCCGAGGAACTGCCGGGTGCGCTCGCCCGAGCCTTCGCCGTCTTCTCCTCGTCGCGGCCGGGTCCGGTTCACATCGAGATCCCGACAAACGTCATGGTGAAGCCCGCCGAGGGGCTCGCGCCGGTGCTCGGCAACGCCGCGCCGCCCGCTCCGGACGCGGCGGCTGTTGCCGAGGCTGCGAGGTTGATCAAGGCGGCTCGCCGTCCGCTGATTCTTGCCGGTGGCGGTGCCAAGAAAGCCGACGCGGCGCTGACGCGTTTCGCCGAAGCGCTCGGCGCGCCGGTGGTCGAGACCGCCAATGCGCGCGGCCTGCTGCATGGCCACCCCCTCTTGGTGCCGGCAAGCCCCAGCCTCAAGGCGGTGCGCGCGCTGATGGCGGATGCCGATCTGGTGATCGCCGCCGGCACCGAATTCGGGCCCACCGACTATGACGGTTATGGCGATGGCGGCTTCGTGCTGCCGCCGAGCCTCATCCGCATCGATATCGGCGCCGACCAACTCGCGCGCCGTCCGGTGACGGTTGGCATCCACGCCGATTGTGCCGAGGCGCTTTCTGCCCTGCTGGCTGCACTCGGCGCCGCTCATGTCGCCGCGAAAGACGGCGAAGCCCGCGCTGCCGCAGGGCGAGAGGCCGCGCTGGCGGAGCTGCGGCCAGACTATCTGGCGCAACTGCGCGCGGTGGAGACGATCCGCGACGCGCTGCCCGGCGCCATCATCGTCGGCGACTCGACGCAGCCGATCTACGCCGCCAATCTCTATTACGACCACGACCGTGCGGCTGGCTGGTTCAATGCCGCGACCGGTTTCGGCGCGCTGGGCTACGGTCCGCCGGCGGCGATCGGTGCCGCCCTTGCCGTGCCCGAAGCGCCGGTCGTGTGCCTCACCGGCGACGGCGGCTTCCAGTTCACCTTGCCGGAGCTCGGCGCGGCGCTCGACGCCGAGGCGCCGGTGATCTTCGTCGTCTGGAACAATCGCGGTTATCGCGAGATCGAGACCTCGATGCTTGATGTCGGCGTCGAGCCGGTCGGCGTGTCGCCGGCGCCGCCGGATTTCTGCAAGCTCGCCGAGGCCTACGGCATCGAAGCCGAGCGGCTGACAGGGTTCGGTGACCTGGCCGGTGCGCTGAAGCGCGCGCGAACTGCCGGCAAGCCGCGGGTTATAGAAATCACCGTCGATTGAAGGTCCTGGCGACCGTCCCATCCGGCCGAGACGCAGCCGCGTCACGTTACGCGGCTGCGTGTCGACGCATGCAAAGACGGGACGCCTGCCATGTCGATATTTCAATTGAGTGACAACGCGAAAGGCGCGACGTTCGAGGCTGGGGCGGCATAACCATAAGAATACGACAGGAGCAGTCGAAATATGACGGAAACGCTTAACGGCAGGCATGTCGTGGTGACGGGCGGCACCGGGGCGCTCGGCGGCGCGGTTGTCGGCAGGTTGCTGGAGCAGGGCGCGATTTGCCACGTGCCCAATGCGCATGCCGCGGCTCCGCCGCATTTTCCCTACGCGGCTCACGCCAGCGTCCATCTGGCGCACAATGTCGACCTGTCGGACTCCGCCAAGGTCGAGGCCTTCTACCATCAGGTTCCGGAGCTTTGGGCTTCGATCCATCTTGCCGGCGGTTTCACCATGGCGCCGGTCGAAAAGATCGAGACGGCATCCTTTGCCGAGATGATGGACACCAATGCCCGGACCACCTTCCTTTGCAGCCGGGCCGCGGTGCGCTCGATGCTGACGTCGGGCACCGCGGGGCGCATCGTCAACGTCAGCGCGCGTGCCGGGCTTGATCCCAGGCGCGGCGCAGGAATGGTCGCCTATGCCGCGAGCAAGGCGGCGGTCGCCGCGATGACCCAGGCGATGGCCGAGGAGCTGAAGCACAAGGGCATCCTGGTCAATGCGGTCGCGCCCTCGACGCTCGACACGCCCGCCACCCGCGGCGACATGCCCGACGCCGATTTCACCAAATGGGTCAGCCTCGAGGCCGCCGCCGAGGCGATCGCCTATCTCGCCTCGCCCGCCAATCAGGCGATGAGCGGCACGCTGGTGCCGCTCTACGGGCGAGCCTGAGCTCACAGATCAAAGTGCAATGAAAAACCCCGCCGGATCGCTCCGGCGGGGTTTTTGCTTTCGGTAGAGGAAGGAGCTTAGTTGCCCTGCTTCTTCAGCGCCGCGCCCAGGATATCTCCCAGCGAGGCGCCGGAGTCGGTCGAGCCGTACTGGGCGACCGCTTCCTTCTCCTCGGCGATTTCCAGCGCCTTGATCGAGACCTGCAGCTTGCGGGTCTTCTTGTCGAAGGCGATGACGCGGGCGTCGACCTTCTGGCCGACGGTGAAGCGCTCGGGGCGCTGCTCGTCGCGGTCACGGGAAAGGTCCGAACGCTTGATGAAGGTATCGAGGCCGCTGTCGACCAGCCGTACTTCCAGACCGCCATCCTTCACCGCGGTGACCTCGCAGGTAACGACGGCGTTCTTGCGCAGCTCGCCGCTGCTCGCCGCCTCGCCGACCGTGTCGCGGGCCAGCTGCTTGATGCCGAGCGAGATGCGCTCCTTCTCGATGTCGACGTCGAGCACCTGCGCCTTGACCATGTCGCCGCGATTGTACTCTTCGATCACCTGCTCGCCCGGACGTGTCCAGTCGAGGTCGGAGAGGTGCACCATGCCGTCCACGTCGCCTTCCAGGCCGATGAACAGGCCGAACTCGGTCTTGTTCTTGACCTCGCCCTCGACCTGGCTGCCGACCGGATGGTTGCGCGCGAAGGCTTCCCACGGGTTCTCCAGCGTCTGCTTGAGACCGAGCGAGATGCGGCGCTTGGCCGGATCGACCTCGAGCACCACCACGTCGACTTCCTGCGTCGTCGACAGGATCTTGCCGGGATGCACGTTCTTCTTCGTCCACGACATTTCCGAAACGTGGATGAGGCCCTCGATGCCCGGCTCCAGCTCGACGAACGCGCCGTAGTCGGTGATGTTGGTGACGGTGCCCTTGATCTTCTTGCCGATCGGGAACTTGGTGCCGATATCCGACCACGGATCGCTCTCGAGCTGCTTCATGCCGAGCGAGATGCGATGGGTTTCCTGGTTGATGCGGATGATCTGCACCTTGACCGTCTGGCCGATGTTGAGGATCTCGGTCGGATGGTTGACGCGGCGCCATGCCATGTCGGTGACATGCAGCAGGCCGTCGATGCCGCCGAGGTCGACGAACGCACCGTAGTCGGTGATGTTCTTGACCACGCCCTCGACAACCTGGCCCTCCTCGAGGTTCTGCACGATTTCCGAACGCTGTTCGGCGCGGCTCTCCTCGAGCACGGTGCGGCGCGACACCACGATGTTGCCGCGGCGGCGATCCATCTTGAGGATCTCGAAGGGCTGCGGGTTGTGCATCAGCGGCGAGACGTCGCGGATCGGACGGATGTCGACCTGGCTGCGCGGCAGGAACGCCACGGCGCCGTCGAGATCGACGGTGAAGCCGCCCTTGACCTGGTTGAAGATGACGCCTTCGACGCGCTCACCCTTGGTGAACTTCTCTTCGAGGCGCACCCAGCTCTCCTCGCGGCGGGCCTTCTCGCGCGACAGCATGGCCTCGCCAAGCGCGTTCTCGATGCGCTCGACATAGACCTCGACGGTGTCGCCGACCTTGAGGGAGGAGTCCTTGCCCTTGGCGCCGAATTCCTTCAGCGGCACGCGGCCTTCGACCTTGAGGCCGACATCGATGATGGCCATGTCCTTTTCGATCGCGGTGATCGTGCCCCGGACAACCTGGCCCTCGCCGGAATGGCCGGCGGTGAATGATTCTTCGAGCATGCTCGCGAAATCATCGCGAGTGGGATTTGCAGCTGACATTGTTTCTCCTGGAATGCTTCGCACAACAAGCGAAGCGGGCGCCGTGGGTTAGCGTTGCGTGAGCCTGCCGGCGTTCCGGGCTGAAGAGCCCTCGGCCGCTTAAGCGGCAAGTCCGGCGCATAGAGAATGCTGGCAGGCTGGTTCGTGCCCGATATGGGTATTTTCATCGCCTCCGGCAACGGAAAACACGAGGAAAACCCGGATCAGGCCTTGTTTCTCTTGGCCAGCAGTCTTTGATGGTTAGCCATGGCCGCCAGAAACGCGGTCTCTATAGACACTTCGCCGGTGTCAGGCAAGTGCGCGTCGCGGCGGTGCGCGTGCTCCGCCCGAATGTTTTTGCGATTACGCGTTCGCGGCTGCAGTTCTTTTTTGCCGACATGGATTGTCACGGGGAGCATCACCATGCAGTCAAGCGCCACTTTCAACATCTTCCTGCCGGTTGCCCTCGTCATCATCATGCTGGGGCTTGGCCTGTCCCTCAAGCTCCAGGATTTCTTGCAGGTGGTGCTGCGACCGAAGGCCCTCCTGGTGGCTCTTATCCTGCAGATACTGGTTCTTCCCGTCCTTTGCTTCGGCATCGTGTCGGTTTCGGCTTTGCCGCCTGCCATGGCGGTCGGCATGATGCTGCTCGCGGCCAGTCCCGGCGCCCCGTCCGCGGTTCTCTTCACCCACCTTGCCAAGGGCGATACGGCGCTCAGCCTGACGCTGACGGCGATCAGCTCAATGGTGGCGCTGGTGTCGGTGCCATTGATCACCAATTTTTCGCTGCTGCATTTCTATGGCGCCGGGCACGTCATCCCGCTGCCGATCGAGAAATTCCTGCAGTTCTTTGCCGTTGTGCTTGTCCCGGTCTCGATCGGAGTTGCCGTCCGGCACCGCTACACGGCCTTGGCCGAGCGCCTGGAAGGGCCCGTCAAGCTACTGGCGACGCTTTTTCTTGCGGCGGTCGTTATTTTTGCCGTCGTCGATCAGCGGCAGGTCATCGTGACCTGGGGACCTGTTGTCGGCTTTGCCGCCTTTGCGTTCAACGTGGTGAGCATGGCGCTCGGCTACGCCGTTCCGTCGCTGCTGCGCCTGGAGAGGCGGCAGGCGGTCGCCATCACCATGGCAACGGCCATCCACAACGCCGCGTTCGTCATAGCCCTGGCGCTTAGCGAATATCTGCTCAACAATGCCGAAATGGCGATCCCGCCAGCGCTTTACGCCTTGATTGCCTATGTCACCGCGGCGGTTTTCGTAGCCGTCGTGAGCAGGTCAGGCAGACATGCGATCGAAGGCACGATCCGGTCGTGATAGCCAAGCTCAGGCGAGGTCTTTCGCGGCCATGGCTCGGTCAACGATTGCCATGGCCGCCAGAAACGCGGCCTCGATTGCCATGTCGCTGGTGTCGAGCAAGTGCGCGTCCGCCGCCGGCTTGAGCGGGGAGTCGGCACGGCCCATATCGCGCTCGTCGCGGCGCTCGATGTCGGCGAGGATCGTGGCAAAATCGGCGCTGCCGCCCATGCTTTCGATCTCGGCCAGCCGGCGCCTTGCCCGCACTTCCGCGCTCGCTGTGACATAGAGCTTGATATCGGCGTCGGGACACACGACCGTGCCGATGTCGCGTCCGTCGAGCACCGCGCCTGGCGGCGCCTTGGCGAACTCGCGTTGCTTGTCGACCAGGATGCGCCGGACCGACGGAATGACGGCGACCTTTGAGGCGGCCTCGCCTACCGCATGCGCCGAAAGCACCGTACGGTCGAGGTTCGAAAGATCGACTTGGCGTGCCGCGGTTTCCGCCGCCGAGACATTGTCGAGCGGCAGACCGAGCTCGAGCAGCTTATGGGCGACGGCGCGATAGGTGAGGCCGGTATCGAGCAGGTTCAGCCGGTAATGATCGGCGAGCCGGCGAGCGAGTGTGCCCTTGCCGGCGCCCGCGGGGCCGTCGATTGCGATGGTGAAGGGGTGAGTCATGGGTCGGCCGACGTAGTCGAAGAGCGCGATGAATATGACAAGCGCCGCGATCCTTCACACCCCCCTCTGTCCTGCCGGACATCTCCCCCGCAAGGGGGGAGATTGGCAGTTCCGATACCGGCGCATTCCGTCCGGCGTCGGAGATTGGCGAAAGCCTGCGCGACATCTGATCTCCCCCCTTGCGGGGGAGATGTCCGGCAGGAAAAAGCGGGGTGCTGTTCCACCTGCATCTCGGTTCGGCTCCAACCCATCGCCCGTCACTCGATCTCGGCGCCGAGCCCCTTCATCAGCCCCATGAATTCCGGAAAGCTCGTCGCGATCATGTTGGCGTCGTCGATGGTCACCGGCTTTTCCGTCGCCAGCCCCATCACCAGGAAACTCATGGCGATGCGGTGGTCGAGATGCGTCTTCACCGCCGTGTCCGGCCCGTTGGGATGAGCGCCCAGGCCCTTGCCGCCGGGCTTGCCGCGCACGGCGAGCGAGGCTTCGCCCTCGCTGCAGTCGACGCCGTTGAGCTTCAGCCCGTTGGCCACCGCCGACAACCGGTCGGATTCCTTGACGCGCAACTCCTCCAGACCCTGCATCAGCGTCTCGCCTTCGGCGAAAACAGCGGCAACCGCCAGCACCGGATATTCGTCGATCATCGACGGCGCCCGCTCCGGCGGCACCACGACACCTTTGAGGTCGGAGGAGCGCACGCGCAGGTCGGCCACGTCCTCGCCGCCGGCAATGCGGGGGTTGAGCATGTCGATGCGGCCGCCCATCTCCTGCAATGTCAGGAGCAACCCGGTGCGGGTCGGGTTCATCAGCACGTTCTCGATCACGATATCGGAACCCGGCACGATGAGCGCCGCCACCAGCGGGAAGCCGGCGGAGGAGGGGTCGCCGGGCACGGCGATGGTCTGCCCCGTGAGCTTGCCCTGGCCTTCGATGAAGATGTGGCGCACGCCGCGCTCGTCGGTCTCGACGGTCAGGTTGGCGCCGAAGCCTTTCAGCATCTTTTCGGTGTGATCGCGCGTCATCACCGGCTCGATCACGGTGGTGATGCCCGGCGTGTTGAGCCCGGCAAGCAACACCGCCGACTTCACCTGGGCGGACGCCATCGGCACGCGATAGGTTATCGGCGCGGCATGTTTCGGGCCGCGCAGCGTGATCGGCATGCGGTCGCCGGGCGCCGCCTTCAGCACCTGCACGCCCATCTGCCGCAGCGGCTCCAGCACCCGGCCCATCGGCCGGCCGGAGAGCGAGGCGTCGCCGATGAAGGTCGTCTCCATGTCGTAGGTGCCGACCAGGCCCATGGTGAGCCGCGAGCCGGTGCCGGCATTGCCGAAATCGAGCGGGCCTTCCGGCTCGAGCAGCGCGCCGTTGCCGGTGCCGCGGATCACCCATTCGGCGCCCTTCTTTTCGATATGCGCGCCCATCGCCTTCATGGCCGCGCCCGTGCGCATCACGTCCTCGCCTTCCAGCAGGCCGGTGATGCGCGTCTCGCCGGAAGCCAGGCCGCCGAACATGAAGGAGCGGTGCGAGATCGACTTGTCGCCGGGCACCCGCGCCGTGCCGGCAAGGGCAGGGGATTTGCGGGCCGTAGCCGGCTTCGGGGCGGCAGCGTGAGACATTGTCTGTTCCAAATGCGGGCGCCGGCGGGCCGGCTCAATTCGTCGTGTTGCGGCGGTCTCGTATCACGGCACGCCGCAATGGTCATCCCCTCACGCGGGCCTTCGAATGCAAGGTTTTGCGATGCCGGCTTTTGGCTTTGACAGCGCGGAAAACTGCGGTTAAGGGGACCATTCTTTTTTTGACGAGGCTTGCTGTGGCAAAACCTGAACTTGGCACAAAACGTGTCGACCCCGAAACGGGGCGGAAATTCTACGATCTGAACAAGGACCCGATCGTCTCGCCCTACACCGGCAAGAGCTATCCGCGCTCCTATTTCGAGGAAGGCAAGATTTCCGCGATCGAGGACGATGAGGACGTCGCCGACAAGGAAGTCGACTCCGAGGAGGAAGAAGGCGCCGAAATCGTCTCGCTCGAAGATGCGGACGAGGAGACCAAGGGCGGCGGCGACGATCTGCCCGATCTCGGCGACGACGAGGATGATGTCGATCTCGGTGACGATGACGATGACACCTTCCTTGCCGACGAGGAAGAAGAGGACGACGACGTTTCCGATATGATCGGCGTCGGCGACGACGAGGACGAGGTCTGATTTCGGCCCCGGCGCGATTGTTTGCCGGCCATTTTGACCTGTGACGAAAAAGCGGCTTTTCAAGGCTTGATCTTGACCGAAGGCGGCGCTAGAAGCCGCCAGCACTAAACGACGGCGCGGTGCCCAACTGCGCCGGATCTCTTCGCCGGAAACGGCGCCGGCTGACTGCCGGGAGTGGGGCCATAGCTCAGTTGGGAGAGCGCTTGAATGGCATTCAAGAGGTCGTCGGTTCGATTCCGATTGGCTCCACCAAACAGTCTTTCTGTGATGCTCGGTTTCGCGGCATTGGCGCTTGTCGCTTGTGAATCGGTATCCGAGGCCCCGCCTCCTCCTCAACCTGCCCCGGCTGCTGTCGCGGCTCCCGCTGTCCCGGACACTGCGGTGCTCGACCAAACCGTGGCGATCACGCCTCCGGGCAAGAGTGTCCCCGCCCGATATGCGGCGTTTTCAGGCATTTGGGCGGGACGGCTGGATGGCACCTTTGAAGGCAAGCTGGCCGTGCTGACCGTTTCACCGGCCGGGCAGGTGACGGTCAGCTACGCGTGGGGCGATATGGCCGACAACAAGCCGGGGATCGCCGACGGCGCCGGCAGGATCGCCGGGAACACATTAAAGCTTGGACGCCTGCCGAACGGCGCAGACATCACGTTTACGATGCAGCCTGACGGAACGCTTGCCGGCACCTACACGCTTGCCGGCCAGACCTATAGGGGCCAGTTCGCCAAGCAATAGCGGCGGGCGGTCGCGTCGCCTTCTGCCGTGTCGGCCGGGCTCGAATCGGCTATGCCTCTCCCATGCAGGAAACGTCCCTCTATGCACCGGTAAAGCGGTTCCTCGAGAGCCTCGACTTCACCGTCAAAGGCGAGGTCGGCGGCTGCGACATCGTCGGGTTGCGCGAAGGCGAGCCGCCCGTGGTCGTCATCTGCGAGCTGAAGCTGCAGTTCAATCTCGAGCTCGTTCTGCAAGGCGTCGATCGGGCGGCGGCCTGCGACGAGGTCTGGCTCGCCGCGCGGATGTCGGCGCGCGGCAAGGGCCGCGAGCACGATCGACGTTTTCGCGCGCTCTGCCGCCGGCTCGGCTTCGGCCTGCTCGCGGTTGACGGGAAAGGCAAGGTCGAGTTGCTGCTCAGCCCGGCCGCCGTGCCGCCGCGGCGCGACCCGAGGCGGCGCTCGCGGCTGGTCGAGGAGCATCACCGCCGCAAGGGCGATCCCTCCATCGGCGGTAGCACGCGGCAAAAGCCGATCATGACCGCATACCGCCAGGAAGCAATTGCCTGCGCCGCCGCCATGGCCGACGGCCCGAAGCGGCCGCGCGATTTGAAACTCGTCGCGCCCCGCGCGGCCAGCATCCTGCTGCACAACTATTATGGCTGGTTCGCCAGGGCCGAGCGCGGCATCTACGCTCTGACCGAACTCGGGCAGGCTGCCTTGCTGTCGCGAGGGGTCCTCGAAGGACCGCTGCAGGTCGCTCCGTTTCAAGTCGAGCAGCTTGGAGCGAAGCTCGGCGCGTGACCGGCTGACGCCGCCCACCGCACCCATCGGCAATCGATCGAAATCGCTGAATCCACTACGGCCTGGTTGACTCACCTCTTCGTTCATGCAGAAATTGGTTGGACCATTGAACCACTTTCGGATTGATTCACCAGCGTGACCGACCCTCTCCCGCCGATCCAGACGACGGCCCGCGATGATGCGGTTCTGAAGGCGTTGGCCGGCTTCGTGCGGCAGGAGGGGTTGGGTCCCGGTGAAAAACTGCCGACCGAGCGCATCCTGGCCGAGCGCCTTAAGGTCAGCCGCAACACGGTTCGCGAGGCACTCACCCGCTGGGAGGGGCTGGGCCTCGTAGAGCGGCGCCAGGGCAGCGGCACTTACCTCAAGGCGGCGGTTTCGCCCGACATGCTGCACATGCCGCTGACCCTTGCCGGCGGCAACGACTTTGCCGGCCTGATGCGCACCCTGGAGATCCGCCGCGCGCTGGAGGCCGAGGCCGCCGCTCTTTGCGCCGTCCGCGCCGGCAAGGCTGAGGTCGCCGAGATCGAGCGCAAGCTCGACATCATGGAAGAAGCCTTCCACAGCCGCGCCGGCATGTCGTCGGAGGAGGACTGGGAGTTCCACCAGTCGGTCTACCGCGCCTCCGGCAATCCGCTGTTCGAGCAGATCATCAGCGCCATGCACGAGCTGTTCCACCGCTTCTGGGAGCATCCGCTCGGCGTGCGCGATTTCGGCCATGCCAGCTTTCCCTATCACCGCACCATCTTCGACCGCATCGCCGCGCACGACCCGGAGGGAGCCCGGGCCGAAGCGCTGAAGCTCATCGCTACTGTCGAAAACGACTTGAAGCGCGGCGCCGCCAACCTCAAGCTTTTGGACCGCAAATGAACGAGCATCCCACAGGGTTCGACCCGGCTTCTTTGGCCAGCGACTATCTCGGCGAGGCGGCGACTCTTCTCGCGCATGACGATCCGTTCCCCGGCGGCGCTGTGGTGCCGCCGATCTACCAGACATCGCTCTTCACCTTCGACAATTACGCCGAAATGGCCGACACCTTTGCCGGCAGGAGAAGGCAGCCGATCTATTCGCGCGGCGACAACCCAACGGTGATGGAATTCGAGGCGCGTGTTGCGGCCTTGGAAGGCGCGGAAGCCGCGCGGGGCTTCTCCAGCGGCATGGCGGCTATCAGCGCCACCGTGCTTGCCTTCGTCGGCGCCGGCGAGCGGATCGTTGCCGTACGCAACTGCTATGGCGACGCTTACCGCCTGTTCGAGCGCCTGTTCCCGCGCTTGCAAATCAAGGTCGACTATGTCGACGGCTCGGACCCCGATGCGGTGGCGGCGGCGCTTCCGGGCGCCAAGCTGCTCTACCTCGAAAGCCCCACCTCGATGATGTTCGAGCTGCAGGACATTGAGCACCTGACCCGGCTGGCCAAGGAGCGGGGCATCATCACCACCATCGACAATTCCTGGGCGACGCCCGTCTTCCAGAAGCCGATTTCGTATGGTGTCGATCTGGTGCTGCACTCGGCCTCGAAATATCTCGGCGGCCACAGCGACACCGTCGCTGGCGTGGTGGCGGGCTCGGCCGCGCATATCAAGCACATCAACGAGCAGACCTATTCGTCGCTTGGCGGCAAGCTGTCGCCTTTCGAGGGCTGGCTTCTGCTGCGCGGCCTGCGCACGCTGCCGCTGCGGTTGCCGCATCATATGAAGAGCGGTCTCACGCTCGCCGAGCGGCTGAAGGCGCATGGCAAGGTCGAGCGGGTCAACCATCCCGCCTACTCCAACCATCCCGGCAAGAAGACGCTTGCCGGCTATGCTGGGCTGTTCTCTTTCGAGGTCGCGGAGGATGTCGACATTCCGGCTTTCGTCGATGCGCTGAAGCTGTTCCGCATCGGCGTCAGCTGGGGCGGCCATGAAAGCCTGGTCGTGCCCGCCAAGGCCTCGCTCGAGCAGACGCCGGGTCTGAATTCGATGGCGCGCTTCGGCGTCAGCCCCCGAACCATCCGCTTCAATGTCGGATTGGAGAATGTCGAGGACCTCTGGGCCGACATCGCCCAGGCCTTCGACAAGGCAAAAAAATAAGGTGTTCAAAATGGGAGTTCCGAACATGAAAAGACTGACAATCCTGCTTGCCGCCGCTGCCGGCCTCGCGATTTCCGCCGGGGCCGCGCTGGCCGACACCACCATCAAGATGGTCGAGGTCATCACCAGCCCGCCGCGCACCGAATTCCTGAAGAAGCAGATCGCCGAATTCGAGCAGGCCAATCCCGGCATCAAGGTCGAGCTCGTCTCGCTGCCTTGGGGTCAGGCGTTCGAGAAGTTTCTCACCATGGTTCAGGCCGGCGACACGCCCGACGTGGTCGAGATGCCGGAGCGCTGGATGGGCCTCTATGCCAACAACGGGCAGCTCGAGGATCTCGGCCCCTACATGGCCAAATGGGACGACGCCAAGACGCTCGGCGACCGCGCCAAGCAGTTCGGCTCGACAGTCAACAACACGCAGTTCATGATCCCTTACGGCTACTATGTGAACGCGCTGTTCTGGAACAAGAAGCTGTTCAAGGAAGCGGGTCTTGACCGTCCGCCGGAAAACCTCGACGAGTTCGTCGAGTTCTCCAAGAAGATCTCCGCCATCCCCGGCAAATATGGCTACTGCCTGCGCGGCGGGCCCGGCGCCTTCAACGGCATGCACATGTTCATGAACATTGCCGCCGGCAAGGGGGGCTACTTCACCGAGGACGGCACCTCGACCATCAATGACGAGGGCTCGGTCAAGGGGCTGCAGATGCTGGCCGACATGTACAAGAACGGCCTGGCGCCGAAGGATTCCGTGAGCTGGGGCTTCAACGAGACGGTGACCGGCTTCTATTCCGGCACCTGCGCCATGCTCAACCAGGATCCGGACGCGCTGCTCGGCATCGCCGACAAGATGAGCGCCGACGACTTTGCGGTCGCGCCGCTGCCGGTCGGCCCGAGCGGCAAATCCTATCCGACGCTGGGCTATGCCGGCTGGGCGATGTTCGCCAATTCGCAGCACAAGGACGAAGCCTGGAAGCTGATGGCGACGCTGCTGTCGCCCAAGGACAATCTGGAATGGGCCAAGGAAGTCGGCGTCGTCCCGATCCACAACGGCGCCGATCAGGACGCCCACTTCAAGACCGAGCAGTTCAAGGGCTGGTTCACCGAGCTCAACGACAGCTCGAAATATGAAATGGTGACGCCGCCGACCCATCTGGAAAACCTCGGCAACTTCGTCGACCAGGTGGCGATCAAGAACTTCCAGGAAGTGCTGCTTGGCCAGAAGCCGGCCAAGCAGGTGGCCGACGAGTGGGCGGCGTTCCTGACCAAGGAGCAGCAGGCCTGGCTGGCCAAGAACAAGAAGTGACCTTTCTTCCTTCTCCCACTTGCGGGGAGAAGGTGTCACCGATGAATGTCGCCCAAAAGTGCGAAGCGGTTTTGGGAGAACGACATTCACGGACAAGTGACGGATGAGGGCAGCGCCAAGTTCTGAGACGCTGGCTCCTCATCTGCCTGCCCTCCTCCGCAGCAGCTGCGCTGCAGCGGAGGGTGAACCGGCATCTTCTCCCCGTAGAATGGGGAGAAGGACGCTGTCGCCACGCTGGCCTCACCATCACCCGTAGAGCCAAATCGATGACCTACGCAGTGTCCGAAGTCCGATCCACCGGCCGGCCGCGCAAGAAGCGGCTGAGCAAGGGCGCGATCGAGCCCTGGCTCTATCTTTCGCCGGCTATCGTCCTGCTGGTCGTCGTGCTCCTGGTGCCGCTGATCATCGGCATCAGCTATTCCTTCCGCAAATTCTCCGCCTTCAAATCGGAATATGTCGGGCTCGGCCAGTACCAGGCGATGCTCTCCGACGCGGTGCTCGGCCAGGCGCTGGTCAACACGCTTTGGTGGACTGCCGCCAGCCTGTTCTTCCAGTTCTTCCTCGGGCTTGGTCTGGCGCTGCTGCTCGACAAGCCCTTTTATGGCCGCAAGGTCGTGCAGGCCGTGGTGTTCCTGCCCTGGGCGGTGCCGTCCTTTCTTTCCGGCCTTACCTGGGCCTGGCTGTTCAACCCGATCATCGGCCCGCTGCCGCACTGGCTTTTCGCGCTCGGCCTGAAGGCCGAGCCGACCAACGTGCTTTCCGATCCGGCCACAGCCATGTGGGGGCCGATCGTCGCCAACATCTGGTTCGGCATTCCCTTCTTCGCCATCACTCTGCTTGCGGCGTTGAAGTCGATCCCGTCGGAACTGCATGAGGCGGCAGCCATCGACGGCGCCTCGCCCTGGCAGCGCTTCACCAAGGTGACGCTGCCGTTCCTGGCGCCGACCATCGTCATCACCGTCATGCTGCGCACCATCTGGATCGCGACCTTCGCCGACCTGATCTTCGTCATGACCGAGGGCGGACCGGCAGGCTCAACCAGCACGGTGCCGGTCTACATCTATGTCAGCGCCTTCAAGTCGCTGGACAAAGGCTATGCGTCAGCAGTCGCGGTTCTGCTGCTGGTGCTGCTCATTGCCTATGCGGTTGGCCTGATCGCCATCCGCCGCACGCTTGTGAGGCATGTCTGATGATCGCCGGCCGCTCCACCTCCTCGCGCATCGCCGGCGGCATCGGCCTCTACGCCGCGATCGCCGCCTATGTCGTCTTCGCGCTGTTCCCGATCTTCTGGACGCTGAAGATCTCTGTGACGCCGGAGCGGCTGCTCTATTCCGAAGGCATAACCTTCTGGCCATCGGAAATGACGCTCAAGAACTTCGACACCGTGCTGGAGGCTTCCGACTTCCCGCGCTATTTCCTGAACAGCGTCATCGTCTCGGTGTCGACGGCGGCACTGGTCACCGTCATCGCCACGCTAGCCGGCTATGCGATGTCTCGCTTTACCTTCCGCGGCAAGGCGACTTTAGCGATCCTGCTTCTGCTGACCCAGACTTTCCCGCTGGTGATGGTCATCCCGCCGATCTACCGCATCATGGGCGATCTCGGCCTGACCAACAGCCTGACCGGGCTGATCATCATCTACACCGCCTTCAACACCGCCTTCGCCACCTTCCTGATGCAGTCCTTCTTCGACAGCATTCCAAAGGACTTGGAAGAGGCGGCGATGATCGACGGCTGCACGCGCGCCCAGGCCATGCGCCGGGTGATCGTGCCGCTCACCATGCCCGGCATGGGGGCGACGCTCGGCTTCGTCTTCACCGCCGCCTGGAGCGAATTGCTGTTCGCGCTGATGCTGATCTCCAGCGATGAGCAGAAGACCTTTGCCGTCGGCTTGCTCACCTTCATCGGCAAGTTCGCCGTCGACTGGGGGCAGATGATGGCGGCCTCCATCCTGGCGCTGATCCCGGTCTGCATCTTCTTCGCCTTCCTGCAACGCTATCTCGTCACCGGCCTTACCGCCGGCGCTGTCAAAGGATAATCGATGGCTTCCGTCACCCTGCAACATGTCGAGAAGGACTATGGAGCGCTGCGCATCCTGCACGGCGTCGATCTCGAGATCGCCGACGGCGAGTTCGTCGTGCTGGTCGGCCCGTCCGGCTGTGGCAAGTCAACGCTGCTGCGCATGATCGCCGGCCTGGAGGAGGTCACCGGCGGCGAGATCCGCATTGGCGAGCGGCTGGTCAACGATGTGGCGCCGAAGGACCGCGACATCGCCATGGTGTTTCAGTCCTATGCGCTCTACCCGCATATGGACGTCTCCTCGAACATGGGCTTCAGCCTGATGCTGAAGAAGACCGAGAAGACGACGATCGACGGCAGGGTGGGCGCCGCCGCCAAGCGCCTCGGTCTGGAGACGTTTCTCGGCCGCCTGCCGCGCCAGCTTTCCGGCGGTCAGCGCCAGCGCGTCGCCATGGGCCGCGCCATCGTGCGCGATCCCAAAGTCTTCCTGTTCGACGAGCCGCTGTCGAACCTCGACGCCAAGCTGCGCGTCCACATGCGCGCCGAGATCAAGGCGCTGCACCAGCAGCTGAAGACGACCTCGGTCTATGTCACGCACGACCAGGTCGAGGCGATGACCATGGCCGACCGCATCGTCGTCATGCATGACGGCTATGTGCAGCAGGTCGGTCATCCGCTGGAGCTCTACGATCGTCCCGCCAACACTTTCGTCGCCGGGTTCATCGGCTCGCCCGGCATGAATTTTTTGCCGGCAAAGGTCGCCAAGGGCGGCAAGGTCGATGCCGTGCTGGCCGACGGCCAGAAGCTGAGGCTGCCGGACGGATTGCCGCTGAAGGATGGCGATGCGCTGACCGTCGGGCTGCGGCCGGAACACATCCGGCTGGCCGACGACGGCCCGCTGAAAGGTCAGGTCGAGGTCGTCGAGCCGCTCGGCCTGTCGACGCAATTCTATGTCAGGCTGGCCAACCTGCAGATCTGCGTCTTCGTCATGGGCCGCAGCAATGTCAAACCGGGCGACGAGGTCCGCCTCGCCGCCGACCCAGCGGCGCTGCATCTGTTCGATCCGGCAAGCGGCGCTCGCATCGGATAGGTCAGCGCCGGCGGAAGGCGTCCAATGTGTAATCGGACCGGTCAGGTCGCCTAGATCGGCCAATATCCCGGACAAGACCAGCGTCGTCGCCACGCCTGCACCGGCCCCGCCTGCGCTGTCGTGCTCGACGCGAATCCTTCTCCTCCGAGATCGTCGGCGAGAACCTCTTGAGGAAGACGGCGATCTGGCGCAATTGTGGACCGACAACATGGAATTGGCCCGCCATGCGCGCCGCTTCATCGACGTCGGCCTGGAGACCGCCCGGCGCAAGGCCGAACTCCACTCGGCCTCGCAAGAGCCCTGACGCTTCGATACTGCCGCGAGGTGAATTGCGGTTTTCGGCAGCCGCGCTCTGCTAGACTCCCGTGATTCGTCTCGACAGGGAACGGCATGAGCAAGGCTCTCGGCACATTCGCATTGGTCACGGTTCTGAGCGCCTTGCTGATGGCGCTGTCGCTGGCGGTCGCCAAGCACGGCTACCCTCAAGGCGCCTTCGGCGTTAAGCGCCTCGACGGCATTGCCGACGCGGGTTCGTTCCTGGCCATCGCCGCCATTTATTTCTTCAGCGCGCTGTTGATGTTGATCCTGCCCATCCGCGCCGCCGGGGTTGTGCTTACGCATGCCGCCGACGCGATCTTCTGGGCAACGATCGTGCTGTTCGCCGCCATTGTCGGTTCGCTTCTCGCTCGATGGGCGCTCGGCCAGCGTGAGGTGCCTTGGACCCTTCTCAACTGGCGCTTCCTGTTCGTCCCGGCGATCGTCGGCGCGCATCTCGCCATGAATGAGCTTCGCCGCAACATCTTGCTCAGAAGCCTGTTCTTCGTCATCTTCGCCGCGGCAACGCTCGCCTGCCTGTTCTGGTCGTTTTCCGTCTGAAGGAGGCCGTCAGGGCTTTGTCGTGACAGGGGGCGCGGACGAAGCCGGTGGACTTCCACCGCCGCGCGCCTACCTTTATCGAAAGCTTCTCGGGTAGACGTTTCCGCAGACCATGGCTATATCATTTGTCTGACAAATGACCGGCGCTTTGCCACGCCAGCCAATCTCGAAGAAGCAAGCCAATCTCGAAGGAATGAAGATGACCGTGCTCCGCAAGAACCTGATCGACGGCGAGTGGCTGGGCGAGGCCGGCTCGCGCAACATCAACCCGTCGAACACCAACGATGTGGTCGGCGAATACGCCTCGGCCGGGCCGGAGGAGGCCAAGCAGGCCATCGCGGCCGCCAAGGCGGCCTTCCCGGCCTGGTCGCGCTCCGGCCCGCTGGCGCGCCATGCCGTGCTGAAGAAGACTTCCGACGAGATCATGGCGCGCAAGGACGAGATCGGCCGGTCTCTCGCTCGCGAAGAAGGCAAGACCCTGGCCGAAGGCGTCGGCGAAACCATCCGCGCCGCGCAGATCTTCGACTTCTTCGCCGGCGAGACGCTGCGGCTGTCTGGTGAGCTTGTGCCGAGCGTGCGCCCCGGCGTCGGTGTCGAGATGACCCGCGAAGGCGTCGGCGTGGTTGGCATCATCACGCCGTGGAACTTCCCGATCGCCATTCCCGCCTGGAAGATTGCGCCTGCGCTGGCCTACGGCAACACCATCGTCTTCAAGCCGGCGGAACTGGTCCCCGAAAGTGCCTGGACCATCGTCGACATCCTGCATCGTGCCGGGCTGCCGAAGGGCGTTCTCAACCTCGTCATGGGCAAGGGCTCTGTCGTCGGCCAGGCCATGCTCGACAGCCCGGACGTCAACGCCATCTCCTTCACCGGCTCTGTCGGCACAGGCAAGCGTGTCGCCGCGGCGAGTGTCGAGCATATGCGCAAGTTCCAGCTCGAGATGGGCGGCAAGAACCCGCTGGTCGTGCTCGACGATGCGGACCTTGCGGTGGCCGTCGATTGTGCCGTCAACGGCGCCTATTTCTCGACCGGCCAGCGTTGCACCGCGTCCTCGCGCCTCATCGTCACCGAAGGGATCCACGACCGCTTCGTCGACGCCATGAAGGAACGCCTGGACAAGCTGGTCATCGGCGACGCGCTGGACGCCAAGACCCAGATCGGCCCGGTCGTCGACCAGACCCAGCTCAAACAGGATGAGGACTATATCGCCATCGGCCGCCAGGAAGGCGCTGAACTCGCCTTCGGCGGCGAGCGGCTGGAGCGCGAAACTCCCGGCTTCTATCTCAGGCCGGCGCTGTTTACCGGCGCCACCAACGCCATGCGCATCTCGCGCGAAGAAATCTTCGGCCCGGTCGCCAATGTCATCCGCGTCAAGGATTATGACGAGGCGCTGACTGTGGCCAACGACACGCCGTTCGGCCTGACCTCCGGCATCTGCACGACCAGCCTGAAGCACGCGACGCATTTCAAGCGCAATTCCGAAGCCGGCATGGTGATGGTCAACCTGCCGACGGCGGGCGTCGACTTCCATGTGCCGTTCGGCGGCCGCAAGGGCTCGAGCTACGGCCCGCGCGAGCAGGGCCGCTACGCCATGGAGTTCTACACCACCGTCAAGACGGCCTACACGTTCGCCGGCTGACGGGCAGGCGTCATGACCTCTGACTTTGCCGGAATGGCCTGGCTCAACCCGCCGCCGCACCATGTGTTCGGCGACGGGACGCTGCATGTCCGCACCGGCAAGGAGACCGATTTTTGGCGCGAGACCTTCTACGGCTTCCGCCGCGACAATGGCCATTTCCTCTATCGTCCCGTCGCGGGCGACTTCAGCGCCGGGGTCACCGTCAAGGGCGAATACAAGGCGCTCTACGATCAGGGCGGGCTGATGCTGCGGCTCAGCGAAACGCACTGGATCAAGGCCGGCATCGAATACACGGACGGCCTCGCCTATTTTTCCGTTGTCGTCACCAACGACACCTCCGACTGGTCGCTGGTCAGCATTCCGACAGACCCCGACGGGGTGAGGATTCGTCTGACCCGCCACGCCGAAGCCATTCGCGTTCAGTACCTCGAAGCCGCGGACGGCCGCTGGAAACCGGTGCGGCTGGCCCATTTCCCGGTCTCGCGGAGCGTCGACGTCGGCATGATGTGCTGCTCGCCGCAGCGCGAAGGCTTCGAGGTGATGTTCTCGGGCTTCAGCGTTGGCCCGCCAATCGCGAGAGAGTTGCACGATTGATGGTGGCGGGGGCGCTGCCCGCGCGCACTTGGTCGATGCCCGCAGCGCGGCAGGGTGACCGCCACCTCGGCCGTTCGGCGGTCGAGCATCCGGCGGAACCTCACTGCGACGCTGCCCTCCGCGGCCGGCCGTTTCTGGAGGGAAACTGGGAACGGGCCTCACCAGGGGACGTGCTGTATCTCCAGCCGCGGCAGTCCGATCGGCCTGATACCGAGATCGTTCGCCAGGGCGCCGAAACCCTCGGTCTCGATCAGGTCGCGATAGGGGATCTCCGGAAAGCGAAGGCCGCCGCGATGCAAGGCGGCATCGACCAAGAGCATGGTGCCGCCGACACCATCCAGGCCGATGCTGTCGAGGTGGCGGACGTCGCTCATATGCAGCCTTGCATGGGTGTGCCGCGGAGGCTGATAGAGACCGTCGTGAACATGGCGGAAGTAGCTATGGTCTTTGTTGTGCCGCACCGTGACGAAACTGTTGAGGTCGAAGCTGTCGCCACCTGGGACTTTTACGCAGTGCGGCGCGACGATGCGGTGCCCCCTTGCAATCAGCCGGGTCACGACGTCCGCTGGAAAACACCAGACATCGATGTCGATCCACAGCGCCCAGTCGTCCTCTTCGGTCAGCCCCTTATCGATCAGATGGTTACGCACTTTGGCGATGCCGCTGCGCCTGACGCGTTGCAGCTGCCGGTTCGCTCGCTTGTCGCGGTCAAGCTCGGTGCCGAGTTGTTTCCGCAGCAGCACGACCTCCCGATAGTCCTTGCCCAGGGCCGCAGTGGCACCTTGCAGCCGCTCCCAGCTGTCATCTGAACTGTCGCCTTCGCAAAAGACGAGCTTCATCCTATTTTTTGGGTAGTCGAGCTGCCGCAACGCGGCGAGGAATGGCTCTATGTGTTGGGCCGCATCGCGCAGCGGCACCAGCACGGCGAGGTTGGATCCCAATGGCGGCGGCGCCGCGATGGCCGCTTGGCTGACGCTTTGCCGGGCGGCTTGCTCATCGGAAACAGTCCCGCGCGTCAGGCAGTGCCGGGCCTGGTAGATCAACTTGCGCAGCCTATGCCGCAACCGGGTGGGCCTCTCCGGCGTCCACCATGTGCCCGCCCAGTGGTGGATCGACAACGTCATGCCGCCGCTGCCCGCCCGCTTTCCCGACGAATCAAGAGGCGAGTACAACTCGGCCGGATGGATCGCAAACGCCGTCTGGTCTGGATAGGCGAGTTGCGCGGAGGTAAGCACGCAAGGCCCGGTGGCGTCGATCGCCTGTTTTGCGCGGACGAGCCCGGGCAGGAACGACAGCAAATGAAGCCAGAACGGGTGCCCCGGCGGGCTGGCCATGGTCCCGTTGAACAGAAGGTAAGGCAATCCGCGAAAGTCGGCCTGGAGGCGTGCGTGGGCGTCCGGCTCCGTGCAGAACACGATCCGATCCTCGCCCAGGATCGGATCGAACGGCGCCACGCATTCGCAATCGATATCGGCATAGACGCCGCCGAAATGGTGGAGAAGCAGATAGCGGCCCGCGTCGGCGCGCAGGATACCATACTCGTAGCTGCAAAAGGTCGGCAGGAAGCTGGGATAGTGTGCGGCCACGAACTCGAGCAAAGTCCGATCGTTCCAGAACATCATCGTCCAGTCCGGATGATGCCGCTTCCAGCTCTCAACATAGCCTTGGAAGCGGGCCGGGACGATGTCGGTCTTCCACGTCTGGTGCAGGATTTTCGGGATCATCCGCGGCTCACGGCTTGAACTTGGTCACAGTCGGCGTCGACGCGGGTGGCATCCAGGCCCAGGCCCTGACCGACGGCCTCGCGGATCGCTTGCGGCCCGAACCGCGACCATGCGGCGTCGTGGGCCCGGGCGCGAAGGCTGGCCATGCGCGCATCGTCGGAACAAAGTCTGACCGCCATGTCGGCCAATCCCTCGTCGGTGTCCGACAGAAGCACCTCGTCGCCCTCGATCAGGTCGAGACCCTCGGCTGCCAGCGGCGTTGCAATGACCGGGACCCCCCAGGCCATTGCTTCGAGGAGCTTGATGCGCGTGCCTCCGCCCATGGCAAGCGGGACGATGCTGAGATGGGCAACGGACAACAGAGGTCTGATATCGTCCGGATCCTCGACCAGACTGACCCCGTCCAGTCCTGCCAGGGCGCGAACGCGCGACTCGGGCGAACGCCCGGCAAGAACGAGCTTCGCGGTCGGCAGCGTCTGGCGAATGCGGGGCAAGATGGTGTGCCCCAGCCGCTCGGCGGCGTCGACGTTCGGCTGATAGCTCAGATGCCCAACATAGAGAATGAGCGGAAACGCATCCGAGACGGCTCGCTGCAGCGGCAGTAGCCGCGGCAGCTCGTCCGCTCGCGGGATGCCGTTTGGCACGATGTGGGCGGGGACTTGCGGCCGGACAAACGCCTCCAGCCGCTGACGGTCCCGTTGCGAGCACACCCAGATACGGTCGACGATGGCAGCCGCCTTTCTCTCAAGCGCCCTGAGGTCTGAGGAAAACGGCCGCCAACGCTTCTTGCGCGGCAACTGACCGGCGAGATCCGATTCGACATTGTGCATGTCCAGAACGAGTTGCCGGACAATCGGCCGCAACGGAGCGAGAAATCTGAACAGACCAACGCCTTCGACGACAATAGTATCCGGGCGAAAATCCGCCACGAGCGCCTTGAGCCGCGCCAGCGCCGGGAGCGGTATCCGGCTCTCGCCCTTGGCCCTCCAGCGGGCGAGCGAAGGCGCTCGCGGTTCGGACTTGTTGATGAGCTCGGTCACGCGAATGTCTGGCCCGGCAGGTTGGACGTCGCTGCTTCGCGGCAGGAGCGAGGCCAGGCAGACCGGGCCGAACGCGGCTGCCGCCATGGCGTTGCCGAAATTCCTGAGATCGGCGCCGGACCTCGGCGGAAACGGCGGGTCGTGGCATATGATCAGCGTGCGGCGCGAGGTCGCTGAATTGGGCATTGGCGACATCCTAGCCTCAGTCTCGGTCAGTCGCCCGATTCGGATCCTGGCCAGATATCGCATCGCCTTCCAACTGCGGCCCAGCTCCTTATGCGCTCGGACCGCGCGCATCATGCCGCCAGCATCGGCGAACTTGCGGTGCCTGATCAACTGTCGGGCGATCCGCTGAGCTATCCAGGCCTTCCGCCACTGCAACGCCTCCCGTTCGACCCCGACGGCAGCCAGCCCGTTCAGTTCCAGCGCTATGTCAAGGAAGGTCCTGCGCGGTGCCGTGATGAAGCGGCGCGCCATACGTTCCTCGTCATGGTGGTAGAGCAGCACCGGGGTCTCGACGGTAACCACGTCGGCACGGGCCAGCACGGCGGTCCAGTAGCAGGTGTCCTCATCGAGGCCGATCGTTTCCGGAAAGCGGAGGTTTGCGGTCGCCCAGTCGGCGACCAGCGCGCTTCCCATCGCGATTGGCCACACTTCGTTGCGAAGGTAGCGCCGCACATTCTCTCGCCGGTCCGGGACGTAGCCCTGCGGTGCCTTGAGCTTGTCCGGCCGGCCTTTTGTGCGCCGTATGCTGGCCCCGACGGCAAGGCCGGCGAGAGGCCGGCCTGCCAGCGCCGCGCTCAGCCGCGACAGGCTGCCGGGCATCACCTCGTCGTCGGCATCGAGAAAGAATATGGATGTGCCGCTTGCCCGCTCGAGTCCGACATTGCGTGCGGCGCCCGCTTTGCGCAGTCGAACGCTCACCACCTCCAGAGGCAAGCCGTGACGTTGCGCGCTTTGCCTCGCCATCGCAGCTGTCTGGTCGTTCGACCCGTCGTCGATCACGAGAATCTCGCGGATGACCGCTCTGTCGGAAGCCAGACTGCCGAGTGCCGCTTCGATGGTTGCAGCCGCATTTCTTGCCGGGATAACGACGGTAATGTCAGCCGCCACAGGTGAGCCGCTCATTGCTGTTCGAAGAAGCCACGCTTGAGCAGGCGGTCATAGCAATGCTTGAGCACCGACACGGGGCGCAGCGAAAGACTGTCAAGATTGCCCACCACCTGAGGTTCGATGTCGAATGGCGACTGGCCTTCGATCCAGCTGTAGGAGGAGCCGTCCTTCAGCTCCGATGGGCAGCCCACGACATAACCGCCCAGCGCCTTCGCGTGACCCACCCGGCGCAAGCCGAAATGGAGGCTGGAAGAGACCACCGGTTCCCGCGTTCTTAGATAGACATGAAATCCGCTCGGCGATTTTGCTATTGGCGTGCCGTTCGCAATTGCATTGTGACTGGACCGCCAGGCACGGTAGCCGGCGTCGTCATCGAAATCGAGGATCATCAGGTTCGCAAATCCGCCCAATATGCCGACATTGCCGGCAAAGTCGCCAAACCAGCTCGCGACGTCGCTGCGGCCCGGCGGCTTCTGCGCCAGTTGGAAGGTGATGGAGGTGAACGCCAGTTCCTTCAGGTCCTTGCGCAACGTCCGCAGGTGCAACGGATCATACTCCATGGCCGCGAGGTCGAGATGCTTGCCGCCGGCACGAAGCGGCAGGCAGATATAGCCGCGCTCGAACAGCCTTATGGTATAGTCGGTCAGTGCCCCAGCCTGCATCCGCCAAATGTTCCGGGATCGAGACGTTCCCGACAATCTGTTGAGCCGAACGGTCCGTTCGTCAAGCGCCGGCGCCTTCGCCGCGACTGCCAGCACTGTCGTCAGACATTCTTGATCGACTTCCAGTGACTTAAGCGTTCTGCGATCAACTCCACGCGCCGCTGATTGTCGTTCCCGTCCAGGATGGTTAAGTCCTGCGGATCGGCGCGCAGATAGACGCCGGACGTTCGCGCATTCACCTCCGGATTCGTGTCCGAACGTGTCGTGAAATATCCGGACGCGCGCTCGGCGGATTCCAGCCGGATTTCGCCTGTCCCGTGCAGCTGCGGCGCGTTGGCGTCTAACGGCCGTTCCCCGTTCCAGTAGTAGAAGATGCCCGAAGACTCTCCTTTCTCCTTCGACGCCTCGCTCCAGTATCTGGCTGACAGGCTGCCATTCTCTTGCCATGAGCGGCCGTTCAGCTCCAGTGCGCCGTTGCGGTCCCGCGAGATCCTGAGCAGACTGACCGCGGAAGGCTCCCTTGCTGTGCGCTCTGACAGGGAGAACTGCCACCAAAACCCCTCTATGCGGGCGACTCGCCCCTCATTTTCGATGGCATTTCGCAGTTTTTGATTGATCGCTCTGGTCTCCGCGGCGGTCGCTGCCTCGCCGTAGCGTACCGACGTCAGGCCGAGCAGATCGCTGGGAAGCTTGGCACCATTCGCATGCAGGATGAAGGTCCGGCGCATGCCGAGAACCCCGCCGAACAGGCCGGCCTCGAAAACCACATTGTCTCGCGGAGAAGCCTGGGCGGGAACAGTGGTGGTCGATTCCGGCTGGCTCGCGCTCGTCCAGTCGTCCTGGGCGAACACGAAAGCGGCGAAGTCGACCTCGCGCGTCAGCTCGAGGAGACGCCCCAGTGTTGTCGTCCCGGGATTGAAGGATGTCGTCCAGGGTTCGACATTGGCAATATCTTCAAGGCCACGCTGCAGCGCCTGCAACAGCTTCTTCTGTTTTCCTGACGAGCCCAGGAAGATTCGCGGTTTGGCCATTCGTCTCTCTCCGGCGCAATAGACTCCTCACAGCGTAGGCGGTTGTCCTATCTCGTTGCAACGACCGCATTACCATGGCACGCCTCCAGCTACACCTCCGCGCGGTGCTGGAAGAACTGCAGGAAGAGCTCGCGCTCGGTGGTGATGCTCGGGGACCTGTTCTCGCATGAGCCATAATCGAAATCGATTTTTCGGGAAAGATCATCCGCCAACGAGCAACAGGCCGCCCCATTCCGGCCTTTTCGCTGTGCAATATGCCAGTGATAACGCCTCTTTGCCCGTGGCAACATTTCCGGTTGAGCCACCGGCGATAGGGCGATAGATTATGCTGCAGTGCACAATGAACCCGGTAGGGCCGAACGTCGGCTCATGCCGGCTATCAGACACTGAACCGCGCTAACTGTTGTTTACGCAATTCCCGACGAAAGACAGTCACACACTTTTCCTGGAATTGCTCCAAGGCTGAACGGACGAAAAATCCGGCATGAAGATTCCAAAATCCATTCTGCTCGATCCGGAGGCAAACAAGGCCTATGGCGCCTTTGCCGTCGCGGTTTCCGTTCTTGCCTTTGCCTATTCCAGCAATTTCGGTCAGGTCCTGATCCTCGCCTATTACGCGGTCTGGCTGCCGCTGTTCTTCGTCGACTACCGGCGTTTCACCTGGAAGCTCTCAAACGCTTGGCTGCCGATACTCTTCGCGACCTATGTCTGCCTGTCGGTCTTCTGGTCGCAGGCCGCCGGCATCAGCGCGCGTGCGGCGGTGCAATATTCCTCGCATATCGTCTGTGCCTATGTCGCGGCCCGCACCATCAGCGTGCGGACGCTGGTCCTGGGTTCGCTGATCGGGATATTCGTCGTCCTGCTCTACTCGCTGAAAGTCAACGCTTACGCGCTGGACATAATGGACGGCACTTTCAATTTCGTCGGCGCCTTCGCCTCCAAGAACCAGGTCGGGTTCTTCTCGTCGTTCGGCATCTTTTTGTCTTTCGTCTTCCTGATGTTTTACCGGCGCAACTGGCTGAGCTTCTTCTGGACCGCGCCGATCATCCTGATGTCGGCATACATGCTGGCAATCTCCCACTCGGCGACATCCGTCGCCTCGCTGCCGGCGGTGCTCGGCATCGTCATCTTGCTCACCATGAGCAGGGTCCTGTCGCGGCGCTACCGCCGCGTGCTGTTCGTGGTCGGCGGCGGCGCGTTGGTAGCCGGCGTGGTGGCCGCGCTGAACCTTGGCCTGCTGGACGTCGTGCTCGGCATCTTCGGCAAGGATTCGACGCTGACCGGCCGCACCTATCTCTGGCAGCAGGGTTGGGAGGCGGCGCAGCTGCACCCGCTGCTCGGCTACGGCTATGCCGCCTACTGGGTGCAAGGGTTCGCCGATCCGGAACGGTTGTGGGCCGAGTTCTACATCACGACCCGCACCGGCTTCCATTTCCACAACACCTATATCGAGACCCTGGTCGAGATCGGCTTCGTCGGCGTCACCATGCTGGCGCTGATCATCCTGCGCGCCTTCTACGGCCATATCTCGAAGGTGGTGTTCGGGGCCTGGAGCGCCGATTCGGTGGTGCTCGCCGGCGCCGTCGGGCTGATGCTGATCCGCTCCTTCTTCGAGGTCGAGATCCTCGGCCCTTACTTCATGGCCTCCTTCATCGTCTATTATGGCCTGTTCAAGCTGAACCCGCTGCCGGTTGCCCGGCGACGGCGGGTTGCCATTCCTGTCCAGGATGAAAAATCTGCCAGCGGCCACATGCCGGCGCCGGTCTGATCGCGGTTTTCGCCTAGTCCCCCGAAAGCGAGAACCGGTTTCGGGTCAAGGACATGCGTAAGACCAAAAGCCTAAAAGAGCACGGAGCAAATCTGAAGGATTGCGACGCGCTTTAGGCCACGGCTCGCGAGCGCTGCATTTGCCGCTGCAGGAAGCGGCGCACCGGCTCGTCATAGACGCGGGTGGCAATGTCGGCGATGACGATGACCGCAGCGGCCATCACGATTCCGAACCAGGGATGATGCGCGAACGGGTCGACCGACGCCGCCTTGCCGGCCCCCGCGATGATCATCAGCATCGGCGTGTGGATGATGTAGATCGGGTAGGAGACCCGCCCCAGCCAGCCATAGAAGCTAGCCAGTCGCGGCGCCGTCGGTGCCACCGCGCCGGTCACCACCATGAGCGGGAAGACGACGGCGATAGAGGCGAGGTCGTAGGCGACGCGCCCGGCAGCACCCGCAGGCGCGATGGCGAAGACGATCAGCGTAAGCAGGATCGCGGCCTCGACCCACCAGCCGCGCCGCAGAAAGCCGAGGCCACCCTGGTAGCGCGCCATCGACCGGCAGAGCAGAACGCCGAGGAAGAAGGAGAACGACACGCGCGGGAGCCCGCTAATGATGGTCTTGCCGGTCATGCCGAAATCGAGCGTGCCGGCAAGTGCCGAGGCGACGATCAGCAGCACCAGGCTGACGGCTACCAGCACCGTCAGCACACGTTTCGACAGCAGGAAGAAGACGGCGGCATAGGCGATGTTGACGATCAGCTCGAAGAACAGCGACCACGAAGCGGGATTGAGCGGAAAGATCGTATGGTAGGCATCGCCGACCAGCGGAATGAAGAGCATGCCTGTCGTGAGCTGCGTGCCGATCTCCGACAACGGCATGTATTCCGGCGCAATCAGCCGGTTCTTGACCAGCAGATAGAAGCAGCCGAGCAACGTGCCGGCGAGGTAGAGCGGGTAGAGGCGTATCAAGCGGATGGCCAGGAAGGTGCCGAAGCCCATGCCGTTCTCGATCTTGCGGTCGTAAGCGTGGGCGATGACGAAGCCGCTGAGCAGGAAGAACAGGTCTACCGCAAGATAACTCGACGGCAGCACTTTGCCGTCGGCCAGAAAGGGCGAGAAGTGATAGAGCATCACGCTGATCGCCGCCACGCCGCGGATGGCGTCGAGGTTCAGGTAGACGTGACGCGGAGCGGCAGGCTGCATTCTATGCCTTCAAGCGGTCCAAACAGATTGCTCGCCCGCACCTTGGCGCGAACGAGCCTGACTTGTTCCTCCCGCGGACCGCGCTGAGCGAGGCCCGGGCGCCCGGCTACTGGCTGGCCATGGGTGGGCCGCCGGCACTCGGCGCCAGCTTCACCTTGATGACGTCGCCCGGCAGCACCGGCGTGTCTTCCTTGGCGTCGATCTCGCTGGTCTTGCCGTCGGCAACACGCACCAGCGAATACAGCAGGGCCGGTTCCTGGCTGCCTGTTATGGCAGCCGCCATTGCGGGATCCGAGGCCGCGGCGATCAGGCCCTTCTGCATGGCAGTCCTCAGCGTCGCCTCGTTCAGGTCGGCCTCGGCCTGCTGCCGGCTCGCGGCCAGGTTGGAATTGAGCGTGTTGCGGGCATCGATGGCGTCCTGATCAGCTTTGCTGATCGATTGCTTGGCGGTGAGGATGGCCGTCTCATAATCCAGGATCTTGCCCTGCAGGTCCGCCACCGACTGTTTCGAATCGAGCAGTCGCGCATTGGCGACAAGGCCCTTCTGGGCCAGCGGACCGATGCTGGTGAGCTGCTGCTGCGCCAGATCCACTTGCTGCTGCTGGTTGGCGATTTTCTTCTGCAGCGATTCGATCTCGCCTTCGAGCACGCCTTTCAGGTCATCAAGCGCGTCCAGCTTCAGCTTCAGCGCCTTCTGGTCGGCCGTGAGGATCTGCATTTCGTCGGCAACGATGGCCTGCGTTCTCGGGTCGTCCGCAGCCTCCTTCGGAATCTCGAAGCTCGTCTTGCCGGCAAGGTCTGCGTCGATGCGGGCACGCTTTATGATCAACCGCAGCCGCTGGTCGTCATAGATATCGAAACTGCCCTTGGCGGTGACCAGGTCCTTGCCGAGCTGAGGGCCGTAATCGGCGTTGCGCCGGATGCCGCCGGCGATGCTCACCGCCTTCAGTACCGTAAGGTCCGGCACGTAGGGGAACTGGCCAGGGTTCTGCACTTCGCCCGAAATGTAGAATGGCCGGAACTGCGCCATCTCGACCGAGGCTTCAGGCTTGTCGGGCAGTGCCAGCTTGCGCTGCAGCGCGAGACCGATCGCGGCAGCGATCTCCGAGGTCGTCTTGCCGGCCGCCTGCATCTCGCCGACGAACGGTACCGAGAGCGTGCCGGCGGGGCCGACCGAATAGTCGCCGTTGATGGATGACCAGTCGCGGAACGTGCCGTCGACCGTCTGCCACTCGGCAATGCGGATGTTGAGCTTGTCCTGCGGGCCGAGACGATAGTCTCCAGCCACCGCCAAAGTGGGAATCGCAAGAGACAGGGCAAGCGCCACGGCCGCAAACCGGCTGGGCGCCTTGGAAGGGAGTCCGAGGGGGTGGTTTTTCAATGAACGTTCCGATCCGCGTTAGCCCCATCCGCCCGATGAGATTACTGCCGGACGCCTGTCCCGAGATTGGCGGGACAGGCCTGGCGGTCAATAGCTGCCGCGCGCCATCCACACGGCAGGCACGGTTTTGACGATGATGCGAATGTCCTCGACCATCGACCAGTTCTCGACATAGTGGCGATCGAAGGCGACGCGCGTGTCGTAGGACACGTCGTTGCGCCCGCTCACCTGCCACAGCCCGGTGAGGCCCGGGCGCGACTTCAGATAATAGACTGCGGCGCTGCCGTAGATCTCGAGCTCGTCGCGTACGACAGGGCGGGGCCCGACCAGGCTCATGTCGCCCTGCAGGATGTTGATGATTTGCGGCAGCTCGTCGAGGCTGAGCTTCCGCAGCACCGCGCCGACACGCGTCACGCGCGGATCGTCCTTCAGCTTGCGCGTCGCCGCCCATTCGGCGGCGGCATCCGGATTGGCGGCCAGGTGCGCGGCGAGCACCTTCTCGCCATCCTGCACCATGGTGCGGAATTTGAGGCAGGCAAAAATCCTTCCGCCGCGACCGATCCGCTTGTGGCCGTAGAAAATCGGGCCGCGGTCGGAAAGCTTGACCAGCAGGGCGACCATCAGGAAAAGCGGGCTGAGCAGGACCAGACCCGCCAGGGAACCGACGATATCGAAACTGCGTTTGAGCAGACCGCCGATGGGGGGTGGAAAATCAATGCCGGCCTGCGTAAAACCCGCATTAGCCGGCTTGGCGACGTCCCTCATGCAAAAGCTCCATACGTTGAACGGATGGTTTACGGCACGATACCAAAAAAATGCTGCAGCGCAACACACAATTTCCCATTCGCGTGAAATGTTCGCGTCATGAATTGACCAAATAATAAACCTGCCGTGCCCAAATTTTGGCCTTTGTGGCATGTTTATGACAACGTGAGAGGTTTTTTGGGAAATGTAGTACAGCTTTCGGGCTGATTTTGGGCGATGCATTCTTTGCTGCAGACGAACGGCGGTTGCAGGTCGTAGGAATCACTCGCTCAGGTAAGTTCTTCGCATTAAATACTGGTTAATGTTTCGGGTTCTACTGTCGAGGATTTCGCTATAGTGAATAGGTGGCGATGCAGGGGTGTGCGCCGCAGCATGGCAGAGTCGATGCCGCGAAACCCTTGGCCTCATGTGCATTTGGCCTTGCCGCAAAGGTCTCGCCTTAATAGAGTGGCAAACTGTTGCTGTCATAGTCTGGATGGGTCGGAAAGGCCGGAAGCAACCGGCCTGATTGGGCAGCCAGAAATAGCTCTCTGGCGGAACGGGGAGTTACGCGGGTGGGTAGACCACAGCTCTTGCTTGCGCGTGCCGGTTGACGGGCCGACGAGCATGTCTTTGCCAAAGTTCATCGCCGGGATGATATTCACGCTCGCTGTTGTAGTCGGCTGGTCCTGGCTCGACGGCGAATCGCTTGGCACCATCATCATGCGCGCCGTGATTTGCGCTGTCGTCATTCAGGTGGGGTACTTCGTTCTGGTGTTCGCCATGATCGCAAGGAGCGGGCCGATAACCGCCGACAAGGCGCGGCAGGCCGACCGCGGCATCAAGGTGCCCGATGGCGAAAAGCTAACCGCCCGGCGCGGCAGCCTCCGCTGATCTTTCAGCCGGCGCCGGGGGCGGCGTATTGTCGGCCAATGTTGCGGTTTCCCGTTCGGCCCGTTCGCCGGAGAGCATCCTGGCCAGCCGGCTGCCCGACTTTGCTTTCAGCCGCTGATATTGCCCGACCTCGACGATGCGGCCGCCCTCGATGGCCACGACCCAGTCGGCAAAGGCGATCATCGACGGCCGATGCGCGATGGTGAGGATAGTCATCTTGCCGCGCAGTTCCTCGATCGATTGAGCGATCAGCGACTGATTCTGCCAGTCGAGCGCGCTCGTCGCCTCGTCGAGGATGAGCAGCGAGGGTTCGCGCAGCAGCGCCCGTGCCAGCGCGATGCGCTGACGTTCGCCGCCGGAAAGCCTGACGCCGCGATCGCCCACCACCGTTTCGAGCCTCCCGTCGAGCCGCTCGACGAAGTCGGCCGCATGAGCCTTGCGCAGCGCAGCCCAAAGCTCCTCGTCGCCGGCCTGCGGCGCCGCCAGGCGCAGATTGGCGCCAATGGTGTCGTGCAACAGAAACACGTCCTGCGGCACATAGGCCACCTGGCCGCGCCAGGCCCTGCGGTTTTGCGCGGTGATCTCGACACCGTCCGCCAGGATCTTGCCCTGGCTCGGCTCGAGCAGCCCAAGCAGCATGTCGGCGATCGTGCTCTTGCCCGAACCGGACGGGCCGATCAGCGCCGTCACCTCGCCGGCGGGAAGGCCGAAGCTAATGCCGCTCACCACCGGCCTTCCATCGCCGTCGCCATAGGCGAACGAGACGTCGCGGATATCGAGGCCCCTGTCGAGCGACAGCCTTGCGTTCGGCGCGGCATCGCCGGGCTCCATTTCGCGCTCGGCATCGAAGCGCGCCTGCAGGGCCTGCATGGCGGTGTAGGCCGGCAGGTTGATCAGCATCTGCTGCGCCTGCACCTGCATGTCCATGAAGCGGGGCGCGACCCGCATGAAGACCAGGAGCAGCACGACGATTTCCGCAAGGGAGAGATGGAAGCGGACCAGCGCGATGTAGATGAACAGGCTGAGCCCGATCACGCTCGCGACCTGGAACAGCGCGGTGCCGATGGTGCTGTTGCGGACATAGGCGACATTGTCCGCCTTCATCTTGTCCAGCGTCGCGCGGAGCTGCGCGAAATAGCTCGTCTCGACATTCAGGCTCTTGGCCACCTTGATGCCGCCGAGGAACTCCGACACCGTGCGGTATTGGTCCTGGCGGCTGCCGGTCAGCACGCGACCGTAGGCGGTGGCGCGCGCGCGAAAGGGCTGCAGCGCGATGAACAAGAGCACGCCGATCAGGATCGCGAAGCACGTCATCACCGGCGAGATGAACACCGACACCACGAGATAGCCGGCAAGCAGCAGCGCCGTCTGGGCAAGCATCAGCAGCGAGAAGGCTGCGGCCTGAACGCGGTCGATGTCGCCGGTCAGCGCGTGGTCGAGATCGGAGCTGCGCATGCGGGTGAAGACACCCCAGCGCGCCTTGCCGATGCTCTCGAACAGGTTCATGCGCACCCGGTTGACGAAGTCGTAGAGCAGCCGCGCCATGTAGAGCGACTTGAAGCGGTTGAACATAGCCTGCAGCGCCACCAGAGCGACGAGCAGGCAGAGCACCGTCGCCAGCGAGAGCGTCCCGCCCGGCACCAGCCAGCGCAAGGCGCCCGGTACGCGCACGGCGAAATCCTGGTCGGCACTGCCGATCAGATGCAAGAGCGGGATCAAAAGCAGGATCGAAAGACCTTCGGTCAGACTGCCGAGGACCAGGAAGGCAAGCGCCGTCAGCGTGCGCTGCCCGCCGATATGCGCCATGACACCACCGAAGCCGGCCACGTCCCGCAAAAGTGTCAGGCGAAGTTTCGAGGACCAGGCCATGCCGCTGCTCACCTTGCCCGGGAGCCGGCGGCCAGATCGCGCTCGATCACGGCGACGGCCTCATCGATCCGCTCCAGGCCTGCCGGCACTGCGAGCCGGCTGGCGCCGATCCGTCCGGCAAGCTGCGCGCATTGTGCGAGATGCGTGGACGGGAAGTCGCCGACCAGCGCCTGCCGGCCGAACCGCGTGACGTAGGAGAATTTGATGATTGCCGGCAGGGCGGCGGCGCCCTTTAGCGGTGTGATCGCCGCCTGCCCGCCGCGCTCCAGCACATAGATCCGAGCCGCCGGCACGGCTTCGCCGGAGAATCCTTCCTGCAAGCGATGCTGCGCCTTCTCGATTTGCGGATGCACCTGCGGCCGCACCTCCGCTCGGCCGATCCTGATTACGTTCGCGGCATCCGCTGCAAGCTTGAGCTGCGGAAAGGCGGGCAGGATCATCGGCCGTGAAGGATCGGACAGGTCCAGCGCCACGACATCGTCGGTAAGCAGAAGGTGACCGGCGCGGATCATCGCGCCCGCCGTGGTCGACTTGCCGGCACCCTTGTCGCCCATGAAGATCACGCTTTGCCCGCCAACGGCGATCGCGCTGGCGTGGAGGACGAGCAGGCCACGCTGATGCAGCGTGAGCGCCAGCACCGGACCCAAAAGTGGGAAGGCAAGCAGCGGATCATCGACGCCCGGCGCCGGATCGACATCGATCCGGGAGGCATCGCTGATCAGGAAAGTGCCGACGGCTTGCCAGGACAGGTACTGGCGTGTCGGCTCGAAGCGAAAGGCCGCGGCGTTCGCCAATGCAGCCTCCGGAAAATCGATCGGCCCAACAGCGATCTCGATGTCCGGTGTTGCCGGCGCGGTCGGTTCCAGTTCCGGCAAAGCCACCTCCGACCCGATCGTCAGGCCGTACGCCTTGTAGAACCGACGGGCACGCCCGTTTCGAGGGGCCGCTTCGATGGCGGAGCCGGGCCTCGCGGCAAGAGAAGCGGCTGGAGAGTTCATGCAGGGCTTCCATGCTGTTGGACCTGCCGCAGCCATAGCGACAGTGAGGCCGAACGCCAGATATGCTGGACGTCGGGCAGCGTCGCCTGCTCGGGCCGCTGCAGCATGCGCGCATAGACCGCGTTCACCTCGGGCAGATTGACATAGGGGGCGATCAAGTCGTTGTCCGACACCAGCAGCCGGTCCAGGAGATCGCGATGGTTGACGATCATGCCTTTGACCAGGCTGGCGGTGAAATCGATCTTGTCGCGCCGCCACTGCACCGCGGGCGGCAGCACGCCTTCCATAGCCCGGCGCAGCACATGGCGGCCGAAGCCGTTGCGCAGCTTTTCCTCGCCCGGCAGTGCCAGGCAGAATTCGACCAGCGGCTTGTCCCAGAACGGATAGCGCGGCTCGATGCCGAAATTGGCGGCGGCCTTGTCGAGAACCTCGAAAGCATGGGGCACCAGCCCGGTGGACAAAAGCCAGCGATGGGTGAGCGCTTCGCTGGTGCTGACATTGGCGGGCATAAAGGCCGCGCGATGGAAACGTTCGGCGAGATCGGTACGCCTGGCAAGCTCCGGATTGACCAGTCCTGCCCACGCCGCGCGCGGTGCATCGAAGCGTCTGCGCCGAAGTTTTCCGAGAAGACGCCTGGCCTTCGCCCTCATCCTGGCATTCCGCCAGGCCGGCCCGTAGGCGGCGAGGAACTTGAAGTAAAGAGGCAGCATCCCGTCGCCATAGGTGTTGGCGGCACTGTGCAGCTCGCGCCACAGCTCCAGCCACCTGCCGCGATGGGCGAGCTCATGCAGATGCCCATGACCTTGCGATACGACCTCGTCACCGCCGTGGCCGTCGAGAAGCACTGTGACGCCCTTAGCGCTCGCGGTGCGATAGACGCTGCGGGTCAAGGACAGACCGGGCGCCAGGAAGGTCCCTTCCTGTTCCTCCAGAATGCGATCAAACTCGGCGAAGGGCGCATAGCCGCCGACCGCGATCAGCGTGCCGTCGAGCCCATATTGCTCCAGCACTGCATCGATGAAGGGCCGCTCGTCCATCGAAGACCCCCTCTCGAACACCAGCGAGAAAGTTTTGAGCTTCGGCTTCTGCGTCGCCGCAGCTTGAAGTCCGGCCATGCAGGCGATCGAGGACGAATCGAGCCCACCACTCAGCATGGCACCGACGGACGGAGTGCCCCGCATCCGGTTTTCAACCGATCGCGCGAAAAGATGCAGGAACTCGTCCGCCGCATCCGAACGCTGCGGCCTTTGTGACGGCTCAATCTCCCAGTAGCGGCTCAGCACGACCTGATTGTTGGTCACCGTCATGCTGTGCCGAGCGGGCAAGCGAAAGATCTCCGCATAGAGCGTGGATTGCGGATCGTCCGGCAGGCCGGCGAGGAAGCCGGAAATCTGATGCTCGCTGAGAGCCCTGCCGACACGATCCAGCGCCAGAAGTGGGCCGATCTCCGAGGCGAAGGCAAAGCGCCTGTCGGCGCAGTGGTAGTAGAAAGGTTTGACGCCGAAATGGTCGCGCGCGCAAAACAGCGCCCGGCGCTCGGCGTCCCAGACCGCGAAGGCGAAATCGCCTTGCAGGTAGGTCGGACAGGCCTCGCCCCATTTGAGATAGGCGTGCATCAGCAGTATGGCGTCGGCGGCCGATCGGTCGCGCACACCGAGCCGCGCCAGAAGCTCCTCGCGGTTGTCCAGCCGGCAATCGGCCGTAATGGCGAGCTTGCCGCCGGCCATTGTCAGCGGCCCAGGGCCCTGCTCGCCGGTCGTGTTGAGCCAGGCATGGCCTAGTGCTGCGTGTCTGTCCGTCCACCATGAGCTGCCGTCGCGCGCCCGGTGGCGCATGCGCGCCAGCATCTGCTGGATGTCGGCCGCCGCCGCTGGGCTGCCATCCTGTCTGAGCAGAATTCCGGCGACGCCGCTCATCGCCTAGTGTCCGTGATCGACAAGATGGGCAAAGCCGTTGATGGAGCCGCCAAGCACGATGTGGTCGCCGCTGATCAGCCAGGCATGCGCCTTGAGATCGGCGCCGGGGTCGCGCGCGATGCCGATGCTGATCGTGGAGGCCTTGCCCTGGCGGGCAAGCAGATACTGTCCGGCGAGCGCCTGGGTAAGGCAGCTGGCGCCCGGCACGTATCGCGCAGCAGCGGCAACGCCCCATGCGACGCGCCGCAGATCGGCGATGGCAGCGTCATTCCTCGCTTCCAGTTGAGTCACCAGAGCGCGCATGCGATTATAGGACGAAAGCGTAAGCCCCAGCCGCACGAGGCTGACCACTGCCAGGCAGCGCGCCAGAAACAGCGCCTCCGGCCCGCTAAGCGAGAGGACCCTAGGCCAGTTCCTCATGGTGGAACCTCGCAAGCCCGGCTTCGATCAGTCCCTTGAGCAAGCCCTCGACATCGGCCTTGCAGCGTTCTGTATCGACATCATAGCGGGTGAGCACCGCGCTTGTTATGTCGGGGATCGGTCGTGGCTCCTGGATCAGCTCCCAAATGTAGGCGCCGACGCCGTTCAGGCTGTAGTAGATGTTGGATTTGAGATGGAGCAGCGCCAGTCCGTTGCCGAATTCACAAGCCACGGCATCGCCGCTCGCGACCACGCGGTCATGGTTCGATGGGTTCCAGTGCATCCTAAAACCTCATTGTTGAACGCTTGCGTGGCCTCGCCGGGATCGGTTGCCTGCGATCCTCAGGGAGCCCAGGACAGGGCCCCCGGTTCACCGTTTGAAGAAAGAGAACGCCCGGAGCCCCAACTGCGACAACTCCGGGCGCTGCAAGCTCAGGAGAAGGTGAGCTCACCGACCGGTGTGTGCGCGGGAAATGCCGCGTCAAGCGCCGTGGTCCCGGAGGCACCCTGCGTGATCGTTTCGATCGAACCGTGAACCGTCAGGCTTGGGGTCTCGTACTCTTGCTTTTCAACATTCTGTTCCATTCTATTCTCCAATTAAGACTGGAAGCGGCGTCGGAATGCCGCCAGCATATTGCTATGCTGCATCGCAATTGCTGCACGGCAACATTTATGAGTCAAGCCTGATTTACCAGGCAGTAATCAATTCTTGGTTGCGCATGCCTGCGTCGGTGATGACACCGTCGGCTTTTGCATCTCGGGCGAACACCACTCGAACGTTCAACATCGCCTTTTTGCCGTCTAAGTAAGCATATGATTTGATTGAGGTAAGTTCGTGAGCTTACGTGGCTATGTGGGAATTGCCAAGAAAACACTTCAGATAATAGCAGATTGCCGGCTCACTTCGCCGCCGCGGGATTTGTCTTCAAAAGTGATCGGGATGAGCGAATATGAACGCTCAGGTTGCAGGCGCGAGGCGGCTTGGGAAGGCGCTGGATGGCGCTCCCGATTTTTTGGCGATGCTTTTCTTCGCAGTTGCGGTATAAACGCCGCGCGGGCGGTTTTGCGGAGAGACGACAACGGGCATGGCCGTGCAGGACGCTTCTTACGACAGGCTGCGCGCGGCCGGCAGTGCCGACGAAGTCGCCTATGTGCACGCCTGTCTGCGGCTGTTCTTCAATCCAACAGCGCGAGCAGTCGACCATGGCGGTATGCCGGCTCCGGCAATCTGCGTGGCCGACGTTACCGACATTGCGAGGTTGAACAAGGTCGCGGTCTTTTTGCTCAAGGCTCTCTCGCATGGGGCCACCGGCGCGACGCCTCCCGAATTGCTCGCATGGCTCGATGGTTATCGCCGGCGTACCATGTCGATGAATGCCGCCTCCATCGGCGATTCGATCGCCATCCATCAGGTGTTGCAGGACAGGCAGATCGACTTCGTCTTCCTGAAGGGACCGCTCCAGCAGCAATTGCTCTACGGCGACCATTTCATGAAGCCGTCCGGCGACGTCGATATTCTGGTTTGCCCGTCCGGCTTCGCTGCCGCCCGCGAAGCCCTTCGCTCGGCCGGCTACGAGGTCGCCGGCAAGTCCCGGTCGGTCTGGTGGGTGCGTTTCCTCGGCGAGCAGCACATGGTCCGCGACGATGGCGTGCGGGCCGCAACGGTCGATCTCCATTATCGGCTGCAGCAGCCGGGCTCGCCGAGCCCACGCGACATCGACGGCTTCCTGCGCCGCAAGCGCGAGGTCAAGGTTGCGGGCGCCTCCATGCCCCTGATATCGGCGTCCGACACGTTGCTCTTGTCCTGCATCAGCGTCGCCAAAGCCTTCTTCAACCGCGAGCCCTGCGCCGGCTATGTCTGCGACGTCAGAGCCGCGGCCGGCCGGCTGAACGAAGCCGAGCAGCAGAAACTGCTCGACCATGCCGCTGAGCAGGGCCTCGCCGACACGCTGCTGCTTGCTTTGCGCGCGGCCGATGTTCTGCTTGGCGGTACCGGCACGCTGCTTTCGGACCGCGCCACCCGGATGCTGGCGCGCATCGACAATGCCGACCTCTTCCATATGGTGATCGCGCCCTGGCTGTCCTCGTTGCGCTGGCCGCAGCGGCGGACGGTGCTGTGGGAGCTCTGCGGTCGCGAGCCGGTGCGCTATCTGGCGGAGGCCGGCTGGGCGGCTTCCGCCGATCTCAGCCGGCGGATCTTCGAGCGGCCGGCCGCGGCCGCGCCGGTGCGGGGCAACGCATGAAGATTCGGTTTTGCATTCATAGGTGGGCGGTCACTCATGCTATCGAAAGGTGAATCATGGCCGTGACGACCCCAAGGGTCTGCGTCATCATTGCCGCCCGCAACGCGGCGCGGACCATACCGGTCGCCATCGCTTCGGCTCTGCGCGAGCCGGAGGTGGCGGAAGTCGTCGTGGCCGACGACGCCTCCACCGACGACACACAGAACGTGGCGCGCGCCGCCGATGATGGCAGCGGCCGGCTCAAGGTGATGCGTCTCGACGTCAACCATGGTCCGTCATTTGCGCGCAACGCCGCGATCAAGGCTTCCGTTTCGCCTTTCATCAGCATCCTCGACGCCGACGATTTCTTCCTCGAAGGCCGTTTCCGCCGGCTGTTTGCCAGCCCCGACTGGGATTTCGCGGCGGACAACATCATGCTGATCAGGGACGATGCCGCGACCGACCCCACCAAGGTCGCGGCTCCCTCCTTCGCGCCAGAACCGCAATTTCTCGACTTCGAGCGCTTCATCGAAGGCAACATTTCCCGTCGCCGCGTGCTGCGCGGCGAACTGGGCTTCCTCAAGCCGGTGATCAGCCGGGCGTTCCTCGAACGTCACGGGCTGAGCTACGACGAAAACCTGCGGCTCGGTGAGGACTACGAGCTCTATGCGCGCGCGGTCGCCCGCGGCGCGCGTTTCAAGATCATCAAGTCCTGCGGCTATGGTGCGATCGTTCGCGCCGATTCGCTGAGCGGCCGCCACAGGACGCAGGATCTGAAGCGGCTTGCCGATGCCGACCTGGCCTTGCTGGCGCTGGGCAACCTGCCGGAGGGCTCGAAGGCCGCGTTGCGGCGCCACGAGCGCCATGTGCGCGACAAATACCGGCTGCGCAATTTCCTTGACGTGAAGGCGGAGCGCGGCCTGGCATCGGCTGCCGCCTATGCCTTGGCCAGCCAGTCCAATCTGATCCCGATCGTTCGCGGCGTGGCGGCCGACAAGCTGGACGCCCTGCTCCGCCGCGCCGGCATTGCTGCGAGGCAGCAGGTGCCGCCGATGCGCTTCCTGATGCCGGCAACGAGTGCCGCAACAGAATGATCCGACAAAAGCGTCAGCGCTGGCGCCGTTCCCAAAAAAATCCGCTTTCCGAAACTACGAGGTTGCCTACTTGCCCCGAGAATGGCAAGCTATGTTGCGGTGCAGCAATTTCGAAAGGCCGATCGAATGGCTTCGATTTTTGGCTTCAGATCCAGGGATCCGGCGCGTGACCGGCAGACCGATCTCCAGCGGCTCGACCGTCTGGCGAAGCTGTTCGACCAGATCTCCGCCGAGATCGAAGCGGAAAAGACCGGGCTGGAGAACCGCTATCGGTCGACGGCGACCAACGCCGCTTTCCTGGTCGAGGCAATGGAGAACGGCTCCGCGTCGACAGACAAGTCGTCGGATGTCAACACGATGACCGGCGCGATCCTGAATTACGAGCGGCGCATCGCCGAACTCACGCGTCAGAAAGGTCTGATGAAGGAACTGCGTCATTCGCTCGACGCGATTGTCGAAGATGGTGTCGGGCAACCCGGTTCGCAGGCCGCACAGGCAAGGTCTGCGGGCAGAGGCTGACAGCGCTTCCAGGCGCGGTCATAGCTGCAAAACATTAGAGGAGTAAGAGGGGGGAGGATCAGAAGCGGCTCTCTGGAGGCGGGCCAGGAATGACTTTGGGTTGGGGCGGACAGCACAAAGGTAAGTTTGTCATGAACGCATATCCGAACGACACCTCCACCGCGGCTGCTTGCAGCATGCCGCGCGCGAATTCGAATAGGTCGAAGACGCTTAAGCTCTGGCTCGCCGGCGCGCTGGTTGCGGCCGCGGCCGCCATTGTGGCACCACCCCATTCGGTGCATGCCGAGGAGATGCAGAGCGCGCCGTCCTTCGTCGACAATTTTTCGAATTTCGACCGTTCGCGCTGGTTCGTCTCCGACGGCTGGAGCAACGGCAATCATCAGAACTGCACATGGTCGAAGGACCTTGTCCGGCTTTCGGACGGCGTGCTGTCGCTGAGCTTCGAAAAGCGCAAGCTGAAGGATCGCGAGTTCGCCTGCGCCGAGGTCCAGACCAAGCAGCGCTATGGCTACGGCGTCTATGAGGCGCGGATGAAGACCGATACCGGATCCGGCCTCAATGCCGCCTTTTTCACCTATATCGGACCGCAGGACAAAAAGCCCTGGGACGAGATCGACTTCGAGGTCCTCACCAAGGACCCGACCAAAGTCCAGGTGAACAGCTACATCCAAGGCAAGCCGAAGAACGGCAAGCTGGTCGACGTCGAAGGCGGCGCCGATAAGGGCTTCAACGACTATGGGTTCGTCTGGGAGAAGGACCGGCTGCGCTGGTATGTCAACGGCAAGCTGGTCAACGAGGTGACCAACCCGGACGAATTGCCGACCAATCCGCAAAAAATATTCTTCAGCTTGTGGGGCAGCGACAAGCTGACCAACTGGATGGGCGCCTTTGCCGATCCCGGCCGCAAGGTGACCATGCAGGTCAAGCGCATCGCTTTCACAGCGCTCGGCCAGCCGTGCCAGTTCCCGGAGTCGCTGGCATGCACCATAACCAACAGCAACTAGGCATGTCCCCCAAAGTAGGAACTGGTTTTGGGATGCGGATCATGCCGAATATCTAGGCCTCATACAGGGCCTGGGGGACATCTTAACTGGCCGGGCCGTCTTTGCGGCCCGGCCTTAAACAGGAATAGAACCAAATGAATTTGACAGTGTTTGGAATTGGCTATGTCGGTCTCGTCCAGGCCGCGGTGCTTGCGGAAGTCGGGCACGAGGTGGTGTGCGTCGACATCGACGAAGCGAAGGTGGACCGGCTCAACCAGGGCTTCATCCCGATTTTCGAGCCCGGACTGGAAGCTCTCGTCAAGGAGAACCACGCCGCCGGCCGCATCCGCTTCACCACCGACGCGGCCGCGGCGGTCAAGCATGGCCAGATCCAGATGATCGCGGTCGGCACGCCCCCTGGCGAGGATGGCTCGGCCGACCTGAAATACGTGCTTGCCGTCGCCGAGGCCATCGGCCGCGAGATGGACGCGCCCAAGATTGTCGTCGGCAAGTCCACCGTGCCGGTCGGCACCTGCGAGAAGATCAAGGAAAGGGTCGCCCAGACGCTGAAGGCGCGCGGCCGCGAGGACCTGACCTTCGACGTTGCTTCGAATCCGGAATTCCTCAAGGAAGGCTCGGCGGTCGCCGACTGCATGAAGCCGGACCGCATCATCGTCGGGACGTCGAGCGAGGACACCGAGGCGGTGATGCGCGAGCTTTACGCGCCGTTCAACCGCAACCACGAGAAGATGATTGTGATGGATGTCCGCAGCGCCGAGTTCACAAAGTATGCGGCCAACTGCATGCTGGCGACCAAGATCAGCTTCATGAACGAGATGGCGAACCTCGCCGAGCAATTGGGCGCCGACATAGAGGAGGTGCGCAAGGGCATCGGCAGCGATCCGCGCATCGGCTACCATTTCATCTATCCCGGCCTGGGCTATGGCGGCTCCTGCTTCCCCAAGGATGTACGCGCGCTGATCAAGACCGCCGAGGGCGTCAAGTTCGACGCCAAGCTGCTGCGCGCCGTCGAAGAGCGCAACAACGCGCAGAAATCGGTGCTGTTCGACAAGGTCAACCGCTATTTCCAGGGCGCCCTCAAGGGCAAGACATTTGCGCTGTGGGGCCTGGCCTTCAAGCCGAACACCGACGACATGCGCGAGGCTCCGTCGCGCACGCTGATGGAGGCGCTTTGGGCCGCCGGCGCCAAGGTGCAGGCTTACGATCCGGAGGCCATGCAGGAGTGCCAGGCCATCTACGGCCAGCGCGAGGACCTTCTCTTGTGCGGCACCAAGGAAGCGGCCCTGCGCGGCGCCGACGCGCTTCTCATCTGTACCGAATGGAAGAGCTTCAGGGCTCCCTCCTTCGACGCGCTCAAGGACGCGCTGACGACACCGGTCATCTTCGACGGCCGCAACCTCTACGACCCGAAGGTCATCGCCCGCTACGGCATCGAATACCACTCGATCGGCAGGATGGCGGCATGACAGTGTCCGCCGCCAGCTTCCCGCCGCATGGCTCCGGCGAACGACAGTGGGACCGACAATGATGGAGGGTCGATAATGATCGTGCGCGTTTCGGGAGATTCGATCTGATGGTGATGGACGTTCAGCCCGAACAAATCGCCAACGAGCATTTCGACCTCGTCGTCATCGGTTCCGGGTTCGGTTCAGCCTTTTTCCTGCATGAGTTCCTGAAGCGGCGCAAAGCCCGGGTCTTGGTGCTGGAATGGGGCCGCCACAACACGCATGAATGGCAGCTTGACCAGAACGCCAACACCGACATAGACGACGAGAGCACTTATAAGACCGACAATGCCGACAAGCCGTGGAACTACACGATCGGCCTCGGCGGTGGCACCAACTGCTGGTTCGCGCAGACGCCGCGTTTCCATCCCAACGACTTCAGGCTGAAGAGCACATACGGCGTCGGCAACGACTGGCCGATCAGCTATGACGAGCTGGAGCCGTTCTACTGCGACGCCGAGGAGGTCATGTCGATCTCCGGCGACCCCGACATGGCCCGGATGCTGCCGCGTTCGCGGCCGTTTCCGCAGCCGCCGCACCGCATGTCGACGCCGGACCGGATGATGAAGGCGGCGCAGCCGGAGCAGCATTTCGTCATGCCGACCGCCCGCGCCCGCGTCGCGACGGCGCAGCGCAACTCATGCTGCGCCAACCTCAGATGCTGGCTGTGCCCGGCCGACGCCAAGTTCACCGCCAACAATGGTTTGATGCACGTCTTCCAGCACGCGGACGTGTCGGTTTGCTTGGGCGCCGAAGTGCGGCGGCTCGACCATTCAGCCGGCTCGGTGCGTTCGGTTGCCTTCCTGCGCGACGGCAAGGCATACTCTGTCAGCGGCGAACTCGTCATCCTTGGCGCCAACGCCATCCAGAGCCCTGCAATCATGTTGCGCTCGGGGCTCGGCGGCGAATTTGTCGGGCTCGGCCTGCACGAATCCTATGGCTGGAACTACGAGGTCTATCTCGACGGCGTCGACAATTTCGACGGCAGCACCATCACCACCGGCTTGAATTTCGGCCTCTATGACGGCCCGCATCGCGCCGAGCACGCGGCGGCGCTGGTCTATTTCGAGAACCGCTGGCAGCACGGCATGCGAGCCGAGAAGGGGCGGCTGCGGCAGGCGCTGCCGCTGGTCATCGTCACCGAAAACCTGCTCGACCCGGAAAACCGGGTGATCCTCGACAAGAACGAGAACGTCTTCGTCAGCTTCAAGGGTGCCTCCGACTATGCAACCAAGGGCATGGCCAAGGCGCTCGAGAGGCTGCCGGAGCTGCTCAAGCCGCTTCCGGTCGAGCAGATATTCGATCGCGGCATAAGGCCGACCGAGTCGCATGTGCAGGGCACCTTGCGGATGGGCACCGGCCCGGCCGACTCGGTGGTCGACCGCGACATGATCCACCACCAGCTCCGGAACCTCGTCGTCGTCGGCACCAGCACCTATCCGAGCTGTTCCTGCGCCAACCCAAGCCTGACCGCCGCGGCGCTTTCGCTGCGGGCGGCGAGCCGGCTGGCATGAAGGAGGGGTCGATGAAGATCACGCGACGCACCGCATTGGCCGTTGTTGCCGGCGGCATTGCTTCGACCGGCATCGCCGCTGCGGCCGTATCGTCCTTCTCGGATGAGGATCTGGTCCGCCTCACGCTCGAGAAATACTTCGGCCCGCTCAACATGCGCATCGAGCACCTGCAGCAATTCGTGCTCGAATTCCGCAACCGCAACCCGTGGATATTCCCGAGCGAAAAGCTGGCGGACGCGGTGACGCTTTTGGAGACCGTGAGGCTCGACAGGGCGCGCGAATTGCTACCCAGGCGCAAGCAGCAGGATGTCGGCAATTTCGAGCGCTGGGTCATCGCCGAGTTCCACATGCTGACCGATTATGCCTGGCGCAGCTCGCCCCATGATCCGATCCGCTTCACCGGCTGGCATCCATGCACCAATCCGTTCGCCAATCTCGAGCAGCAGACTGCCTGACACTGCCCGCCGGCATGTTTGCCGGCAAGCCAGGAAAACTGGCCAAGAAAATGTGACAAGGAGCCGAACCATGAAAGTTCTCTTCGCAGGCGGAAACGGCTATCCGCCGCAATTCAGCGGCGGGGTCCAGTCGAGCACCCATCATCTGGCGGAGCAATTGATCGAACACGGTCATGAGGCATCGGTGCTTGCGGCCTTGTTCGGCCAGGGCATGTTCGGATACAAGGCGCGCGCCAAGATGAAGCTCCTCGGTCAGCGCGCCGTCATCGACAATTTCCCCGGCTATCCGGTGGTGCGCGCCTGGTTCCCCTGGGAAGCGGCCGCCTTTGCCGTAAAGAAGCTGCAGCCGGACGTAGCGGTGGTGCAGTGTCACAAATCGGTTCCGCTCGGCAAGGCGCTGGAGGCCGAGGGCGTGCCGCTGGTGGTCTATCTCAGGAATGTTGAATTCCATGAACTCGGGGGCGATCTGCGCGAGCTGAACTCGGCGTCTTACATCGCCAATTCCGAGTTCACGGCGCGCACTTACAAGCGCGAGTTTGGCATCGATTCCACGGTAATCCCGCCGACGATCAATCCGGCCTCTTACAGCACGCCGACGACGGGCGAGTACGTCACTTTTATCAATCCCTACGAGGAAAAGGGTTTCGAGCTGGCGGTGCGGATCGCGGCCGCCTGCAGGGAGATCCCTTTCCTGTTCGTCGAGAGCTGGAAGCTGGATGACGATCACCGCGCCCGCATCGCGGAAACGATCGCGCCGTTCTCCAATATCAAGCTCGAAAACCGCACCGACGACATGAAGACTCTCTACGGCCGCACCAGGATCCTGCTGGCGCCGAGCAAATGGGAAGAGGCGTGGGGTCGCGTTGCCTCGGAGGCCCATTGCAGCGGTATTCCCGTCGTCGGCTCGCGGCGCGGCGGACTGCCCGAAGCGATCGGCTCCGGCGGCGTCGTGCTGGACTATGACGCGCCGCTCGAGGACTGGGTCACGGCGCTCAGGCGGCTGTGGAACGATCGCGAGGAATATGAGCGAGTCTCGGAAGCCGCGCTCACGTTCTCGCAGCGCCCGGAACTCGATCCCGAGCGCCAGTTCGCCACCTTCTTCGCCTTGCTGGACAGGGCTGCCAGGCAGCGCGCCCGGCGCGCTGCTTAATGCATGTCGCCCAGAAATCTGCAGCGGTTCTGGGGCGCGACAGGCATCAAAACGACGACCCAAACGTCGACTGAATGCGATTCGGCGCGAGGCACCTTAAATCCGCGTTAGGTTTTGCTTACGCTGGTCTTTTGACCCGGCTCTTCAGCATTTCATAGGCGCGTTCGCCGAGCAGGGCGCGCGCGGCGGTCTTGATGACCTTCTTGCGCCCCTCGGGCGAATTGATCTGCCTGAGCCGTGCCGGCAGGTTGCGGGCCGCCTGCTCCAGCGCCGGCAAGGAAAACGCGTCGGGAAAGCTCACGATGTTGGTTTCGACGCACAGCACCGGCTTGCCCGATAGCTTGGCGATCTTGAGCGCCTGCTCGTGCTCGCTCTCGATGAACAGGATGGCGTCCGACTTGCGATAGAACTCGGCCTTGAAGCTGCCATGCGCGCCAAGCCGCTGCCGCTCGGCCTTGCTCGGCAGGTCGAGCATGACGAGATGGTCATATTTGATCTCGTGCTTGGCCAGCCAGGCTTCAGTCAGCTTGCGATACTTTTCCAGCCGGCTGGTCACCAGCCAGCCGATCTTGCGCGTCGGCCCGAGAAGCGGCCGCGCCTCGGTGAGGAATTTTTCGTAGGCCGGCCCGTCGTCATTCTCGTCCGCGGTCGGATCGAGGCAAAGCACGCCGTCTATGTCGACGCAGCATTGCTCGAGGAAGACGTGATGCATGAAGTTCCACTGGAACATCCTGGGATGCGGCACGACCTCGAAGACGATATCGGTTTCCTTGTGCTGCGAAAGCAGGCCGAACACGGCCGCGTAGACGAAATCGCCCGGGATGCCGGCAGCCGCGATTTTGCTGCGCGCATCGCGCATGGCGTTGCCGCCGCTGACGCTGTCGTCGATCACCAGGATCTTGCGCATTTCGGAATGCTGCCGATCGAGCGCCGCACGCCGCTTGGTGATCCCCGAGGTGTAGATCTTGCCGGCGAGAAAGCTGTCGAGATCGGTCATCGGGATATTCGCCGTCAGGCTGACCAGCGTCGCGGCGAGGATGCCGCTTCGCGGCACGCCAACCACCAGGTCGATGTCGCGCGGCAGCCGGTGCAGGTTCCGCGCGATCGCGTCGTTCATGTCTGAGATCGATCGGTAATTCATGCTGTTGCCTAACCCTCAAGAATCAGCAGTTTTGGGCTGTCCGGCGGCGGCCGGAATGCCTGGCGGTTTGCGCCGGCAAGGTCATTTCGCCTCACTGGGCGCGGGCGAAAACCCGCGCGCCGGGATCAGCCGCAGGGCCTCCCGAAGCGCCTCGCGGCCGGCGCCGAAGGCGAGCGCGACGATGATGGTGACGACATAGGACAGCACCGCGCCGCCTGCGAGAGCGATGATGGGCTGCGCCGGCAGCATCGGCTTGGCGACCCAGACCAGGGCCAGCGCCAGATGCGCGCCGAGCACGAAGGGGGCGGCTGCGTGCAGCACATGGCTCGCCTGCAGCGGCCCGGCCTTGCCGACATAGAGCCAGAGGAAAGGCGTCCGCAGATATTCGCTGACCGCATAGGCGACCGCGACGCCGAGCGCGCCATAAGGCAGGCCGATGGCGAAGGCCAGCACCGAGGTGACGGCGGTGATGATGCCCCAGCGCATGAAATCGCCCGAACGGCCCTGGCTGACGAACAGCCATCCGGCCGGATTGTTGAGCGGCTGCAGCAGGCCGGCGAAGCCCAGCGCGAGGAAAATGTTGGCGCTCTCCCGCCATTGCGGGCCGAGCACGAAAGGAATGAGCGTATCCGACATGGCGGTGGCGAAGGCCACGCCCGGCAACGCCACCAGGAGGATCAGCGGCATGACGCGCAGATAGGCGCTGCGATAACGGTCCGGCTCGTCCTTCAGCCGCGAAAGTGCCGGCACCATCACCTTCGACAGCGGGTTGGTGATCTGGCTGAGCGGGAAAAGCAGCAGCTTGTAGGCGCGGTCGTAGAGGCCGAGCTGCGCCTCGCCCCAATATTTGCCGATCAGCACATTGTCGAGGTTGCGGGCGAAGAAATTGGCGAAGTTGAAGCCGGTGATGCCGGCGCCGAAATTGATCAGCTGGCTGATGCCTTCGACCTTGCGCGGCAGCCCCGGACGCCAGCGCGATGACACCCAGTAGCAAAGCGTCGGCAACACGGCGCCGGTCAGCGTACCGGCAAAAAGCGCCCAATAGGAGCGGTCGATGAAGGTCCAGGCGATCGAGACCACAAGGCCCGTAACGGCGCTGGCGACGTCGATGACGGCGAGCCGGCTGAATTCCATGCGGCGCGTCAGCAACGCCAGATGCTGGGCGCCGAGACCATAGGCCATGATCTGCAGGCCGAAGGCGGCAACCAGCCCCGTGACGCGCGGCTCGCCGTAGAAGGCGGCCACCAGGGGAGCCGCCGCAGCAAGCACGAAGGCCAGGATCGCGCTCACCGCCGTGTTGATCCAGAAGAGGTAGTTGACCTCTTCGTGCCGGATGCCGGTTTTCTGGATCGTCGCCTGGGTCAGGCCGAAATCCTGGAACAGCGCGATGAAGGCGAGCACCGGCGCGCACATCGCCACGACGCCGAAATCCTGCGGCGACAAAAGCCGCGACAGCACGATGACCGACACGATTTGGGTGGCGACCCGCACGCCCTGCGCCATCGCGGTGACGACGGCGCCGCGCCCGACCGATCTGCGCAGGGAGCCCTCGGGCGGATCGAATGCACTGGTTTCCAAATTCTGGATTCCTGATTTTGCGCCAGTCATCGTCGCGACCGGCGCCCGCCGCCATGCACAAACTACCGCAAGAAGTTTTTGCAGCGCAACAAAAAATGTGCGCCGATTGCTACGCTGCACCAAAAATGTTGCGATGCAGCAAAAGCTGTACTAGCATCCCCTCTTGGGTGGCGGGCCCAAAAGCGGTCGAGTTTCATGCTGCATGTCTTGTACCTTGTGCATGACATATCCGACCCGGCGGTGCGCCGGAGGATAAAAATGCTCAGGGCAGGCGGCGCCGGGATAACCCTGGCGGGCTTCCGTCGCACCTCCAATCCGATCGCCGAGATCGAAGGCATCAGGCCCGTCGACCTCGGACCGACGCGCGATGGCCGATTCGCCCAGCGCATCGGCGCAGTTGCCAAGGCCGCCATGTCGATCGGCGCCAAATTCGCGGGCCTGGCGCGACCCGACCTGATCATCGCGCGCAATCTCGAGATGCTGGCGCTTGCCAGCCGCGCCAGGCGCGCTTTCGGCGCCAGCGTGCCGATCGTCTACGAGTGCCTCGACATCCATCGGCTGGTGTTGCGCAACGACCTGATCGGCAAGACGTTGCGCGGCGCCGAACGCCATCTGGCCCGCGACGTCAAGCTTCTGGTGACCAGCTCTCCCGCCTTCGTTGCCAATTATTTCAAGCCGTTCGGGCAAATCGCGGCGCCGGTCGAGCTGATCGAGAACAAATATTTCGACACCATGCCCGTGCCGGCGGATCATCGCCGCGAGGACGACAGTCCGGCGGCGCCGCCTTGGCGCATCGGCTGGTTCGGCGCGCTGCGCTGCCGGCGCTCGCTGGAACTCCTGGCCGAGTTCACCCGCCGGCAAGACGGACGCTTTGAAGTGGTGCTCAGGGGGCGTCCCGCGCTCTCCGAATTCCCGGATTTTCATGCCTTTGTCGAAGCCGAGCCCTGGCTTTCCTTCCGCGGTCCCTATCGCAATCCGGAGGACATGCCGGCGATCTACCGCGAGGTGCATTTCTCCTGGGCGATCGATTTCTTCGAGCAGGGCCAGAATTCCGAATGGCTGCTTCCCAACCGCCTCTACGAAGGCTGCCGCTTCGGCGCCGTGCCGATCTCGATGGCGAGCACCGAAACCGGCCGGTTCCTCAAGCAGCAGGACATCGGTGTGCTTTTGTCCGAGGCGACGTCCGAAGGACTCGACACCGCGCTCGGCCGAATGGGTCAGGAACACTACGGCAAGCTGAAGTCGCGGGTGCTGGCACGCAATCCGCGGACTTGGAGCTACGACCGCAGCGATTGCCTGGCTTTTGTCGACAAGCTGCGCGGCCTGACCGCCGGTCGCGGGAGCTTTGCGACCGAGGCGCTGGCATAGGATGGCTAAGAATGGACAAAACCCGATGACGCGCACGACGGCATCGAGCCTGATCGTCATCCCGTGCCTCAACGAGGCCGCTCATATCGGCGGGCTGCTCCAGCGGCTGCGGCCGGCCGCGGCGCGGCTCGGCGCGCGCATCGTCGTGGCCGACGGCGGCAGCACCGATGGCACACAAGGCATCGTCGAAGAACTCGCTGCGGAGGATCCACGCGTCATCCTGATCGCCAATCCGAAGCGCATCCAGAGCGCGGCGATCAACCTTGCGGTGGCGACCTTCGGCGACGACGCCGACTATCTTATCCGCATCGATGCGCATGGCGGATATCCCGCCGATTATTGCGACAGGCTGGTCGAGGAAGCGCAAGCTACGGGTGCCGATTCGGTCGTCGTTTCGATGCTGACCAGCGGCACGGGCGCGGTGCAGAAGGCCGTGGCGGCGGCGCAGAATTCCAGGCTCGGCACCGGCGGCTCCAAGCACCGCCACATGTCGGCCGGCGAGTGGGTCGACCACGGCCACCATGCGCTGATGCGCATTGCCGCGTTCCGCGCGGTCGGCGGCTATGACGAGAGCTTCAGCCATAACGAGGACGCCGAGCTCGATCACCGCCTCCGTCTGGCCGGCTACCGCATCTGGATGAGCGGCAAGACGCAGATGGTTTATTATCCGCGCTCCACCTTGAAGAGCCTGTTTTTCCAATATCTCGGCTATGGCCGCGGCCGCGCCAGGAACGTGCTCAAGCATCGCATGATGCCGAAGCTGCGGCAGATGATCCCGCTGCTGGTGTTTCCGGTGGTCCTGATGGCGCTCTTGTCTCCGATCTTTGTTCTGGCGGCCGTGCCGTTTCTGGTGTGGGCGGGTGTCTGCCTCGGTTACGGCGTCCGGACCGCGATCAGCCAGCGGAATCCCGCCATAGCGCTGGCCGGCGTGTCGGTGATGGTCATGCATCTGGGCTGGTCCATGGGCTTCTGGCTGCAACTCTTCGGCCCGCAGCCGTCGCGCGAGGCGGCGTGATGGCTGCGAAGAGGAGCGGCAGCATCGACATCTGCATCTGCACTTTCCGCAGGCCGGAGCTTGCTGACACGCTGCGCTCCATCGCCGCGCTGGAGAACCCCGCCGGTTTCGAGATCGGCATCGTCGTCGCCGACAATGACGACGAGCCGAGTGCGCAGCCGCTGGTGAAGGCGCTGGCGCAGGAACTGAAGCTGCCGATCCGCTATCGCCACGCGCCGGCGCGCAACATCTCGATCGCTCGCAACGCCTGCCTCGATGCCAGCGTCTCGGACCTCGTCGCCTTCATCGACGACGACGAGACGGCTTCGCCGGGCTGGCTCGTCGAACTCGTGGCGACCGCGGAGGCGACGGGCGCGACGGCCGTGCTCGGGCCGGTCCGCGCGACATATCGCCAGGACGCGCCGGACTGGATGCGCAAGGGCGATTTCCACTCGACCTTGCCCGTCTGGGTGGGCGGCGAGATCCGCACCGGCTACACCTGCAATGTCCTGCTCAGGATGACCGAGGAAAGCCTGCGCAACCGGCGCTTCAGCCTGGCGCGTGGCCAGACCGGCGGCGAGGACACCGAATTCTTCGATTCGGTGGTCAAGTCCGGCGGGCGCATCGCCTTTGCCTCGCACGCCTTTGTCGACGAGGTGGTGCCGAGTTCGAGGGCCGCCTTCGACTGGCTGCGCCGCCGCCGCTTCCGCTTCGGGCAGACGCATGGTCATCTCATCGGGCGCAACACCGGCGGCCTGCGTCGCGTCTGCCAGGTCGGTCTCGCCTCGGCGAAGGCGGGCTACTGCTTCGGTATGGCGCTTTTGGCCGCAGTCAGCCCGGTGCGACGGAACCGCAGCATGCTGCGCGGCATTATGCATCTCGGCGTCGTCAGCGGTTTGGTCGGAGTCCGCGAAATCCGCCAGTACGGCATCACTCCGCAGGAAGGGGAAAAGCGTGCAGCCTGACGTCAGCTTCGTCATCGCCGCTTACAACGCCGAGGCAACTCTCGACCGGGCGATCGCCAGCGCGATGGCGCAGCGCGATGTCGCGATCGAAGTCATCGTCGTCGACGACCGGTCGAGCGACCGCACGCTCGATGTCGCGCGCGCTTATCCTCAGGACATCGTCAAGGTAGTCGCGCTTCCTGCCAACCGCGGCCCCGGCGGCGCCAGGAATGCCGGGCTCGATCTGGCCCGCGGCCGCTGGGTCGCCGTGCTCGATTCCGACGATGCCGTCCTGCCCGGCAGACTGGCGGCCATGATCGCGCGGGCGGAGAAGGCGGGTGCCGACATCGCGGTCGACAATGTCCAGGTCGTGCGCGAAGACGGCACGCCCGAAGACATCATGTTCCCGACCAGGTACCTCGAAGGGCTCGGCGAAATCTCGCTGACCGACTATATCGCCGGCAACATCGTTTTCGAGTCGCGCTTCAACCTCGGCTATCTGAAGCCGATCTTCCAGCGCCGTTTCCTGGACGATAATCACCTCCGCTACGACGAGAAGCTGCGCATCGGCGAAGACTACATTCTTCTGGCGAGCGCGCTGGCCAAAGGCGGCCGCTGCGTGGTCGAGCCGACCGTCGGCTATGTCTACCATATCCGCACCGGCTCGATCTCGCGCGTGCTCGAGTTGCATCATGTCGAGGCGATGGCCGAGGCCGATGCCGCCTTCGCGGCCGAGCATTTCATGGACGACGGCGCCAAGGCGGCTTTCGCCAGACGCGGCCGCAGCCTGCGCAAGGCGGCCTCGTTCCTGTCATTGGTGCAGCACATCAAGGCGCGTGCGCCGCTGAAGGCGATACGCACGGCGCTCAGCGATCCGGCCGCGGTCCGGCATATGTCGATGCCGATCGCGGTTCGGCTGAGAAGGGTTGCGGCACAGTTTGCCGTGGGCACGGGGAGGTGAAGTATGCAGGCGCATGGAATGCGGTTTCATAGCCAGCGATAGGTAAAAAAGCGATATCCTCAGAAGGAATAAGCGATGCAGAAAGTCAGGAAGGCAGTCATACCGGTGGCGGGGCTCGGAACGCGGTTCCTGCCGGCGACCAAGTCGATGCCGAAGGAAATGCTGCCCGTCGTCGACAAGCCTGTCGTGCAATATGCCGTGGACGAGGCCTTCGAGGCCGGCATCGAGCACATCGTCTTCGTCACCGGGCGCAACAAGGCGGTCATCGAAGACTATTTCGACCTGCACCCTGAACTGATCGGGACGCTCGAGCAGACTGGCAAGAAGGCGCAGCTCCAATCGCTGGAAAGCTTGCTGCCGGTGGCCGGCGCCACCTCCTTCATCCGCCAGCAGTCGCCGCACGGTCTCGGCCATGCCGTATGGTGCGCACGCGACGTGATCGGCAACGAGCCCTTCGCGCTGCTGCTCCCCGACATGGTGTCCTTCGGCGCGCCGGGCTGCCTGGCGGAAACCGTCGACCTCTATCAGCGGACCGGCGGCAACGTCATCGCCGTCGAGCGCTGCGATCCTTCGGAAACCAGCAAATACGGCATCGTCGGCCGCGGCGCCGAGGTGGCCTCGGGCTTCGAAGTAACCGCCATGGTCGAGAAGCCGGCCCCCGCCAACGCGCCGTCGAACTTCTACATCAATGGCCGCTATATCCTGCAGCCGGAGATCTTCGCCCTGCTCGGCACCCAGCAACGCGGCGCCGGCAACGAGATCCAACTCACCGACGCCATGGTTCGACTGGCTGAAAGCCAGCCTTTCTATGCCCAGCCCTTCAACGGCCGCATGTTCGACTGCGGCTCCAAGGAGGGCTTCATCGAGGCCACCATCGCCTTTGCTCTGGCGCGCGACGACATGAAAGGACCTGTCTTCGAAATGCTGCAGCAATTCGTCCGGTCGCACGAGCGCCGGGAAGTAGCCGCATAATGCCCAAATTTTGGGTGCATATGCGAAATCGCGATGGCGCGACAGCCACGCAAGCGCTTGGCCTTCTTGGCCGGGCGCTCCGTGGCACGAATGTTGCGTGGCCTTTTCTGGTAACGACGACACTCTTCGAAGGCCGGTAGCGCCTGCAACCTGGAATTGGACCGACGATGATTTATGCCAACTTTCCTCTCGACAAGAGGATTCCATTGCCCACCACCGAACCGGAAAAGGGTGAAGACTTCATCGACATCGAGCGTCTGCTTGGCATGGCCGCCCGGCAGGCCAAGGTGGTGGCGGTCTGCGCCGTCATCGGTCTATTCCTGGGTGTGATTTATCTCCAGACGACGCCCAAGCAATACACCTCCCTTGCGAGCGTGCTGATCGACGACGGCCTGAACAAGGTCGTGGACGACATTTCGGCTGTCAGTGCCACGCAGCAGACGGACGCGACGATCCTCAGCCAGATCGAGATACTCAACTCGGCGCGGCTGGCATCGGAGGTGGTCGACAAGCTGAAGCTGGACCAGAACCAGGAATTCATGAACCCGCCGCAATCGGCTTTGGCCCAGGGAATCGGATTCTTGCGCGGCATCGTCGGCTATTTCCGCAGCGGCGGCGGCAACCAAATCCCCGGGATCGAGAATGTCGATGCCGCAACGCGCGAAGCCATGATGAAGGCGGCGACCCATGACTACGCGGTTCTCGTGCTGCAAACCGGATTGATGGCGGATCGCAACGGCCGCAGCAATGTCATCAGCATCGGCTATCAGTCGACCAATCCGGCTTTGGCCACGGCCATCACCAAGGCCTATGCGGACGCCTACCTTGCCGACCAGCTCAACGCCAGCTTCGACGCCACCGAGCGCGCGGCCGTTTGGCTGCAGGGCAGGTTGACCGAACTGCGCGAAAGCTCGCAGGCAGCTGCGCTGGCGGTCGAGAAGTTCAGGGCCGAGCACGGGCTTTCCGCAAACAGCGACGGCCAGTTGCTCAGCGACAAGCAACTCGCCGACCTGAACGCCCAGCTCATCGTCGCGCAGGCCGATACAGCCCGCGCCAGCGCCCGCTACCAGCAGTACAAGGCGATCGTCGACAGCGGCTCCGAAAGCGCCTTCAACGATTCCGCGATAGCGGCCGATCAGCCGAGCAGCTCGGTCATCATCGCGCTGAAAACCCGCTATCTCGCGATCGCGAAACGGTTGCAGGACGTCGAGAACAACTTCGGCAAGGATCACCCGCAGGCGGTTGCGCTGGCCAAGGAGAAGGCCGACGTCTCGGCGCAGATCTTCGGACAGCTGAAACAGATCACCGAGAGCTACCGAAACGACTATCAGGTGGCGCAGGCGCGCGAGACCGCGCTTAGGGAGAAGATCGCCACCCAGGCAGGCAAGAGCTCGATCGACAACCAGTCGCAGGTCAGGCTGAAGGAACTTGATCAGCAGGCGCAGGCGCTGACCACGCTCTATCAGACTTTCCTTAGCCGTTACGAGGAAGCGTCGCAGCAGCAGTCATTCCCGGTCGGCAAGGTCCGCATCATCTCTGACGCGTCGATGCCTCTCACCGCCTCGGCTCCGCGCACCTTGCGCGTGCTGGCGCTCTCGCTGGTGCTTGGCCTCATGCTCGGCGCCGGCTGCGGAGGCCTGAACGAATTCAACGAGCGCTTCTTCCGGACAGGCGAGGACATTCGCGACCGTGTCGGCCTGAAGTTCCTCGGCTATCTGCCGACGATCGGTGGCGGCAAGGCCAAGGAGTCGAAGCCGGACGACTTGCCGGCCGACGGCAAGGTCACCAGCCTGTCGGCCGCCGAGAAACGGGCGCGCATGCGGGTGAGCCTCGATGCGCCGGCCTCGATGTTCGCCGAGACGCTCCGCAACGCCAAGATCGCTTTCGACGTGGTGATGGAAGACAAGGGCAGCCGGGTGATCGGCGTCATCTCCGTCCTGCCCGGCGAAGGCAAGTCGACGGTTGCGGCGAACCTCGCCGGTCTGCTCGCCGCCAACGGCGCCAAGACTTTGCTGATCGATGGCGACCTGCGCAATCCGGGCCTCAGCCGCAGCCTCGGCATGGAGTCGGAGCACGGGCTGATGGAGGCGGTGGTCAATGGACAGACCTGGCAGTCGGTCGGCAAGGTCGACCGCCAGACCAAGCTGGCGATCATCCCGGCCGTGGTGCGCGGCCAGTTCTCGCACACCAGCGAGCTTCTCGGCTCCGCCGGCATGCGGCGTTTCATCGAGAACGCCAAGGAGACGTTCGAATACATCATCGTCGACCTACCGCCGCTCGGCCCGGTGGTCGACGCCAAGGCCTTCGCGCCGTTGGTCGACGGCTTCGTGCTCGTCACCGAGTGGGGCCGCACGCCACGCGCCATGGTGCGCTCGATGCTGGAGTCGGAACCCTACATCGCCGAAAAGATCACCGGCGCGGTGCTCAACAAGGTCGAGCTGAAGAAGCTGGCGAAATACGGCTCTCTCGGCGGTTCGGAAAAGTTCTTCGACCGCTATTCGAGTTACTACCTCGAGAAGTCGGAATCGCGCGCCAAGCAGGCCGCCTAAAGCAGTTCATCCGACGAAAAGCCGCGGCGGTTATTCTCCGGTCGACAGCAGCCGCCCATATTTGCCGACGATCCTGAGGCCGGTCAGCCGGCCGCTCTGGAAGGCGCCGGTGTCGATGCCGAGCCGCCGCCCGTCGAGCGTCGGAACGTCCACGATCGTATGTCCGTGCACGACCCAGCGATCGAGGCGGTGCGCCGCCGCCAGGAACTCGGATCGTATGTTGAGCAGGTCGGCCTCGTCCTGCGCTTCGAGCGCGATGCCGGGCCGGATGCCGGCATGGACGAAAAGGAACCGCTCCGAACAGATCATCACCGGCAGCGTGCGCATGAAGGCGACGTGGGTGGCCGGAATGGCCTCCCGGATACGCTCGTCTACCTCTTCGCTCGATCCGTAGAGATCGGCCAGGCGGTCGGGATCGATACCGTAGGAGAACAGCGTTTCCCGTCCGCCGACGCGGAGCCACGGCTCCAGTGACAGATGGCCGTCGAGATAGGCGAGCATCGCCACTTCGTGGTTCCCGGCAAGGCACACGCGCATGAAACCTTCTGGCGGCGGTGCCATCAGATGCTCGACCACGCGCCGCGAATTGGGCCCGCGGTCGACATAGTCGCCGAGCATGATGATGATCTTGCGGCCGCGGAACTGCAGCGCGTCGAGCTCGATCTTCTGCTCCAGCGTGCGCAGCTCGTCGTAGCAGCCATGCACGTCGCCGATCGCGTAGACCACCGTGTCCCGCATGTCCATCATCAGCCGTTCGCGCGGCAAGGGCCGGGGTCGTCTCGATCGTTGGAACAGGCTCACGGATTGAGGCTCGGTACTCAAGCTAGGGTCATGCCACGCAGCGTGGACCAAGCCTCGATATCATGTCGAATGCAAGCATTTCCACACCGGGCTGCTCGATGCACATCGCCAAAAAGGCGCAGCGGTCTTGGCAAAACGACGTGCATCAATACCCCGAAAAGCGTCGCCTGACCGCGTTTCAGCGCGATGCGCTTTAGGCCGCTTTGAGCCGATAGCGGAAAAGCGTGCGGTCGAGCAGCATGCGGACGCGCGGCTCGGCCTCGGCCGCCACCAGCCAGCTTGCCGCGATCATGGCCGTGCCGACGATCGGGATCGAAACCAGGTATGGCACGCCGGCGCGGATCAGGACGCCGAGCAGCGCCGCGCCGACGACATCGTGGATGAGGTAGAGCGGATAGGTCATCAGCCCGATCCGGCGCCAGCCGCCCCAGGAAAGGTTGAGGCGCAGCGACCAAGCCATCAGCGCTACCGCGGCCAGGAAGATGATGATCGGCGGCGCATAGGGCATCGCCGCTTCCACCTTGATGCTGTGCACGTCGACCGAGCTTACGATCTGCAGCGCTCCGCCGGCGAGAAACAGCGCCGAGAAGCAGAGCCGTGCCGCTGTCACCGCCTTGAAGCGCATCAGCCAGATGAGCACGCCGACCGCGAAGAACGCGCCGTGATGTACCAGGGTGAGCTGCAGCCAGCGCGCCTCCGCGAGATCGGTCCAGCCGAAGGCGAAATAGAGACACCAGAACAGCGTGCTGAGCAGGCCGATGATGACGGCGACAGCTTCCATCAGGTCGAATCGGCCGAACCGCAGCAGGGTCCAGACGATGGCGTAGAAGGCGATCTCGATGCCGAGCGTCCAGTAGATACTGTCGACCCATGGCTCGAACGGCACGAACAGCGCCGTGCGGGCAAGTCGCACCACGGCATCGGTCGGCCAGGAAAGACCGACCATCAGCAGCACGATCGCGGAGATGGGCGCGCAGACCCAGACCGCCGGCGCCAGCCGTCTGACACGGGCTTCGAAGAACTTCAGCGGCGTCGAATTCTCGGCGCTGAATGCGATGACGAAGCCGCTGATGACAAAGAACACCTGAACGCCGACCCAGCCGGAGCCGACAAACGCCATTTCGGGATGGGCAGGGATGCCGCCGGTCGAGCGCGCCGACACGCCGTCGGGAAACGCCCATACCCAGAAGCCGTAGTGATAGAACATCACCATGACGGCGGCGAAGAAACGCAAAATGTCGACGCCGCCGAATGTGGTCTTGTGCTGAGCCATGCCGTGCCTTCAGAACGGCCCCCCGGGCAGACTTCTAGGGGGTGCTGCTGCATTGCACAACAGTCGATTGCAGCGCAGGATGCATTCGTGAGGCTGCCCTCGCGTTGCGATCCCGCGAGCGGCTAGATCCCGATGCCGCGCCCCTTGAGCGCCGCCGTGATCTCGTCGAGGATCGCGGGATCGTCGATGGTCGCCGGCATCGTCCATTCCTCCTTGTCGGCGATCTTCTGCATCGTGCCGCGCAGGATCTTGCCGGAGCGCGTCTTCGGCAGCCGCTTGATCGTCACCACCGTCTTGAAGGCTGCGACCGGTCCGATCCGCTCGCGCACCAGGCCCACCACCTCGCTTTCGATGGCGCCGGTGTCGCGCGCCACACCGGCGTTGAGCACGACGAAGCCGAGCGGCACCTGGCCTTTCATCGCGTCGGCGATGCCGATCACGGCGCATTCGGCGACGTCCGGATGCGCGGCCAGCACCTCCTCCATCGCGCCCGTCGAGAGGCGGTGCCCGGCGACGTTGATGATGTCGTCGGTGCGGGCCATGACGTAGAGATAGCCGTCCTCGTCCATCATGCCGGCGTCGGCCGTCTTGTAGAAACCGGGGAACTCCTCGAGATAGGCTTGGCGGAAGCGGGCGTCGGCGTTCCAGAGCGTCGGCAGGCAGCCTGCCGGCAGCGGCAGCTTGACCACGACATTGCCGAGCGTGCCGCGCGGCACCTCGTGGCCGGCATCGTCGAGAATACGAATATCGTAGCCCGGCATCGGCACGCCCGGCGAGCCGTATTTCACCGGCAAAAGCCCGAGCCCGGCCGGGTTGATGGTCATTGGCGAGCCGGTCTCGGTCTGCCACCAATGGTCGATCACCGGACGGTTGAGCTTCTGCTCTGCCCATTTGATGGTCTCGGGGTCGGCGCGCTCGCCGGCGAGGAACAGCGTGCGGAATTTCGACAGATCGTATTTCGGCACGAACTCGCCGCGCGGATCCTGCCCCTTGATGGCGCGAAAGGCGGTCGGCGCCGTGAACAGCGCCACCACACCGTGTTCCGAGATCACCCGCCAGTAGGTGCCGGCGTCCGGCGTGCCGATCGGCTTGCCTTCGAAGAGCACGCTGGTGCAGCCATGCAGAAGCGGCCCATAGACGATGTAGGAATGGCCGACCACCCAGCCGACGTCCGAGGCCGCCCAGAACACCTCGCCGGGGTTGACGCCGAACTCGTTTTCCATCGTCCATTTCAGCGCGACCATGTGACCGCCATTGTCGCGCACGATGCCCTTCGGCTGCCCGGTCGTGCCGGAGGTGTAGATGATGTAGAGCGGGTCGGTGGCCAAGACCGGAACGCAGTCGACATTGGCGCCGGCGGCGCGCTCGCGGGCGACCGCATCGGCATAGTCGATGTCGTAATTGTCCTTCATCTCGCAGTGCAATTGCTCGCGCTGCAGGATCAGGCAGGCATCGGGCTTGTGCTTCGACATCTCGATCGCCTTGTCGAGCAGCGGCTTGTAGGCGATGACGCGTCCCGGCTCCAGGCCGCAGGAGGCGGTGATGATCAGCTTCGGCCTGGCGTCGTCGATGCGGGTCGCGAGCTCATGCGAGGCGAAGCCGCCGAACACCACTGAATGCACGGCGCCGATGCGGGCCGAGGCTAGCATGGCGATCGCCGCTTCCGCCACCATCGGCATGTAGATAATCACCCGATCGCCCTTGCCGATGCCACGGTTCTTGAGGACAGAGGCGAGCGCGACCACCTCGCGCTTCAGTTCGGCATAGGTGAATTTCCGGATCGTGCCGGTGATCGCGCTGTCATGGATCAGCGCCAGCTGGTCGGCGCGCCCCCCCGCCACGTGGCGGTCGATGGCATTGAAGCAGGTGTTGCAGGTGGCGCCTGTGAACCAGCGGCCATAGACGCCCGCCGCCGGATCGAAGACCTTTTCGGCTGGCGAATACCAGTCGATCGCTTTGGCCGCTTCGGCCCAGAACGCTATGGGGTCGCGTTTCCAGCCCTCATAGACTTCGTGGTAGCGTGAGGCCATCGACTTTTCCTCCCCAGGAACATTCCGTCGTATGGCAATAGCCTAAGCCGCTTTGGCCGGCCATGTCTCCTCGCATTTTGGTCGGCGTTGCCGGCAAACGGATCCAGCCGCTCCCGGATCGGAGCGCGCTATGACGTCAGCAAGTGAATTCGGCTTAGAGCGGCAGTGCTGCCAGCATCAGCCCGACACCGCCGGCTATTAGAATGGCGGCGGCCAATGCCTTCCGATGGCGTTCGAATGCCGTCGGAGCGCGATCCCAGTTGTAACGCATACTGTCCACTCCCCAAAAAGCCGGCAGACTCTTAGCTTACTTATGGGAAAGATGGCAACCCTGGCGCGAACGGCGGCTTGATAGTGGTTCCAGCCCACCATCATTCTCGCGCGAGTTGGATAGTCTTTCCGGGGAAGTTTTGACGAAAAGAACTTACGAAAAACCGGTTCCGGTCAGGCGCGCGAAGCTGTCGAGCATCGTTGCGGGCCCGAGTGGCCCGATAGGCCCGGCCGTCTGACACGCAGCGTTGCCCGCTTGGCAATGGACAGCGACGGCATGCCGCGCTAATTGCAGTTCGGCATAGGGAGCGGGCGTATGGCTGAAATCGCCTTTGAAACGGTTCTGCGGATGGCGGACGACGCCTCCGTGCAGCATGTCGGCGACGGCGCCGTGGTGCTTCTGGCGCGCAGCGGCCAGCTTTACACCTGCAACGGCACCACCGAAGCGTTCCTCGACAAGGTCGACGGCGCCCGCAGCCTCGACCACATCGTCGATCTGCTGTCGGAAGAATTCGAGGTCGACAAGGCGACGCTCGGCGACGACATGACGGCGCTGGCCGCCGAGCTGGTGGCCGAAGGCATCCTTGCCGACCCGGGCGCGTGATGGCCGGCGGACCGTTCCTGCGCGCCCTGTTCCGCACTCATCTGTGGCTCAGCGCCCGGCTGATACCGGTACTGGTCGCCCGGCGCGATTTCGAAAGCGTGCTGAAATTGGCGCCGCTGCAATTGCCCACACCCTATCGTGGCCTGCCATGGAGCTACGTCGTCAGCCGCGTCAACCGCACGGTTCGGCATCCCTGGGTGATGCGTGATCGCAGATGCCTGAGGGAAGGGCTGCTCGGTTTCCGCTTCCTGCGGATGGCGGGTTTCAACCCCGACCTCCATTTCGGTGTCGATGCCAAATCGATGCATGAGCCGCGCCTTTCGGCGCATTGCTGGGTTTGCCTCGACGGCAAGCCGGTGGTCAGCGACAGCCTTCCCGACATGGTTGAAATCTATCGCCACCCCGGCGGCAGCGTGAAGGCGCGCGCCGCTTGACCGGCGCCGCAGCCACCGTTTGCTATGACCTCAACGGCCAGGTCATCGGCATATCGGCAGAGCGCGCCGAGCTCTGGCCGAGCTTCGATCTGATGCTCGGCACATTGCGCGTCAATGAAGCGGTCGAACCCGGCTTTCGCATCGATATCCTCGAAACGTCGGCGCTGCCCGAAAACCCGGAGGGGAAGCTCGCCTTCGACGGCGAAGTGCCGCTGGACGGCCATTGCCGCATCATCGACGCCGGCGACGTCGTCCATCTGGTCTTTCCCGGCCTCCAGACGGCCTCGATCCGTGCCGACGAGGGTGCGGCCGAAATCCGCGTTCATCCCGACAGCAAGGTCAAATGGACGCTGCTGATGATGGTGCTGGATGCCGCGCTCGAGTCCGGCGGGCAGCACATGCTCCATACCGCCGGTCTGACGCTGCCCGATAGCGGGGCGCTCGTGCTGATCCATGCGCCGAGCGGCACTGGCAAGTCGACAACTTCAATGGCGCTGGCATCGCAGGGCTTCGGCCTATGCTCGGACGATGTGATGATCCTCGGTGCGACATCTGAAGGCACCCTGGCCTGGGGCATGCCGCGCAAGGTGAAGATCCATCGCAACACCGCGGCGATGCTGCCATTCCTCTCGCCCTGCCTTGGCGACAGATGGGACGCCGAGGGCGAGCAGGCCGTCTCGCTGGAGCGTCTCGCCGAGATCATTCGCATCGAGGACGTCCGTCCCAGGCCGGTCTCGGCGCTGCTGCATCTGGCGCGCTCGACCGACGGCCACACCCGGCTCACGCCCTTGGCCAGGACCGATGCGATGGTCGCGCTTGCCACCGACAATGTCAGGACCGGCCTGACCGGCCTGTTGCCGATGCAGAAACGACGGATGGCGTCGATCGCGGCACTGGTCAGGGCCGTCCCCACTTTCACCCTGGAAGTCGGCTCGAGCCCGGCCGATGCAGCGGGGCTGATCCGCGGCGCGGTGGAGAAGTAGATCTCCAAACGGGCTTTCAGGCCGGATAGGGCCTTGGCCGGGCAAGCCGCTGGACCCATCGGAAGGCGTCGCGGCTAAGGCGCGAGCGCATCTTGTCCCGCGAATTGACTCTGAGCAGCACGTTGCCGGTGATCAGCCATTTGGCGAGCCGTATCGACAGATCGGGCTTGATGCGGTTGGCAAGGGCGATCGCGCGCGGCTCGTCGAACAGCCGCCCGGTCACATTGAGCACGGTCGCCAGCTCGAGCTCGATGCCGGTCATACGCGCGGCATCGAGAAGGCGCGCTTCGGCTTCCGGCGATTGCAGCGCGCGCACACCTTGCAGCACGTCGATACAGAGCTGCAGCCGGTGGAATTTGTGGCCTCCGGCGGCGTGAACGATGGCGATCGTGAGCAGCGACGCCGGCGTGTCGGCCTCGCCGCCGTCAATGATCTGCAACTCGCGGAAGCCGAGCGACAGGCGCCGCCGCATGCCGGTGTCATGCACCAGATTGCCGTGCAGCTCGATCAGCAGACTGGAGTTCTCCTTCTCCAGCCACTTGAACTCCTGCAATTCATGCGATTCGGCCTCGCCGCTGGCAAGCGTGAAGCCGCATTCGGCGATCACTTTGTTGGCCTCGCCGATGCTGGCCGGATCGACAAGGATGTCGATGTCGGTGAACGGCCGATCGGCAGCATGGCGATAAAGCTTGCGCGCGAACACCGGGCCCTTGACGATGCGAGCCGCAACGCCTTTCGCGGCCAAGGCCTTCATGATGCGGTCGCCGTGATATTGCAGCAGCATCGACTGCCCGGTCGCCAGTGTAGCCTGATCGCGAAGCCCGGAGAGTTTTTGCCGCAGGGCGACATCGTTCGGCAGATCGGCCTCGCCGATTTCCCGAAGCTTGCGCAGCATGATCGGCAGCACGCCGTGGAACTCGGCATTGGCGAGCAGCGCAATGAGGCTGCTTGTCGAGAGGGCCCCGCCCCGCTCGGACGGCGCCTCCGGATCGGCAAATTCGAGCAGCAGCTTTTCTTCGGCAGGTGAAAGCGGGAGCAGCATCAACCGGGCAATATCGCGAACAACAGGCGACCATGGTCGCAGAAAAGCCCGCGCGACGCTACATCCCCCAGCGCAGCGCCGCCGTGTGCACCGGAGCGTCCCAAAGCGCCGTCGTCTCATCCTCGAGCATCGTCAGCGTGATCGAGCAGCCTGCCATGTCGAGCGAGGTGACATAGGAGCCGACCAGCGAGCGGGTCACCGTCACGCCTCTCTTCTCGAAGATTTTTCGCGCGCTGTTGTACATCAGATAAAGCTCCATCGATGGCGTGCCGCCGAAGCCGTTGACGAAAAGCAGCGCCGGTCCCCAGGCGCGGTCACCAAGATCGCCGAGGATTGCCGTGCAGATCTCCTCGGCGATGGCGTCGGCACTCTTCAGATCATCGCGCCGCCGGCCGGGCTCGCCATGGATGCCGACGCCGAATTCCATCTCGTTGTCGCCAATGTCGAAGGTCGGTCTGCCCGCAGCCGGCACCGTGCAACTGGTCAGCGCCACGCCCATCGAGCGCGTCGAGGCGTTGACGCGGTCGCCCAGCGCCTTGAGCTCGGGCAGTGGCATGCCTTGCTCGGCCGCGGCGCCGACGATCTTCTCCACCACCAGCGTGCCGGCCACGCCGCGCCGACCGGTGGTGTAGGACGAATTCTCGACCGCGACGTCGTCATTTGTCACCACCTGCAGAACGCCGTCCGATATTTCGGCGGCCATGTCGAAATTCATCACGTCGCCTTCATAGTTTTTGACGATGAACAGGCAGCCGGCGCCGGTGTCGACGGCTTGCGCGGCCGCGAGCATCTGGTCGGGCGTCGGCGAGGTGAAGACCTGGCCGGGGCAGGCGGCGTCCAGCATGCCATGGCCAACCAGCCCGCCATGTAGCGGCTCGTGGCCCGAGCCGCCGCCCGAGATCAGCGCCACCTTGCCCGGTTTCAGCGTCCTGCGGCGAACGAATTTGTGCTCGTCGCCGAGCGCGAGGATGTCGGAATGCGCGGCGACGAAGCCATCGAGGCTTTCGGTGAGGACCGTGTCCACCGAATTCAGAAACTTCTTCATGGCAGTCCTCCCGAATAGGTCTCGCTTAGCCGCTGCCCCTGCCGGCGATGCTGGTGATCTTCTGGATGAATTCGTTGATCGCCCGGTCGAGCGCTGCGTTCTGCTTGTCGTCGCCGAAATCCGGCACGATGAGCGAGACGTGGCGCGTCTTGCGCGGACCCGAAGCCGCCGGCAGCTTGCCTGGATGCGCTTGGTGATAGGCGACCAGGAACTGGTCGCGCTCGGCCGGGCTGAAATGGCAGACGGAAAAGATAGCCGGCAAATGCTTCGACGGGATCGGGATCGAATAGGCCGGGCTGGAGATTTGCGTGACGAAACTGCGATGCTTGCCGAGCGCATCGGCAAGTCGCTGGCGCATGCCGGAAGGCCGCTGGTCGATGACTTGCGACAGGATGGTCTTATACGCGCGGATCGCGTCTTCCGCGCCGGCTTCTTGTATCTTGGCAGGCTTGGCCATGCTGTGCTTACACCGGGACGTCCGCTATGGCCGCCTTGGCCATGGCGAGTTGCGCCGGAGCCACCGATAGGTCGCGCAGGCCGGCCTCAATCAGTGCCGGAATGGCGGCCGGATCGCCGCCGGCATCGCCGCAGAGGCTGACCGGAATTCCTTTCTCGCGCCCGAAGGCCGCGACCGAAGCGATCAGCCGCATCACAGCCGGATGGCGGACAGCGTTGAGATGTGCAACGGCGGCGTTGTCACGCGCGGCTGCCATCACATATTGCGTCAGGTCGTTGGAGCCGATCGAGAAGAAGGCAACGTCGGCAAAAGCCTCCGGCGCGATGGCCACCGAAGGGACCTCGACCATGATGCCCAGCGGCGGCAGCTTGTGCGCAACACCGCGCGACGCGAGAGCGGCCTCCTCCTCCGCAAACAACGCGGCGGCCTGCCTGTGCTCTTCGGCCCTGGCGATCATCGGAAACATCACCTTCAGATTGCCGTGGACGGCGGCGCGCAGCAATGCCCGGATTTGCACCCGGAAGATGTCGCTCCGCGCCAGCGACAGCCTGATACCGCGCAGGCCGAGAAACGGGTTGGTCTCCTCGACGGTGAAGTCGGGGATCGGTTTGTCGCCGCCGGCATCGATGGTGCGGATGGTCACCGGTTTTTCTCCGGCCCATTCCAGCACCTTGCGGTAGGCTTGGTACTGTGTCTCTTCGTCCGGCAGGGCCTTGCCGAACAGGAATTCGGTGCGCATGAGCCCGACGCCATCACAGGTCGCAATGTCGATGCCGTCGACATCGGAAGGGTAGGCAATGTTTACCTGCACCCGCACGCAAGTGCCGGCCTTGGTCGCCGCCGGCTGGGCGAGAAAAGTCTGCGCCTGGCCTTGGCGCGCCGCGAAGGAGGAGGATGATTGCCGGAACGCCTCGATCTCCTTCGGCGAGGGCGAGAGCACGATGCCGCCATGCTCGGCGTCGAGCAGCGCGTTTCCGGTGGGCTCGTCCGCAAAGGCACCAAGCCCCACCACCATCGGCACGCCGCGCGAGCGTGCCAGCATGGCGGCATGGCTGGCGGTGCTGCCGGCCTCGAGCGCAATGCCGCCGCCTCTGCTCCAGTCGGTTTCGAGGAAACGCGTCGGCGCGATGTCCAGGCCATAGAGGATGGCGCCGAGGGGCGCCGCGGTCTCGCTATCCTCGCTCAGCGCTCGCAGCACCTGGTCGCGGATGTCGCGCAAGTCCGCGGCGCGTGCCCGGAAATAGTCCTGGTCGGACGCCTCATAGCCGGCGATCTCGGCATCCAGTGCTTGCCGCCAGGCAGCGTCGGCCGGCTCTCCGGAGCCGAGCGCCGCGAAGGCGGGCGCGCTCAGCGCGACGTCCTCCAGCATGGCGATGTGGAATTCGAGGATGCCGGCGGCATCGCCATCGGCCGTCTCGACAAGCGAGGTCAGCCGGCTCACCGCCTTGCCGATGGCCGCCTTCAGCGCTGCTTTCTCCTCCGCCTCGCTCGCCTTGGCCACATAAGCAGCCGGTGGACGGTCGAGGTTGAACAGCGGCCCTTCGGCGTAGCCGGGAGAGGCAGGGATGCCCTCAATCCGCATGGCCCGCATTCCTTGCGGATTGAGAGGGCGGCAGACCCGGCTCAAGCGGAGCGGGCATGATCCGCATCCTCGTCGAAATCGCGCTGCACCAGGCCGACCAGCGCTTCGACCGCGTTGCTTGCGCCGTCGCCTCGCGCCCTTATGTGCAGCACGGTTCCTTTCGGCGCCTTGGCCGCCATGACCTTGACGATGCTCTTGGCATCGAACCAGGGGCCGTTGGCGGCGACTGCCACCTCCACCTCGGCCGTGAACGACTTGGCGAGCTTGGTGAACTTCACCGAAGGGCGCGCGTGCAGGCCCACCTCGTGGGTGATCAGAACCGTGGCTTCGGCGGATGCGGACATTCAGTCGATTCCCGTTCACTCACGACGACGACAATTCATGCGCCGTCGCCACCACTTCCTTGAGCGATGCGCCGCCGGACGATTCCGTCGCCGCCATCACCGCACCCTCGACGATCGGCGCATTGCAGACGACTATTCTGCGGGATCGCGGCTCGCCGATCATTTCGACCGCCATCTCGCTGTTGGTCTCGGCGCCGCCGAGATCGACTAGGATGGCGACGCCCGCTTCCGACCAGGCCTTGTCGATCGCGCCCATGATCGCCTCGACGCTGGTGCCGAGCCCGCCATGGCCGTTTCCGCCGCACCATGCAAGCGGCACTTCGTCGCCCACCATCTGGCGCACCATGTCGGCCGTGCCTTCGGCGACAAGCGGCGAATGCGAGACGATGACGATACCGACATTGCTCATCAAGAACCCTTGATCGCTTCAGCGACTGCGCGCACCAAGAGCGCGGTCGAGCGCGCCCCGGCGTCCATATGCCCGATCGAGCGCTCCCCCAGGAAAGAGGCGCGCCCACGCAAGGCCTTCATCGGCACGGTGGCTTCGGCCGCCTTGTCGGCAGCGTCTGCGATTGCGGCAGCCGTCTTGCCCTGCGCCAGTGCCTCATACACCGGCTGCAGCACGTCGAGCATCGTTTTTTGCCCCGGCTGCGATTTGCCGCGCGCCGAAACCGCCTCGATCGCCTTACCCAGCGCCGCTGTCAGCGCGGCGCGGTCGGGCGTGCCGGACAGTTCCTTGCCGAGCGCCATGAACAGAGTACCGAACAAGGGCCCGGAGGCTCCACCGACGGTCATCACCAGCTTGGTGCCGACCGCGGTCAGCGCGTCCGGCAGCGGTTTTGCCGCGATTGCGGCCTTTTCGGCGCGCACCGCATCGAAGCCGCGCTTCATGTTCAGACCATGGTCGCCGTCGCCGATCGCCTGGTCGAGCGCGGTCAGCTCGTCGGCATGCGCCGCGATCGTATCCGCAGTCGCCGCGATCAATTGTGAGAAATCGGATGCGGCCATCGCCTGTCCTTCATGCCGGGGCGAACATGGCCACCACGGCCGCGAACGCCTCGGCAACTGCAAACGCGCCCGGATCCGCTATGTCAAGCTGGCGGCCGATATAGGCCGAGCGACCGGCCTTCGCCTTCTGCATCGCCACCGTCGCCTGCGCGCCGCTCCGCGCGGCCGAAGCAGCCGCCTCCAGCCCGTTCGTGTCGAGCGCCTTCAGAGCCGGCTCCAGCGCGTCGACCATTGTGCGGTCGCCGAGCTTCGCGCCGCCGTAGAAGGTCATGCGGTCAAGGCCGGCGAGCAGCGCCTTGCTGAGCGGCGCGCCGCCGTTGAGCGACTGTGCGGCAGCCGTGAAGAAGATCGACAAAAGCACGCCGCTGGAACCGCCCATGGAAGTTCCCAATGTATCGCCGATTGTGGCGAGAGTTGCGGCCTTGTCCGCAAGCGGCAGCGTGTCGACGCGGTCGAGCACGCTGCGTGCGCCGGTCGCCACCGTCGATCCGGTGTCGCCGTCGCCGGCTTTGGCGTCGAGGCCATTCAGAGCCTCCTCGAGCGAGATCAGCTTCTCGCAGACCGCAGCAATCAGCCGCTCGGCGCCGGCGTCACGGCTGGCCGCCTTGGCGATGTCGCGACCTGCCGGCTGGGCTGTGGCCACCACGACCGGCGGGCGAACCGGCCTGGCCGGCAGCCAGGCATGCGGGCCGACCGGCGCCAGCAGCGCCGCCTCGCGCTCCGCCTCGAGCCTGATCAGCGACAGCGAAAACCCGTTCATGTTGAGCGCGGTCATCAGATGTCCGGGACCGATCGTCAGCCTCACCGCCTTTGCCAGCGGCGAGGCCAGCACGGCATTGGCGATCAACGACATTTCGAGCGGCGGTACCGATCCGAGATTGTTGATCAGCAAGGCATAGCGGCTGCCGGCATCGAGCCGGGCCGCGAGGCGGTCGGCCATGATGGCGACGAGCGCACTGGCGCTCTGCAGGGTTATGCGCTCCACGCCCGGCTCGCCATGGATGCCGAGACCGATCTCGCCATCGCCGTCGCCGAAGCGGTCCTCGTGGGTCTGGCCGGGGATCGAGCAGGAGGAGAGCGAGATGCCGAGCGAAACAATATCCTTCGCCGCCGCCCGCGCTGCCGCCGCGACCGAGGCTAGGTCATGGCCGGATTCGGAAAGATGTCCGGCGATCTTGTGCACGAACAGCGTGCCGGCGATGCCGCGCGGCTGTGCGATGTCGGGCAGCGCGATGTCGTCGCCGACGATCACCATGTCGACCGCGAAGCCCTCGGCGCGGGCCTTTTCTGCGGCGAGGCCGAAGTTAAGGCGGTCGCCGGTGTAGTTCTTGACGATCAGCAGGCAGCCGGCCGGCCCGGTCGTCGCGCGGATCGCCGCCAGCACCGCCTCGACGCTCGGCGAAGCAAAGATCTCGCCGGAGACAGCCGCCGTCAGCATGCCGGCGCCGACGAAGCCCGCATGCGACGGCTCGTGCCCCGCGCCACCGCCCGAAACGACGCTGACCTTCGCCTTGTCCCAGTCGGCGCGCAGCACCACCTTGATCTCCGGATAGCCGTCGAGCCGCGCCAGCGCCCCGGAGCCGGCAGTGGCCAGATAACCGTCCAGCGCTTCGGTAACGACCGAGTCCTTGCGGTTGAAAAAGTGCTTCATGGATTTCGTCCAGTCCGTATCTGCGGGTCGTCAAAAAGTGCGGATGCGCCGGCTACATCAATCTTTGACCGTCCGACCCAAAATAAAGCGGCGAGCGATAGCGGATCGTCACTCTGTCCCCCTTTGCGAGCGGCGTGTCGGGATCGGTCAGCGTCACCAGCTTCTTGGCGCCCACCGTGACATGCAGATGGTTCTGGTCGCCGAGATGCTCGACCCAGTCGACGACGCCGTCGGCATGGCCGTTCGCCGCCTTTTCGATCGCGAGATGTTCGGTGCGCGCGCCGATCGTCGTCGTACCGGTGGGCGCGGCGCCGTCGGGCAGCAACCCTGCCGGCAGAAGGTTGATCGCCGGCTGGCCGAGGCGAGCCGCGACATGAAGGTTTGCCGGCTCGGAATAGATCGCGCGCGGCGTGCCGATCTGCACCAGCACGCCCTCGGAAAGGATGCCGATGCGGTCGGCCATGGTCATCGCCTCGATCTGGTCGTGCGTGACATAGAGCATGGTGGCGCCGAGCTCGGACTGGATGCGCTTCAGCTCGAGCCTGAGATCGGCGCGCAGCTTGGCGTCGAGCGAGGACAGCGGCTCGTCCATCAGATAGATCGAGGGCTTTCGCACCAGCGCGCGGCCGATGGCGACGCGTTGCATCTCGCCGCCCGAAAGCCTGGTCGAGCGGTTGTTGAGCTTGTGGTCGATGCGCACCATCCGCGCGACTTCCTCGACGCGGCGGCGGATTGCTTCCTCCGGAAAACGCCGCGCCGGCGAGCGCAGCGGGAAGGCGAGGTTGTCGAAGACCGAAAGATGCGGGTAGAGCGAATATTGCTGGAAGACGAAGGCCGTATCGCGCTCGGCCGGCGACAGCGCCGTCGCATCATGGCCGCCGATGTAAATCGTGCCGCTGTCCGGCCGCTCGAGCCCGGCGATCAGCCTGAGCGTCGTCGTCTTCCCGGCGCCGGTCGGCCCGAGCAGCACGACGAACTCACCGTCCTTGATCTGCAGGTCGAGATCGCTGACCGCGACTGTCTCGCCGAAGCTCTTGGTCACACCCTGAATCTGGACGTCAGCCATGGCGCGCCTCCACTGCCTGATCGTACATGGCGGTTTTCACCGCGCGTCCAGTGCCTTTCTCGAACAGCGACAGCCGCGTGCTGCTCAATGCCAGCCCTACCTGTTCGCCCGTATTTAGATGGATTCCGGCCGGCACCCGGGCCTTGATGATGCCGTCAGCCGTCTCCACCGCGACGATCTGCGTGGTGCCGAGATATTCGGTGCCGTAGATCGCGCCGCGCAGCTTCGAAGCATCATCGAAGCGGATGTGCTCGGGGCGGATGCCAAGCGCCATGTCGGCCGGCGCAATATCCTCGCGCACTTCCGGGACCGTCACCCTGGCGCCCTGCACGACGATCTCCTTCGCACCCTTCGCGAGCCCACCGCCGAAGCGCAAGAAGTTCATCGGCGGCGAGCCGATGAAATCGGCGACGAACATCGTGGCCGGCCGGTCGTAAATCTCGCGCGGGCTGCCGAACTGCTCGATGACGCCGTGGTTCATCACCGCTATCTTGTCGGCCATCGACATCGCTTCCATCTGGTCGTGCGTGACATAGACGGTGGTGGCGTGGATGCGGTTGTGCAGCTCGCGCAGCTCATGCACCATCAAATCGCGGAACTCGGTGTCCAGGGTCCCAAGCGGCTCATCCATCAGGAAACATTTCGGTCGCCTGACGATGGCGCGGCCGAGCGCGACGCGTTGACGGTCGCCGCCGGCAAGACCGGAGACCGACTTGTCGAGCAGGTGGTCGATGCGCAGCAGCTTCGCGGTCTCCTCGACGCGGGCGCGGATCTCGGCCGACGCCATGCCTTGCGCCAGCAGCGGGAAGCCGATGTTCTTGCGCACATTCATATGCGGATAGAGCGCGAAGAGCTGGAAGACGAAGGCGATGTCACGCTCGCGCGCCCGGCGCATGGTGACGTCCTCGCCGCCGAGCAGGATCTTGCCGCCGGTGGGCAGTTCGAGGCCGGCGATCATGCGGAGCGTCGTCGTCTTGCCGCAGCCCGACGGCCCGAGCATCACGAAGAACTCGCCGTCCTCGACAACGAAATTGGAATCCTGCACGGCAACGAACTCGCCGAAGGCTTTCCTCAGGTTCTGAACACGGATCTCGGCCATTTCTATTCCGGGAATTTCGAGACGACGATGAACATGGCGGTGCCGGCGAGCATGGTGACGAAGGAATAGCTGTAGAGCGACAGCGCGAAAGACTGGAACAGCATCAGGAAACCGATGGCGATGATCGCCGTGGCGATGTTTTCCATCAGGCCGCGTCTTGCCCAGACGGGCCAACGCGATTTGCGTTTTGCAGGCTGGATCGTGCTCATTTGCGCACCGCGCCGAAGGTAATGCCGCGCAGCAATTGCTTGCGGAGCAGGATGGTGAAGACCAGGATCGGCACCAGGAATATCGTCGTGCCGGCGGCGACTGCCGGCCAGTCCTGGCCGCCTTCGCCGATGATGGTCGGGATGAAGGGCGGCGCCGTCTGCGCCGTGCCGGAGGTCAGAAGCGCGGCGAACGCATATTCGTTCCAGGCAAAGATCAGGCAGAAGATGGCGGTCGCGGCAATGCCGGTGGTCGCCTGCGGCAGCACCGTGCGCCAGAAGGCCTGCAGCCGCGTATAGCCGTCGATCATCGCCGCTTCTTCGTATTCGCGCGGGATCTCGTCGATGAAGCCCTTGAGCAGCCAGACCGCCAGCGAGACGTTGACCGCGGTGTAGAGCAGGATCATGCCGAGCGCGGTGTCGGAGAGGCCGAGCTCGCGGTACATCAGATAGATCGGGATCGCGACGGCGATCGGCGGCATCATGCGCGTCGACAGGATGAAGAATAGGAGGTCGTCTGCCAAAGGCACCTTGAAGCGCGAGAAGCCGTAGGCCGAGAGCGTGCCGAGGAACACCGCGCAGAAGGTCGAGCCGAAGGCGATGATCAGCGAGTTGACGAAGCGCGGCAGGAAGTTGGACGGGCCGGCGATCACCATGTTGCGCTTGCGCACCGTCTCGTCGCAGAAGCCGGTCGCCGGTCCGAGCGAGTTTATGTATTCCGGCGTCTGCCTGGTGCGGGTCGTGAACAGGTTGCAGTAGCCTTCGATGCTAGGCTGGAAGACGATCTTCGGCGGATAGGCGATCGAATCCGGCGGCGTCTTGAAGCTGGTGGCGAAGATCCACAAGAGCGGCACGATCGAGATCAGCGCGTAGCCGACGACGAGCACGCCGGCGATCCGCTTCGAGTTCGTCGAAGGTGCGACGACGGAATGGGCGGCGGTCAGGCTCATCTCTGCTTCACCTTGTTGAGTGCCTTGACGTAGATGTTGGCAAGGCCGAACACCGCGACGAACAGGACGATGGCGAAAGCCGAGGAATAGCCGGTGCGCCAGCTTTCGAAGGCCTGCCGCTTCAGCGTGATCGAGGCGACCTCGGTGGTCGAGCCCGGTCCGCCGCCGGTGAGCAGGTTGACCATGTCGAACATCTTGAAGTTCTCGATGCCGCGAAACAGCACCGCCAGCATGATGAAGGGCAGCGCCATCGGCAGGGTGATCGACCAGAACTGCCGCCAGTTGGAGGCGCGGTCGACCTCGGCCGCTTCATAAATGTATTCTGGGATGGAACGCAGGCCGGCGAGGCAGATTAGCATCACGTAAGGCGTCCACATCCAGGTGTCGACGATGATGATCGCCCATGGCGCCAGCTCGACATTGGACAGCATCTGGACATTCGTCGGCGGGATGCCGGTGAGGAATGAGATGGCGTAGGCGAACAGTCCGATCTGCGGCTCGTAGAGGAAGCGCCAGAAATTGCCGACCACCGCCGGCGACAGCATCATCGGCACCAGGATGATCGTGGTCCAGAAGGCGTGGCCGCGGAATTTCCGGTCGATCAGCCAGGCGAGCGTGAAGCCGAGCACCGTCTGCAGCAGGATGGTCCAGAAGACGAAATGCGCCGTCGTCTGCATTGCGATCCAGATATCCTGGTCGCCGAGGATGCGCCTGTAGTTGGAAAGCCCGAGATTCTTGACCACTTCGTTCGGGCGGTTGGCGCGGTAATTGGTGAAGGAGAGGTAGATCGCCCAGAACAGCGGGAAGATGTTGATGGCTAAAAGCAGAAGGATCGTCGGCGAAATGAACAGCCAGGCGAGGCCCTTGTCGCTGATGCCCCGGATCTTCCTGGCCAACGGCTCGGGTGTGGCCCACGCAACGTTGTCCGCAGTCCGATTGAGCATGGTTAGTCCTGCATCGGTCACTGGTCAGCCTCGGCGATGAAATTTATCTGAACTGCGTCCCGTGCCAAGGCGGCACGGGACGCACCTGCTCGGGAGGAGCCTTACATCTTGCCGTCGTCCTGGAAGATCTGCGTCCAGTCCTTGACGAGGCCGTCGAGCGCATCCTTGGCCGAGCCCTGGCCGGCGACGACATAGTCGTGGAAGCGCTTCTGCGAGGCCTGCAGCAGCGGCGCGTAGCTCGGCTCTGCCCAGAAGTCCTTCACGATCGCCATGGAGTCGAGGAAGGCCTGCGCATAGGGCTGGCTGGACGGGAACTTCGGATCCTTGACGACGGAATTCAGGCAGGAATAGCCGCCGAGCGACCACCACTTGGCCTGCACGTCCTTGTTGGCGAACCACTTGATGTATTTCAGAGCCGATTCCTGCTTGTCGGAGTAGGAAACCACCGAGATGCCCTGGCCGCCGAGCTGCGCGAACTGGTCGCCGTCGGGACCTTTCGGATTGGCGAAGTAACCGATCTTGTCGCCGCCGACATTCTCGTCCTTCTGCAGGCCGGGCCAGGTGAAGGCGAAGTTCATGTGCATCGCCACCTGGCCGGATTTGAAGGCATCGACGCCTTCGCCCATGTAGCTGTTGGAGGCGCCGGGCGGTGTGCAGCAATCATAGAGCGCCTTGTAGAATTCCAGCCCCTTCACCGATTTCTCGGAATTGACGAAGCCGTCCATCTCATAGGGCTTCTCCGGGTTCTCGTACTGGAAGCCGTAGCTGTAGAGGACGTCCATGGCGCCCATGGTGATGCCTTCGGAGCCGCGCTCGGTGTAGATCGAGGCGCCATAGACGGTCTTGCCGTCGATCTGGCGCTTCTGGAAGAACTCGGCGATCTGCCTCAGCTGGTCGAAGGTCGTCGGCGGGGCGAGATCCCAGCCATACTTCTCCTTGAACTCCTTCTGCAGTTCCGGCCGCGAGAACCAGTCCTTGCGATAGGTCCAGCCGACCACGTCGCCCATGGCCGGCAGCGCCCAGTAGTTCGGCGTGTTCTTCGGCCATTCGGAATAGCCGACGACGGTCGCCGGCACGAAGTCGTCCATGCTGATCTTCTCCTTGTCGAAGAAGTCGTTCAGCTTGACGTAATGACCGTTCTCGGCCGCGCCGCCTATCCACTGGCTGTCGCCGATGATCAGGTCGCAGAGCTTGCCGTGTGAGTTGAGCTCGTTAAGGAAGCGGTCGGCATAGTTGGTCCACGGCACGAATTCGAACTTCATGCCGATGCCCGTTTCCTTGGTGAAGTCCTTGGACAGTTCAACCAGCGCGTTGGCCGGATCCCAGGCCGCCCAGCAAAGCGTCAGGTCTTCCGCATGCGCCGCGTTCGAGACGGCGGTCGACGCGAGTGCCGCCGAGGCCAGTCCCAACGCCAGTTTCAAGGTCGATTTCATGCCTTACCTCCCATTTGCGAAACGCGTCCGGATGACGGTTTCAAAAGCCTCAACCTCGCTCCTCCGAGGGCCTGAACATGGCGCGCGTCGCGCCGCCGATGTTTAGTAATTTGTTTAGTGATGCTCTTTTTACTAAACAACGCAAGCGAATTCGTTGCTGCGCCGCAGCATGACGAAAGCGGTGCTTGAAATCGTTGGGAAAACTGTGGGCTGCCTCGGCGGCTCGGCGTCAGCCGGCTACTTGGCGGTCTTCGGGCCCACCGTGACCGGCCGGATCCGCGGCGCCGGAGGCAGCAGCTCGCGGATGTCGGCAAAGGGGAAGACGGGCTGGAACCGAAACGCCTCGGCCAGCGCGCCGGGCCCGCCGTTGCATTGGCCGGCGCGGAACGCGTTCTGCATGCGTGCACCGTTGAGATAATGCTCGGGCCTCTGTGAGCGATGCGCGAGAATCGCCTGCGCCTTGAGGTCCCAGTGGCTGGAAATGTCGACGTAATGCGTCGGCGAGAAACCTGTGCCGCCGAGCGTGTCGGCATGCAGCACCGGTACCTCGAAGGACGCCGCGATGCGCACGCCATCCGACAGCGCGCGGTGGTCGCCGTGATAGTCGTTCGGCGCATGCGTGATCGCGAGGTCGGGTTGCACCTCGCCGATCAGCGCCTTGAGTGTGTCGATCAAAACGGCATCCGCAACCAGCGCCCCGTCGGGGAAACCGAGGAAACGCGGTGTGACGCCGAGCAGGCCGGCCGCCTCGGTCGCTTCCTCGCGCCGCGTTTTGACAAGCGACTTCGGATCGCCCTTGCCGCCCTTGGCTCCGTCCGTGGCTATCGCAAAAGTCAGCTCTGCGCCTAGCGCGGCATAGGCGGCCAGCGTACCGAACATGAATATCTCGATATCGTCGGGATGAGCCCCCAGCGCCAGTATCTTCACTTCTTTTCTCCCGGATATGGAACGTGCCGAACGGAATCCTGCTCGCCCTCGTCGCCTATGCAAGCTATTCGTGGAGCGATGCCGTCATCAAGAGCCTGGGCGGGCAGTTCACCGTCTTCGAGATCGGCTTCTTCGTAACCTTGTTTGCCGGCTGTTTCCTGTTCTTCACAAGGCCTGCCGATGAGCGCTGGCGCGACTTCTGGCGCACCAGCCGGCCCTGGGCCGTGCAGGCCCGCGCCTGGGCAGGCATCGCATCGGGCGTGCTCAGCGTCTATGCCTTCACCACCATTCCGCTGGCGGAAGTCTACGCGTTGATTTTCCTGGCGCCGTTGTTCGTCACCATCCTCTCCACTCTCATCCTGAAGGAGAAGGTTGGGCCGTGGCGATGGCTCGCCGTGGTCGCCGGCTTTGCCGGCGTCATGCTGGTTGTCAGGCCGGGTTTCCGCGAACTTCATCTCGGCCACCTCGCGGCCTTTGCCATCGCCTTTCTTGCCGCCACCAGCGTCATCCTGATGCGGTCGCTGGCGCAGCAGGAGAAGCGCACGACGATGCTCGGCGTGCTTGTCGGCTATGGCCTGCTCTTCAATGGCCTCGGTGTGGCGGCAACGTCGTTCACCTTGCCGGATGGCAATCAGCTGATCTGGCTGGTCATGGCCGGCGCCTTCACCGCCGGCGGTCAGCTGTTGCAGCTTCTCGCGGCCAAATACGCGCCCGCCAACCGGATCGCGCCGACGCATTATTCACAGATCGTCTGGGCGGTGGTGCTGGGCTCGTTGTTCTTCCGGGAAGATCCCGACCTGCTGACGCTGGCCGGCCTTGCGGTGCTCGGCGCCTCGGGCCTGCTGACCATGGTTCGCGAGGAGGTACGGCTGGGCACCGTGCGCTGGAACCCGTTCACGCGCACCAGGCTTTAGGCAATTCCGGGACAGGTTGCGCGCTCACCGTGGCCGCTGATATGCGGACGCCATGAACAGAGGAATTTTGCCGGAACTCCCGGTATCCGCCGTGCTGCCGGTGCTCGGCGAGGCGCTCGCCGGGCGCAACAGCGCCGTGCTGGTGGCGCCGCCCGGTGCCGGCAAGACGACGCTGGTGCCGCTGGCGCTGCTCGACGCGCCCTGGCTCGGCGAAGGCAGGATCGTGCTGCTGGAGCCGCGCAGGCTGGCAGCCCGCGCCGCCGCCCGTCGCATGGCCGAGCTTGTCGGCGAGGAGCCGGGTGGTACAGTCGGCTACGCGATGCGCATGGAGAACCGCACTTCAGCGCGGACAAAGATCCTCGTCGTCACCGAAGGCGTGCTGTCGCGCATGATCCTCGACGATCCCGAACTGCCCGGCGTTGCGGCGGTAATCTTCGATGAATTCCACGAGCGTTCGCTCGACGGCGATTTCGGCCTCGCGCTGGCGCTCGATGTTCAGGGCGCGCTGCGGCCGGATCTGCGCCTGCTGGTGATGTCGGCGACGCTCGACGGCGCGCGCGTCGCAAAACTACTGGCCGGGGCGCCGGTGGTCGAAAGCGAGGGCCGCGCCTTCCCGGTCGACATCCGCTATGACGAGCGGCCGGCCGGCATGGCGGTCGAGGACGCGATGGCCAGGGCGGTTCGCTCGGCTCTGGCCGCCGAGCAGGGCAGCGTGCTCGCTTTCCTGCCCGGACAGCGCGAGATCGAGCGCACCGCCGAGCGGCTAAAAGACCGCCTCGGTGATACAGACATCGTTCCGCTCTATGGCCAGTTGGACAACAGGGCGCAGGATGCCGCGATCAAGCCGGCGCCGGCTGGCCGCCGCAAAGTGGTGCTGGCGACCTCGATCGCCGAGACCTCGATCACCATCGACGGCGTGCGCGTCGTCATCGATTGCGGCCTGTCGCGCCTGCCGCGCTACGAGCCGGCAAGCGGCCTGACCCGGCTGGAAACGGTGCGCGTCAGCAAGGCTTCCGCCGATCAGCGGGCCGGCCGCGCCGGACGAACGCAGCCGGGCGTCGCCATCCGATTGTGGCGTGCCGAGCAGACGGCGGCGCTGCCCGCCTTCACACCGCCGGAAATCCTCGAGGCTGACCTTTCCGGCATGTTGCTCGACTGCGCCGCTTTCGGCGTCGCCGATCCGTCGAGCCTTTCCTTCCTCGACCCGCCGCCGGCGCCGGCGCTCAACGAAGCGAGGGTGTTGCTCAAAGCGCTGCATGCAATCGATGACGCCGGCCGCTTGACGGAGGCGGGCGCGGCGATGCGCAAGCTCGCTCTGCCCGTGCGGCTCGCGCACATGGTGGCCGAAGCGGCTGAGATCGGGCAGGCGCAGGAAGCGGCGATGCTTGCCGTGCTTTTGACGGAGCGCGGGCTTGGCGGCGACAGCGCAGATTTGGAACGGCGGCTGATCCGCTTCCGCGCCGAAAAATCGCCGCGCGCCGGTGCCGCCCGGCAACTTGCCGCACGCCTGGCCAAGCAGGCAGGCGGGGCAAGGGCAGACTCGCCAGCCGCGCCCGGCGCCTTGCTGATCCATGCCTGGCCGGATCGTGTCGCCAGAGCCCGCGGCGAGCGCGGCCGCTTCGTGCTCGCCAACGGTTCCGGCGCGATGGTCGATGCTGCCGATCCGCTTGCCGGCGAGAGCTGGCTGGTCGTCGCCGATCTGCAGGGCAAGGCGCAGAATGCCCGTATCACCGCCGCCGCGCCCGTCGACGAGGCCCTTATCCGCACCGCGCTTGCCGACCGCATCGAGACGAAGCGCGAGACGAGTTTCGACCGCGAGCGCCGCGTCGTGCGCGTGCGCGAGACCGCTCGCCTTGGCGCCATCACCCTTTCCGAGCGCATGCTGCCCGCACCTTCCGGTGCCGAGGCCGATCGGGCCATGCTGGACGCCCTGCGCGAGCACCGCCTGTCGCTGCTCGACTGGGGCAAGGAGGCGGAAACGCTGCGCCAGCGGCTCGGCTGGCTCTATCGCGGCCTCGGTTCTCCCTGGCCCGACGTCTCGGACCAGGCGCTTCTCGACCGTCTCGACGACTGGTTGCTGCCTTTCCTTGCCGGCGAGGCCTCCTTCGCGGCGATCAGGCCGACGGCGCTTGCGGCGGGGCTGATGTCGCTGGTCCCGCACGACCTGCAGCGCGAGGTCGACGCGCTGGCGCCGACCCATTTCGACGCGCCCTCGGGCAGCCATGTGCCGATCCGCTATGACGGCGAATGGCCGGTGCTGGCGATCCGCGTGCAGGAGCTGTTCGGTCTCGATCGCCATCCTTCGATCGCTGGCGGTAGGGTGCCGCTGACTCTGGAGCTCTTGTCGCCGGCGCACCGCCCGATCCAGACGACGCGCGATCTGCCCGGCTTCTGGCGCGGCTCGTGGGCGGATGTGCGCACCGATATGCGCGGCCGCTATCCCAAGCATGTCTGGCCGGAAAACCCGCTGCTGGCGGCCGCCACCAGCCGCGCCAAGCCGCGCGGGACATAGGTTCGTGCCGCTTTCGGCGGGCCATTCGCGTTAGTGGGCAACGCGCGTTGGCGATTGGCGCAAACGCCCATCACTTCGTCATCCTAGCGCCTGCGATCCGCTTCGCGTCGCTCCGCCCGTGGATGACGAAATCGCGAGGGGCCTCGGCCAATCATCAAGCCCTCATGATGGTGAACCGAAACAACGGCCGCTGACCGGTCAAGTCGCCGTCACAGCGCTACTAGCGCTCACCCTCCTGCGGCTATAATCGTAAGTCGATGATCAATATTCTGCGCGCGCCCGATTCCCAGCAGAGCCAGCGGCTGCGGCTCAACACGCTGATCCGCCTGCGCTGGCTGGCCATCGTCGGCCAGAGCATGGCGGTGCTTGTCGTCGCCTACGGGCTGAAATTCCCGCTTCCGGTCTCGCTGTGCTTCGCGCTGATTGCCTGCTCGGCCTGGATGAACCTCTGGCTCACCTTCCGCTATCCCGCGGCGCATCGGCTGACCCCGCTCTCGGCCTTCGTCATCCTTACCATCGACAGCCTGCAGCTCGCCGGCCTGCTCTATATGACTGGCGGCCTGACCAATCCGTTCTCGGTCCTGCTCTCGGTGCCCGTCGTCATTTCCGCCGCGTCGCTGCCGCTGCGCCTCACCGCGGTGCTCGGCGCGCTGGTTATCGCGGCGGCCACGCTGCTTGTGTTCTTCCATCTGCCGCTGCCCTGGTACGAAGGCGCGCCGCTGTCGATGCCCTTCATCTATGTCGCCGGCATGTGGATGGCGGTGTTCGCCTCGATCGCCTTCACCGCGATTTACGCCTTCCGCGTCGCGGCCGAGGCACGCCTGCTCGCCAACGCGCTCGCCGCCACCGAGCTGGTGCTGCAGCGCGAGCAGCATCTTTCGGCGCTCGACGGCCTCGCGGCGGCCGCCGCGCATGAGCTCGGCACGCCTTTGGCCACCATCACCGTCGTCGCCAAGGAAATGGAAAAGGCGCTGGGAGAAGATCCGAAATTCAGCGAGGACGTGAAGCTGCTGCGCTCGCAAAGCGAGCGTTGCCGCGAGATTTTGAAGCGGCTGACCAGCCTGTCCTCGGAAGGCGAGGCGCATCTTTCGCGCCTGCCGCTGACCTCGCTGGTCGAGGAAGTGACGGCGCCGCACCGCGACTTCGGCATCTCGATCCGGCTGCGCCCCGGCGAGCGCATCGGCCCGGAGCCGGTCGGGCAGCGCAGCCCCGGCGTCATCTACGGGCTCGGCAATCTGGTCGAGAACGCCGTCGACTTCGCCAAGAACACGGTCACCGTCAGCTGGAACTGGGACGGTGAGGAGGTCTCCTTCTCGATCATTGACGACGGGCCGGGCTTCCCGCCGGAAATCATCGACCGCATCGGCGAGCCCTATATGTCGACGCGCCAGGGGACGGAGGCCGGCGGCGGCCTCGGGCTCGGGCTTTTCATCGCCAAGACGTTGCTGGAGCGCTCGGGCGCGACGATCGATTTTCGCAATTCGAGCGGGCTCGGCGAGGGGGCGGTGGTGCAGATCACCTGGCCTCGCGGCGTCTTCCTCAATCCCGAGCATGCCCCGGGCACCGCATTCGACAATGCGTGAGCCTATGCATTTGGCGCATGGCAGCTTTGTTGCCGGGTGTAAAAATTGGACATTGCTGTTGCAGAATTGTATCTGCGTAAAAGTAAGGCAGTAGGATGCTGACGCAAATGAGCGCAGAAGAACCCACCGGCGCAATGGTAGAAGGCGAGGACACCTCGCTGCTGATCGTCGACGACGACAAGCCATTTCTCACCCGGCTTGCCCGCGCCATGGAAACCAGGGGCTTCGCGGTCGAGACGGCGGAAAGCGTGGAAGAGGCCGTCGCCAAGGCGCGCGCCCGCCCGCCGGCCTATGCGGTGGTCGACATGCGGCTCGGCGACGGCAACGGCCTCGACGTGGTCGCCGCCATCCGCGAGAAGCGCGACGATTCCCGCACCATCATCCTGACCGGCTACGGCAACATCGCCACCGCGGTGACGGCGGTGAAGCTCGGCGCTGTCGACTACCTGTCGAAGCCCGCCGATGCCGACGACGTCTTCGCCGCGCTGACCCGCACCGCGGGCGAGCGGGCAGCACCCCCGGAAAACCCAATGTCGGCCGACCGCGTGCGCTGGGAACATATCCAGCGCGTCTATGAAATGTGCGACCGCAACGTCTCCGAGACCGCGCGCCGGCTCAACATGCACCGGCGCACCCTGCAGCGGATTCTGGCAAAGCGGGCGCCGCGGTAACCTGCTTAAACGCGCGTACGGTGCTGCCGATGGCGAGTGTCGAAGGCAGCGCTGGCTGCCGCCTAGCAACGCTGGCGATTGGCGAAAACCGCGATGAGAGCGCCCCTCTCCCCGTCATACGGGGAGAGGATGCCGGCAGACAGGTGAGGGGCGGCGCCGGCGCTTGCAAGGAGGGCGACGGTGGCCGACCGGTCCATTGCTTGCCCCGTCGTGCGCGTTTGAGCATCATCGCGAAGGACACCGGCCGGCGGGCCATGTGACGGAGGGGGCATGCGCGACGAGCGGCCGAAATCGATGCTTCGCGAATTCCTCGACGGCGAGGCGGCCGGCGGCATCATCCTGATGGCGGCCGCCGCCCTTGCGCTCATCGTCGCAAACTCGCCGCTCGCCGAAACCTATTTCGCCGCCCTCCACGCCTATCTCGGTCCGCTCAGCGTCTCGCACTGGGTGAATGACGGCCTTATGGCGGTGTTCTTCCTGCTGGTCGGGCTGGAGATCAAGCGCGAGATGCTGGACGGCCAGCTCTCAACCTGGCCGCGCCGCGTGCTGCCGGGCATCGCCGCGGCCGGCGGCATGGTGTTTCCGGCGCTGGTCTATGTCTTGATCAACCGCGACAACCAGGCGGCGCTTTCCGGCTGGGCGATCCCCACCGCCACCGACATCGCCTTCGCGCTCGGCGTGCTGTCGCTGCTCGGCAGCCGCGTGCCGGCCTCGCTTAAAGTGTTTCTTACCGCTTTGGCCATCATCGACGATCTCGGCGCCGTCATCATCATCGCGCTGTTCTACACCAGCGGCCTGTCGCTCGCCTATCTCGGCGCCGCCTTCGCGGTCATCGCCGTATTGATCGTGCTCAACCGCATGCGGGTGATGAACCTGTTGCCCTATCTCGTGCTGGGCGCGCTGCTTTGGGTGCTGGTGCTGAAATCGGGCGTGCATGCGACGCTTGCCGGCGTGGCGCTGGCGCTCACCATTCCGCTCGAGCGTTCGCCCGGCATCGGTCACGACGTCGAACACTCGCCGCTGCACCGGCTGGAGCACGGCCTGCACAAGCTCGTGCCTTTCATCGTCATCCCGATCTTCGGCTTCGCCAATGCCGGCGTCTCGCTCGGCGGTCTGAGCGTTGCCGCGCTGGCCGAGCCTCTGACGCTCGGCGTCGCCGCCGGCCTCGTCGTCGGCAAGCTGGTCGGCGTCTTCGGCGCCTCGGCTCTCGCCATCCGGCTGGGCCTCGCCGACCTGCCGGCCAATGCCGGCTGGCTGCATATGATCGGCATTTCGCTTCTGTGCGGCATCGGCTTCACCATGAGCCTGTTCATCGGCCTGCTCGCCTTCGCCAATGACGCGGCCCTTCAGGACGCGGTGAAGGTCGGCATCCTCGCCGGCTCGCTGATCGCCGCGCTGGTCGGCGCGGCGGTGCTGCTGATGGCGCCGGCGCGGGGTGGCGCCGAAGAAGAAGTGGAGTAGGGCAGCGGGGAACGCGGTCTTGCCGATCAATGGAAGCGTTGTAAGGCGCACCACTACTTTCCGATGACTTGAATTTGATGAGTTGAAGCTATCGCTGGAGTGCTAGCGTGCTTCAGCGTGCCGTCAGACAGCGATGGGGCAATTCACTCGGTTAAGGGGCCAGCAAAAATGGTATGCCGCACAACAAGTGTCATAGCAACGGTCGCGGTTTTGGGCCTTGGGCTCTCTCCGGCGGCTGCGTTCACACATCTGTCGAGCTATGAAAAAACGGCACTGACGGGCCAAGAGATTCTCGTCTTTAAGGGAGCGAGCCTGAACGTGGACTGCTCTTCTGCCGGCAAGGACGATGTAAAAATTATCTCCGGGCCGAGTCATGGGGAAGTTAGGTTGGTTGAAGGGAAGGTTTACACATCTTTTGCGAAAACCAACCAGAGATTTAAATGCAATTCTCGAAAGGTCGACGGAATAAAAGGCGTCTACAAATCGGCTGCCGGGTTCAAGGGGCAGGATCAGATGACCTTCTCGGTTCATACTTTTGATGGGAACGCGTACAAAATTGTCGTGGACGTCAATGTCGAGTAGGGGCTGCGCTTTGGTCCCGGCGCAGTGCAGCCCGGTGCTGCGCGGCCCGCGGCCAGCGACGACGAGATAGCGTCCTACTCGCTTTCGCCGTCCAGCACCGGCACCGAAACACCGGCAAGCTCCGCCGCCAGCAGCCGCGCCGCGCCCGCACGCGCGATCCTGAGCATCAGCGCCTTGCGCGTCGCGGCGGCCATGCGGTGCTCCGGCGCCTCGCGCAAGATCTCCGCGCCATAGCCGTCGGAGAGGATGAAGCCGCATTCTTCCGGAAAGATTTCCGCGGGCACGCCGGGATGGGTGGCGAAGAAGAAGCGGTCGGCATGCAGCCGGTAGTCCGGCCATTTGCGATCGACGCGAAAATCCTCGATCGAGGATTTGATCTCGATGATCCAGATGTCGCCCTGCCGGGTCAGCGCGACAAGATCGGCCCGCCGGCCGGTGGCCAGGGATAGCTCTGGCAGCACATGCGCGCCCATTTGGGTGAGCAGGCGCTGCACGCCGCGCCGCACCAGCATGGCGCGCTCCGACTGGCGGCCGTCGATCAGCGGGTTGAGGGGAATCGCGGAAACGATAGGCATGGCAAGCACCATGCCAGATTTTGTTCACGGTTTGAACCCGATATTAGGGCGATTGTATATTTGACAGACCCAGACGCACAATTAATTCGGGAACCGAATTGGGTTCCGGTATGTTGACCACTATCGCCGGTAACGACCCAACGGACATCGGCGGCTGAGAGACAGCGATCTAGCGCTCCCGTCTGCATAAGACCGGAGCCACGCTATGTCTCCCAACAATCCCCATCGCGCGCTTTATTCCAATCAGGACAGCATTCTAATCGCCAGATCGAGAGAGTATATCGAACGCTCACGACGGCGGCTCATAGAAACCGAACCGTTGCTCGATCCTCACCGGATGCGTCACCCCACACAGGATCGGGATATCGCCAGCATCCTGCGCGGCACTTGGTGGAAGTCTTATGATGACGACCAAGGGGCTAGCGAGGCTTCTTTCCCGCTTTCTCGTCGTGCTTAGGCGGCGGCGGGGACTTTGCCACTTTCTTAATCGCCGCGTTCAACGGCTCTTCGGAATCGACGGTTTCAATCTCCCGCGCCAGTTCGCGGAACTTCTCAACCTCTTTTCAGCGGGTTTGCCTGACATTGCAGAATGCACCTTTGCTTTATTGACGAGAGTGGTAGCCCGCCCAAACCCTGCCGCGTGGGCAATAGGCCCTATTTTGTCACAGCCGGTCTTATCATGCATGAGGCCCAATGGCATGGCATTGCAGACGAAGTGCGCAGGATAAAGACCAATATGGCGTCACAGGCGAAATCAAATGGCGCTATTTCGGCCCAGATAATACGGACCCGGGCAACTCCGTCGCCCACCTAAACGAGGGCGAAAGGCGCGGGCGGTTATATATTTCACAGACCACCGCAACACTTGAGAGTGTTGCTACCCTGCTGCATCCGCAGTATGAACCCCAAAAAAATCCTAAGCCGAACGCAATCAGCGTTACAGGCCAATCGGTGATCGCCCAAGTAATGCCGATGATTGACGCTTCATTGTAGAGCGCCTCATCCAGCCTCCCCCAGATCCCCTTCGAAGATGAGCAGCACGCGGTTCGACGCCTGCAGCGCAAACCGCTTCGCTTCCTCGTAAGCCGGGTCGTCATAGCAGGCCTTGGCAGCTTCCAATGACGGGAATTGGACGACGATCACCCGACCGGCATCGCGCGCCTCCACCAGCAGGGGCGGCACTTTCGAAGGATTGCTGCGTGCCTGATACTTCTCGCCGATGGGCTTCCAAAGCCTGGCGTATTCGGCTTGCGCTTCCTGATCCGAAATCTCGGTGCCGACGATGAGCCAGTATCCCTTCACGGGTGGAGCACTCCTGCCGAGGATTTGTTTCTGGCTCAAGAGCTAAGATAGAGATCGGATACTTGTCTAGCTCCGGTCGGCGACTTCACGCCGCCCCCGCCATGTCATCCAAAATCGGGCAGTCCGGCCGGTCGTCGCCGTGGCAGGCGTGGATCAGCTTCTGTAGCGTCGCGCGCATCGACTGCAGTTCGCGCACCTTTTCCTCGATCGCCCTGACATGGGCGCTGGCGATTTCGCGCACGTCATGGCTGGCGCGGTCGCGGTCCTGATAAAGCGCCATCAGCTGCCTGCAATCATCGATTGAAAAGCCGAGGTTGCGGGCGCGGCGCAAGAAGGCCAGCCGGTGCACGTCGTCGCGCGAGTAGTCGCGGTAGCCGTTTTCGGCCCGCGCCGGCAGGATCAGGCCGATCTCCTCATAGTAGCGGATGGTCTTGGCCGGCAGGCCGGAACGCTCGGCGGCATCACCGACATTCATGGCGCTCTCCTGTCTCCGGCAGCCTTTCCGGCTGCCCCGTTGATTTTACTTCACAATCCTGGGACCCCTGTTGCCGAAATGCCGCAGTTCGGCACTTACCAGCAGGGAAGGTCATGCATATAGGCAGTGCACGCTTGGCAAGCAAAAGAAATGCCAGCATGAATGATGGTGAGAAAGCGGCCGACTCGTGCCGCTGATAAAAGGCGGGGCGTCGGACCTATTCATGCGCTTGAAGTCGTTTGCAATCGTCGCCGCCCTTGCGCTGTCGACCGCGATCAGCGGGTGCAGCACCATTGGCGGGCAAATCTTCACCAACAACTATGGCGCGATGACCGATGCCGGCTATCAGCTGCCGCGCATCCCGATCGAGAAGGTTCCGGCCCGCTTCCGCCGGCAGGAAGTGCGCTACGACACTCCCGAGAAGCCCGGCACCATCATCGTCGACACCCAGAACAAGTTCCTCTACTTCGTCGAGGGTGACGGCATGGCCATGCGCTACGGCATCGGGGTCGGCCGCGAGGGCTTCGAGTGGCACGGCACCGCCCATATCGCGCTGAAGCGCGAATGGCCGACCTGGACGCCGCCGGCGCCGATGATCAAGCGCCAGCCCGAACTCGCCAAATTCGCGGGCGGCATGGAGCCGGGCCTGAAGAACCCGCTCGGCGCGCGCGCCATGTATCTGTTCAACAAGGGCGGCGACATGGGCTACCGCCTGCATGGCAGCCCGGAGTGGTTCTCCATCGGCAAGGCGATGTCGTCGGGCTGCATCCGCCTGATGAACCAGGACATTATCGATCTCTACGACCGCACTTCGGTCGGCGCCAAGGTCATCGTGATGTGATCACGATGGCCGCGGACAAAAGCTTGCGTGCGCGGACCGTCTAGGCAACAACAAGACGTCCAAAGACAGAAAACCGGGCTGTTGGGGCCCGGTTTTTTGTTTTTGCGGTTGGAGAAAATTCACTCCGCCGAGAAGCTCAGAAACCGCAACAGGCGGCCGGCGGAGCAGAATTATCAGGCGACCTGCTCGACCTGCTGCACTTCCGGAACAAAATGCCGAAGCAGGTTCTGAATGCCGTGCTTCAGCGTCGCCGTCGATGACGGGCAACCGGCACAGGCACCCTTCATGTGCAGGAACACGGTGCCGTTCTCGAAGCCGCGGAAGGTGATGTCGCCACCATCCTGCGCGACCGCCGGGCGCACCCGGGTGTCGAGCAGCTCCTTGATGGTCAGCACCAGCTCCTCATCCGCCTTGTCGTAGAACTCGCCGGCCTGGCCGGCATCGTTGGCCGGGGCCGCCGAAGCCATGACCGGCGCGCCGGACATGAAATGCTCCATGATGGCGCCGAGGATCGCCGGCTTCAGGTGCTGCCAGTCGGGACCGTCCTTGGTCACGGTGATGAAGTCGTAGCCGAAGAAGACGCCGGTGACGCCGGGGATCTCGAACAGCCGGCCGGCCAGCGGCGAAGCCTGCGCGGCGCCTTCGGCGTCGCGGAAGTCGGCGGTGCCGTCGCGCAGCACTTCCTTGCCGGGCAGGAATTTCAGCGTCGCCGGGTTCGGCGTCGATTCGGTCTGGATGAACATGGATATCTCCAGGCCCTTCCGGGCCGATAGTTTGGAATAGTTCTAAATAGGCTCTATCGGCTGGACATTCAAGCGAAACGCGTCGCCCGAACGGCTGGCTGGCGGAATGTTTTTGCCCCGGCGGAGCGCTTCGCCACGGCAAGCCTATCCTCCGACTTCCACGCTGAGTTGTCCACTCGTCTTCTGGATGTTCACCTCGGCGCCGTCCGCCGTGCGCATGAATTCGAGGTCGGCGCTTGCCTCGCCGACCCGCAGCCCGCGAAGCTCGATGCGGCTGACGAAATCGGGCAGTCGCGGCCGCACGATCCGCAGCCTGTTTGCGAAGGCGTCGGGCTCCAGGCCGAGGCAGGTGGTCACCAGGAACGGCACCGCGCCCGCTGCCCATGCCTGCGGGTGGCAGGCCACGGGATAGTGCACCGGCACCTGGAAATCGTTGCGCTGAAAGCCCGCCATCGCCTCCGGCAGCCGGTGATGGCGGAAGTGCATCGCCGCTTCGACAATGGCGGTGAAGGTCCTCAGCGCCGCGCCGTCCTCGCCATACCGCCGGCAGCCGGCCGCCAGCAGCGCATTGTCATGCGGCCAGACGGTGCCGAGATGATATCCGACGGGATTGTAGCGCCGCTCCGCGCTCGAGAGCGTGCGCACGCCCCAGCCGTTGAACATGTCGTCCTGCATCAGCCGCCGCACGGTTCGGCGGCCCTTGCCCCGATCCGCGATACCGGTCCACAGCGCATGGCCCGGGTTGGAGGAAACGACCGCGACCGGGCGGCCGCGCGCCTCGAGCGCCAGCGCGAAAGTGTCCAGGTCCTCGCACCAGAAGTCGCGGTTGAACCGTGTCCGAAGCTTTTCGGCCTCGCCGCGAACCTGCCTGGCGCTGTTGCGCTCGCCAATGCGTTCGTAGAGATCGGCGATGGCATGCTTGGCCGCAAACACATAGCCCTGCACCTCGACCAGCGCGATCGGCGGCCTGGCGATGCTGCCGTCGGTCCTGACGATCGCGTCGGCCGAATCCTTCCACCCCTGGTTGACGAGACCGCTTTCCGAGATGGTCCGGTATTTGACATAGCCTTCGCCATGCCCGTCTCCGGCCTTGGCGATCCAGCCCAAGGCCTTTTCCACCGGCTCCCGCAGTTCGCGGAAGAGCCCCACGTCGCCTGTCCACGCGGCATAGCGGCCGAGAAGCAGCAGGAAGAGCGGGGTCGCGTCGACCGTGCAGTAGAATCTGGCATGTGGGACATTGCCCGCGCGAGCGAGCTCGCCGACGCGCAGCTCATGCAGTATCTTGCCGGGCTGCTCCTCTCGCCATCGATCCGTTCGACGTCCCTGATAGCCGGCTAGAAGGCGCAGCGTCTGGGCGGCGATCTCCGGCTGGAAGGCGAGCATCTCGAGCGCGACGATCAGGCTGTCGCGTCCAAACAGCGCGACGTACCACGGCACGCCGGCTGCGAAATACTCCCTGTTGCCAAGATCCGACCTGAGCACCGCGAGATCGCGCAGCGAACGGTCCATGATGCTGTTGAGCAGCAGGCTGTCGCTGTCGAACTTCGTGTGTTGCTCCAGCCATTTTTCAGTATCCGCCTCAACCGTCCCGGCAAAGCCCTCGAGAGCAAACGCCGGGTGCTGGCTCATTTGCTCGGCCTCCGGCTCTTCCGACAGTTCCCTCAATTCTATGGTGATGGCGATGGTGCGCCTTTCTCCTGGCGAAACATCGAACTGGAACTCGGCCGCGGTTCTGTGCATGGCATCGGGTGCCGGCAAGAAACCGATTGTTGCCGTTCTGCGAACGTGGTCGGCGCCGTGATAGACAAAGTGGAGGCTGCCGTCGCGCCAGGCAGGCCGCTCGCACCTGCCGAGGTTCTTCGGCACCAGTCCGCGCACATTGAAAATGTCCTCGAAGCCGGCGCCGAAGTGCAGGGCCAGCGGAAAGCCATGCGGCTCGTTGCCGAAATTCTGGATGGTCAGAACCTCTCGCACACATGTTTGCTCCGCATCGAGAATGCGCTCCCAGCGGATGCCGAGCTCGTCCTTGGGGATCAGTCGCCCCCCATCGCAATGCAGGTCGGGATTGGCCAGTTCGAAAAGCGCGGCGTAACCTCTTTGCGCGGTCGAGGCCAACACGATCGGCGGCAAACCGCCCAGCGTCATCTCATAGCCGCCGAGGAAACGGCAGTCGTGGAAATAGAGCCCGAAGCCGTGCTCGCCTTTCACCGGTATCTGGGCGTCGGGAGCGAGGATATAGTAGAGATCGAGATTCTTGACCGTAATCGCGCCGGCGATGCTGTCCACCATGGCCGGGTGCCCCTTGGCGAGCACGCGGTGCCTGCGCTCCTGCTGCGCATCAGGCGTCTGCCGGGCTTTTTGCTGTGATCGCGCTGCCTGCGAGCGCGGCTGCACCGGTGATCCAGTCCCAGCGTTTCGCGGCTTTGACGTGCCGCTACGCCCTGCTTTCCGGGTTGATTCGTCCACCGGCGCTCCTTTGGAATGGCGTTTCCGTGACCATTCCAAATGGCGCGCCGCCGACACGGGCCAAGGGCTATGGGCTGGTTGATAACATCGATGTGTATCTGCGGATCGGCGACGTTCCAATCGGGCAGGAGGGGCCTTCCCAATTCAGGCCAGGCTCTCGATTTCCTCGTCGGAGAGGTTCTGCGGCACCACGGTAACCGGGATGGGGAAGGCGGCGCCCCGGCCGGCCACCGCACTCACCAGTGGCCCCGGACCTTCCTTGCCGGCGCCGGCCGCCAGCACCAGGATGGCGATATCCTGGTCTTCCTCGATGAGCTTGTGGATTTCCTCGGTCGGCTTGCCTTCGCGCACCACCAGTTCCGGCTCGATGCCGACCTTCTGGCGCACCTTGCTGGCATAGGTGTCGAGCGCCGCGCGCGCGGTCGCGTTGGCTTCCTCGCGCATGATCTTCTCAACCCCCAGCCAATGCTGGAAATCGTCCGGCTCGATCACATAGAGCAGGACCAGCACGCCGCTGGTGCTCTGTGCGCGCGTCGATGCGTAGGCGACCGCGCGCTCGCATTCCGGCGTATCGTCGATGATCGCCAGGAATTTGCGGCGATGTCCGGCTTCACGGCTGAGGCGTTTGGAAACCATGTCTGTCCGCTAGGTATCAATTCGGCCGCAATCTGCCACCGCCAGGGACCGGCGGCAAGCCGCCGGCCGGTATGGCGATCCCAGTCAACCAGCGAGGACCGATCAGTCCTGCAACAGGCCGATGATGTCGCGCACCGTCTTCATCGTGCCTTCGGCGATCGCGCGGGCGCGCTCGCCGCCGTCCTTGAGCACGGCGTCGACATAGGCGCGGTCGCCCTCGATGCGGCGCATCTCCGAGGCGATCGGCGCGAGCTTTTCGACTGCAAGGTCGGCCAGCGCCGGCTTGAACACGGAAAACTGCTGGCCGCCATATTCCTTCAGCACGTCGGCTTTGGAAATTTCGGCGAGGCCGGCATAGATGCCGACCAGGTTTTCGGCTTCCGGCCGGCTTTCCAGCCCGCCGACTTCACTCGGCAAGGCCTCCGGATCGGTCTTGGCCTTGCGGATCTTCTTCGAGATTGTGTCGGCATCGTCGGTGAGGTTGATGCGCGACAGGTCCGACGGGTCCGACTTCGACATCTTCTTCGAGCCGTCGCGCAGGCTCATGATGCGCGCCGCAGGACCGCCGATCACCGGTTCGGTGATCGGGAAGTAGCCATTGACCGTCTCTTCGCCGACCTGCATCTCGACGCCGACGCCAAGCGCCGCGATCTTCTCCGAGAAGTCGTTGTTGAATTTTTGCGCGATGTCGCGGGTCAATTCCAGATGCTGCTTCTGGTCCTCGCCCACCGGCACGTGGGTGGCGCGGTAGAGCAGGATGTCGGCCGCCATCAGGCTTGGATAGGCGAGCAGGCCGAGCGAGGCGTTCTCGCGATCCTTGCCGGCTTTGTCCTTGAACTGCGTCATCCGGTACATCCACCCGATGCGCGCCACGCAGTTGAAGATCCAGGCCAACTCGGCGTGCTGGATGACTCGCGACTGGTTGAAGACGATGTGCTTCTTGGGGTCGATGCCCGATGCCAGGAAGGCCGCGGTGATCGAGCGCGTCTGGTCGCCAAGGTCCTGGTGCACGAGCTGCGCCGTCAGCGAATGCAGGTCGACGACGCAATAGATGCAGTCGGACTGTTCCTGGAGGGCGACGAATTTCTTGATGGCGCCGAGATAGTTGCCGAGATGCAAATTGCCGGTCGGCTGGACGCCCGAGAAGACGAGGGGCTTGAAGGCGGACATGATTTCCTCATGGCTTGTGGAGGGCCGTATACGCATGATTCCAAAAAGTTGCAGACTTTTTGGAGCCAATCATGCGGCTGGAAACCGCGCGCGGCGAAAGTCTTGCGACGGCGGGCTTATGGACGAAGGCGAATGCGGGATCAAGACCGGTGTTGCTGAAAGCCAGCTCGAGTTATTCGTCCAAGCCGGTGTTCGATTTCCGCGGCGCAGATTTCGCCGAGCCGCGCTTCACATTCCGACGGATCATGCCGAAATCGGCCCCGCCGGTGCCGAAAGCGGTGATGAAGTAGAGCGCAGCCCCTCCGCCGACGAGCGCGAACAGGGTCGTCGCCTTCACCACCAGCGGCGAGCCGGGCCCGAGCCGCGCGGCGAAATAGTGCTCGGCGAAATAGAGCGCGACCGCCATCACAACAGCCGACAGCACCAGCCGGGGAATGCGCTTCAAGAGCGGTATGTCACGACCCCAGTGGCCGCGCTTTATCAACATGCCAAGCAGCAAAGCCGCGTTGACCCAGCCGGCGACGGCCGAGGCGACAGCGATGCCCGGCGCGCCCATCGAAGGAAACAAGCTCAGCGCGGTGGCGACGTTCACGCCGACGGAGATGGCGGCGAAGATCATCGGCGTGCGCGTGTCCTCGCGCGCGAAATAGCCGGGCGTGAAGGCCTTGATCAGCACGAAGGCCGGCAGGCCGAGGCCGAAGATCGCCAGGATCGAGGCGACGATCGGCGTCGAATGGTTGGCGGCGAAGGCGCCGCGCTCATAGACCAGCCGCACGATCGGCTCCGACATCACCCAAAGCGCCGCGGCCGCCGGCAAGGTCATGAACAGCGTGAACTCGACCGAGCGGTTCTGCAGATTGGCCGCCTCGATCAGATTGCCCGATTTCAAAGCCCGCGACAGCTCCGGCAGCAGCACGATCGCTACCGCAACGCCGACGACGCCGAGCGGCAGCTGGTAGATGCGATCGGCATAGGCGAGCGATGACACGGCGCTGTTCTGCCCGGAGGCAATCGCCGTGCCGATCAGCTGGTTGATTTGGGTGATGCCGCCGGTAATAGCGGCCGGCAGCGCCAGGATCAGGAGCCGCTTGACGTTCGGCGTCATCTTGGGTCGGCGGAAGCCGATCGAGATGCCGGCATGGCGCACCGCTACCCAGACGATGGCGAGCTGCACGATGCCCGCCGCCAGCACGCCCCAGGATAGGCCGAAGCCGACATCATGCGCGTCGAGCCCATGATACCAGGCATAGGCGAGCACGCTGATCAGGATGATGTTGAGGAAAGCGGGGGCGATGGCCGCGGCGAAATAGCGGCGCAGCGAGTTCAGCATGCCGGCCATCATGGCGCCGAGCGACATGCAGATCAGATAGGGAAACATGATCGTCGCCAGCCGGACGGTCGTCTCGAACTTGCCCGGAATGTCGGCAAAGCCCGGCGCCACCAGGTAGCGGACGATCAGCGGCATCGCCAGTTCCATGGCGATGGTGAGCGTCAGAAGCGCCGAGAACAGCACGCCGAACACTTCCTCCGAGAAGCGCTTTGCGCCGTCGGTGCCGTGCGTTTCGATCTCCTTGGCGAACAGCGGCACGAAGGCGGCGTTGAAGGCGCCTTCGGCGAACAGCCGGCGGAAGGTGTTGGGAAACTGGAAGGCGGCGTTGAAGGCGTCGGCGACCGGTCCGGTGCCGAGGGCCGCCGCCATCAGCATCTCGCGGCCGAAACCCAGCGCGCGGCTCATCAGCGTGCCGGAGGCGACGGTGGCGAATTTTTTGACAAGGCTCATGCGGAGGATGACTGCCTGCGGAATTGCGTCAAATGGATGGTGATGATCACTCGGCGGCCGCCGCCTTGGCCTTGCCGTTGCGTTCGGGCGCGTTGCCTTCGAGTGTGTCGATCAGCCGCTTGTGGATCGTGGCCGTGCGCGTCGGGCTGTCGATCTTCTGGCCGGTAAGGTCGGTGACATAGAAGGTGTCGATGACCTTTTCGCCGAAAGTGGTAATGTGGGCCGAGGCGATATCGAGCGAAAGGTCCGACAGCGCGCCGGTGACCTCTGAGAGCAGGCCGGGCCGGTCCAGCCCCTCGATTTCGATCACGGAAAAACGGTTCGACAGCGTGTTGCGGATCTCGGCGCGCGGCGGAATGCGGAAGGCCTTGGCGCCGCGCTTCGGCTTGGCCCGCTTCTCGATCATCTCGGGCAGCCAGCTCTTGCCGGACAGCACGTCCTCGATCAGCTTGCCGACGCGTTCGGCCCGCCGCCGCTCGTCCTCGTCGCGATCGAATTCTCTGGAGATCAAAATGGTGTCCAGCGCCCGCCCGTCAGAGGTGGTGAAGATCTGCGCATCGACGATGTTGCCGCCGGCCGCGGCACAGGCGCCGGCGATCACCGACAGCAGGCGCGGATGGTCCGGCGCCAGCACGGTGATCTCGGTTACCGCTTCGAACTCATGCGTCTTCACCATGGTGGCGAGCTTCCTGCCGGCCACATCCGCCTCGCGGACGAATTCGGCGTGGCGCAACTGGTCGGGCAGGTCGACGGTCAGCAGATAGTTTTCGTAGTGCTGGGCGACATAGCGCTTGCGCTCCTTCGCCGGCCATGCGGAAAGCGCCTCGGCCAGCCGCTCGCGCGCGGCGGAGGTGCGTTCGGCCCGCGACACTTCGGAGAAGCCCCCGGTCAAGAGCAGCTCGGTCTCGAAATAGAGCGTGCGCAGCAATTGTCCCTTCCAGCCGTTCCACACGCCGGGCCCAACGCCCCGAATGTCGCAGACGGTCAGGATCAGAAGCAGCTTCAGCCGCTCCACCGATTGCACGATCGAGGCAAAATCCTCGATCGTCTTGCGGTCGTTGAGGTCGCGCGTCTGCGCCGTCATCGACATCACGAGATGGTTTTCGACCAGCCAGGCTACGGTCTCGGTGTCGGCGGCCGACAGCCCCATATGCGGGCAGATGCGCCGCGCGATCCTGGCGCCGGCCTCCGAATGGTCCTCCGGCCGGCCCTTGGCGATGTCGTGCAAGAGCACCGCGACATAGAGCGCCTCGCGGCTCTTCTTCAGCCCCGGCATCAGCGAGTGCGACAGCGGATGCACCTTGGCACCGTCGCCGCGCTCGATCTCGGCCAGCACGCCAATGCAGCGGATGAGATGCTCGTCCACCGTATAATGGTGGTACATCGAGAACTGCATCATGGCGACGATCTTGCCGAAGTCGGGGATCAGCTTGCCGAGCAGTCCGGCCTCGTTCATGCGCCTGAGATTGAGCTCGGCATTGCGGTCCGAGGTCAGGATATCGAGGAACAACCGGTTGGCCTCCTCGTCGCGCCTGAGCGACTTGTTGGCCAGGCCGAGCGACCGGGTAAGCAGCTTCAGCGCGTCGGGGTGGAACTCCAGCCCGTGCTTGTCGGCGAACCAGAACAGCCGGAGCAGGTTGACCGGATCGCGTTCGAACACGCTGTCGTCGGCAATGTTGATGCGGTGGTTGTCGACAATGAAGTCGGACGTGCCGGCAAGCTTGCGCTTGCGCCGCGAGAAGGTGAGGAAGATGCGGTTGAAGCCGGGCACATGCTTGGCCTGCTCTTCCTCAAGCGCGGCGCAGAAGATGCGGGTGAGATCCCCGACATCCTTGGCGACGAGGAAGTAGTGCTTCATGAAGCGCTCGACCGCCGATAGCCCGGGATGCGTCGTGTAGCCCAGCCGCTCGGCGATCTCGCGCTGGATGTCGAAATGCAGCCGCTCTTCCGCCTTGCCGGTGAGGAAATGCATATGGCAGCGCACCGCCCACAGGAAGTCCTCGGCCTTCTGGAATTCGCGATACTCGGCTTCGGTGAAGACGCCTTTCTCGACCAGTTCCTGGCCGGTACGCACGCGATAGAAGTATTTGCCGATCCAGAACAGCGTCTGCAGATCGCGCAGACCGCCCTTGCCGTCCTTGACATTGGGCTCGACGAGATAGCGGCTCTCGCCCGCCTTGGCGTGGCGCTCGTCGCGTTCGGCGAGCTTGGCCTGCACATATTCGGGTCCGGTGGTGCGCACCACTTCGTGGTCGAAGCGGGTAAGCAGTTCGTCATAGAGCTTGCGTTCGCCCCACAGGAAGCGCGCTTCCAGGATCGAGGTGCGGATGGTGATGTCGGTGCGCGAGAGCCTCAGACACTCTTCGATGTTGCGGGTGGCGTGGCCGACCTTCAGCCCCATGTCCCACAGCATGTAGAGCATGTATTCGACGATCTGCTCGCCCCACGGCGTCTGCTTGTAAGGGAGCAGGAACAACAGGTCGATGTCGGAGCCCGGCGCCAGCGTGCCGCGGCCGTAGCCGCCGACCGCGACCACCGCCATGCGCTCGGCGGCGGATCGGTTCTTGACCTGGTAGACGTGGGTGGCCGCGAAGTCGTAAAGCGCCCGGATCAGCTCGTCCATCAGATGCGACAGCCGCTCGGCGCAGGCATGGCCGCCGCCATCCTGCTTCAGCATCGCCTCGGCGATCGTTCGCCCTTCCGCGAGCTTGCCCTTGAGCAGTTGGAGAACCGCTGTGCGGGCAGCCTTGCCGGAGCCGTCGCCTGCGCTCGGCGCCGTCAGCGCAGTCATGTCGCGGCGCAAAGCGTCGCCATCGATGATTTCGTCGAGTTTGAGGGAGATCTTGGGCATTCGGCGGCGTCTATAGCGCGTTTTCTTCGCGCTGTGTATGGGGCGTGCGACAGGCCGAATTCCATCACGCGGAAGGTGCGTTCGACGCTCAGCCGATCAACTTTATAGACTAAAAAATCGAAACTGACCCTTGACCTTCCAGTTACTGGAAGGACTACCTCCGCCTCAGTCCGAGAGTTCCGAGGCATTTGCTGATGACCCATTCCGACCATAACCATCATCATGCGCACGGCGCATCCTGCTGTTCGGGGAAGAATGCTCGGCCTGCGACCGAAGCGGTGATTCGCGACCCCGTCTGCGGCATGGCGGTCGATCCGGCGGCCGGCAAGCCGGCGGCCGAGCATGGCGGCAGGACCTTTCATTTCTGCAGCGAGCGCTGCCGCACGAAGTTCCAGGCCGAGCCGGACAAATATCTGACGGCCACCGATCCCGTCTGCGGCATGAATGTCGACCGCGCGAGCGCCAGGCATTTTGTCCGACACGAGGGGCAGGGTTTCTATTTCTGTTCGGCCGGATGCAAGGACGAGTTCGAAGCCGAGCCGGCAAAGTACCTTGCCGGCCGGCCTGCGCCGCAGCCGATGCCTAAGGGCACGCAATACACCTGTCCGATGCATCCCGAGATCATCCGCGACAGGCCCGGCTCCTGCCCGATCTGCGGCATGGCGCTGGAGCCGATGGGCGTGCCCTCCGGCGACGAAGGCCCGAATCCGGAGCTTGTCGATTTCACCCGCCGCTTCCGGGTCAGCGCCGTGCTTTCGCTGCCGCTTCTCATCATCGCAATGGCGCCGATGCTCGGCGTCAGCTTCGAAAGCTTCGTCGACGGCCGCACGAAGACATGGGCAGAGCTGGCGCTGGCGAGCCCGGTGGTGCTGTGGGCGGCGTTTCCGTTCTTCCATCGTGGCTGGGAATCGCTGCTCAACCGCAGTCCCAATATGTGGACGCTGATTTCGCTCGGCGTCGGCGCTGCCTATCTCTTCAGCCTTGTCGCTACGCTGTTCCCGGATGTCTTCCCGCACCAATTTCGCGGCCATGACGGCAGCGTGCCGGTTTATTTCGAGGCGGCCGCGGTCATCGTCGCGCTGGTTTTCCTCGGCCAGGTGCTGGAACTCAGAGCCCGCGAGCGCACGGGCTCGGCCATTCGCGCCTTGCTCGACCTTGCCCCAGAGACGGCGCGCCTGATCGGCGCCGACGGGACCGAAAAGGACGTGCCGCTCGACAGCGTCAAGACCGGGGACAGGCTCCGTATCCGTCCCGGTGATGCCGTGCCGGTCGACGGCATCGTGCTCGAGGGGCGCTCGGCCATCGAGGAATCGATGATCACCGGCGAGCCGCTGCCGGTCGAGAAGTCGGAGGGCGATTCGCTCACCGGCGGCACGCTCAACAAGAACGGCTCCCTCATCATGCGTGCCGAAAAGGTCGGCGCCGAGACCACGCTTTCGCGCATCGTCGAAATGGTCGCCAAGGCGCAGCGCTCGCGCGCGCCGATCCAGGGGCTGGCAGATCGAGTTTCCTTTTACTTCGTGCCGGCTGTCGTGCTGGTGGCGATCATCGCCTTCATTGTATGGTCGCTCTTCGGCCCCGAGCCCAGCCTGGCCTTCGCCATCGTGTCGGCGGTGTCGGTGCTGATCATCGCCTGTCCCTGCGCGCTCGGCTTGGCCACGCCGATGTCGATCATGACCGCGACCGGCCGCGGCGCGCATGCCGGCGTGCTGATCAAGGAAGCGGCGGCGTTGGAGCGCTTCGCCTCCGTCGACACACTGATCGTCGACAAGACCGGCACCTTGACCGAGGGCCGGCCGCGGCTGACCGATGTCGTCGCCGCCGAAGGCATTGCGGAGAATGAATTGCTGGCGCTCGCCGCGACGCTCGAAAAGGGCTCGGAACACCCGCTCGCCGAGGCGATCGTCGAAGGTGCCGCCGAACGCGGCGCCAAGCTTGCAGGTGCCGAGGACTTCGAGGCGATAACCGGCAAGGGCGTTGCCGGCATCGTGTCCGGCAGGAAGGTTGCGCTCGGCAATGCGGCGATGATGGCCGACCTCGGCGTCGACACCGCGCCCGTTTCCGCCAGCGCGGAGGCGCTGCAGGCCGAAGGCAAGACGGCGATGTTCGTTGCCGTCGGCGGCAAGCTTGCCGGCCTGGTTGCCGTCGCCGATCCGGTCAAGGCAACCACGGCCGAGGCGATCAAGGCGCTGCACGACAAGGGCTTGAGGATCATCATGGCGACCGGCGACAACGAGCGCACGGCAAAAGCGATCGCCGGCAGGCTCGGCATCGACGAGGTCCGCGCCGGGCTGCTGCCGGATCGGAAGGCGGCACTTGTCGACGAACTGCGCGCCAGGGGCGCCGGCATCGCCATGGCCGGCGACGGCATCAACGATGCGCCGGCGCTTGCCGGAGCCGATGTCGGCATCGCCATGGGCACCGGCGCGGACGTCGCGGTCGAAAGCGCCGGCATCACGCTGGTCAAGGGCGATCTCAACGGCATCGTCAGAGCCCGCACACTGGCCCAGGCGACGATCCGCAACATTCGCCAGAACCTGTTCTTCGCCTTCCTCTACAACGTGCTCGGCGTGCCGGTCGCCGCCGGAGTGCTCTACCCACTCACCGGTATGCTTCTGTCGCCGATGATCGCGGCGGCGGCGATGAGCCTGTCGTCGGTCTCGGTGATCGGCAACGCGCTGCGGCTGAGAACGTTGAAACTCTGAGCGACGCCCCCAAATACGACATTCCATTCAACAGGAGATATTGGATGACCTTGGCCAAGAAGATTGTGCTGCTGCTGATGGCGGCGGGAATGCTGATCGCGGTGTTCCTCGAAAGCGTGCCCGCGCAATCGGACGAAATGAAGCACGACATGTCCGGGATGGCCATGGGCGCGGACAGCCCAGCAACCGCTGGCTACAAGGCGGCCATGGTCAAGATGCACAAGGACATGATGCTCAACTACACCGGCAATGCCGATGTCGACTTCGTCCGCGGCATGATCCCCCATCACCAGGGAGCCATCGACATGGCCAAGGTGGTGATCGCCAACGGCAAGGACCCGGAAATCCGCAAGCTCGCCGAGAACGTCGTCAAGGCGCAGGAAGCCGAGATCAAAAAAATGCAGGATTGGCTTGCCAAGCATCCGGTGAACTAGTTCCCCGCGCCGGAAATCCGGACGAAGGCGAGGACTTCGGCCTGGATTTTCGGCCATGCTTGTGCTGCGATCCAGCCTCACGCGGAGCGGGCCATGTCTTCTAAAATCAGAACCACTTTCCTGCCGTCAGGCGAAGCCGTTCCGGTGCTGGGTCAAGGCACGTGGAAGATGGGTGAGGACGGCCGGCGCCGCGCCGACGAGGCCGCGGCGCTAAGGCTTGGGCTGGATCTCGGCATCACGCTTATCGATACGGCGGAAATGTATGCCGGCGGCGGCGCCGAGGAGGTGGTGGCGGAAGCCATCGCCGGGCGCCGCGACGAGACTTTTCTGGTTTCCAAGGTGCTGCCGTCCAACGCCTCGCGCGCCGGCGTCAAGCGGGCCTGCGAGAACAGTCTGAAACGGCTCGCCACCGACCGCATCGACCTCTATCTGCTGCACTGGCCGGGCAGCGTGCCGCTGTCGGAAACGATCGAAGCCTTCGAGGCCTTGAAGGCGGCCGGCAAGATCCGCCATTGGGGCGTCAGCAATTTCGATACCGACGAGATGGAGGAACTGGTCGGCCTACCCTCCGGCGCCAACGTCCAGACCAACCAAGTCCTCTACAACCTCTCTCGGCGCGGTCCGGAATTCGACCTCGCGCCCTGGAGCCTTGAGCGCGGCATCCCGCTGATGGCCTATTCGCCGGTCGAGCAGGGCGCGCTGGCGCGCAACGCCAGGCTCGATGCCGTTGCCGCCCGCCACAACGCCACGGCGGCGCAGGTCGCGCTCGCCTGGGTAATGGCGCAAAAAGGCGTCGTTGCCATCCCGAAGGCCAGCCGGCAGGAGCATGTCCGCCAAAATGCTGCGGCGCTCGACATCGTCCTAACAGCGGAAGACCTTGCCGAACTTGACCGCGCCTTCCCGCCGCCGACGCGCAAGCGCGGGCTGGAGATGATCTAGGCGCGCTCGCAATGACGCTGGAAAACCTTATTTCGCCGCCAGCCCCTTCAGCCTGTAGAGCGCCTCCAGCGCCTCCCTTGGCGTCATCTCGTCCGGATTGATCGCGCCCAGTGCTTCGCCCAGGACATCGTTCTTCGCCGGCTTCGGCGCTTCGCGCTTCACCGCCACCGAAAACAGCGGCAGATCGTCGACCAGCCGGTTGGTCTTGCCGGAAACTTCGCCTTCCTCGAGCTGGTGCAGCACTTCCTTGGCGCGCGCCACCACCGCTTCCGGCAGTCCGGCGAGCCGAGCTACCTGCACGCCGTAGGAACGGTCGGCGGCACCCTTGCCGACCTCGTGCAGGAAGACGACGTCGCCTTCCCATTCCTTGACCCGCATGGTGACGTTGGAGAGCCGCGAAAGCTTGCCGGCCAGCGCCGTCATCTCGTGGAAATGCGTGGCGAAGATCGCACGACAACGGTTTTTTTCATGCAGATATTCGACCGCCGCCCAGGCGATCGACAGACCGTCGAAGGTCGCGGTGCCGCGGCCGATCTCGTCAAGGATGACCAGCGCCCGCTCCCCGGCCTGGTTCAGGATCGCCGCGGTCTCGACCATCTCGACCATGAAGGTCGAGCGGCCGCGCGCCAGATCGTCCGAGGCGCCGACGCGCGAGAACAGCCGGTCGACGACGCCGATATGGGCGCTTTCGGCCGGCACGAAGGAGCCGGTCTGGGCAAGGATGGCGATCAGCGCGTTCTGCCTCAGGAAGGTCGACTTGCCGCCCATGTTGGGCCCGGTGAGCAGCCAGATGGCGCCGGCCTTTGCTCCGTTTTCAGGCGAAAGATTGCAGTCATTGGCGACGAACGGGCCTTCGCCTGACCGCCTGAGCGCCTGTTCGACTACCGGGTGGCGGCCGCCGGCAATCTCGAAGGCGAGGCTGGAATCCACGACCGGCCGGCACCAGCCCTCGCTCTCGGACAGTAGCGCCAAGGCCGACGACACGTCGAGGACTGCAAGTGCCTCGGCGCCGGCGCGGATGCTGTCGGCCTCGCTCACCACTTCCGCCGTCAGCCGATCGAAGGTGGCAAGCTCGATGCTCAGCGCCTTATCGGCGGCATTGGCGATCTTCGATTCCAGCTCCGCCAGTTCCGTCGTGGTGAAGCGCATGGCGTTGGCCATGGTCTGGCGATGAATGAAGCGCGCCTTCGCAACGTCGCTGCCGGTCATGATCGAATGATGGTTGGCCGTCACCTCGATGTAGTAGCCGAGCACATTGTTGTGCCGGATCTTCAGCGAGCGGATGCCGGTCTCCTCGATCAACGAGCGCTCCAGCCCGGCGATCACCTTTCGCGACTCATCGCGCAGCGCCCGCATCTCGTCGAGTTCGGCATTGTAGCCTGACCGCACGAAGCCGCCGTCGCGCCTGATGAGCGGCAATTCGTCGTCGAGCGCCTCGCCGAGATGGCGGGCGAGCGCCTCGGGCAAGCCATGGATCGCCGAGAGCGCCGCGGCGAGTTCGGCGGGGAGCGCCGTCGTCGCAAACAGTGCGGCGATCGCGCCCGCGGCCTCGAAGCCGGCGCTGAGCGCGCCAAGGTCGCGCGGGCCGCCGCGGTGGAGCGCCAGCCTGGAGAGCGCCCTCGGCATGTCGGCGACACTTTTCAGGCTCGTTCGCAATCCCTGGCAAAGCCGAGCTTCGGCGCGAAAGAACGACACCGAATCCAGCCTAGCGGAAATCAATGCCGGGTCGGTCAGCGGCGCCATCAGCCGGTCGGCGAGCAGTCTCGCCCCGCCCCCGGTCACGGTCCGGTCGATCGCCTTGAACAGCGAGCCCTCGCGGCTGCCGGATAGCGTGCGCAGGAGTTCCAGATTGGCGCGCGTCGCCGGGTCGATGAAAAGCGTCGAGCCGTTCTCCTCGCGCTCCGGCCGCGACAGCGGCGGCCGCTCGGCCTTCTGCGTCTTCTCTACATAGGCGATGGCGCCCGAGATCGCCGACAGCTCGGCACGCGAAAAAGTGCCGAAACTGCCCGGGGTCGCCACCTCGAAGAAGCGGGCGATGCGACCCGTGGCCGACGCCGAATCGAACAGCGACGGCGGCTGCGGGTTGGCGACCCGGCCGAGCACGTCGAAGACCGGCCGCAGCTCCGCGTCATGGAACACCGGCTCGGCGACGATCAGCTCGCGCGGATCGACGCGGAAAATGTCGGCAAGCAGCCGTTCGGCCGAGGTTTCAGCCACCCGAAACGCGCCCGTCGAGATGTCGATCCAGGCAAGCGCGAAACTGCCTTGGCTGGCTGCATTGCCGCCCTTCACTCGCCCCAGCGCCATCAGGAAGCTCGACTCCGAGGGTGCAAGCAGCTTGTCCTCGGTGATGGTGCCCGGCGTGACCAGCCGCACCACGTCGCGGCGCACCACCGATTTCGAGCCACGCTTCTTGGCTTCCGCCGGGTCCTCGATCTGCTCGCACACGGCAACGCGGAAGCCTTGCGCGATCAGCTTCTGCAGATAATCGTCCGCCGCATGCACCGGCACGCCGCACATCGGGATGTCGTGGCCCTGGTGCTTGCCGCGCCGCGTGAGCACGATGCCGAGCGCCTGGCTCGCCTTTTCGGCGTCGTCGAAGAACAGCTCGTAGAAATCGCCCATGCGGTAGAACACAAGCGAATCCGGGTTCGCCGCCTTGATCTCGATATACTGCTCCATCATCGGTGTGACGCCGCCCATGGTGGGCGCCGGCGTCGTCGTTTCCTGGGCGTCGGTATCGGTCGGCATGTGCATGTTCATGCCCGAACGCTAGCAGATGTGGCAGGGCGGTTTAATGCCGGAGGCTCGAAAAGCAGGGGAAAGCGCGAGCCATGCTGCCAGCTCGCCGTCAATCGGTCCGCCGCATTGCCGGCCTTCTGCGTTGAAGCAGCTTCGCCCGGCTTGTCGGTTTACAGTCGCCGCGTGTAGCCTTAATCGGTGGGAACCATAAGCAAGCAGCCGTCCCAAGCGGTGCCGCACAGGCGAGGAAATCAAAAGCATCATGGCCAGGAAAACCGAAAGCAGCGGGCCCTCCGTCAGCGCGCAGGAGGCGCTCGAATTCCACGCCATGGGTCGGCCGGGCAAGCTGGAGATCGTCGCCACCAAGCCGATGGCCACGCAACGCGATCTGAGCCTCGCCTATTCTCCGGGCGTCGCCGTTCCTGTGCGCGCAATCGCGGAGGATCCAAGCCGCGCCTTCGACTATACGACGCGCGGCAACATGGTCGCCGTCATCTCCAATGGCACTGCAATCCTCGGTCTTGGCAATCTCGGCGCCCTGGCTTCGAAGCCGGTCATGGAAGGCAAGTCGGTGCTGTTCAAGCGCTTCGCCGATGTCGATTCGATCGACCTCGAAGTGGCGACCGAGGACGCCGACGAGTTCATCAACTGCGTGCGCTTCCTCGGACCTTCCTTCGGCGGCATCAATCTCGAGGACATCAAGGCGCCGGAATGCTTCATCATCGAGCAGCGGCTCCGCGAGCTGATGGACATCCCCGTCTTCCACGACGACCAGCACGGCACCGCCATCATCTCGGCTGCCGGGCTGATCAACGCGCTGGAGATCACCGGCCGAGACATGAAGACCACGAAAATGGTCTGCAACGGCGCGGGCGCAGCGGGCATCGCCTGTATCGAATTGATGAAGGCGATGGGTTTTTCGCCGGAAAATATCATCCTGTGCGATACCAAGGGCGTGGTCTTCCAGGGCCGCACCGAAGGCATGAACCAGTGGAAGTCGGCGCATGCGGTCAAGACCGAGGCGCGCTCGCTCGCCGAGGCGCTGGACGGCTGCGACGTGTTTCTCGGGCTCTCCGCCAAGGGCGCGCTGACCCCCGCCATGGTGCAGTCGATGGCAAAGAACCCGATCATCTTCGCCATGGCCAATCCGGATCCGGAGATCACGCCCGAGGAAGTGGGCGAGATTCGCACCGACGCCATCATGGCCACCGGCCGCTCGGATTACCCGAACCAGGTCAACAATGTGCTGGGTTTCCCTTACATCTTCCGCGGCGCGCTGGATGTTAGGGCGACCACCATCAATGACGAGATGAAGATCGCCGCCGCACGCGCCCTGGCCGAGCTGGCGCGCCAGGACGTGCCCGACGACGTCGCCGCCGCCTATCAGGGCAACCGGCCGAAATTCGGCCCCAACTACATCATCCCGGTGCCCTTCGATCCGCGCCTGATCTCGGCGATCCCGCTTGCCGTGGCCAGGGCCGCGATGGAGTCCGGCGTCGCCCGCAAGCCGATCCTCGATCTCGACCGCTACGCGCATGAGCTCTCCGCCCGCCGCGATCCGATCGCCTCGACCTTGCAGCGCATCTACGACCGCGTCCGCCGCCAGCCCAAGCGCATCGTCTTCGCCGAAGGCGAGGAGGAGCAGGTGATGCGCGCCGCCGTCTCCTATGTGAACCAGAGGCTGGGCACGGCGATCCTGCTCGGCCGCGACGACGTCATCAAGGAGAATGCCCGCAACGCCGGCATCGAACTCAACAAGCAAGGCCTCGAGATCATCAATGCCAGGCTGTCGCGCCGCAATGGGATCTACACCGACTATCTCTACGAACGCATGCAGCGCAAGGGCTACCTGTTCCGCGACTGTCAGCGCCTGATCAACAACGACCGCAACCATTTCGCCGCCTGCATGGTGGCGCTGGGCGACGCCGACGGCATCGTCACCGGCGTGACCCGCAACTATTCCACCGCGCTCGACGACGTGCGCCGCGTCATCGACGCCAAGCCAGGCCACCGCGTGATCGGCGTTTCGATCGTGCTGGCAAGGGGTCGCACCGTGCTGGTTGCCGACACCGCCGTGCACGACATGCCGAATGCCGAGCAGATCGCCGACATCGCCGAGGAGGCGGCCGGCTTTGCCCGCCGCATGGGCTACGAGCCGAGGATTGCCATGCTCGCCTACTCCACCTTCGGTCATCCGCAGGGCGAGCGCTCCGAGCGGGTGCAGGAGGCGGTGCGCATCCTCGACAAGCGCCGCGTCGACTTCGAATATGACGGCGAGATGGCCGCCGACGTGGCGCTGAACCCGCGCGCCATGGCGCAGTACCCGTTCATCAGGCTGACCGGTTCGGCCAATGTGCTGGTCATGCCCGCCTTCCACTCGGCCTCGATCTCGACCAAGATGCTGCAGGAACTCGGCGGCTCGACCGTCATCGGCCCGCTGCTGGTCGGTCTGAACAAGCCGGTGCAGATCGTCTCGCTCAACGCCAAGGACTCAGACATCGTCAACATGGCGGCGATCGCGGCCTATACGGCGGGGAATTGACGGGCGGCCGCCGCGCCCCGCCCTTTGCCGAACTCAAAAGCAAAAAGGCCCGTGGCGATGCCGCGGGCCTTTCTGTTTGGGTCGCAGCTTTCGATCAGAAATTGCGCTGGAAGCGGACGATGCCGCCGACGCTGTCCTTCTTGTCGGCCTTGGTCCAGTTGCCGAACGGAGTGCCGTCGTAGAAGTGGCCGAAGTGGTTCCAGTCGACTTCGGTCGTGATCGTGTAGCCCGGCACGATGGTGCAGGCGACGTTCGCCGCCAAAGCGTAGTTCTTGTCGTCGTCGGCCGAAGCCTGGAGATTGAACGCCGTCTTGTCGTTGAACTTGTAGGTGCCGCCGCCCCAGACGGCCCAATTGCCGCCCCACGGCTTGTAGAAGCCGCGACCGCTGGCATCGATGGCGTTGCCGGCATTGTCATTGAGGTTGTCGTCGGTGCCGTAGCCGCCCATGACGAACAAAGTCAGTTCCTTGCTGACATTGACTTCCAAGCGAACCTTGCCGGCGACTTCCTCGTAATTGCTGTCATAGGCGACGACGCCGGTGATCGCACCCCAGTCGCCCTTGTACTTCAAGCCGCCGACGACGTGAGGAACGTAGCTGTCGATCGTGCCGGTCACGCCGGAGCCCTCTTCGAGCGAGATGACGCCCGAGAAGCCGCCGTCCACATCGAAGTAGTAGCTGACGACGTTGGTGTCCTTGACGCCGTACGGAATGATCGTGTCCTGGATGACATTGCCCGCGTAACCGATGAACTGGTCATAAGGCGTTTCGTCCTTACCGACGCGCAGGCCGCCGAGCTGGATCCAGGCGAAATGCAGGTCGGGCGCCTTGTTGGCAGCGGGGTTGGTGTCAACCTCACCGTTGGAGGTGACCAGGTTCTTGTCACCGAAGTTGAAGCGCGTTTCGGTGTAGGTCTTCAACGTGCCGAGCTCTCGCGCAGCATTTCGATGGGGACGCGGCCATCCAGTTCGGGGCAGGGATGAGCGAGCCAGAACCAGGCCAATCTCGGATTGGTGATGGCCGCCAACACCTCGCTTATGCCGCGGGCCGGCCTGCCGTCGATGAACTGGGCGAGCGGGAAGACATGCTTGCGGCCGCCTTTGCGCAGCGCGACGACCTCAGCGCGCCTTTGCCAGCGGTGCAGCGTCGAGCGAGGTATACGGAACTTCTCTTCCAGATAGGTCGACCCGGCGACCTCGCCGGCCCAGTCTTCGATCAGCATCGACTGCAGCTCGGAGACCCGCTCGGCAAAGGGCCGGGCGATGGGCTTGCCGGCCCCGATCTTCGGATTTTCGTCCCTGCTGCCTGCGTCGCGCGGCTCGGCGCGCGCGATCTTCTCCGCCATCGCGCGAAAGAATTCGGAGGCGAGCCCGGTCCAGCTTCCCTTGAAGGAGGTGATTGCAAGCCGCTGCGCCTGTGGCAGGAAGTGAAGGGCGGCGGCAACGCTGCCGGCAATCGCGTTGGCGGAGGCCAGGGCTTCCGCGTCCAGCAAAACGCCGTGCTGCATCAAAGCTTGTCGCACAGCCTCGGCCACAAGTCCGGCCAAGGCGTCTTGCGAAGTTCCTTCAGGCGGATTCTGAAATCTGGTCATGCATCTGTCTTGCGCGCCGCGCTACTCTCAAGCTGGGGCCGGTCGTTGAACGGCTACAGCGGAAAGCGGCAATCGCAATGGTGACGGACGCAGCGACCGTGAAGGTTGCTGTCTTGCATTTTTGACACCCCGACTGCTGCGGGCGCCCGAAATGTCAGTCGCGGAACGCCCAATGTGCCTGTAGGAGCGATCTATGACAGCGGCGCGACAGCCGGGTTCATTTGGCGCCCGACCGGGATGACGCAGCGGAACTAAAGCAGGCCCGCCTGTTCCGCTTCGCGGCGCAGATTCTGGCGCGGTCGCGGGCCGATCTGCTGGATCACCAGCCCGGCCGCAAGCGAGCCGAGGTCGCCGCAGTCCTGGAGGCTGCGTCCGGTCGTGTATCCATAGAGGAAACCGGCGGCATAGAGGTCGCCCGCGCCGGTCGTGTCGACCAGTTCCTTGATCGTGGTCGCGCGGATAGTGACGGTCTCGTCGCCGCGCACGATCACCGAGCCCTTTTCCGAGCGGGTGACGGCGGCGATCTTGCAATCCTTGCGTATCGCCGCCAGCGCGTCCTCGAAGGAAGCGGTCTGGTAGAGCGACTTGATCTCGTGGCTGTTGGCGAAGACGATGTCGACCGTGCCGGAGCGCATCAGATCGAGGAACTCGTCGCGGTAGCGGTCGACGCAGAAAGAATCCGACAGCGTCATCGACACTTCGCGCCCCGCCGCATGCGCCAGCCTCGCGGTCTGCCGGATCGCTTCCTTGGCGCGCGGCGGATCCCACAGATAACCCTCGAAATAGGTGACCTTGGCGCCGGCCGCCTTGTCGGCCTCGACGTCCTCCGGCCCCAGCTCGACGCAGGCGCCGAGATAGGTGTTCATCGAGCGCTCGCCGTCCGGCGTGACGAAGATCATCGAGCGAGCCGTCGGCGGCTCGCCTTGCAGTGGCTTGGTGTCGAAGGCCACGCCCTGGGCGCGGATATCATGGCTGTAGATGTCGCCGAGCGCATCGTTCGACACCTTGCCGAAAAAGGCGGCGCGGCCGCCGAAGCTCGCCACGCCCGCCGCCGTGTTGCCGGCGCTACCGCCTGAAGCTTCGATAGCCGGTCCCATGCGGCTGTAGAGGAGCTCGGCGCGCCTGGTGTCGATGAGGTTCATCGCGCCCTTGATGATGCCGTTGGTTTCCAGAAAGGCCTCGTCGCATTGCGCGATGATGTCGACAATGGCATTGCCGATGCAAAGCACGTCATATTCCGGCATCAATGTCTCCGCCAACGACTGTCCGGCTTTGTGCCACGCCGGCCGCGCGCGGGTCTAGCGGCTCGCAGCCGCTTTGCCTACCCTGAAAATCGGCACCGGTTTCCGCTTCGCCGACTTCCGGCCGGTTGCTGCGGCAGCCGTCGCGCCGAACTGGACCATATCGTTAGAGGCGACGGCGGCTATGGTTGGAGCGTCATCGAAACATCTAAGCCGCGGTGTGAGCTAGAACGGACCGTCGAAACAGGCTGAAGGCGCGAAATCCCATGTCCGATAAGACCGAGATGACGACCGAGCTGGCGCTGCTTGGCCTGCTGGCGGTGTTGTGGGGTGCCTCCTACACCTTCATCAAGATCGGCGTCGAGACGATCCCGCCGGTGACCTTCATCGCCGGGCGCACGCTGATCGCCGGCGGCATTCTGCTTGGCCTCATCCGCTGGCGCGGCCTTGTCATGCCGCGGGAGGTGGTCATGTGGCGCCGCTTCATGTTCCAGGCCTGCCTCAACAGCGTCATCCCGTTCACGCTGATCGCCGCCGCCGAACGTTCGATCGACGCCGGCCTTGTCACGATCCTCAACGCGACGTCGCCGATCTTCACCTTTCTGCTGACGGCGCTGATCACCCGCCACGAGCCGGTGACATTGCGCAAGCTGGTCGGCGTCGGCGCCGGCATCGCCGGCATTTGCCTCATCGTCGGCACCGAGGCGCTGGGCGGCATCGGCCATCAGCTCTGGGCGCAGCTTGCGGTCGTCGCCGCCACCGTCTGCTATGCCGGCGCCGCCATTTTCGGCCGCAATTTCAGAGGGCTCGACCCGATGGTGCCGGCCGCCGGCTCGATGATCTGCGGCGCCGTGATCCTGATTCCCTTGAGCCTCGTCTTCGACCGGCCCTGGACGTTGACGCCGTCGACGGCGTCGATTCTGGCGCTCTTCGGGCTTTCGGTCTTCTCCACCGCGCTCGCCTTTTCGATCTTCTTCCGGCTCATCCACACGCTGGGCTCTGTCGGCACCACCTCGCAGGCCTATCTGCGCGTGCCGATCGGCGTCGGCATCGGCGCCGTCTTTCTGGGCGAAAGCCTCGGGCCGAGCGCCTGGTTCGGCATGGGCTTCGTCGTCGTTGGCGTCGCGGCCATGACCATCCCGGCCAGACTGGCCAGGCTTGCGCAATAATGCATGTCGCCCAAAAGTGCATGGCGGTTTTGGGAGGACGACATGCATCGAGACAAACCTAAGGCGCGTCGACGCGACGCGCTTAGTTGCGCCGCTTAGCAAGCCCGCCTATCTCGGGATCGTCGCTCCTCTGTAAAGGCTTGGACCTGCCGTGATCCTCGATGCCGCCCGCGCCGCCGCCAGCCGGCTGTTCTCACCTGAATTCCGCTCCGTCTTCCTGAAGACGCTGGGCCTGACGCTGCTCGCCTTGGTGGCGCTGTGGTTCGGCATCGAGAGCCTGCTCGAATGGCTGGCATGGCCGTGGCTGCAGGCATTTGTGCCCGGCCTGCCGTCCTGGGCAGGATGGCTGAGCGGCATCATCGCCGGCATCCTGTTGGCAATGGGCATGGCGCTGCTCGTGGCACCCGTGACGGCGATCGTCGCAGGGTTGTTCCTCGACGATATCGCCGAGGTGGTCGAGCGCACCGACTATCCCGGCGATCCGCCCGGCCGCGCCGTGCCGGTGCTGCAGTCGCTGGCGCTGGCGATAAAATTCTTTGGCGTCGTGATCCTCGGCAACATCGTCGCCCTACTGCTGCTCCTCGTGCCAGGCATCAACCTCGCCGCCTTCTTCATCGTCAATGGATATCTGCTGGGTCGCGAATTCTTCGAGTTCGCAGCCATGCGCTTCCGCCCCGAGGCTGAAGCCAAGGCGCTGCGCCGGAAGTATGCGGGCACGGTATTCCTGGCCGGACTGCTGATCGCGGTCTTCCTTGCCGTGCCGCTGCTCAACCTTTTGACGCCGCTCTTTGCCGCCGCCATGATGGTGCATCTGCACAAGGCGGTTTCGGCGCGGGACCCGGTCCAGCGCAATCTCAGGAAAAGCGCGTAGCGGTTTTTCGTCCGGAAATGCGCAACAAGGGGATAGAGCGGTTCGGTGTTTCCGTGAAACGCTGAACGCTCTAATCCTGCTCCGTACCGCCCCCGCGGAACAGCGCCTGCAGCTTGCCGAACGGCATCGCCGAACGGGTGAAGCCGAAGGTGCCGTCCTGCTGGATTTCCCGCGCAGCGGTTTCCAGCATGCCAAAGGCGAAATTCGTCAGCCATGGCCCGAGCGAGACGCGTTTTACGCCGGCCGCAGCAAGGTCGGCCACGGTGAAGCCGGGTCGCGCCATGACATTGACCGGCTTGCTGACCGCGGAGCAGACCGTCCGCACCGCGTCGATGTCGCTCAGGCCCGGCGCATAAAGCACGTCGGCGCCGGCTTTCTCGAAAGCCTGCAGACGCTTGATCGTGTCGTCGAGATCGGTCTTGCCCCAAAGGAAATTCTCGGCCCGCGCGGTGAACACGAAATCGTGCTTCAGGGCGCGCGCCGCCTCGGCGGCCGCGGCGACGCGTTCGACAGCATGCGAGAACTCGTAGATTGGATACTCTAGATCGCCCGTATGGTCCTCGATCGAGCAGCCGGCAAGGCCCGCGGCTTCCGCCGCGAAGATGGTTTCTGCGGCCTGCTCGGCGCTGTCGCCCTTGCCGCGCTCGAGATCGGCCGAAACCGGCAGGTCGGTTGCCGCCGTCACTTCGCGGCAATGGTGGATCATGGCCTCGAACGTCACCGCGCCGTCGGGCAGGCCGCGCGAGAAGGCGAAGCCGGCGCTGGTCGTGGCCAGCGCCTTGAAGCCGAAGGAAGCCAGAAGCTTGGTCGTGCCGACATCCCAGGGATTGGGCATGACGAAGGTCGAGGCGTGCAGATCGCGAAAAATCTTGCCCTTGTCCATGGCGGGTCCTCAATCATGGGTCGTGGGGGGAATTTATCGCGGTCGCCCCGCTCGGGCAAACGAATGCGCTCGGCTCAGAAGCGTTTCTCGTTCTCTGCTGACAACCGGTTGAGGGCTTCTGAACCCGCCACGTAGCGCGACGCTTTCTTATCCCAATGATAGATGACTGAAATGTCTTTCGAGGACGCCTCGGGCGCCGCATCGTCGCAGCTTTCGCCGCTTGGGATCGTGGCATCGGTCACCGTCACCTTGATCGCTGCATGCGGCCGGCCGTCGGCAATAACCTTAAAAGCGATGTCCTGCTTGCGGCTGTAGGTGCATAGCCTTTCATCGAACGTGTAGATCATGTCGATCAGTTCGAACTTGTCGTTGCGCACCATGATCAGCGGCGTGATCACATAGCCCTGGCTGGAATTGAAATGCGTGCTCATGGTGATGAGGATATCGTCACCGGCGCCGACCGACAGTTTGTTCGGTTCGCGAAAATAGGTGCTGCGATCGACGGCGACATTGACCGCGTCGAGCAGCGCCGGCTTGCCGCCGGTCAGATCGTAGAGCGCCAGCACCGCATAGCCCTCGGCGCTGTCGGGAGAGTCGCCGAGATCGAACAGCATGGTCAGCCGGTCCTTGCCGCCGGCCTTGATGGCAAGCACCGCAGCATTGGGCAGGCTTGACGTTTCAGGCGGCGAGCCACCGCTGTCCGGACCGGCGACGTGGCGCATTTCGATCGGCAAGCCGCCGTGGTAGAAGCCGTCGGCGTTCAACGCCAGATCGGGGATGACCATCCTGGCGAGGTCGAGATAGGTGACGTCCTTGTGGCCCGGGATGGCGCTGGCAAAGTCCGGAAAGCTGACATTCTCCGCGCTCGCCAGAAGCACAAGAGCGAGGGCGAGGCGAAGCAGGGTGAATTTCATGGGGTGGGAGCCGCCGGCTGTTTGACGGCTGCACGCTAGCACGGAAGATTTCGCCGAACAGCCCGGAGCAATTCCAGGAAGAATTTGAAACAGTTTTCCGTCCGGAATTGCGTAAAAACAAGTAGCTGGAGCGGGTCGGCAATTCGACGAAAGCGGAACCGCTCCAATGTCCGATCAAAGGATCGGCACCAGTCCTGCGAGGTCGCGCATGTCGTCGAACAGGACGCCGCCGGCTTCCGCCAGCCCGTCGCGATCCGAGAATGGATCGGCGTGATAGGAAAACACGCGCATGCCGGCGGCAATGCCGGCCTGGGTGCCGGCGACGCTGTCCTCGATGACGATGCAGTCGGCCGGCGGGAAGCCCATCGTCTTTGCCGCATGCAGGAAAAGGTCCGGGAACGGCTTGCCGCGCCCGACCATGGTCGAGGAAAACATAGCGTGCTCGAACAGCGGCAACAAGCCGGTCTGCCCGAGCGTGATATGCATCTTCGAAACCCGCGCCGACGAGGCGACGCAATAGGCAATACCGGCGGCGCGCACCTTTTCGAGGAAATCGCGCACGTGAGGGATCGCCTCGACGCCATGCGCGAATAGATCCGGCAGGCCGGCGTTCCAGCGTTCGACGAAGTCGGCGCCGAGCCGGGCCTCGGTCGCCTCTTCGATCTCTTTCTGCACCGAGGCCATGCTGCGGCCCGAGAAGGTCTTGCGGCAATATTCGAATGTGGTTTGAAAGCCCGCTTCACAAAGCCAGTCGGCGAGGCGCCGATTGGCAAGGTCTCTCGGTGTCGACCAGAACCCCGTCGCAATCGAAGATGACCAGTTTTGGGACGTGCATCTAGGCGGTGCCGGTCGATCCGAAACCGCCGGCGCCGCGCGCCGTGCCGCCGGCGAGCGCCCGTTCTTCGCTGGCCACCTGCGTGACTGCCGCAAACACGATCTGCGCGATCCGCATGCCGCGCGTCACCGCGAAGTCCTCATCGCCAAGATTGACGAGCAGCACTTTCACCTCGCCGCGGTAATCGCTGTCGATGGTGCCGGGCGTGTTGAGCACGGTCAGCCCATGTTTGAAGGCGAGGCCGGAGCGCGGCCGCACCTGGCCTTCCATGCCTTCCGGGATTTCCACGATCAGCCCGGTCGGCACCAGCGCGCGTTTTCCGGGCAGGATAAGCAGCGGCCGGTCTTCCGGCACCGCGGCTCGCAGGTCCATCCCGGCCGCGCCCGCGCTTTCATAGGTCGGCAGCGGCAAGCCCTCGCCATGCGGAAGCCTGACGAAACCGACGGTGGGGCCGATGACGGAGGAAGGATAGACAGCCGTGCGCATGAGCCCATTCCTATCGGCGCGGCTGCCGATTCGGTCAACCCGGCCGCGACGCTATCAACGCCTTTCTTTCAATGCGGTTCCGCGTCAGCGCAACTCCACCGGAACGACGGTCGTCTCCTTGATCTCCTCCATGACGAAGGAAGCGGAGACGTCCGACAGCGGCACCTTGGCGATCAGCCGCTGATAGAGCCTGTCATAGGCTTTCACGTCGGCGACGCGGGCTCTCAGCACATAGTCGAGGTCGCCCGACATGCGGTAGACGCCGGTGATCTCGGCAAAGCCCGTCACCGCCGCCCGGAACTTTTGCAGCCAGTCCGGGTCGTGGTTCGACGTGCGGATCAGGATGAACACCGAAAGCCCGAGTCCAAGCTTGTCGGCATCGACCAGCGCCACGCGCCCAGTAATGACGCCCTCCTCCTCCAGCCGCTTCACGCGCCGCCAGCAGGCGTTGCGGGACAAGGCCACGCGCTCCGACAACTGGTCGACGGAAAGCGTGCCGTCGCGCTGCAGTTCGGCCAGCAATCTCCGATCAGTTTCGTCGATATCATATGCCATTCTTGGGATAAATGTCCCAAAATAGGGCTAGACACAAGGACAATTTGGGATCGATGAACCTTCAACTCGTGGCAGGATACACAATATCGGGGCTCATCCCGGCAGGAGGGATCACCATGACGACGCGGTTTTCGGCGCTCTTTACGTCTCACCCGGCCAAGGTTGGCGAAACCTATTTCGGCCACATGGCCTTCGCCGCCTGGTTCTGCTCCCGCCTGTCGATGGCCGCGGGCGCCGCCCTCGTTCACGCTTTCTTGCCATTTCTGTTCGAGACTACCGCCAGCCGAATCGTCCGTGAGCTCTATGAGCGCACGAATAACAGAGGCTCACACGCGGTGAAGGAGCCTCGGGCTCTGATGGATCGCGCCTGATAAGTGGTGGAATGCGATGTGCCGGTGGGCGGCTTATCTCGGTGAAGCGGTCTTCCTCGAAGACATCGTCACCGCGCCCTGCCACTCGCTGATTGCCCAGAGCCACTGCGCCCAGGAGGCCAAGTCGCCGACCAATGGCGACGGTTTTGGCCTCGCCTGGTATGGCGACCGTCCCGAGCCCGGCCTTTACCGCGACATCCTGCCGGCCTGGTCGGACCCCAATCTGAAAAGCCTCTGCCGGCAGATCAAATCAGGCCTGTTCCTCGCTCATGTGCGCGCCTCCACCGGCGGCGCGACCAGCCGCATGAACTGCCATCCCTTCGTCTCCGGCCGCTGGTCGTTCATGCACAACGGCCAGATCGGCGGCTTCGAGAAGATCCGCCGCGCGCTTGAGAATTCGCTGTCGGATGCTGTCTTCGACCAGCGCGAAGGGACGACTGATTCCGAACTCTTCTTCCTGCTGATGCTCGACGAAGGGCTGTCCGCCGACCCGCAAGGCGCGGTAGCCCGCGCCACCAGCCGAGTTCTCGAGGCTTCGCGCCACGCCGGTCTCGAACCCTCCCTGAAGCTGACAGCGGCATTTTCCGATGGCGAGGCGCTCTACGCCGTGCGCTACGCCACCGACGGCCAGGCGCCAACGCTCTATACCGGCGCATTCGCGAGCCGCGCCGGCCGCTGCATCGTCTCCGAACCGTTCGACCGCGACGGCGGCGAATGGCAGGCGATCCCGCCGTCGAGCTTTGTCACCATGACAAGGGACGGCACAAACATCCGGCCGTTCGCGCCGACCGTTGCTAAGTTCGCGTTGGCCGTCTAGCTCCAAACGTAGCGAAGGTCGCGGGACAGCGCCGCCCTGACCACAGGTGGGCGCAATTTCGATCAAGCACCGCTGTCCTAACAATGCTGAATTCGGCTTGAAGCCGCGGTCTCATCCGCCATGTTCAAGGCGCAGCGCGGCAAGCAGCCGGAGTGCAGCACCATGGACATCGGATTTTCCTCGACTACCGAACTCGCGGCAGCAATTGCCCGCCGGAGAATCTCGGCCGTGGAGGCGCTCGACGCGCATCTGGCGCAGATCGACCGGCATAACGAAGCTCTGAACGCCGTCGTCCTCCTCGATCGGGAAGGCGCGCTTCAGCGTGCCCGAGAAGCCGATGCGGCACTGGCCCGCAGCGCCGCGCTCGGCCCGCTGCACGGCGTGCCGTTCACGCTGAAGGATGCGCACGAGACCGCTGGCATGAAGACGACGGTCGGCTTCCCGCCATTTGCCGACAACGTTCCCAAGCAGGACAGCCCTGTGGTTGCCAGGCTAAAGAGAGCCGGCGGCGTGCTGGTCGGCAAAACCAATGTCGCCACCATGCTGGGCGACTGGCAATCTGACAATCCGCTGTTCGGCCGCACCGGCAACCCTTGGGATCCGTCGCGCACAGCGGGCGGCTCCAGCGGCGGCGCTGCGGCTGCGGTCGCGACGGGCATGATGCCCTTCGAGGTCGGCACCGACATGCAGAATTCCATCCGCTTGCCCGCCGCCTTTTGCGGCGTCTACGGCCTGAAGCCGACCGAGCATCGCGTCTCGCTGGCCGGCGCTTTTCCCGATCCGGGCGGCATTCCGCGCAGCGTCCGCTTGATGTCCTGTGTCGGGCCGATTGCTCGCAATCTGGAGGACCTGGCGCTGATTTACCGGATCATTGCCGGTCCGGACGGCGGCGATACCGATCTGGCGCCGGTGCCGGTTGATCCCATACCGAGGCTCGAGCTGAAATCGCTGCGCATCGCCTTCGCCGGCACCTTCCGCGGCTTTCCGGTGGCCGCCGAGATCGGCGCCGCGGTCGAGAGATTGGCTGCTAGGCTGGCTTCCGCCGGCGCGCACGTCGAGGAAGCCAAACTGCCGAAGCTCGACCTGCATGATGATCTCACCGAGGGCGGCAAGTTGATCGGCATGATGCTGGAGGCAGCGCAACCGGAACCGCCGGAACAGCCTGCGCCGGTGTCGCGCTGGTTCGCGGCGCTCGCTCGCCGCGACCGGTCGATTCTTGCTTGGGAGCGGTTCTTCGAAAGCTGTGATGCCTTGCTTTGCCCGGTCGCCATGACAACGGCCTTTCCGCACTGCAAGCCAGGCAGCCCGCTGAAGGTCGACGGCAAGGACGAGAGCTATTGGATGCTGCCGGCCTATGGCGCGGTCTTCAATTATTCCGGCCATCCGGCGCTGGCGATACCAGGCGGGCAGGACAGCAACGGGTTGCCCATCGGCCTGCAACTGGTCGGCAAGCGCTGGTCGGAGGCGAGACTGCTCGGCGTCGCTGCGGCGATCGCGCCGCTGACCGACGGGTTTCGCCGGCCGCCGGGCTACTGAGCGAAGCGCGACAGCGCATAAGGCGCGAGCAATGGATCGCGCTCGCCATCGACGATTTCGCGGGCCGCAAACAGGCCGATGGCGGGTGCCAGCGTGATGCCGGAATGGGTGACGGCGACATAGACGCCACCTACGCCGTCGGCGCGGCTAACAATTGGGAAACCATCGATCGGAGTAGGACGATAGCCGACTGTGTGGAAATCGTACTCCAGCCCGTCGGCGCCGCGCAGCATCGCTTTCACCGCTTCGAAAAGCTCAAGCGCGGTTGCCTCCGGGTTCTCGCCCGGATCGCCGCCGCCAAAATCCGAGCCGGCGATGATCCGGCCCTCGGCCGTCTGCCGCATATGCAGCCTCTCAGCCAGCACCAGGCCGTTGAGGAGTTTCCTGTAGGGTCGCGAATGCACGATCAGACCGGGCGGCGTCTTGATCGGCAACTGGACGCCTGCCGTCGCGGCGATCGCCGGGGCGCCGGCGCCGGCGGCGATCACCACCTCGTCGGCGGCGATGGTTTCACCCGCAACGACGACGCCGGTGAGCCTGCCGCCGGATAGAGTCAGTCTATCGACAGTCCCGGTAATAAGCCGCGCGCCGCGCCGTTCGGCGTCCGCCAGCAGCGCCGTTGCGGTCGCCACCGGCTCGGCCACGCCTTCCTCGGCGACATGAAGCGCAAAATCGGGAAGCTCGGTCAGGTTGGGCTCGATCCGCGCCGCCTGCTCGCGGCCGACCCGCTCGATGCCGTAGCCCCAGGACGCATGCTCGGCCGCATAGGCTTTGAGCTTGTCCGCCGGCAGGTCCCAGCACAGGCCGCCGCACCAGGCAAGCGGCAGGCCCGGCAGATCATTCGCCAAGCGTTTCCACTCGTTCATCGCCCGGATGCGCAGCCGGAAATAGGTCTCCGGATTGCCCCAGCTTGCGTTGATCCAGGCGAAGGAATTGGGCGTCGCGACGCCGCCGGCGCCGCTTGTCGAGACGACCGTCACCCTCGCTCCAGCCTTCGCCAGATGCCAGGCGATCGATGCGCCGATGATGCCGGCGCCGATGACGATGACTTGTTTTGCGCTGCTCATGCCATGACCTTCAGAGGAGATTTCACCGTCATGCCATCGCGCCGGCCAGACCTCAAGCGAGAAGCGGCTACGCGCCGCCCATCGCTATCTGCTGCGCGCCGGCAAGCAGGCCCGTCATCTCTTCGCAGAGCCGCATGAGCCGTGAAGAGTCGACCTTCTTCGCTACCGCCAACGCTGTGCCGAGCTCCAGCTCCGCGCCGGCACGATCGCCGAGCTGGATGAGCAGCGCCGCGAGCGCAAGCCTGGCATCGGCGACATTGACCGGCGAGCCGACCTCGCTCCAGCGCGAGCATGCAGTCTGCAACTCCCGAACAGCCTCGGTGGGGCGGTCTTCCCGTATGAAAAGTTCAGCCTTGGCCTCGGCGGACAGCGCCCGGATGGAGGCCATCGGCCAGCGCTGCGGCTGGCTCTCCAGCTCGGTGATAACTTCTTTTGCGCGCTCGAGACGATTGGTGCGCGCCGCCACCTTGGCGAGAGTGGCAAGGACCATGCCTCGCCGCTGCAGCGTCGGCCAGCCGTTTCCGACCAACGACCGCTCGAGAGCGCTGAAGGCGGCCTCGGCCTGGCCTTGCTCCAGCTGCAGCAGCGCCAGGCCGGGCTGCGGATCCCAGCCGGCGGCATGGGACGCCCGATAGGCTGTTTCCGCCTCGGTGAGATCTCCGGCGGCCAGATGAATGTCACCCAAGACACGCAGCGCATCGCCCGTCGCCCAGGGGGCGTCGACGGCGAGCTGGTCGAGCGCGGCACGTACCAGCGCCTCAGCCTCCTTCAGCGTGCCGTGAACGCCGAGCACTTCGGCGCGATGCAGCCGGCAGGAGCCCGACAGATCCTCAAGCCCGTGTCCCCTGCACCAGTCCTCATAGCCGAGGGTCCATTGGTTGGCCCTCGCCCAGTCGCCAAAATTCCGGCAGGCCCAAAGTATGTTGCAGTAGAGAATGCCGCCGACGACCGGGTCCACGTCGCTGGAAAGACCGAGCGCGGCGGCAAAATCCTGATCCTCCTGGCCGGATTTGGTTTCACCGAGGCAGAGCTTGAAAAAGCCGCGATAGATCAGCCCGAGCGACTCCACGACCGGATCTGCGAGATCTCTGCCAACCGCGAAGGCCTGTTCGGCAAGCGCAAGGGCCTGCTCCGGCTCGGCTTCCGCGCCCATGATGCGCGCGCCCATCCAGCACCACAGGCCGTGCTCCCTGCTGTCGGTTGCGCCATCGATCAGCTGCGCCGCCCGCTTGTGCCAGCCCTTGGCGACGGCAAGTTCCCCTCTCTCCAGATGAACCCTGGCCAGGCCGATTGCCGGGGACGCCGCTCGCAAGCGCTCGCCGGCCACGCCGTAGGCAGTCACCGCGCGCGCCAGAAGCGGGATGGCTTCAGCCGGGCGCCCCATGCACTCCAGCGCAAGTGCCCATTCCTCGAGATCGGCCGTCAGCAGCTCGCCAGCGGCCTCCGCTTCGCTAAAGCAGGCCGCGGCCTCGTGCCATTTCCTGGCAGCAACAGCCGCGCGCGCCGACAGAATAGGCGAACCGGGGCTCCAAGGCTTGCCACCCGCGCTGGCCGGCCCGTTCGCCGAAATGGGCGGCTGGTCGAGGCAAATCCGGTAGCCGAAGCGGGGCAGGTTGCGCAGCGCCGTTTCCATGCCGCCCTGGCGAAGAACGCCGCGGGCGAGGCTTGCCACGCGCTGCAACGAAGCTTCCGTCACCGTCACGCCCGGCCATAGCGTTTCAAGCAATTCGTCTTTGCTCATGGCCCGGTCCCGGTGCCGCAGCAGGATGGCGAGGAAATCGAAGACCAGGGGCTGCACCTCGATCTCGCTTCCGGCGAGACGAAGGGACCGAGCGTCCTGATTAAGCTCGAAGTCGCCGAAGCAATAAGTTCCCATCGGCAGCAATCCTGTAACGGCACTAGGCAAAGGATCGGAAGAAGATAAGGACGGCGTAAGGACTGTCGGCCGCCTCTTGCGCAATTCTCCGTCTGCCCGGCGAGCCAAGCTGCAGTTTAGCTCAGCGGCCCCGGGGATGTCACCGGCACCGAATCTGGTCGAGCGTCCGGAGGCATTTGAACCCAAGATCAAGGAGATTGCGAAATGCAGAAATACATCATCGAACGTGAAATTCCCAAGGTCGGCACCTTCGAGCGCGAGCAGCTTCGCGACGCCTCCAAGGCCTCGAACGCCGTTCTCGCCGAGCTCGGCCCGGACATTCAGTGGGTCGAATCCTTCGTCGCGGATGACAAGACCTTTTGCGTCTACCTCGCCAAGGACGAGGCGATCATTCAGCGCCACGCCAAGATGAGTGGCTTCCCGGCCACCAAGATCACGCAGGTGAAGCGCCTGTTCGATCCGACGACGGCATACGCCGCCGCCTGACGGGGCGACCGATCGTGAAGTGCCTTGCAGGCGAGCTGCGAGCACGATCGATCCTGATCTTCTGTCGGCCAAACCTTCGGGAGGGCCAGTCTGGCCCTCCCGATTTCATCATTCAAACAGAGGAGGATAAACCATGACCATCCTTGGACAGGAGCTTGCGGCCAACCACTCCGCGCTCGGACGGTTCCTCGTTGCGATCTTCGAAATCTGCCGTTCCGGCGGAGGCGTGCTTGCGCGCATCCTGCGAAATCGCAGGGGTCGGGCCACGCTGGACGAATTGCCGGATTATCTGCTGCGCGACATCGGCATCGAGGGGGCGGAGATACGGTTAGCTATCCGGTTGGGCCGCCAGGACCGTCATCGCGAGCGAACCTGAACGGCCTAAGGTTCCTGTCAGGGGACATCGACTACGCTGTTCGGCCGTGCCGGTCTGCCCGAAACTGTCGACACGCCCAAAATGCGCTGCTAGAAGCCCGCGCCACAGACAGGATTCCAAAAATTGGCAGAAGACATCGAACAGGCGGTATCGCGCCGCCGCACTTTCGCGATCATCGCCCACCCCGATGCCGGCAAGACCACGCTCACCGAAAAGCTGCTTCTGTTCGGCGGCGCCATCCAGCTTGCCGGCGAGGTCAAGGCCAAGAAGGATCGCATCCAGACCCGGTCCGACTGGATGAAGATCGAGCGCGAGCGCGGCATCTCGGTCGTCACCTCGGTGATGACCTTCGAATATGACGACAACGTCTTCAACCTGCTCGACACGCCCGGCCATGAGGATTTCGCCGACGACACCTACCGCACGCTCTCTGCGGTGGATTCGGCCGTCATGGTCATCGACGCCGCCAAGGGCATCGAGCCCCGCACGCTGAAACTGTTCGAGGTCTGCCGGCTGCGCGACATCCCGATCATCACCTTTGTCAACAAGATGGACCGCGAGAGCCGCGATCCGTTCGAAATCCTCGACGAGATCGAGCAGAAGCTGGCGCTGGACACAGCACCGGTTACCTGGCCGATCGGCCGCGGCAAGACCTTTTCGGGCACCTATCACCTGGCGCAGAACGCGGTGCGCCGGAGCGATGACGAGAAGGAGCGCACGCCCGTAAACGGCCCGGATTCCAACCGCGTCGCCGGGCTTTTGCCGGAAAACGAGCGCAACGACTTCATCGAGGAACTGGAGCTCGCGCGGGAAGCGTGCAGACCGCTCGACATAGACGCCTTCCGCGAAGGCCATCTGACGCCGGTCTATTTCGGCTCGGCGCTGCGCAATTATGGAGTGCGCGACCTGATCGAGGCGCTCGGCGCCTACGGGCCGCCGCCGCGGGCCCAGGCAGCCGATGAACGCACGGTCGAGGCGACGGAGGGGAAGATGACCTCCTTCGTCTTCAAGATCCAGGCCAACATGGACCCCAACCATCGCGACCGCATTGCGTTCGTCCGCGTCTGCTCCGGCAAGCTGGAGCGCGGCATGAAGGCCAAGCTGGTGCGCACCGGCAAACCGATGAGCCTCTCGGCGCCGCAATTCTTCTTCGCCCGCACCCGCGTCACCGCCGACGAGGCTTTCGCCGGCGACGTCGTCGGCATTCCCAATCACGGCACGCTGCGCATCGGCGACACGCTGACCGAGGGCGAGGAGATCCTGTTCCGCGGCGTGCCGAACTTCGCGCCGGAAATCCTGCGCCGTGTCCGCCTCGGCGATGCGATGAAGGCCAAGAAGCTGAAGGAAGCGCTGCATCAGATGGCCGAGGAGGGCGTCGTGCAACTGTTCTCGCCTGAGGACGGCTCGCCGGCCATCGTCGGCGTTGTCGGCGCGCTGCAGCTCGATGTGCTGAAGGAGCGGCTTAACATCGAATACACGCTGCCGGTGGATTTCGAGATGTCGCGCTTCTCCGTCTGCCGCTGGATCTCGGCCGACGACAGGGCGGATGTCCAGCGCTTTATCGAGGCGCATCGCGGCGACATCGCCCGCGACCTCGACAACGATCCGGTCTTCCTCGCCCAGCACGCCTTCTCGCTCAACTACGAGGCCGAGCGCTGGAAAGCGATCCGCTTCGCCGCGGTCAAGGATTATCAAGTCCGCGACAAGGCGGCGTGATTGTGGTGAATAGTGAATAGTGATAGTCGGGCATCCTCACCATTCACCGTTCACTACTCACGCGTAATCACCCCTTCGCCGCTTCCTCGATCGTGGCGATGTCGATCTTGCCCATCTGCATCATCGCCGACATCACGCGCCCGGCCTTCGCTCTGTCGGGGTCCTGAAGCAGACGCGGCAACTGCTCCGGCACGACCTGCCAGGAAACGCCGAACTTGTCCTTCAGCCAGCTGCAGCGTCCCGGTTCGCCGCCGCCTTCGGTGAGTCTGGCCCAGAAGTAATCGACTTCTTCCTGCGTTTTGCAGTCGATCGACAGCGACATCGCCTCGGTGAACTTGTATTGCGGCCCCCCGTTGAGGGCTTGGAACTGCACCCCGTCGAGCTCGAACGAGGCGACCAGAACCTGGCCTTCCTGGGGATGGCCCTTGGGCCAGCGCGTGACGCTAAGCACCTTCGAATTCTTGAAGATGGCGACGTAGTGGTTCATGGCCTCCTCGGCCTGGCCGTCGAACCAAAGGAAGGTGGTGATCTTCTGCATGTCTTGCTCCTCCGACTTGTTCAGGTTGGCTCATCATCAACGGCGCGCCGGCGATTTGGCGCGGCTTTCGTACCGTCTGCCTCAAGGACGGCTCGGCGCGGCGCGATCCGACAGCGTTTTTCAAATTTCCTGAAGAATCGTGGCGCAGCGCAAAATTGTGGCAAGCCCGGACCTTGGCCGCTATAACCGCTGCCGACTGAAATACAGCGCCGCCGCGCCACGTTTTAGCGCGGCCAGCCAGCAAGGAATACCGATGCCCGCCCACCGTTCCCGCACCACCACCCATGGCCGCAACATGGCCGGCGCCCGTGGCCTGTGGCGTGCCACCGGCATGAAGGACAGTGATTTCGGCAAGCCGATCATTGCGGTGGTCAATTCCTTCACCCAGTTCGTCCCGGGCCATGTGCACCTGAAGGATCTCGGCCAGCTCGTCGCGCGCGAGATCGAGAAGGCCGGCGGCGTCGCCAAGGAGTTCAACACCATCGCCGTCGACGACGGCATCGCCATGGGTCACGACGGCATGCTCTATTCGTTGCCGTCGCGCGAGCTGATCGCCGACTCCGTCGAATACATGGTCAATGCGCACTGCGCCGACGCCATGGTCTGCATCTCCAACTGCGACAAGATCACGCCCGGCATGCTGATGGCCTCGCTACGCCTCAACATCCCGACCGTTTTCGTCTCCGGCGGCCCGATGGAAGCCGGCAAGGTGGTGCTGGGCGGCAAGGCGCAGGCGCTCGACCTCGTCGACGCCATGGTGGCCGCGGCCGACGACCGAATTTCAGATGAGGACGTCAAGGTGATCGAGCGCTCGGCCTGCCCGACCTGCGGCTCCTGCTCGGGCATGTTCACGGCGAACTCGATGAACTGCCTGACCGAAGCGTTGGGTCTCTCGCTGCCCGGCAACGGCTCGACTTTGGCCACCCATGCCGATCGCAAGCGGCTGTTCGTCGAGGCAGGCCATCTGATCGTCGATCTTGCGCAGCGCTATTACGAGCAGGAGGACGACAGTGCGCTGCCGCGCAGCATCGCCTCCAAGGGAGCCTTCGAGAATGCCATGGCCCTCGACATCGCCATGGGCGGCTCGACCAACACGGTGCTGCACATCCTGGCTGCCGCGCATGAGGGCGAGGTCGACTTCACCATGGAGGATATCGACCGGCTGTCGCGCCAAGTGCCGGTGCTTTGCAAGGTGGCGCCGGCCAAGTCCGACGTGCACATGGAGGATGTTCACCGCGCCGGCGGCATCATGGCGATCCTCGGCCAGCTCGACCAGGCCGGGCTGATCAACCGCGATCTGCCGACAGTCCACACCGCAACGCTGGGCGAAGCGCTCGACCATTGGGACATCGCCCGCACTTCCGCAGAGAATGTGCGCGAGTTCTTCCGCGCCGCGCCCGGCGGCGTGCCGACGCAGGTCGCCTTCAGCCAGGATCGCCGCTGGGAGGATCTCGACACGAACCGCGAGACGGGCGTCATTCGCTCGGCCAAGACGCCGTTCTCGAAGGATGGCGGCCTCGCCGTGTTGAAGGGCAATCTGGCGCTCGACGGCTGCATCGTGAAGACGGCCGGCGTCGACGAGTCGATCCTGAAATTCACCGGTCCGGCCCGCGTCTTCGAAAGCCAGGACGCTTCCGTCAAGGCGATCCTCGGCAACGAGATCAAGGCGGGCGACATCGTCGTCATCCGCTATGAGGGGCCGCGCGGCGGCCCCGGCATGCAGGAGATGCTCTACCCGACCAGCTATCTTAAGTCGAAGGGCCTCGGCAAGGCCTGCGCGCTGATCACCGACGGCCGCTTCTCCGGCGGCACGTCGGGTCTGTCGATCGGCCACGTCTCGCCGGAAGCCGCCGAGGGCGGGCTGATCGGCCTGGTTCAGGAAGGCGACACGATCGAGATCGACATCCCGAACCGCAAGATCCATCTCGCCGTCAGCGAAGCCGAGCTCGACGCCCGCCGCAAGGCTATGGCGGCCAAGGGCGCGGATGCCTGGAAGCCTGAGGAAAAGCGCAAGCGCAAGGTGACGACGGCGCTGCGCGCCTACGCCGCCTTCGCCACCAGCGCCGACAAAGGTGCTGTCAGGAAAGTGCCGGAATAAGTCGGGCAGCGCCCCCCTACCTCCCCCTTGTGGGCCCCTCTGTGGGGAGGTCGGACCGAAGGTCCGGGTCGGTCGGCGCCGCACCTCCACCCCGCTGCTGCGCAGCGACCCTCCCCATAACGGGGAGGGTAAGCGCCGGCGTCACGGCATCAGCTGATATTCATAAAGCTTCTGATAGAGTCCGCCCTGTTTGAGCAGGGACTTGTGCGGGCCGCTTTCCAGCACCTTGCCGTTTTCCAGCACCACGATCGTGTCGGCCTGATGCACCGTTGACAGCCGATGCGCGATGACGATGGTCGTGCGTCCGACCGTGAGTTGCTGCAGCGCGTCGCGGAACAGCGCTTCCGACTCGGCGTCCAGCGCGCTGGTCGCCTCGTCGAGCAGCAGGATCTCGGCATTGCGCAGCATGGCGCGCGCGATCGAGATGCGCTGGCGCTGGCCGCCGGACAGCAACGAGCCGTTCTCGCCCACCTCCGTCTCGTAGCCCTTGACCATGGCGCTGATGAAGTGATGCGCGTTGGCGGCCTTGGCCGCGGCGATCACCTCCTCGTCGGTCGCGTCCTGACGCCCGAGACGTATATTGTGCATGATGGTGCCGGCGAACAGGAACGTGTCCTGGCTGACATAGGCAATCTTCTGCCTGAGTGAATCGAGCGTGGCGAAGGAGATGTCCTGGCCGTCGAACATGACCTTGCCGCTTTGCGGGTCGTACATGCGCATGATCAGGTTGAGGATCGTTGACTTGCCGCCGCCGGAAGGTCCGACCAGCGCCGTCATCTTGCCGGCCGCCAGGGTCAGGTTGAGCTGTTCGAAAACCGGCGGGCTCTCGGGATAGGCGAAGCTGACATTGTCGAAGCGGATTTCGCCCGGGCCCGGCTGCAGCGGCTTGGCGCCGGGCTTTTCGGCCAGCGTCAGCGGCCGGTCGGCAAGCTGGAACATCATGCGCACGCCGACAATGCCGGTCTCCAGCGAGATGCGGACGCGCGCCAGCCGCTTGGCCGGCTCATAAGCGAGCAGCAGCGCCCCGATAAAGGCCATGATGTTGCCCGGCATCTGGCCGCCCTGCAGCACCAGGAAGCCGCTGATGAAGACTGCGCCGGCAATCGCCAGACCGGCAAGCGTTTCCATCACCGGGCTGGTGGCCGCCTCGAGCGTCGCGATGTTGTTGGCGCGGTTCTGGACGTCCGACACTGCCTTGTACATGCGCTTGCGCATCGCGCCTTCAAGATTGAAGGATTTGACGACGCGCACGCCGATTGCCGTTTCCTGCATCACATGCACGATCTGGCCGAGCGAGCGGAATTCCATCTTGGCGATCTGACGCACGCGCTTGAGAATGCTGTTGACGCCGTAGATCGCCACCGGTCCGACGACGAAGCAGATCAGCGACAGCGCCGGCTGCTCCCAGACCATCACCGCTACGAGCACGATCAACGTGACCAGATCGCGCACATAGGACGTGACGACGAGGTCGAGCACGCTGCGCGCGGCTTGGGCGTTGTTGGTCATGCGGGTGATCAGGTCGGACGACGAGGTCGAATGGTAGAATTCGATGCCTTGCGCCAGGATCCGGTCATAGATCTTGCGCTGTCTATCGGCGATGATGGCATTGCCGACACGGCTCATGAAATAGGCCTGAACGAACGTCGCCAGGCCCTTGAGGACGAAGATAGCGGCGACCGCGGCCGCGATCAGGTTGACGCGATCCGCTCTCTTGTAGACCACGAATTCGTTGGTGATCTCCTTCAGGATCCATGCGCTTGCCCCCGTCATGGCGGCCACCACCAGCATCGACACAATGGCCGCGCCATAGCCGAATTTATGCTCCCGGAAAGATTCTCGTACCAGCCTTGCGACAAGGCGCTGGTTCTCCGTCGAGCGGAAGAAGCGAAACAAACGGCCGATCCTGTGTCTGGCTTAGCAAATTTCGGATTCGCCACGGGGGCGAGAGGCGGCTTATAGAGCGAGTTGGCGCCGGAGGAAACGCCGGCAGGGAAGAAACGGCTGCGGCGGCCCGCCTGTCCGATCACGATAACGCTGATTCTACCAAAGGGATGACGACATGGATTTCGACCTCATCGTGCGCGGCGGCACGCTGCCGGACGGCAGGATCGCCGATATCGGCATCGCTGGCGAAACCATCGCCGCGATCGAGCCTCAGTTGCAAGGCGCAGCTCGGAGCGAGGTCGATGCGCGCGGCAATCTCGTCTCGCCGCCCTTCGTCGATCCGCATTTCCATATGGACGCCACGCTCTCCTATGGCATTCCGCGCATCAACGCTTCGGGCACGCTGCTCGAAGGCATTGCGCTCTGGGGCGAGTTGAAGCCGCTCTTGACGCATGAGGCCGTGCGCGACCGCGCGCTCGCCTATTGCGATTGGGCGGTGTCGATGGGCCTGCTTGCCATCCGCACCCATGTCGATGTCTGCGACGACCGGCTGCTTGCCGTGGAAGCTCTGCTGGACGTGAAGAAAACGGTCGCGCCCTATCTCGACCTGCAGCTTGTCGCCTTTCCGCAGGACGGGTTTTATCGCTCGCCGACGGCCCGCGAAAACACAATCCGGGCGCTGGATATGGGCGTCGACATCGTCGGCGGCATCCCGCATTTCGAGCGCAGCATGGCCGATGGCACGCGCTCGGTGACGGAGCTCTGCGAGATCGCGGCGAAGCGCGGCCTGATGGTCGACATGCATTGCGACGAGACAGACGACCCGCTTTCGCGCCACATCGAGCAGCTTGCCTATGAAACGGAGCGCCTCGGCCTGCAGGGCAGGGTGGCCGGTTCCCACCTTACCTCGATGCATTCCATGGACAATTACTACGTGTCGAAGCTGTTGCCGCTGATCGCCGAGGCCGGCGTCTCGGCGATCCCCAATCCGCTGATCAACATCATGCTGCAGGGGCGCCACGATACTTTCCCCAAGCGGCGTGGCCTCACCCGGGTGAAGGAGATGCTGGCGCTCGGCATCCGCGTCGGCTGGGGCCAGGACTGCGTGCTCGACCCGTGGTATTCGCTGGGCACGGCGGACATGCTCGACGTGGCCTTCATGGGCCTGCATGTCGCGCAGATGTCGAGCCCGGCCGACATGGCGCGCTGCTTCGACATGGTCACCAACGTCAACGCCGCCATCATGGGGCTTGATCATCTGGGTCTGACCGTCGGCAAGCGGGCGAGCCTTGTCGTGCTCGACGCCGGCAATCCGATCGAGGCCGTCCGCCTGCGCCCTGAGCGCCTCTGTGTCATCGCCAGGGGCAAGGTGGTGGCCGAACGGACCAGGCAGGAGACGCGGCTGTCGATCGCCGGTCGGCCGGAGAACGTCAACCGCAGGCACAAATCCGCGTAGCGCCAGCCGATTTCCGCCGCTGGTCTTACGGATCGTCCGAATTTCCCTCCTCAAAGCGACAGATTGCGAGTAGGGAGCCGGGCATGGCCCAGTTCCTCGCCCGCAATCTCACGATCAAGAATGTCCTGCTCGCCGGCATTCTCTTGATGCTGGCCGGCGACTTCATGTTCGCGCTGAACGACGCGATGGGCAAATGGCTGGTCGCTTCCTTCTCGGTCGGTCAGGTGGTGTTGGTTCGCTCCATCGGCGCCTTCTTGGTGCTTGGGCCGATGATCGCCAACCAGGGCGCAGGCAAGCTTTTTCAGGTGGAAAGGCCGGTGCTGCAGGTCCTGCGCGTCGCGGCGACCACGCTCGATACCGGGCTGTTCTATGCCGCGGTCGTCTATCTGCCGCTCGCCGACGTGATGAGCTTCTACATGGCCGGACCGATCTATGTCGCCGCGCTCTCGCATCTCCTGCTCGGCGAGAAGGTCGGCTGGCGGCGCTGGCTGGCGATCCTGGTCGGCTTCTGCGGTGTGCTGATCATCCTGAAGCCATCGTCGGCCGCGTTTTCGCTGTCATCGGCCTATGCGCTGATCGGCAGCATTGCCTTCGGCTTCGCCATCATTCTCGGCCGGCGTTTGCGCGGAACGCGTGACACGACGCTGGTCACCTGGCAGACCATCGGCACGTTGATTGTCGGCGGCGTTCTGACCATCGGCGCCTGGCGTACGCCGTCGGCGCTCGATTTCGGCGCCATGCTTTTGCTCGGCATCGTCTCCTGCGCCGCCCATCTGATGATCACCCGCGCGCTGAAGCTGGCGCCGGCGTCAACGCTGGCGCCGCTGCATTACAGCCTGCTGCTGTGGGCCATTGTCTTCGGCCTGGTCTTCTTCGGCGATGTGCCGAGCCCGCGGATACTCGCCGGCTCGGCCATCGTTGTGCTCGCCGGCATCTTCATCTTCCATCGCCAGAAGGTGGTGGAAACCGTCGTGCCGCCCGAGAACGTGCCGAAAGGCGTCAACTAGGATCCAGGCCTGCGCTCACCCCTCTCGCACAGCAGCGAGGTGGCGTGAAAACTCGGGCGTCTCCATCAGCGCCTTGCAGCGGGCGAAGCGTCCGTCCGCATAGGCGCGGAAATCGTCGACCGGGTTGTTGTTGGCGAGCTGGATCAGCCCCCACAGCGTCCAGAGCAGGTCGCACATGGCCTTGTAAATGACGACGCGGCCGCGCTCGGCCGGCCTTGCTTCGCCGCCGAAATAGGCGCGCATCAGCTCTTCGTCCTGGCCGGCGTCGAACTTGCCTTCGACCGAGAGGTCGCCGAGATCCCACAACGGATCGTTCATGCCGGAGTACTCCCAGTCGACGATCCACATCCGCTCCCCGGTATCGAGAAAGTTTTCGCAGAGCGGATCGCAGTGGCAGGCAGCAAGCTGGATCGGGTGCGCGACCAATGCTTCGCGCACGCTGCCCGCCTCGCGCACCACGTCGTGATAGCCGGGCGGCAGGGTCACATCCTTGGTCGACAGTACGTTCAGATAGTCGTCGATCATCGCAAACAGCTCGAAGCGGAAGGGGAAGACCGCGCCGGACGCATGCAGCTTTCGGAAGGCTGCGCCCGCGCGCGCCGGACTTCCCTGCCTGGCCTTGAACTTTTCCGGCGACATGGTCTCGGCGTCGGCGACGAAGCGCGTTGCCATCAAGCCGGATGCGGGGTCGGCAAAAAGCACCTCCGGGCTGACGCCGGCCTTGGCCGCCTCGCGCGCCGCCACCGCCTCGTTGGCGCGGTTGATATATTCCTCCGTGCCCTTGCCGGGAATGCGCAGGCAGACCTCGCCGGCCTTGTAGACACGGTTGGTAAGGCCGCCCAGCCGCTCCAGCGGCCCCTCGTATCCGGCAAGCGCCGGAATGGCGGCCAGCGCCGCGCGCGCCTCTTCCATCGTCACCCCCTTAACCATCACGCCATGTTTATGGCGGAACGGTTCCACAGTTTTTGCCGCTTGGCTACCATGGCCGACACGAATCGGCGGCGGGAGCGGCAATGGCGGACGGCAAGCACAACAGCGCGCTAAGCGCGGCCTATGCCGCAACACGGCCGGACGAGGTGGCCGCAATCTACGATAGCTGGGCCGAAACTTACGACGCCGATATGTCGGCGGCCGGCTATCGCCATCCGACCATCTGCCTGGCCCTGCTGGCCCGCCATCTGCCGCGCGGCGCGGAACCTGTGCTCGACGCAGGCGCCGGCACCGGGCTGATCGGCGAATGGCTCGCAATCACCGGCTATCCTCGTGTCGAGGCGCTCGACATCTCGCAAGGCATGCTGGACAAGGCCGGCGCCAAGGGCGTCTACACGGCGCTGCATCGTCTGGCGCTGGGCGGCGCCCTGCCTTTCTCGGACGGCGCCTATGCCGGCATCGTTTCGGCCGGCGTCTTCACCTCCGGCCATGTCGGCGTCGAGGGGCTGGACGAGCTGATCCGCATCTGCCGTCCAGGCGGCATCATCGTGCTGACGATCAAGAACACGCTCTGGCAGGCCGGCTTTGCCGAGCGGATCGCCGTGCTCGAAGCGGAGGACGTCATAACCCGGCTTGAAGAGACACGGCCTTACGCGTCGATGCCCGGCGAGGGCGATGCGGTGCCAAGCAGGGGCCTCGTGCTGCGCGTCGGCTGACCGCTTTCCTCGCTTACGCCTTTATCTTCTCTCCGGCCGGATCGTACATCGGCTCGAGATGGATCTTTGCCGGCGTGCGCTCCATCGCCACCACCAGTTCATAGGCGCCGGAGGCGAGGAAGTCGTCGCTGACGCCATCGGCGTTGCGCACATAGCCATAGCCGATGTTCTTCTCCACCGTATAGCCATAGCCGCCGCTGGTGAGATAGCCGACCGGTTGGCCGTTGCGCAGGATCGTCTCGCGTCCGGCCAGGACGACGTCCGGATCGTCGACCGTGAAGCCGGCAAAGCGTTTTGTCAGCGGCTGGCCGGCCGCTTTCTCCAGCGCCCGCCGCCCGATGAAGTCGTTGTTCTTCCTGAGCTTCACAGCCCAGCCGAGGCCCGCTTCCTGCGGCGTGTCATTCGGCGTGATGTCCGCCCCCCAGGCGCGATAGCGCTTTTCCAGCCGCAGCGATTCCAGCGCCCGGTAGCCGACCGGGCGGATGCGATGCTGTTTCCCGGCTGCCATGAGGGCATCAAAAATCTCGCCCGTCGCGGCAATCGGCACATGCAACTCCCAGCCGAGCTCGCCGACATAGGTCACCCGCAGCGCCCGCACGGTGTGGCTGGCGATGTCGATCTCGCGCGCGTGGCCGAAGGGGAAGGCGGCGTTAGAGACATCCGCACCCGTTACCGCCGACAGCACGTCGCGGGCGCGCGGCCCCATCAGCGACAGCGTGCCGAAATCCTCGGTGACGTCTTTCAGCGCCGCGTCGAGTCCCTGGCCGAGATGGTCGCCGATCCACGAAAAATCATGCGTGCGGAAACCGGTGCCGGTGACGATGTAGAACCTGTCCTCGCCGAGCCGTGCCACCGTGAGGTCTGCTTCGATGCCGCCGCGCGTGTTGAGAAGCTGCGTATAGGTCAGCCGGTCGACCGGCTTGTTGATGTCGTTGGCGCAGATCCAGTCGAGCGCCCTCAGCGCATCGGCCCCGGTCATCTCATATTTGGCAAAGGAGGATTGGTCGAAGATGCCGACTTTCTCGCGCACATGCCGATGTTCCTCGCCGACCGCCTCGAACCAGTTCTGCCGGCCCATTGAATAGACGTCTTCCGGCTCTACGCCGTCGGGCGCGAACCAGTTCGGCCGCTCCCAGCCGAGCTTGGAGCCGAACACGGCACGGTGGGTTTTCAACCGCTCGTAAAGCGGCGAAACGATGCGCGGCCGGCCGGACAGATACTCTTCGTGCGGAAAACCGATCGTGTAGTGCTTGCCATAGGCTTCCAGCGTGCGGTCGCGGACCCAGCCGCGGTCGCGGTGCAGACCGGAGAACCGCCTTATGTCGACCACCCAAAGGTCGAGCGGCGCCTCGCCGTCGACCACCCATTGCGCCAGCACCCAGCCGGCGCCGCCGCCGGACGCGATGCCGAAGGCGTTGAAACCGGCGCCGACGAACATGTTGGCGCATTCGGGCGCGACACCAAGGATGAAATTGCCGTCCGGCGTGAAGCTTTCCGATCCGTTGATCATTTGCTTCACGCCGACATTGGCCAGCGCCGGCACCCGCTCGATCGCCTGGGCCATATGCTGCTCGAAGTGGTCGTAATCGTCATCGAACAGGCGGAACGCCCAGTCGTTGGGCACGTCGCCCCCGGGGAGCTCAGTCGTCCAGGCCTGCGGGTTCGGCTCATAGCCGCCCATTACCAGCCCGCCGACCTCTTCCTTGAAATAGGTGCGGCGGTCGGGGTCGCGGATTGTCGGCGCGTCGTTGGCCAGCCCCTCGAGCTTCTCGGTGATGATGTACTGGTGCTTGACCGGCTGCAGCGGCACGTTGATGCCGGCGATCGCACCGACCTGCCTCGCCCATTGCCCGGCGCAGTTCACCACTCTGTCGCAGGCAATATCGCCCTTTTCGGTCTTCACCGCGGTGATGCGTCCGTCCGTCATCTCGAATCCGGTGACGCGCGCGTCACCGAACAGTTTGGCGCCATGCACGCGCGCGCCCTTGGCGAGCGATTGGGTGATGTCGGAGGGGTTGGCCTGGCCGTCGGTCGGCAGCCAGGAGGCGCCGACGAGGTCGCCGGTTTCCATCAGCGGCCACATGCGCTTCACCTCGGCGGGCGACAGCAGCTGCATGTCCATGCCGAAGCTTTTTGCCGTCGTCGCCAATCGCTTGAACTCGGTCCAGCGGTCGGCGTTGGTGGCGAGCCTGAGGCACCCGGTCATTTTCCAGCCGGTCGCCAGTCCCGTCTCGGCCTCGAGCCCCTTATAGAGCTCGACGGAATATTTGAGCACGCGGGTGATCGAGGCCGATGAGCGCAGCTGCCCGACCAGTCCGGCCGCGTGCCAGGTCGATCCCGAGGTCAGCTTGCCTTGCTCCAGCAGCACCACGTCGGCCTTGTGGTCGCGCGCCAAATGATAGGCGGTCGAGCAGCCGATGATGCCGCCGCCGATGACCACGATGTCGGCATGGCTGGGCAAAGTCATGATCTTGTTCCGTATCTCGTCCGGTAGTTTTCCAGTGCAGCGTCGAGCCGCACCAGGTTCTCTTCGGTATAGGCGACGTAATCGATGCCGGGCGCGTCGAGATAAATCTCGGAGACCATGCTCCACATTGCCTCGCGCAGCAGCGAGGCGCATTGCATGGCCGCGTGCGAGCGGCGGATCTCGCTGTCCGGCTCCTTCATGAAATAGGCGGTCAGGAAGGCGAAGGATTCCTCGTCGCTCATGCCCGCATTCGAGGCGGCGCCGGCCAGATCGAACATGGCCGTGTTGAAGCCGGCATATTCGAAATCGATCAGCCACAGCCGCTTGCCGTCGTCGAGGATGTTGGCCGGCAAAAGATCATTGTGGCCGAAGACGATCGGCAAAAGCTTCTGCGCCCGTTCGAGCTCGTCGGCTAAAGCGAGATAGCGCGGCAGCTCGTCCTTCTTGCGGCTGCCACCTTCCTCGAGCGTGCGCGCATAGTCACGGATGACATGAAAGACCCAGAACATGAAACCGGCGCCGGAGACGTGGTTCGGCATCTCGCGGTGAAAGCGCCGCAGCAGCGCCGCCACGCGGCCGAGATCGGCGCGCACATCCTCGGCAAGGAAGGTCCTGGCGCCGAGAAACTGGGTCACCAGAATTCCGGGCTCGGCGTAGTGCACGGCCGGCGCGAAGCCGGCCGCATGCGCCGCGCGCGCCGTCATCACCTCGCGCTCGCGAAAGACATGGTGGAACGGGAAGTCCTGGCCGAAGCGCACCACGTGCCGGCCGGCGGCGTCGGTAACGACATAGTTGGCGTTGCTGAGGCCGCCCGGCAGCGGCTCGATCTCGATGCCGCCGCTCCAGCAGGGCAGAGCGCGGATGCGGTCTTCGGTGGTTACGGCGGCGCTCACGGGTTCGGTCCTGCTTCGGCCGGCTTTCGACAAAGCGCCGGTCTCTCACAAAGCGATGAGAGAAAAAAGAAAGGCCTCGTCGGTGCGGGATGCCGGGACTGATATCCCTCACCACACCGACGAGCCCCTTGGCCAGGCTTAGGATCCCGGCATCCGCCCCCGCGGATTCGAAAAAAGCTCGCGTCAGGCACGTTCCAGAAAATCTGGTCAGTCGATTGCGGCTCTGCCATCACCCTCCTGTGGCAGTTCCGAGCCTGTCACGACAACAATCTCACGCCAGCGTGATGTTGCTGTCAATAAAAAGCTGTGACCTTTTTTGGGTGTTTTGCCCGAAAATATGAGCAATTCCTTTAAAAGCGTTAGGAATGCCGTAGAATCGGTCAAAATCCCGGACATCCACATGATCCACTCGAAACGGCACGGCGAGATCCTGCGGCTCCTCGGTGAGGAGGGCACGATCACCATCGCCAGCCTGGCCGAGCGCCTGGGCGTGTCGCTGGAGACGGTCAGGCGCGACGTGAAACCGCTGACGGATGACGGAGCATTGCTCAAGATGCATGGCGCCGTCAGCCTGCGCTCTATGACAGGCGAGGCGCCGTTCGAGCGCCGCATGCGCGAGAATGCCGAAGCAAAGCGTCTGATTGCCCGCATGGTCGCGGCCACCATCCGCGACGGCGAGTCGATCATGCTCGACACCGGCACCACCACGTCCTTCCTGGCGCGCGAACTGCTCGGCCATCGCCGCCTGACGGTGGTCACCAATTCGTCCGACATCGCCCGTACGCTGGCGACGGTGAACGGCAACAAGGTCTATATGGCCGGCGGCGAGCTGCGCAGCGATTCAGGCGCGGCCCTCGGAGTCGCGGCGATCGAATTCGTAAGCCGCTTCTCGGTCAGCCACGCGGTGATCTCCATCGGCGCGGTCGACGCCGTCGCCGGCCTGACCGACTACGAGCTGGAGGAGGCGGAATTCGCCCGCATGGTGTTGTCGCGCGGGCAACGCACGCTGGTCGTCACCGACCATACCAAGTTCGGCCGGCAGGGCCTGGTTCAGGTCTGCGGCTTCGACGGTTTCTCCGAACTTGCGACCGACCAGCCGCCGCCGCGCGACATCGCCGCCGCGCTCAGCCAGGCCGGCGCGCGTCTCAGCATTGCGACGGCCTAGCGCCGGATGCGCCAACGGCTTTCCTTCCCGGCCGCGCCGGTGTTTAGTCGGGTCATGGCCTTCACCATCCGCCAGCTCCAGTTCTTCGTCGCCGTCGCCGAGCAAGGCACGGTCTCGGGCGCCGCGCAGAACCTCTCCATCTCGCAATCCTCGGTCACCGAAGCGATCAAGGAGCTGGAGAGCGATCTCGGCGTCGAGCTGTTCGACCGCCACCCGCGCGGCCTCAACATCACCCATAAGGGCCACCAGTTCCTGCGCCACGCGACGAAAATCCTGGCCGACGTTTCCGATGCGCGCCGCGCCTTCCTAGGCGATCAACTCACCGCGGGCGGGCGGCTGCAGCTCGGGGTCACCTCGCTTGTTGCCGGCTACGTGCTCTCCGATCTGCTGGCTCGCTACCGCCGCGCCTATCCAAGCGTCGAAGTCTCGGCGATCGAGGACAATGGCGACTATCTCGAGCATCTGCTGGTCGGCGGCAAGCTCGACATCGCCGTCATGGTCACGTCGAATTTGCGCGATCGCACCGCGCTGCAGTCGGAAATCCTCGAAGTCTCGGCCTATCGGCTCTGGCTGCCGCTCAGCCACAAGCTCGCCAGCGCCGACATTATCTCGATCGGCGACATCGCTTCCGAACCGCTGATCATGCTGACCGTCGACGAGATCGAGGAGAACACCGGCAAGCTGCTGTCGGCGCTCGGTGCGAGACCGCATGTCGCCTTCCGCACCCGCTCCGTCGAGGCCGTGCGCAGCCTCGTCGCCACCGGCGCCGGCGTGGCGCTGCTGCCAGATCTCGTCTATCGTCCCTGGTCGCTGGAAGGCGACCGCATCGAATCCCGCGATATCTCCGGCTCGCTTCCGGTCGTCCAGGTCGGCATGGTTTGGCGCCGCGGTTCCAGCCTGCCGCAGGCTGCCCGCGACTTTATCGGACTTGCCCAGTCGCAGCGCATGGTCCGGCAGCGGCTCTGATCAGAGCGATTCCAGCAAAGTGTGAACGGTTGGGCTCGGCCACTTCGCCGCAACCTTCCGTCCGGAATGGCGTCGGAAAGAGTATCGGAAAATCCGATATCGGCTTTCTGATAAATGGATTTGCGAAACCGGAATTTTCACAGCACTTTTCGCTCAGGGAACAAAGCCGCTCGGGAGCGCGGCTGCCGGGGTGATGGGAACTCTGGCGTTCAGGTTTGCGTGTGATCCTTGTTGAAAACCGGATCGGTTTCGGGGTCATGCGCCAAAATGGGAGATCGATGATGAATGCATTCCTGAAGTCATGCACGGCGTTGACGGTTGCGCTGACCTTCTCGGGTCAGGCGATCGCCCAGGTCAAGGAAGTCGGCAAGGGCGAGGGCGAGCTGAATATCGTCGCCTGGCCGGGCTATATCGAGCGTGGCGAGACCGACAAGAACTACGACTGGGTGTCTGCCTTCGAGAAGGAGACCGGCTGCAAGGTCAACGTCAAGACCGCCAATACGTCGGACGAGATGGTCTCGCTGATGAACGAGGGCGGCTTCGACCTGGTGACGGCTTCTGGTGATGCTTCGCTGCGCCTCGTCGCCGGCAAGCGCGTGCAGCCGATCAACACCGACCTCATCAAGAGCTGGAAGACGATCGACGACCGTCTCAAGGACGCGCCCTGGTTCACCGTCGACAAGGTGCATTACGGCGTCCCCTACCAGTGGGGCCCGAACATCTTGATGTACAACACCACCGTCTTCAAGGAAGCGCCCAAGAGCTGGAACGTCGTTTTCGAGGAGATGAAGCTGCCCGACGGCAAGTCGAACAAGGGTCGTGTCCAGGCCTATGACGGCCCGATCCATATTGCCGATGCCGCCAACTACCTGATGTTCCACAAGCCGGAACTGGGCATCAAGGATCCGTACGAGCTCAGCGAAGACCAGTACAAGGCGGCGCTCGATCTGCTGCGCACCCAGCGCACCCTGGTCGGCCGCTACTGGCATGACGCCGCGATCCAGGTCGACGATTTCCAGAACGAAGGCGTCGTCGCCTCCGGCTCGTGGCCGTATCAGGTGAACACGCTGATCGCCGCCAAGAAGCCGGTCGCCTCGACCGTGCCGGAGGAGGGCGTGACCGGCTGGGCCGACACCACCATGATGGAAGCCGACGCCGCCCATCCGAACTGCGCCTATATGTGGCTCGAGCACTCGCTCTCGCCCAAGGTCCAGGGCGATGTGTCGTCCTGGTTCGGCTCGCTGCCGGTCGTGCCCGCCGCCTGCAAGGGCAATGAACTGCTCGGCGACGAGGGCTGCAAGACCAACGGTTACGACAATTTCGAGAAGATCAAGTTCTGGAAGACGCCGATCTCGAAATGCGCCAGCCAGAATGACAAGTGCGTGCCCTATTACCGCTGGGTGTCGGACTATATCGGCGTCATCGGCGGGCGGTGAGTTCGCCTGGCCTTTAGAACTTGGCGCTGCCCCTCACCCTTACCCTCTCCACGGGGAGAGGGGGGCGCCAGCGCTGGAGTTTGTCCCTTCTCCCCGTCTTTCACGCGGAGAAGGTGCCGGCAGGCGGACGAGGGGCAGCACAGACGCCCGAATTTCAGAGCCTGAACCTTCAGGACAGATCATGACCTCCGCCGTTTCCTTCAAACAAGTCTCGCGCCATTTCGGCAGCGTGCGCGCCGTCGATGCGGTCGATCTCGACATCGCGCCGGGCGAGTTCTTCGCCATGCTCGGGCCGTCCGGTTCCGGCAAGACGACCTGCCTGCGTTTGATCGCCGGCTTCGAGCAGCCGACGGCCGGCTCGATCTCCATCTTCGGCGAGCGGGCCGAAGGCGTTCCGCCCTATCGCCGCAACGTCAACACCGTATTCCAGGACTACGCGCTGTTCCCGCATCTGAACGTGCTCGACAACGTCGCTTACGGGCTGATGGTCAAGGGCGTCGGCAGGGTCGAACGGCTGAAGGCGGCGGAAGAGGCGCTCTCGCTGGTACGCCTGCCGGGCTATGGGGCCCGGCGCCCCGGCCAACTCTCCGGCGGCCAACGACAGCGCGTCGCGCTTGCCCGGGCGCTCGTCAACCAGCCCAAGGTGCTGCTGCTCGACGAGCCGCTCGGCGCGCTTGACCTCAAGCTGCGCGAGAACATGCAGGAGGAACTGAAGTCGCTGCAGAAGGTGCTCGGCATCACCTTCGTCTTCGTCACTCACGACCAGGGCGAAGCGCTTTCCATGGCCGACCGTGTTGCCGTCTTCAACGACGGCAGAATCATGCAGGTCGGCACGCCGGAGGACATTTACCAGCGGCCGAGGACGCGCTTCGTCGCCGATTTCGTCGGCTCGTCCAACGTGCTGCCGCCGGATTTCGTGCAGCGCTATTCCGGCCAGCATCGCTGGGGCAGCCTCAGGCCTGAATCCATCCGCGTATCGGGCGCCACGAGCGGCGATGGCGTTGCCGCGCGTCTGGTCGGGACCAACTATCTCGGCGCCACCACAAGGCTGGCGCTCGATGCCGATGGGCTGAGGCTGCATGCCATGGTGCCGGCGGGGACCGCGCTCCCTGCCGAAGGCGAGGCGGTGATGCTCACCTTCAACCGCGAGCACCTGCATCTGATGGACGAGTCGGCATGATTGCGGTTTGTGCAAAGCACCCTCCTCTGTCCTGCCGGACATCTCCCGCGCAAGGGGGGAGATTGGCTGTCGCCACTCGCTTCGCCAATCTTCGGCGTTGCAGAACTGGCGGGGCAGACGAGCTGCTGACCTCCCTCCTCGCGGGGGAGATGGCCGGGTCAGAGCTGGGTGTGAAGGATCTCGGCCTTGCCGCCGTTGATCTGATCGTCGGTGCGGCTCGATGACAATCGCCGCTCTTCAATCCAAGCCTGTGCCCGCCATCCTGCCCGGCAACGGCGGCATGCGCGGGGCGCTCTCCGACCTCTTATGGCGCCGGCCGATACTTCTCTTGCTGCTCATGCTGCTGCCGCCGCTTCTGTGGCTGGGCATCGTCTATATAGGCTCGCTTTTCGCGCTGCTTTTGCAGAGCTTTTTCTCGATCGACGAGTTCTCCGGCCTGATCAACCGCGAGTTCACGCTGAAGACCTATGGCGACCTGTTCCAGGCCGCCAATCTCGACATCATCCTGCGCACAGTGACGATGGCGGCGCTCGTGACGCTCGCCTCGGCGGTCATCGCGTTCCCCATCGCCTATTACGCGGCGCGCTATGCGCGCGGCCGCTGGAAGGCTCTGTTCTATCTCGGCGTCATGCTGCCGCTCTGGTCGAGCTATCTGGTCAAGATCTACGCCTGGAAACTGATCCTCGCCAAGGAAGGCATTCTCACTTGGCTGTTAGGCAAGCTCGGCCTGCTGTGGCTGCTCGAGGCCTGGCTGTCGTTGCCGATCGTCGGCGGCAACTCGCTGTCGGTCTCCTTCACCGGCACCTTCATCGTCTTCGTCTATGTCTGGCTGCCGTTCATGATCCTGCCTGTGCAGGCGGCGCTGGAGCGCGTCCCCGGCAATCTCGTCGAGGCCTCGTCCGATCTCGGCGCCTCGCCCGGCCAGACCTTCCGTAACGTGCTCTTCCCGCTGGCGCTGCCGGGCATCGTCGCCGGCTCGATCTTCACCTTCTCGCTGACATTGGGCGACTACATCATCCCGCAGATCATCGGCACCTCGCGCCTGTTCATCGGCCAGGCCGTCTATTCGCAGCAAGGCACCGCCGGCAACATTCCTTTAGCCGCCGCCTTCACCGTGGTGCCCATCGTCATCATGGGCTTCTATCTGTGGGGCGCCAAGCGCATGGGAGCTTTCGATGCGCTCTGATCGCGGCCAATCCGCTCCGCTCGGGCTGAAGATCGCCGCCGCCTGCGGCCTGCTCTTCCTGCACCTGCCGATCCTTTTGATCTTCGTCTATGCCTTCACCACCGAAGAGAAGAGTTTTGTGTGGCCGCCGCCCGGCTTGACCACGCAATGGTTCGCCGTCACCTGGAACAGGCCGGATGTCTGGGAGGCGCTGTCGCTGTCGATCCGCGTCGCCGCCATTTCGACCGCAATCGCACTGGTTCTTGGCACGCTCTGCGCCGCTGCGGTTTCGCGGACGCGCTTCTTCGGCCGCGAGGCGATTTCATTGCTCGTCATCCTGCCGATCGCGCTGCCCGGCATCATCACCGGCATCGCGCTGCGCTCGGCTTTTGCGCTCGCCGACATCCCGTTCTCGTTCTGGACGATCGTGCTCGGCCACGCCACTTTCTGCGTGGTCGTCGTCTACAACAATGCCGTCGCCCGTTTTCGCCGCACCTCAAGCTCGATGATCGAGGCCTCGATGGATCTCGGCGCCGACGGTTTTCAGACGTTTAGGCATGTCGTGCTGCCCAACATTGCAACCGCGCTGCTTGCCGGCGGCATGTTGGCCTTCGCGCTGTCCTTCGACGAGGTCATCGTCACCACCTTCACCGCCGGCCAGCAGCAGACCGTGCCGATCTGGATGCTGGAGGAACTGATCAGACCGCGGCAGCGTCCGGTCACCAATGTCGTCGCCATGGTCGTCGTGCTGGTGACGCTGCTGCCGATCCTCTTTGCCTATTACCTGACCCGCGACGGCGACCAGATCGCCGGCTCGGGCAAATGAAAACAGCGAATAGGGGTTAGCCAATAGCGAATAGGGAAAATCGATCGCGAACCCTGCCCGCCATTCGCAACTCGCTGCACGCAACTCGCTACTCGCTACTGCGAAGGGAGAAACCCCCATGGACACCCAGATGCTGATCGGCTCGAAATTCGACAAGGGCACCGAAATCGAGGAGCCGATCCTCAATCCGAAGACCGGCGCGACCATCCTCAACCTGCCGGAAGCAAGTCCGGCGCAGATCGAGGCGGCTGTCAGTGCCGCCGAAAAAGCGTTCGTCAATTGGTCGCGCACCACGCCGGCGCAGCGCTCGGGCTATCTGCTGACGATCGCCGATCGCATCGAGGCAGAAGCGAATGAGTTCGCCGCGCTCGAGGCGCTGAATTGCGGCAAGCCGATCAACGCCGTGCTCAATGACGAGATCCCGGCGATCGTCGATTGCTACCGCTTCTTCGCCGGCGCGGTGCGCTCGATGCCAGGCCAAGTCGCGGGCGAGTATCTGCCCGGCCACACCTCGATGGTGCGGCGCGATCCGATCGGCATTGTCGCCTCCATCGCGCCCTGGAACTATCCGCTGATGATGATGGCCTGGAAGCTGGCGCCGGCGATCGGCGGCGGCAACACCGTCGTCTTCAAGCCATCGGAGCAGACGCCGCTGACGGCGCTGAAGCTGGCGAGGATCCTGTCGGAAATCCTGCCCGAGGGCGTCGTCAATGTCGTCCTCGGCCGCGGCGACAGCGTCGGCAACACGCTGATCAATCATCCCAAGGTCAACATGATCTCGATCACCGGCGACGTCGCCACCGGCAAGAAAGTGCTGCAGGCGGCCGCCAAGTCGGTCAAGCGAACCCATCTCGAGCTCGGCGGCAAGGCGCCGGTCGTCGTCTTCGACGACGCCGATCTCGGCGCGGTGGTCAACGGTCTGCGCGCCTTCGGCTACTACAATGCCGGCCAGGACTGCACCGCCGCCTGCCGCATCTATGCCGGCAAGAAGATCTACGACAAGCTCGTCGCCGATCTCTCCTCGGCGGCGTCGACCATCAAATACAATCTGCCCGACGACACCGAGAACGAGATCGGGCCGCTGATCTCGCGCCGCCAGCGCGACCGCGTGTCGAGCTTCGTCGAGCGCGCTTCGGAATTGAAGCACATCGAGATCACCACCGGCGGCAAGCCGGGCGAGGGCTCCGGCTTCTACTACCAGCCGACGGTCGTCGCCGGAGCGTTGCAGGAAGACGAGATCGTGCGCCGCGAGGTGTTCGGCCCGGTCGTCTCGGTCACCCGCTTCTCGGAGGTCGACGAGGCGGTGAAGTGGGCGAATGACAGCGACTACGGCCTGGCATCGTCGGTGTGGACCAGGGACGTCTCGCGCGCCATGACGACCGCGGCCCGGCTGCAATATGGCTGCACCTGGATCAACACCCACTTCATGCTCACCAACGAGATGCCGCATGGCGGCCTGAAGCAGTCCGGTTACGGCAAGGACATGTCGCTCTACGCGCTGGAGGACTACACCGCCGTCCGCCATGTGATGGTGGCGCACGGGTAAGTGCTCTACCTCTCCCCCTTGTGGGAGAGGTCGGCCACGCAGGCCGCTACTCGACGATGCGGTAGATGTTCCACAGGCTGGTGCCCGACACGACATAGGGCTCCAGCTCCTTGCCCCATTTGGCGTGCGCGTCGATCTTGGCGATCTTGGCGAAGAACTCCTCCAACTGGGCCAGGCTCTCGACCTGGTGGTGGGTCTCGATCGTCGCTTCGCGTGCGCCGACTGAACCGGTCATGAGCTGGAATTTCAGGTCGGCGAGCCCGACCTGCGAGCCGATCTCGCGCTCCCATTTCCGCATCAGCTCGAGCGCGGTCTGCTTGTGACCGAACTTGGCGTCGATCTGCCATCTGGCGCTGAACATCTTGGTTCTCCTCCCTGTCTTGCAGATGAATCCGTTCTTGAGCTACTCGTCCCAGGCCTGCACGACCGTCTGCCGCGCGATGCGGCCGTTCTTCAATTCGAGCATCGCGGCGCAGAACACCTTGGTGCCGTCGGGATAGGCGCAGGCCTGGGTGAAGGCGAGATTGTCGCCCTCGGCGATCGTGGCGTCGACCTTGTGGGTCATCGCTCGGCTGCAGATGTCGTCCCAGAAGGTGCTGATCGCCGCGCGGCCGCGGATTTCGCGCGGCTTGCTCGGCGGGTTGTTGCGGTCGATCACCCGCATCAGCGCATCGTCATTGTAGAAGCTTGCCAGCATCTTGCCGTCACGGGCCTCGATCGCTTTCTTGATCGCCGCGCCGTCCACTGTCTTGGTCAGCATTTTATCCTCCATGTGCCCATCGTCTTGGGCGGTAGATGTGCGAAGCGCTCCCCGACAATTACTGCCGGGCCGGGAATTTCTCATTGCGAATTGGCCGTGGCGGCCGCGAACAGGTCGTCGGTCTGCTTCTTGAAGGTGACGAGTCCACCCGGCGCTTGGCCTGCACGGGAAGAATTCATAGTCCTAGAGACACCCTTTCGCTTCGCCCGAAAGCGCCATGGCACTCATGGCCCGTCCGGGCCAGTGTGCCTTGCCGAGAAGGCCGCCGCAGCAGCGCGCGAAGGCAGGTCCAGCTTGAGCAATATGTTGGCGACGTGCCGCTTGACCGTATGCTCGCTGAGCCTCAGCTCGGCGGCGATCGCCGCATTGCTCATGCCGTCGGCAATCAGGTTCACCACCTCGCTTTCCCGCGCCGTCAGTGTTGCTGGCTGCAGGGCCCTGGGCCTGGAACGGCAGGCCGGTTCCAGATGTTGTTCAGACGTGGCCTGGACCACCGGCAGCGGCTCGCTCAGCTCGGCGAGACTGACACGTCCGGCGTCGATGAAACGCAGGCCGGAGCCTATCGCCAGTTCGGCGACCAGCCGCGAAGCGAGGATGTCGCCGCGCCCGGCGTGGGTGGCGAGCTGCATGGTCACACGCGCCGTGAGGCCGACCGGCTGGCCCCGCATTTCGATCTCGCCGACATGCACGCCTTGTCCGCTTGCCACGCCGATCTGCTGCGCCGCATCGCGCAGCGCCGCTGCGCAGCGTATGGCGCGCGCCGGCCCGTCGAAACGAGAGATCATCAATTCGCCATGCGTGCCGGCAATCCGCCCACCATGGCGGCCCACCAGCAGCCGCCATGTTTCCTGGAAGCGTTGGCTGCGCTCGCTCCACATGCGGTCGCCCAGCTTGGCGGTGTCGAAGATGCGCGTCGCCAGCAGCGCGGCAAGCACCCGCTCGGTGTCGGCCACCGCCGGCTGGCCGGTCAGGCACTCCTCGATCAGGTCGGCCACCCGGTCGACGTCCCCGGTCCAGATCGGATGGTCGCGGCCGGGTATCTCAACAAGCCGGGCGCCGCGAATCTTCCTGGCAAGGAAGCGGCTGGCCTCCGGATCGACGCGCGCGTCATTGCGGCGATGGATCAGCAGCGTCGGCGCGCTGATCGCGGACAGAATGCCGCGCACGTCGATGTCTGCATTCATGCGGGCAAGGGCTGCCGCGGCCGTGGGGCCGGCCGACTGCCGTTCGAACCGTGCCCACCACCGGGCAAAATGCGTGTCATCCACGCGGCCTGGCGCGAAATTGGGCAAGGTCGCGCCGGTGCCCCAGCAAGTCTCGGCAACCTCGATGAAGGCTTCCAGGCGCTCCGGCGGCATTACCCATTTGTGGAAATGCGCATAACCGCCATAGAGCACGAGTGCTCGCGTCCGCTCCGGATAGGTCGCGGCAAACAGCATCGCCATCGGTGCGCCTTCCGAAGCGCCGAGGATCGCCGCGCGGCCGCTGCCGGCGGCGTCCATCACCGCGCGCACGTCATCCATGCGGGTCTCCAGGCCGGGCAAATGATGGTTGTCCACGCGGTCCGACAGCCCGGTGCCGCGTTTGTCGAACAGAATCAGGCGTGAGAAAGCCGAAAGCCGCTTCAGCAGGCGGCTGTAACCCTCGTCTTCCCATTGTAGGTCGAGATTGGAGATAAAGCCGGGGACGAAGACGAGATCGAACGAGCCTTGGCCGACCACCTGATAGGCGATCCGCACGTCCCCGCTACGGGCATATCTGGTCTCGATCGGCCTCACGCAACTACCCCGCCCGGCCAGACGATCTCCTGTCGTCAACCATAGCAGAGGCAGCCGGCTTGCGGCAGCGAAACTTTAGCGAGCGGAAATACTAAGACCTTTGGCGCTGATGCGGCCCCGAGGCCCTACTTAGGCGGAATGGCGCCCTCGGCCTCCGCAGGCTTGCTGTAACCGAGGCTCTTGTCGGCCTGCTCCGCCGTTAGCGGACGCTTGATCTTGGCGGAGGCGGCGATCACCAGCTCGTCGAAATCTTCCGGGTCGCCGTCCAGCAGCTCGAAGAACTGCCGCCGCATCCTGGGCTCCCAGAATTTGTTGATGTGCTCGGCAACGCCGGTAATGCCTTCCTCGCGCGGCTTCGAATGGAAGAAGGTGGCGATCTGATTGGCCATGCGCACCAGCTTTTCCTTGGTGCTGGCGATGTGATCCTCGTCATGCGACATGCTTTGCAACTCCGGAAGCCACCCGTTCGGGGTGGGTGAAAATATCGAAATCGTCGCCGCGCACCAGCGCTACCAGCGTCATGCCGGCGGACTCGGCGGTCCGGATGGCAAGCGCGGTCGGCGCCGAAACCGCCATGATGACCGGGGCACCGATGGCGGCTGTTTTCTGCACCATCTCAACCGACACGCGCGAGGTCACCACGACGGCGCCGCTCGCGCCGTCGATGCCGGCTTTGGCCAGCGCGCCGGCGAGCTTGTCCAGCGCATTGTGGCGGCCGACATCCTCGCGCGCCATCACGATACCTTTGCCGGGAACGTAGAAGCCGGCAGCATGCACCGCCCCGGTCTCGGTGTGCAGCGGCTGCTGCTTCGACAGCAGCTTGACCGAACGCGTGACGTCTTCGGCGTCGAGCGTAAGCTTCGACGAACCGACCGCGTCGACCGACCGCATCGCTTCCTCGATGGATTCGATGCCGCACAGGCCGCAGCCGACCGGCCCGGCAAGCCGGCGCCGTCGCGCCTGGAAGCGCGTGTTGGCCCGGTCCTTCAGCTTGATCTGGATGTCGATGCCGGCGCCGAGATCCTCGACTTCGATCGCCTCGATCTCTGCCGGGTCGGCAACGATGCCTTCGGTGAGCGAGAAGCCGAGCGCGAAATCCTCGAAATCGGCCGGGCTCGCCATCATCACCGCATGGGTGGTGCCGGCATAGGAGAACGCGACCGGCGTCTCCTCCGGCACCATGCGGTTCGCAGCCGCCGTGCCGCCGGCACGACGCGCCAGCCGCGAGATTTGCGTCGTGGCTTTGCGGCGCGCGGCCAAGACTACTCCGCCGCTTCCAGCGGGGCGATGCGGCGGCTCTGCTTGGCCTGCTCGTTATAGTCCCTCTGCCACTCGGTCGGGCCGTTGGATGGCGCCACCTGCACGGCGGTGACCTTGTATTCCGGACAATTGGTCGCCCAGTCCGAGAAGTCGGTCGTGATCACATTGGCTTGCGTGTCCGGGTGGTGGAAGGTCGTGTAGACGACGCCGGGCGACACGCGGTCGGTGATCAGCGCGCGCAGGGTGGTCTCGCCCGAACGGCTCGCCAGCCGCACCCAGTCGCCCTCGCGGATGCCGCGGTTCTCGGCGTCGTGCGGATGGATCTCCAGCCGATCTTCGGCATGCCAGGCGACGTTTTCGGTACGCCTGGTCTGCGCACCGACATTGTACTGCGACAGGATACGCCCGGTGGTGAGCAGCAGCGGGTAGCGCGGGCCGGTCCGTTCGTCCGTCGCGACATATTCGGTGCGGATGAACTTGCCCTTGCCGCGCACGAAGCCGTCGACATGCATGATCGGCGTGCCGAGCGGTGCCTTCTGGTTGCAGGGCCACTGCACCGATCCGACACGGTCGAGCAGCTCGAAGGAGACGCCGGCGAAGCTCGGCGTGGTCTTGGCGATCTCGTCCATGATCTCAGACGGGTGCGTGTAGTTCCAGTCCAGCCCAATGGCGCGGGCGAGCTCCTGCGTCGCCTCCCAGTCGGCGTAGCGCGCCTTCGGCTCCAGCACCTTGCGCACCATGTTGATGCGGCGCTCGGCATTGGTGAAGGTGCCGTCCTTCTCCAGGAAGGTCGAGCCCGGCAGGAAGACATGCGCGTAGTTTGCCGTCTCATTGAGGAAGAGGTCGTGCACCACCACGCATTCCATCGCGGCCAGCCCTGCGGCGACATGCTTGGTATCGGGGTCGGACTGCAGGATGTCCTCGCCCTGGATGTAGATGCCCTTGAATGAGCCGTCGACGGCGGCATCCAGCATGTTGGGGATGCGCAGGCCGGGCTCCTCGTCCAGCTTCACGCCCCACAGGCTCTCATAGATGTCGCGCACGGCTTCGCCGGAGATATGGCGATAGCCCGGCAGCTCATGCGGGAAGGAACCCATGTCGCAGGAGCCCTGGACATTGTTCTGGCCGCGCAGCGGGTTCACGCCGACGCCGGGACGGCCGATATTGCCGGTGGCCATGGCGAGGTTGGCGATCGCCATCACCGTGGTCGAGCCTTGGCTGTGCTCGGTGACGCCGAGGCCGTAATAGATCGCGCCGTTGCCGCCCTTGGCGTAAAGGCGCGCGGCACCCCGGATCGCTTCAGGATCGACGCCGGACAGCTTGCCGACCGTCTCGGGGCTGTTTTCCGGCAGGGCGACGAAGGACGCCCAGTCCTGGAACTCGGCCCAGTCGCAGCGCTCGCGGATAAAGGCTTCGTCGAACAGGCCCTCGGTGACGATGACGTGGGCCAGCGCCGTCAGCACCGCGACGTTGGTGCCGGGCTTCAGCGGCAGGTGGTAGTCCGCCTCGACATGCGCCGACTTCACCATCTCGGTGCGGCGCGGGTCGAGCACGATCAGCTTGGCGCCCTCACGCAGCCGCTTCTTCAGCCGCGAGGCGAACACCGGATGCGCCGTAGCGGGATTGGCACCGATGATGACGGCAACGTCGGTGTATTCGACCGAGTCGAAGTCCTGCGTGCCGGCCGAGGTGCCGTAGGTCTGGCCGAGGCCGTAGCCGGTCGGCGAATGGCAGACGCGCGCGCAGGTGTCGACATTGTTGTTGCGGAAGCCCTGCCGCACCAGCTTCTGGACGAGATAGGTCTCCTCGTTCGTGCAGCGCGAGGAGGTGATGCCGCCGATCGAGCCGCGTCCGTACTGGTACTGGATGCGGCGGAATTCCTTTGCCGTATGGGCGATCGCCTCTTCCCAACTCACCTCGCGCCACGGATCGGTGATCTTCTCCCGGATCATCGGCGACAGGATCCGATCCTTGTGGGTGGCATAGCCATAGGCAAAACGGCCTTTGACGCAGGAATGGCCGTGGTTCGCCTTGCCGTCCTTGTAGGGCATCATGCGGATGACTTCGTCACCCTTCACTTCCGCCTTGAACGAGCAGCCGACGCCGCAATAGGCGCAGGTCGTGACGGCCGAGCGCTCCGGCATGCCCTTCTCGAGCACGGTCTTCTCGCGCAATGCGTCGGTCGGGCAGGCCTGCACGCAGGCGCCGCAGGACACGCATTCGGAAGCGATGAAATCCTCATGCATGCCGGCGACCATGCGGGACTCGAAGCCGCGGCCCTCGATGGTCAGCGCGAAGGTGCCCTGCACCTCTTCGCAGGCGCGCACGCAGCGTGAGCAGACGATGCACTGCGCCGGATCATAGGTGAAGTAGGGGTTGGACTCATCGCGGGCGATGTAGTCGACCGCCAGCGAGCCATGGCCGGGCGCCACGCCGCCTTCTTCCTTGACGTGGTTGCGGCCTTCGACGCCGTAGCGGTTCTCGGTCAGACCGACCGACTCCGCAACCGCGTCGAACTCGCTGGCGCCGGTTCCGGCCTTCTCGTTCCAGCCGGTCGGATGGTCGGAGACGTAGAGTTCCATGACGCCACGGCGGATGGCATCGAGCCGCTCGGACTGCGTGCGCACCACCATGCCCTCGCCGACCGGCGTCGTGCAGGATGCGGGCGTGCCGCCGCGGCCGTCGATCTCGACCAGGCAGACGCGGCACGAGCCGAAAGAGTCCAGCATGTCGGTGGCGCAGAGCTTCGGGATCTCGACCCCGCCTTCCATAGCCGCGCGCATGATCGAGGTGCCTTCCGGCACGGTGATGCTTTGCCCGTCAACGGTCAGCGTCACCTGCTTCGCCGCTCTCGACTCCGGCGTTCCGTAGTCGATCTCTTCGATGAGTGTCGGGAAGTCGGCTTTGATGTTCATCTGCCAGCTCCTATTCGGCAGCCACGCGCGTCGGCGCCGGCTTGAAATCCTCGGGGAAATGCGTGATCGAGCTCATTACCGGGTAGGGCGTGAAGCCGCCCAGGGCGCAGAGCGATCCGAACTTCATCGTGTTGCAGAGGTCGGTGACCAGAGCGAGGTTCTTCTCCGCCTCGATGCCCGCGGCGACCTTGTCCAGAACCTCCATGCCGCGCGTCGAGCCGATGCGGCAGGGCGTGCACTTGCCGCAGCTTTCGATGGCGCAGAACTCCATGGCAAAGCGCGCCTGCTTCATCATGTCGGCGCTGTCGTCGAACACGGTTATGCCGGCATGGCCGATCAGCCCGTCCTTGGCAGCAAAAGCCTCGTAGTCGAACGGCGTGTCGAAAAGCGCGCGTGGGAAATAGGCGCCGAGCGGGCCGCCGACCTGCACCGCCTTCACCGAACGGCCCGAAGCCGTGCCGCCGCCGATCTCGTCGACGATTTCGCCCAGCGTCAGGCCGAAGGCCGTCTCGAACAGGCCGCCATGCTTGACGTTGCCGGCGATCTGGATCGGGATCGTGCCGCGCGAACGGCCCATGCCGAAATCCTTGTAGTAGGCGGCGCCCTTGTCCATGATGATCGGCACGGAGGCCAGGCTGATCACGTTGTTGATCACCGTCGGCTTGCCGAACAACCCTTGGATCGCCGGCAGCGGCGGCTTGGCGCGCACCACGCCGCGCTTGCCTTCCAAGCTGTTGAGCAACGAGGTTTCCTCGCCGCAGACATAGGCGCCGGCGCCGACGCGGATTTCCATGTCGAAGGCGTTGGGCGAGCCCAGCACATTGACGCCGAGCACGCCCGCCTTGCGGGCGATCGCGACCGCCTTGTTCATCGTCGCCACCGCATGCGGATATTCCGAGCGGATATAGACGAAGCCCTTGGTCGCGCCGGTGGCGATGCCGGCGATCGCCATCCCTTCGATCAGCACGAAGGGATCGCCCTCCATGATCATGCGGTCGGCGAAGGTGGCGCTGTCGCCCTCGTCGGCGTTGCAGACGATATATTTGCGTTCGGAATTCGTATCGAGAACCGTCTTCCACTTGACGCCGGTCGGGAAGCCGGCGCCGCCGCGGCCGCGCAGGCCGGACTCGGTCACCTGTTTCACGATCTCGGCCGGCGCCATGGCGACCGCGTTCTGCAGGCCTCTCAGACCGCCATGCGACTTATAGCTGTCGAGCGACAGCGGGTCGATGACGCCACAGCGCGCGAAGGTCAGCCGCGTCTGCTTGGCGAGGAAGGGGATCTTGTCTGGCGCACCCAGCCAGCGCTTGTGATGGCCACCCTTGAGGAAACCGCTGTCGAACAGGCTTTTCACGTCAGACGGCTTGACCGGCCCGTAGGCGACGCGGCCCTCGGCGGTCGCAACCTCGACCATCGGCTCCAGGAAATAGGCGCCGCGCGAGCCGTTGCGCACGATCTTGGCCTCGACGCCGCGCTCCTTGAGCTCCTTCTCGATCGCCCTGGCGACCTTTTCGGCGCCGAGCGCCAGAGCACCGGAATCGGCAGGGATGTAGATGCGCGGGATCATGAACGCACCTCCGCGACGATCTCTTCGATCTTCTCGTCGTCGAGCCGGCCGATCACTTCGCCGTCGAGCATCGCCGACGGCGAGCAGGCGCAAAGCCCGAGGCAATAGACCGGCTCCAGTGTAACCGATCCGTCGCGTGCGGTCTCGTGAAAATCGATGCCGAGCAGTTGCTTGACCTTGGTGGCGACGGCTTCCGAACCCATCGACTGGCAGGCTTCCGCCTGGCAGAGCTTCAGCACATGCCGGCCGGCCGGCTTTGCGCGGAAATCGTGATAGAAGGTGACGACGCCATGCACCTCCGCTCGCGAGAGGTTCAGCCCGTCGGCGATGACCGGAAGCGCCGCCTGCGGCACATGGCCGAATTCTTCCTGGATGCCGTGGAGAATCGGCAGCAACGGACCTTCGAGGTCCTTCAACTCCTCGATGATCGCCGCTATGCGCGACGCGATCTCGGTACTTGCAGGCTGCATCGGCATGCAGCGCCTCCCTGGCCGTGGCGCCAACACATATGTCACCCCAAAATATAGAGCGGTTTTGGGGCAACGACATGCACAGGGCGCAATATCGCTAAGTCCTTATGAAATCAGAGGAAACCTCCGAGATCAATAAAGCAGTCTCGTCGCTTGATAGAAATTTTCTATCAGAACGCTGAGCCCCCATTGTCTAGCCTAGCGGTGGGAACGGAAATCGTCTGCCAGCGCCATTGCCTCGTCCAGCAGCGCCTGCACCAGCGGCGTGTGCGGCTCGCGCGGCGCCGCCACCAGCCCGACCGTGTGGCTGGCATCCGGATCGACTATCGGAATGGCCCGGATCGGTTCGGAAAAGCCGAATGTTTCCGCAAGGTTGAGCGGCATGATCGATGACCACTTGCCGGTCCGGATATGCGAGAACAGCACGATCATCGAGTTGGATTCCAGTGTCGGCCGCACCTGCACGCCGGCTTCCGCCAGATGCTGGTCGATGATGCGGCGGTTCTGCATGTCCGGCGTCAGCAGGCAGAGCGGCAACTGGCTGATCTCTGCCCACGTCACTTTGTCGCGGTCGGAATAGGGGTTGCCGACTGCCGTGATCAGCTGGTAGCGCTCGTCATAGAGCGGCACGCTGGTTACCCGCCCCAGCGGCTCGTTGTCGAGATAGGTGATGCCGGCATCGACATCGAGATTGCCGAGCAGCGTCAGCACCTCGATCGAGGTCCGTGACAGCACCGAAAAGGTGACGCCGGGATGCTTGTCGCGGAATGGCGTCGTCAGCCGCGCCACCATGGCGAGCGCCGTCGGAACGGCGGCGATGCGGATGCGGCCGGACAGGCCGTGGCGCGCCGCCCGCATCTCCTCGCGCATGGTCCTTGAATCGCCGACGATGCGGCGCGCCCAAACCAGCACCTGCTTGCCTTCCGGCGTCAGACCCTGGAAACGCGAGCCGCGCAGCACCAGCATGACGCCGAGCTGCTCCTCGAGCTGCTTGATGCCGGCCGACAGCGTCGGCTGGGTGACGCCGCACACCTCGGCGGCGCGGCCGAAATGCTCTTCCCTGGCTAAAGCGATGAAGAATTCCAGCTTGTCGATCATGTCATCCGATCCACGGTCTGCCCAAGGTCGGGGAAATCGCTTTGCTTCGCAAGGCGGATGAACGATAGGATCTCATCCACATTTTTGAGCCGGCTTATCTGTTTTCCCGCGCCGCGCATGGCGCTATGTGGGGTAGGCGGAAGCAGGGAGGAGCAGATGCTGGGTTGGTTTCGCAGACTGTTGCCGCGCGAGGATCGCTTCTTCGAACTGTTCGAACGGCATTCGCGCACGGTGGTCGGCGGCGCCGAGGCGCTTGAGCAGCTTCTCCAGGGCCGGGACATCGACCGCTGGTGCCAGACGATCGTCGATCTGGAGGACGAAGCGGACGGGATCACCGCGGAGGTGCTGCTTGCCGTCAGGCGCTCCTTCATCACGCCCTTCGACCGCGGCGACATCAAGGATCTGATCCAGTCGATGGATGATGCCATCGATACGATGCACAAGGCCGTCAAGACGGTGAAATTGTTCGAGATGAGGGAATTCGATCCGCTGATGCGGGAAATGGGCAGCGTCATCGTCGAGGCCGCCCGCCTGGTAGCAGAGGCCATCCCACTGCTCGGCAAGGTTGGCGCCAACGCCGCGCGGCTGAACGCCATCGCCGAAGAAGTCATGCGCGTTGAGGGCCGCGCCGACGACCTGCACGAGCAGGGCCTGAAGGACCTGTTCAAGCGGCACGGCCGCAGCGACCCTATGGCCTACCTGATCGGCTCGGAGATTTACGGCCAGCTGGAAAAGGTGGTCGACCGTTTCGAGGACGTCGCTAACGAGATCAGCGGCATCGCGATCGAGAACGTCTAACAGATGGACGCCGCGATCGCCTTTCCCCTGCTGGTCGGCCTCGTCGCCGTGGCGCTGTTCTTCGATTTCCTCAACGGCCTGCACGATGCCGCCAACTCGATCGCGACTATCGTCTCCACCCGCGTGCTGAGGCCGCACTATGCCGTGTTCTGGGCGGCTTTCTTCAATTTCATCGCCTTCCTGTTCTTCGGTCTGCATGTCGCCGAGACGGTGGGAAAGGGCATCGTCGACGCCGAGATCGTGACTCCGGCAGTTATCTTCGCCGCGCTCATCGGAGCCATCGTCTGGAACATCGTCACTTGGATCGCCGGCATTCCGTCGAGCAGCTCGCATGCGCTGATCGGCGGGTTGGTCGGCGCCGGCGTCGCCAAGGCCGGCCCGGGGGCCATCGTCTGGTCCGGGCTCGGCAAGACGGCCGCGGCGATCGTGCTCTCGCCGGCGACCGGATTCGTGCTGGCGCTTGTCCTTATCCTCATCGTCTCATGGCTGTTCGTTCGGCAGACGCCGTTCGCGGTCGATAACAGCTTTCGCGTCCTGCAGTTCTTCTCTGCCTCGCTCTATTCGCTGGGGCACGGCGGCAATGACGCGCAGAAGACCATGGGCATCATCGCCGTGCTGCTCTATTCGCAAGGCATGCTCGGCCAGAGCTTCCACGTGCCGTTCTGGGTGGTCATCACCTGCCAGTCGGCATTGGCGCTGGGCACGCTCTTCGGCGGCTGGCGCATCGTGCACACGATGGGATCGAAGATCACTCGGCTGAACCCGATGCAGGGTTTTTGCGCCGAGACCGGCGGGGCGATAACGTTGTTCGCCGCCACCTGGCTCGGTGTCCCGGTCTCGACCACGCATACAATCACCGGCGCCATCATCGGCGTGGGTGCTGCCCGCCGCGTCTCGGCGGTGCGCTGGGGCATTGCCGGCAACATTGTCGTGGCGTGGGTGATCACCCTGCCGGCGACGGCGGCGATTTCGGCGTTGACCTATTTTGTCACGCGCCTAGCGGTCTGAGGCAAAGCTGGTGCTGAAATCTACTCGCCCGCAAGACACAGTATGTTGCCGTCCGGGTCCTTGAACCAGGCGACCTTCATGCCGTAGCCGACATGGACATCGCCCTCGACCGTCAGCCCGGGCATCTCATAGCGCTCGAAGGTGACGCCCTTCGACTTCAGGGCCTGGACAATGGCGCCGATCTGGTCGCCGACCGTCCAGGTCAACGCCGTCGCCTTGTTGGTACCGGCGAATTCTGAACGATAGACGTTGATGACCGTGTCTCCGCTTTTGTAGACGATCAGTTCTCCGGCCATGTCGTCGACAGGCTTGAGGCCCAGCGTTCCTTCGTAAAAGCCCTGCGCTCTCGAAAGGTCTTTCACCGCCACATTGGCCGCTGCGTTGCTGTTTGCGAGCATGACAGTCTCCTTTTCCGGTTGCCGTCGCTCATGGCAACCGAGATAGGGCCCCTGGATCGATTGGCCATGGCAATCGGCGGATCGGGACGCGCTCGGCCAAATCCGACACCACCGGTCGTTTTCCGGAGCACGCCGGACGAGCCATTGCGCCACGGCTTGGTTCTGCCGGGAAACTGCACTATCTGGAACGCCAAACTCCGAGGAAAGACCATGGCTGTAACCAAGGAAACCGTCATCGAGCGCCTGAGGACGGTCAATGGACCGGACTTCACCGGCAACATCGTCGACCTCGGCCTGGTATCTGAGATTTTCATCGCCGATTCCAAGGTGTTTTTCTCGATTACCGTTCCCGCCGCCCGCGCCCAGGAGATGGAGCCGCTGCGCGCCGCCGCCGAGCGTGTCGTCAAGGCGATCCCCGGCGTCGCCAACGCCGTCGTCGCGCTGACGGCGGAGAAGAAGGGCGGTGGCATGGAGGCGCCGGTTCGGCCGGCTTCGCAAGCAGCGTCGCCACGACCTGCTCCCCAGGCAGCGCCGCAGCGTCCTGGCCCGCAGGCGCCGGCTTCTCACAGTCACGGCAAACGCGGCGTGCCCGGCATCGATGCGATCATCGCGGTCGCGTCCGGCAAGGGCGGCGTCGGCAAATCGACCACCGCCGTCAACCTGGCGCTCGGCCTTGCCGCCAATGGGCTAAGCGTCGGCGTGCTCGATGCCGATATCTACGGGCCGTCAATGCCGAGGCTGCTCAACATTCACGGCCGGCCGCAGACGGTCGACGGCAAGATCCTGAAGCCGATGCAGAATTACGGCCTCAAGGTGATGTCGATGGGCTTCCTGGTCGACGAGGAGACGCCGATGATCTGGCGCGGCCCGATGGTCATGTCGGCGCTCACCCAGATGCTGCGCGAGGTCGAATGGGGACCGCTCGACGTGCTGGTCGTCGATATGCCGCCCGGCACCGGCGATGCCCAGCTCACCATGGCCCAGCAGGTGCCGCTGGCCGGTGCCGTCATCGTCTCGACGCCGCAGGACCTGGCGCTCATCGATGCGCGCAAGGGCCTCAACATGTTCAAGAAGGTCGACGTGCCGCTGCTCGGCATCGTCGAGAACATGAGCTATTTCCTCGCGCCCGACACCGGCAGGCGCTACGACATCTTCGGCCATGGCGGCGCGCGCCGCGAGGCCGAACGGCTCGGCGTCACCTTCCTTGGCGAGGTGCCGCTGGAGATGGGCATCCGCGAAAGCTCGGACGCCGGCGCCCCGGTGGTCGCATCCAAGCCGGACGGCGCCGAGGCGAAGATCTATCGCGATATCGCCGCGAGGGTATGGGACAGGGTCCAAGAGGAACGCGGCGCCGCCGAGGCGGCAGTGCCCAGCATCGTGTTCGAGTAATTCGCCGGGCCGCAGCTAGGTGTCCGATTTCCTTTCCAGCCGGGAATCGCCTCCTTCAGGATTTCCGGGTCGTTGAGGGCGTCCCACACTTTCTCGACGGGTGCGGCGATCCGCTCCTCGCCTTCGATCACCAAGGCCATCAAGACCTCCCGGATTGCTGGCCTCGATTGGTCCTAGTGCGCGGCCCTTTCTACGTCTATCGCACCAAAGTGCGGGTCTGCGGCGTGTCTGCCTCTTGCCTGCATGGGCGCGTTGTCATATCGATTTGTCATACAAATACGGAGACCACGATGGCAGGCGCCCCCACCAAGAAGAAGAAATTTCGCTCGCAGGAGTGGTTCGACAATCCCGACAACCCGGGCATGACGGCGCTCTATCTCGAACGCTACCTCAATTACGGACTGACCCGCGCCGAGCTGATGTCGGGCAAGCCGCTGATCGGCATCGCGCAGACGGGTTCCGATCTCTCGCCCTGCAACAGGCACCATCTCGAGCTCGCCAAGCGCGTGCGCGAAGGCATTGTCTCGATGGGCGGCATCCCCTTCGAGTTCCCGTGCCACCCGATCCAGGAGACCGGCAAGCGGCCGACGGCGGCGCTCGACCGCAACCTCGCCTATCTCAGCCTCGTCGAGGTGCTCTACGGCTATCCGCTCGACGGCGTCGTGCTGACCATCGGCTGCGACAAGACTACGCCCGCGCTCTTGATGGCGGCGGCGACCGTCAACATTCCGGCGATCGCGCTTTCGGTCGGCCCGATGCTCAATGGCTGGCATAAGGGCAAGCGCACCGGCTCCGGCACCATTGTCTGGGAATCGCGCCAGCGGCTGTCGGCCGGCGAGATCAATTATGACGAGTTCATGGACATCGTCGCCTCCTCGGCGCCGTCGACCGGCTATTGCAACACCATGGGTACCGCCACCACCATGAACTCGCTTGCCGAAGCGCTCGGCATGCAGCTGCCGGGCTCGGCCGCGATCCCCGCGCCCTATCGCGAGCGCGGCCAGATTGCCTACGAGACCGGCAAGCGCATCGTCGATATGGTGCATGAGGACCTGAAGCCGTCGGACATCATGACCCGCCAGGCGTTCGAGAATGCCATCGTCGTCAATTCGGCCATCGGCGGCTCGACCAACGCGCCGATCCACCTCAATGCCATCGCCCGCCATCTCGGCGTGCCGCTCGACAATGACGACTGGCAGAACATCGGCCTTAACGTGCCGCTGATCGTCAACCTGCAGCCGACGGGCGAGTATCTCGGCGAGGACTATCACCATGCCGGCGGCGTGCCGGCCGTCGTGGCCGAACTGCTGAAGGGCGGACTATTGCCGCACCCCGACGCGATCACCGCCAACGGCAAGTCGATCGGCGACAATTGCCGCGGCGCGGTCAACGAAAATCACGATGTCATCCGCGGCGTCGACAAGCCGCTCAAGAGCAATGCCGGCTTCATCAACCTCAAGGGCAATCTGTTCGATTCCGCCATCATGAAGACCAGCGGCATCTCGCCCGAATTCCGCGAGCGCTATCTCTCGAACCCGAACGATCCGGAGGCTTTCGAAGGCAACGCCATGGTCTTCGACGGCCCGGAGGATTACCACGCCCGCATCGACGATCCGGCGCAGGGCATCGACGAGCACACGATCCTGTTCATGCGCGGCGCCGGTCCGGTCGGCTATCCGGGCGGCGCCGAGGTGGTCAACATGCAGCCGCCGGCCCATCTCATCAAGAAGGGCATCCATTCGCTGGCCTGCATCGGCGATGGCCGCCAGTCCGGCACGTCGGGTTCGCCATCGATCCTCAACGCATCGCCGGAGGCAGCGGTCGGTGGCGGGCTGGCGCTGCTCAAGACTGGCGACCGCGTCCGCATCGACCTGAGGAAGGGCACCGCCAATATCCTTGTCGGCGACGAGGAGATCGCCAGGCGGCGGGCAGCGCTGCAGGGCAATGGCGGCTATGACTATCCCGAGCACCAGACGCCCTGGCAGGAGATCCAGCGCGGCATGGTCGACCAGTTCTCCGCCGGCATGGTGCTGAAGCCGGCGGTGAAATATCAGGATGTCGCGCACACCAGGGGCGTCCCGCGCGACAACCACTGAATTCAGAGCACGGCGACAATCGAAGGGGGGGGGGGGGGGGGGGGGGCCGCCCCGGCGCGCGGGGGGGGGGGGGGGGGGGGGGGGGCGGCGCGGGGGGGGGGGGGGGGGGGGGGGGGGGGGGGGGGGGGGGGGGGGGGGGGGGGGGGGGGGGGGGGGGGGGGGG
>NZ_JARTVP010000070.1:0-236 GCF_029625865.1 Mesorhizobium sp. WSM4887
GGATAAGACCGGTCGATGCCAGCCCAGAGCATATGGACACTTCTCAGTTGGGGACCTGAAGGCTGGCTTGACGATATTGCCTATGGCGCACTGATCACCATTGCGTTGGCGCTTGCCACGCTGCCCATCGGATTGACGATCGGCTTTTTCATTGCACTCGCCAAGCAGTCCGAAGAACCGTCGCTGCGCCTTGCCGCCAACATCTACACCACCGTCTTTCGCGGCCTGCCAGAACT
>NZ_JARTVP010000072.1:0-235 GCF_029625865.1 Mesorhizobium sp. WSM4887
GCTCGTAGGCCTTCTTCGCCTCGGCAAGTTCGTCATTGAGGGCGGCGAGCGTCTTGTTCACGGCCGAGCTTCCTCGGTGACGATCTGCCGGCTCGCATGCCGCTGGTGGTATTGCTTCTGGCGTTCGGCCTCACGAGCTCGTGCATAGGCCTCGGAAGCGGCCGACACATTGCCGGCCGGCTTTCCGTCCAGATCGACGCGGACGGCGCCGGTGACCATGGCCTTGGTGTATTTC
>NZ_JARTVP010000073.1:0-233 GCF_029625865.1 Mesorhizobium sp. WSM4887
GCCCCGGCCGCGGCCGCCCGCCCCCCCCCCCCCCCCCCCGCGGGGCCGGCGGGGGGGGGGGGGGGGGCGCGGCGCCCGCCCCCCCCCCCCCCCCCCCGCGGGCGGGCGGCCCGCCCCCCCCCCCCCCCCCCCCCCCCCCCCGGGGGGCGGGCGGGGGGGGCCCCCCCCCCCCGCCCGCGGCGGCCCCCCCCCCCCCCCCGCGCCCGGACGCTGCAGCTGCCAGAGGCGCTACG
>NZ_JARTVP010000074.1:0-233 GCF_029625865.1 Mesorhizobium sp. WSM4887
TCCCGGGCCCCCCCCCCCCATTACCCAAAACACCCCCCCCCCCCCACCCCCCCCCCTCCCCCCCCTCCCCCCCCCCCCCCACCCCCCCCCCCCCCCCCCCCCCCCGCCCCCCACCCCCCCCCCCCCCCGCCCCCCCCCCCGCGCCCCCCCCCCGCCCCCCCCCCGGGGGGGGGCGCCCCGGGGTTTTTCTATTTGTCGTTTTAAACGTCAAACTAATTTGCCCTGACCTGGAT
>NZ_JARTVP010000075.1:0-231 GCF_029625865.1 Mesorhizobium sp. WSM4887
GCAATGGAATATCCCGGACGAAACAAACTTGCATTTAAGAGACCATATTACAGCGCTCTTTGCGTCGCTCCTGCAATATGTTCTCGCTGACCAACGGGACCGGCCAATGTTCCTGCTCAACCGCAACGCATCGCACCGCCGGCCGTTCGATCCGATCGATGCCGAAACCTTTGGCGTGGCCGGAGCCGACACGGTCGAGCGTTTTCTCAGCCACCGCGACAATCACCGGAT
>NZ_JARTVP010000076.1:0-231 GCF_029625865.1 Mesorhizobium sp. WSM4887
CCGGCCCCGCCCCCCCCCCCCCCCCCCCCGCGCGCCGCCCCCGCGCCCCCCCCCCCCCCCCCCCCGCCCCGCCCCCCCCCACCCCCCCGCCCGGGGCGGGGGCCGCGCCGCGCCCCCCCCCCCCCCCCCCCCCCCCCCCCCCCCCCCCCGCGCCCCCGCCCCGCGCCCCCGCGCCGGCGCCGCGGGCGGCCGCGCGCCCCCCCCCCCCCCCCCCCCCCCCGGCCTCCCCGG
>NZ_JARTVP010000077.1:0-231 GCF_029625865.1 Mesorhizobium sp. WSM4887
GCTGTTCGTGCTGGCACTGCCTTACGCTTTTGCTCCCGCCGGCTATCTCAACGATCAGCATCGTGACTTCATACAGATGCTGACCTCCATGGCCGTAGACAACACCAGCCATTTCGTGCCCACCGATTTCACGGCACCGTTCACCACGATAGGACTGCCGATACCGGAATTCGGCGCAACGATCGTGCGCATGGTCATGGCCCTGTTTACGCTTTCTGCCGTCATCTGGTT
>NZ_JARTVP010000078.1:0-229 GCF_029625865.1 Mesorhizobium sp. WSM4887
GACCAGCCGCCCGGGCCCCCCCCCCCCGCGGCGACCCCGGGGGGAACCAGACAAAAAAATTTAAAAAAAAACCCCCCCCAACCCCAAGAGAACGGGGGTTAGGGCCCAAACCCCCCCCCCACAACAAAAAACCCCCCCCCCCGAGGGGGGGGGGTTTATGGGTGGACGGCGCGGGCCGCGGGCGCCGCCCCCCGGAGAGGTGGGGGGGGAGAGGGGGGGGGGGGGGGGG
>NZ_JARTVP010000079.1:0-229 GCF_029625865.1 Mesorhizobium sp. WSM4887
CGCCCCAAAACCGGCAAAGGGCTTGGGGGGGGTTTTTTCCTTTTGGTTTGGGGGGGGTGCCCACCCCGCCCCCGCGCGGTGCCGCCCCGGGGGGGGGGGGGGGGGGCCCACCCCCCCCCCGCGCGCGCCCCGGGGGATATTAGGGGGGCCGGCGGGGGGCGGCGGGGGGCCCCGCCCCCCCCCCGCGGGGCGGGAGAAAGCGGGGGGCGGGGGGGCGGCCGCCCCGCGG
>NZ_JARTVP010000008.1:0-221296 GCF_029625865.1 Mesorhizobium sp. WSM4887
GCCCCAGCGCGCATTGGCGGCATTGAGCGCATAGCGCGCGTTCATCACCGGCACGACCAGCTGCGGCCCGGCGACGACCGCGATCTCCGGATCGACATTTTCGGTCGAGACGCTGAAGGCCGAGCCTTCCGGCACCAGATAGCCGATCTCCTCGAGGAAAGTTCTGTACACCTCCATGTCGACCGGCGCGCCGTTGGCGCGGTACCAGTCGTCCAGCTTCTCCTGCATGGCGTCGCGCTTGGCGAGCAGCGCGCGGTTCTTCGGCGCGAGGTCGTGGACGATGGCGGAAAAGCCTTCCCAGAACTTTTCCGGATCGATGCCGGTGCCGACTGCTGCCTCCTCGGCGACGAAGTCATGGAGCTCCCGGGCAATCTGCAACCCGGCGATCTCGATGCGGTCGGTCATCAGCACGTCTCCAGACATCAGGCTTTGCCGGGCCTTTGGCATGTTGGGGGGCGGGGGTCAATTCGGCTTAGGGTGAAGGTGCGGCGCGGTTTCCCTTCTCCCCTTGTGGGAGAAGGTGGATCGGCGCGCAAGCGCCGAGACGGATGAGGGGTGTTCCAGCGGAATGCGGCGCTGGTGTTCCCTGGAGCACCCCTCATCCGTCGCCTCCGGCGACACCTTCTCCCACAAGGGGAGAAGGGGGAAGGCGCGCTCACACCGCAATCCTTGGGCGCCCTGAGGCCACCGCCACCACATGCGCCTCGATGAACATGCGCTGGTTCTCGACCGTCGAGACCTTGAATTCGGTGGAAACGTCGATTTCGGCGCTGTCGGTGCCGGCATTTTTCGCGCGTTCGGCAACGATCGCCCGCACGTCGGCTTCCGCCGCGGCGATCGCCTTCTCCTCCTCGGTGAAGTCGCGCACCGTCTGCCCCGAGGCGAGCCGGAAAAGCCCTTCCCTGGGCTGGCTGACGCGGGCTTCGGCCGAGACCCGCACCTGGCCGACGACGGCGCCGAGCGCGTTGGCGACGTCGGTGTCCTCCGGCACGATGCAGCCATTGCCGATCAGCGGCGGCAGGCCGGCGTAATGCAGCGGCGCCGAGGCGCCGAGGCCGATCACCGGCCGGTCGAGCGCGACGCTGAAGCGGGCGATGCCGGGATGCGCATCGACGGCGCGCTGCACCAGCGCGTGCGCGACGGTGGCGGCGCCGTCCAGCCCGTCCTCGGCGAAGGCGGTTTCGAGGATGTATTCGGCCGACCAGCGCGTCAGCGTGACGAGCACGCGCTGGGCGAGCGCTTCCGGCGTCGCGGCGATCGCCTGGCCGCGGCCGTCGCGGCGGCGGGAAAACAGCTCGGCGCCGAGACGCGCGGCGGCGGGATCCCAGTTCGACTGCTTGCCGAGCACATGGGCGGCGTCGGACGGCGTGAAGCCGCAAATGTGCACCAGGCCGCGCGCCACCAGCCGGTTCAGCGTGGCGTTCTGGGCGTTGGAGCTGAGCAGCCGGTCGAGCGCCAGCGGGGTGGCGCCGATCGCCTCGTAGAGTTTCGCTTCCGGCGCGGTGAGGCCGGCGGCGAGGCGATCCGGCACGCCGGTGCGCACGGCAAAGCGCCCATCCATGCGGCCGGGATTCGGCGCGCGCAGCTGCCGCTCCAGCTCGGCGGTGACCGCCTCGCCATGCGCCAGGCCGGCCAGCGCCAGCGGCACCAGGCGGCGCGGCCCGAGCAGGATCTTGGGGTCGAGCGCGCCGTCCTCCAGCGCCACTTCGGAGTCGCCGCCGAGGCCGAAGGTGCGCATGGCGACGGCTTCGACCATGGTGCGGAAGCCGCCGACGGTGGCGCCTTCCGGATCGAGCCGCGGCCGGCCGCTATCGAGCACCGCAACGTCGGTGGTGGTGCCGCCGATGTCGGAGACCATGGCGTCGTCCAGCCCGGTCATGTGGCGGGCGCCGACCAGGCTGGCGGCCGGGCCGGAGAGGATGGTCTCGATCGGCCGCTGGCGGGCGAAGGCCGCCGACACCAGCGCGCCGTCGCCGCGCACCACCATTAAAGGTGCGGCGATGCCGCGACGGCCAAGAAAGCCTTCGGTCGCCGCGACCAGCCGGTCGATCATCGAGATCAGCCGGGCGTTGAGCAGCGTGGTGAGCGCGCGGCGCGGGCCGCCGAGCTTGGCCGAAAGCTCGTGGCTGGCGGTGACCGGCAGGCCGGTTTTTTCGCGGATCAGGTCGCGCGCGGCGAGCTCATGCGCCGGATTGCGGGTGGCGAAATAGGCGCAGACGGCGAAGCCCGACACCGAACCCCCAAGCTCCGGCAACGCCGCCTCGAGGCCGGAAAGATCGAGCTTGGCGGCATTGCCGTGCACGTCGTGGCCGCCGGGGCAGAACACCACCGGATCGCTGCCGAGAGCCGTCTTCAGCCCGTCGCGGGCAAGGTCGGCCTCGGCAAAGCCGATCATCACCAGCGCCACGCGCCCGCCCTGGCCCTCGACCAGCGCGTTGGTGGCAAGCGTGGTCGACATCGACACCAGCTTGATCGCGGCCGGGTCGGTGGCGGATTTTTCCAGCACCGCGTCGACCGCGCCGGAAATGCCGACGGCGAGGTCGTGGCGCGTGGTCAGCGCCTTGGCCTTGGCCAGCACCTTGCCCTTGCTCGGGTTGTCCAGGGGCCCGCCCTCCTCCGACCACAGCACGGCATCGGTATAGGTGCCGCCGGTGTCGATGCCGAGGAAGAGCGGTTTTGGCTTGGCGGTCATTTGGCGGTGGCAAGTCCGGGCAAGAGGTTTGGTGCCTGCCCCTTAGCCGATACGGGCCGGCGGATAAAGGCGGGAGCGATGGGCCAAGGGAGGGGCAAGCTCCCTTCTCCCCCTGTGGGAGAAGGTGGATCGGCGCGCAGCGCCGAGACGGATGAGGGGTGCTCCAGCTTGGCAAATACGCCCATCGGCATCATCGCCAAGGCTGCAGATCTTCGTCCCGCACATAGGCAATGATGGTATCGCAGACAGCATCGAGGTCCTTCAGAACGTCGTCATTCCAGAACCTCAACACGCGAAATCCCTTCGCCTTCAATTCGGCGTCGCGCTCCTGGTCGTGGGGCGAGTCCGCATGCTGACTGCCATCGATTTCGATGATAAGCCGAGCCTCGGCGCAAACGAAGTCGGCGACGAATCTACCCACTGGCACCTGCCGGCGGAACTTGATCTTGTCGAGACGGCGGCCGCGCAACTCCTGCCACAGACGACCCTCCGCTTCTGTCGACTCGCGCCGCATCCGACGAGCGAAATCCCGTTTGGTTGGAGCTACAGGCTGATGCGGCATGGCGGAAGACTAGGCCTCATTTCGTCCAATTCTCCAACATCGCACTCCGTCCAACACCCCTCATCCGTCTCGGCGCTGCGCGCCGAGCCACCTTCTCCCACAAGGGGAGAAGGGAGGTGCCCTACTCCGCCAGATCCACCGTCTCCGTCGAGTGGTCAGTGCAGATGAAGCAGCAGGTGTCGCACGGCTGGTCGTTGTCGGGGCCGACGCCGGCGGTGACGGAATCGTTGCCGACCACCCAGGCGCCCCAGCAGATGTGCTCGCCGGGCTCGCAGGAGATCGGCACGGATTTTCGCGCCTGCGGGCGGATGAGGAAAACCTTGTCGCCGCCCGGCCAGACCTTTTCGCTGTCGCGGCTGAACAGCTCCAGCGCGACGCCGTCGGAGCGCTGGTTGCGGACAAAGACCGACATGTCGGCGGCGAAGGCCGGCGCGGTGAGGAGAAGAGCGGCAAGCAGAGCGCGAATCATGGCGAGGTCCCCGATGGGAGTAGAGCACGGGAAGCACCGGTAATCTCCCCCCTCCAGGGGGAGATGGCCGCGAAGCGGTCAGAGGGGGTCCTTGCGCGTAGAACGCCGACCTCATCTCGTGCCGCACGACGTCGGCGCTCCACGCGCGGCGACCCCCTCTGTCGCCTTAGACGACATCTCCCCCTCGAGGGGGGAGATCAGCGCCTCACCACCACGTGCGGCGCGAATGTCTTCACCGCCTCGATCAAGTCCTGGTCGTGGATGTCGAGCGAGGAGATCTCCATGTGCACGGTGGTCTTGCCGAAGGGCATCAGGCCGAAGGCATTGGCGGCGGCGTATTTGATCGCGTCGGGCGGCTCCTCGGTGAGCTCGAAATTGAGCATCGCCGCACCCTTGCCGCCGGAGGCGAGGCGCACGCTCTTCACCTTCTGCCACGGCACCAGCACATCGCCGGCGCGAGCATCGCGGAAGCCGCGCTGATCGAGGGTGACCTTGACCGAATTGTCGAAGGCGCCGCGCGAAATGAAGACGCCGAGCGCCAGGAAGGCGACGCCGAGCAGCGCGATCCACAGCACATGGCCGCCGGAGGTCCCCGAGGCGACGCCCTGCAGCGCCCCGAAGCCAAAGATACCGCCGATCAGGAACGGTCCCACCGCCGGCAGGATCTTGCCGGAGGCGCTGTTGCGGATTTCAAGCGGCGCGGCCATTTTTCGGCCGCTCACCGTTCCGGTTTCAGCAGCGTCCAGATCCACCCGATGAAGGTGAGGACCAGGAACGGATAGCCGGCGGCGGGCAAAGGCGCCGATGTGGGCAAAAGCGGCGCGCCCCACAGGATCATCGCCGCCGAGACGACGAAGAGCACGGCCGCGACGAAAGCGGTGAGCCGCATCCACAGCGCGAAGGTTTTTGGCGCGCTGACCATGACCAGCCCCGCCGCCCAGAGGCAAATGCCGCCGACATAGGAAGGCACGCTCGCCTCAAGGCCCGCCGCATTGCCGGCCAGAAGCAGGCTTTCGCCGGCGAGGTAGGTGAGGAAGCCGGCCGCGACGAGATCATTGGCGAGCCGCTGGTATTTCATGGTGAGCAGCGCCGCCGCGACGACGACCCCCACGCCATCGATGGTCCACAGCGTCTCGCGCAGCGCGTCGCTGGCAACGAAGGTGCCCGCCAAGCCCAGCGCGCCGCCGACGGCGAGGCCGATCGCGGCGATGGTGTCCAAGGTGGAGCGCATGCGATGTCTCCCACGCCGGGGAGAGGATACGCCAAGATAAAGGATTTCTGGAAGCTAATATTAGAGCCAGGGATGTACCCAACTGGCTGCTCCACGCACCACCGTGAGCAAGAGTGACGGCCTTCTTGTCATGACGATGGCAGCCGCCTCTCGTCATGACATCAGTGGGATACCTCTCCGTTGGAAATTGTATAAGAAAGTTTCTGGAAAAACTCCGGAACATCCGAGCCTGATGCGCTATAGATTAGTTCGTCGATGTTCGTAGTAAACTCGATGCCAAGTAACGGATTCACTATCGTAATGGTTTTGTAATTCTGCTTACCTTCATAGTAACGCAAAGCTGAATAGACAATCACTTGTCGCAAATCGTGGCTACGAAATTGCCTGTCAACGTATTTCATCTCCACCAGAGTGTCAGAACATTCAAAATCACCCTTACAGCTTTGAATAATGCCGTGTCCCCTGTAAGATGGCACACTCACCCGCTCCAACGAAACACCCCGTCCACCAAAATAATGGCGAAGCCACCGAGCCAATCTATCGACTTCGTCAGCTTCAGGTGCGCTTAACTCGTCCCTTTCTGTCTTAAACTCCAGGATATTGGCATTGAGAAACTCAAGTGCGCTTGCCACTGCTCTCGATCGCAAGACCTCTGCCGGTTCGGTCGGATGGCGAACGGACTCAAAGAAAAGAAAATAGCCGGCTTCACTGATTAAGTCCCGCCGCGAAGGACTGGTCGTAGGGCGAGTCAGCCCACTTACCCGGTCGTAGGCCAGATTCGCCGATCGCGTAACAGCTTCCAGGTTCGGAAGTGCACTCCGCCAGAAGCCCGAGAACTGTGATGCAAATAGCCTTTCGCTTATCATATCGCCAGCGGCACGTTTGGCTTCTCTGATCTCCAATCTCGAACAATCATTTCAAAGGTGTCAAACCTACTTTTGGTATGGTCGCGCCAGTGCGACCCCTCGTCAACCATCGAGTACGACGCCAGGATAAGGGCTCTTCGTTGCCAGCCTGACACTGCGCCGAAATTTGCCTTGAACATGGACAGCCATGAGAAATTTCCCCAATTTGAGAAAATCAGGATTATGTCCCGCCTTATCAATTCTGATACCTCCTTCTCAAAGCATCGATGAAGGTAATTTCTATTTGATATAGAGCTATACCTACCAATAATACGGTTGGCATATGCGACATGCATGTCTAGCGCCATTACCTCATGGCCACTGTCGTATAGCTCTATTATCCTGCTGGAAATTCCTTCCTTTTCTTTTTCCCCAAGATCCTCGAAAACCTGATATGCCGTTTGGAATACCGTTGGTGCGATGGGATAAAGAGCATCCATATTATCTAGCATTGACAGCACCGCCCCATACTTTGCATTGGTGCCGACTAGCTTCAACGCCTCGACAATTTTTCGCGTGGTCGGAATATGCACTCGAGTTTGCGACAGTTGCTCATTTAAGAGCGCTACCACATCTATCTCTTCGAGCTCACCTTTGAGTTCGTCATACTGCTCCGCCGCGTTGGCGGCGTACGGATCGAACCTTAGCGTAAGGGACATGAGACGCTGTATCGGCGAGCGGGTTTCCCTGTCATCGCCCCCTCGTATCTGTGATAAAACATGCTTGAATTCGGATGCCGTTAGTATCCGCGTCTTCGATTTCTGGAGCGATAACCCCTGCTTTGTATATCTTGACAATGATCTCGTGGGCTTCCTTTTTGCTACTGCAAAAGACATGGTAGTCATCCGCGTAGCGGAGGAAGTTGACGCCAGAGCTGAATAAATATTGGTCGGAATTTGCAAGAGCTAGCTCTGCAAGAATTCGAGCAGCCGGACCGCCGATTGGAAGGCCCGCCGACCTCGTCCCCGTAAGGTGCTTCATATACTCAAGGATTATTTTTCGAACACCCGGCTGCGCGCCAAGCATGCGAAGCGCATTGTCAAGCTTGTGATGGCTTATTCTGGAATAACAGTCCGCTATATCGCATGTGACCACATAGCCGTTATTGTCACATTCGGCGATGGACTTACTAATGAAGTCCTTCCAGGAGATGTCACGGCGAAATAGGTCTCCGGAAAGGTAGCTATTCTTGTTCAATCGGTAGGAAAAGATCCGCTCATGTCCAAGTCTGGCGGCCTCTATGGCCTCAGCAATTGAGAGCACGTTCCCAAGGAGAAAGGCGTTCCACAGCGGGTCTAGTTGCGACGCCCATCTGAACCCGGAATGATGTACGGCCACGAGCGAACGGATGTCATCTGGTGGCTCCTGCACAAACGATTTATCGAACTCAGAGTGCCTTTTCAGTAGTAGGTCAACGACCTCATCTCTCTTGTCACTTATTATTCTGTTCTCAATCGGAAACGGAAATATGTCGGTGTCGCCATGCTTGTAGATGTTGTCAATGGCCGCGTAGAAAAACTTCTTCATAAAGACCGCCAACCGTACGTCTCGCGAAGGCCGCAGCCTATCTACGAATATCGCGAGATCAAGCTGCGCGGGACAGTATTTTCAAGCCCCCATCTTCAGCACGAGCGAACTGGACATTTCATGGAGCGCAAGTCCTCGGAAGGACCGTTCAAGGGCGTGGCAAAAGAACCGGACGGTCGGGACACCAAGAACTCTTAGTCGCCAGCGCTAATCTCCACCGCGCAACTTCAGCGCCACGCTGGCGGGGACCCGCCTGCCGGCAGCTCCCCCGCTTTCGAAGCCTGCCATCGATTCACTGGATCGATGGCTTGGCGCGCTGCGCGCCAACCGGCTTCTCAATCCCCCATCTTCAAGGCCTGGATAAATGCTTCCTGCGGAATATCTACCTTGCCGAACTGCCTCATCCGCTTCTTGCCCTCTTTCTGCTTGTCGAGCAGCTTGCGCTTGCGGGTCACGTCGCCGCCGTAGCATTTGGCGGTGACGTCCTTCCTGAGCGCCGAGACGGTCTCGCGGGCGATGATGCGGCCGCCGATGGCGGCCTGGATCGGGATCTTGAACAGGTGCTGCGGGATCAGTTCCTTCAGCTTCTCGCACATGGCGCGGCCGCGCTTTTCCGCCGCCGACCGGTGCACCAGCATGGACAAAGCGTCGACCGGCTCGTCATTGACCAGGATCGACATCTTCACCAGGTCGCCCTCGCGATAGTTGGTCAGGTGATAGTCGAAGGAGGCGTAGCCCTTGGAGATCGACTTCAGCCGGTCGTAGAAGTCGAACACCACCTCATTGAGCGGCAAATCGTAAGTCAGCATGGCGCGCTTGCCGACATAGGAGAGATCGGCCTGGATGCCGCGCCTGTCCTGACAAAGCTTGAGGATGCCGCCGAGATAGTCGTCAGGGGTGAGGATGGTGGCGCGGATCCACGGCTCCTCGATCGAGGCGATCTTGACCACGTCGGGCATGTCGGCCGGGTTGTGCAGCTCCTTCACCGTGCCGTCGATGAGGTTCATGCGGTAGACGACGCTGGGCGCGGTGGCGATGAGGTCGAGGTTGAACTCGCGCTCCAGCCGCTCCTGGATGATCTCCAGATGCAACAGCCCGAGGAAGCCGCAGCGGAAGCCGAAGCCGAGCGCGGCCGACGTCTCCATTTCGTAGGAGAAGGAGGCGTCGTTGAGGCGCAGCTTGCCGACGGCGGCGCGCAGGTCCTCGAAATCGGCGGCGTCGACCGGGAACAGGCCGCAGAACACCACCGGCTGCGCCGGCTTGAAGCCGGGCAGGGCCTTTTGCGTCGGGCGGCGGTCCTCGGTGATGGTGTCGCCGACGCGGGTGTCGGCCACTTCCTTGATCGAGCCGGTGAAGAAGCCGAACTCGCCGGGGCCGAGTTCGTCGACATTGACGCGGGCCGGCTTGAAGACGCCGGTGCGCTCGACGAGATATTTTGCGCCCGTGCCCATCATGCGGATGGTCTGGCCCTTCTTCATCACGCCGTCGATGACGCGGACCAGCACGATGACGCCGAGATAGGCGTCGTACCAGCTGTCGACCAGCATGGCTTTCAGGGGTGCCGAAATGTCGCCCTCGCGCGGCGGCGGCAGCTGGTGGACGATCGCCTCCAGCACGTCCGGCACGCCAAGGCCGGTCTTGGCCGAGATCAGCACCGCGTTGGAGGCGTCGAGGCCGATCACCTCCTCGACCTGCTCGCGGATGCGCTCGGGCTCGGCCGCCGGCAGGTCGACCTTGTTCAGCACCACGACGATCTCGTGGTTGTTGTCGATCGCCTGGTAGACATTGGCGAGCGTCTGCGCCTCGACGCCTTGGCTGGCGTCCACCACCAGCAGCGAGCCCTCGCAGGCGGCCAAAGAGCGCGAAACTTCATAGGCGAAGTCGACATGGCCGGGCGTGTCGATGAGGTTCAACACATAATCTTCGCCGTTCTTGGCGCGGTAGTTGAGCCGAACGGTCTGGGCCTTGATGGTGATGCCGCGCTCGCGCTCGATGTCCATGGAGTCCAGCACCTGCTCCTTCATGTCGCGCTCTTCCAGCGCGCCGGTGAGCTGGATCAGCCGGTCGGCAAGCGTGGATTTGCCATGGTCGATATGGGCGACGATGGAGAAATTGCGGATGTGGTCGAGGGGCGTCGTCATGCGGCGCGCTTTAGCAGGGGCGGGTTTAAGGGGCAAGCGGTGGGCCCGGGGAGATCGGAGCAGAGCAGGCAAACACGCTCGCCAATGTCTGAACACGGCCAATGATCGGAGGCCGGCGCTGCCCCTCATCGCCCTGCCGGGCACTTCTCCCCGTAAGTGACGGGGAGAAGGGACTGGCCGCCGCCTCGGTACCTTTCTTGCAGCGTTCCAAATTGGCGAAATCGTCGATGGGGGCGCCCCTCTCCCCGTTACCATACGGGGAGAGGATGCCGGCAGGCAGGTGAGGGGCAGCGCAAGCGTTTGAAGGTTAGGGCGCCTCCGCGCAAAAATTCAAATCCACTTAAACTTTCATGCACTCATTTTGGGCAAATCTCCACCTCCGGTGGCAGGCAGGTTGCATTGCCGGTGTGTATGGGGTTGGGGCATGTTCTCGTCGGCAAGAGATTTCGTTCGATCGCAAGGCGGCTCGATGCTGCCGATGATGGCGCTGTTGGCGATCCCGCTGCTGCTCGCGGTCGGCTTTTCCGTCGACTACACCTCGGCGGTGACGACCAGGAGCAACATGCAGCAGGCGCTTGACGCCGCGATCCTGTCGATCACCACGCTGCCGACCACCACCTCGAAGGCCGACCGCCAGACGGCGCTGCAGCAAGCCTATGTCGCCAATAGCGGGCTGGGCGACGCGACGCTCACCGCCGTCAACGTCGCCGCCGACGGCACGGCGACGTTCAGCGCCACGGCGGCCTATCCGATGCCGACCAGTTTCATGCAGATCGCGAGGATCAATTCGGTCGATGTCGGCGTCGGCTCCTCGGTGCGCAAGGCGCCGGCGCTGGTGCAGTCCACCTTCAAGGTGACGAAGGTGTCGGGCTACTGGAACAAGACGATGACCCTCTACGGCACCCAGTTCGGCCAGACCAAGGCCAAGCCGCTGATGACGATCAGCTATAACTACAACGGCTATGGCGACCCGAAGGGCTACGGCACAACCACGGTGAGCACCATCAACGGGTCGACGACGACCGTGGTGCAGAAACAGGTCTGCACGACCTCGACGGTCGACAATTTCAACAATCTGCCGAGCGGGGCGATCACCCAGACCAGCGGCAGCAACAAGTACGTCACGACCTGCGCCGATACCTTCTATCCGGCCAATGGCGCCGGCGCGGTGATCGATGTCAGCCAGATGGACCAGCTCTATCTGCAAATGGACGTTCCCTCGGGCAACCCGAAGGTGCTGAAGTCGAACGATCCCAACACCTCGAACCGGCTCTATATCGGCACCAGCGCCACCGATATGCCCGAGGTCGCGACCGGCCAGAAGGTCGACATCTTCACCTCGGTGCCCTGCGGCCAGACCGGTTACCAGGCCTGGGAAGACGGCGGCAACCCTGTGCCGGCGCCGGTTTCCAATGCCGATTTCTTCTACAATGTGACCGGCAAATGCGCCTTCAACCAGCGGCCGTCCGAGACGGTGCTGACGCAGTAGCGCCCTCCCCTTCTCCCCTTGTGGGAGAAGGTGTCGCCGAAGGCGACGGATGAGGGGTGCTCCAGGTTGGTGGCGCCTTAAGTCTAGACAAGAATCTAGCATACGCGCTCGCGAGCGTCTCACTCCGCTGGAGCGCCCCTCATCCGTCTCGGCGCTGCGCGCCGATCCGCCTTCTCCCACAAGGGGAGAAGGGGAAGGCGCCTCTCAATCACAAACCGGTGAAGCTGTAACGAAGTCCTCCGCGGCGGCGAAATGGGAGCATTGCCCCGCTACGGAGACTGCTTCCATGACCGGATTGAAGACAAGGATCGGCCTGCTTGCCGGCGCGGCATTTGCTGCGCTTGCCGCCACGCTCGATGCCGCTTCCGCTGAGCCGCTTACCGTGGTCGAGCTGTTCACCAGCCAGGGCTGCTCGTCCTGCCCGCCGGCCAATGCCAATCTGATCAAGGTCAAGGACCGTCCGGGCGTGCTGGCGCTGTCCTTCAACGTCACCTACTGGGACTATCTCGGCTGGAAGGACATTTTCGGCCGGCAGGAATTCACCCAGCGCCAGGTCGCCTACGAGCCGCCGCTCGGCCATGACGGGCCGTTCACGCCGCAGGTGGTGGTGAACGGCAGCGCCGACGCCGTCGGTGCGGCGCCCGGCGAGATCGAGCGGCTGATCTCGACAACCCCGCACGCCAAGGGTCCGGCGCTCTCGCTCGGCGACGGCAAGGTGAGCATCGGCGCCGGCACGGCGCCCGGTGGCGCGGCCGATGTCTGGCTGGTGCGCTACGCACGCGGCGTCGTCGAGGTGCCGGTGGCGCGCGGCGAGAACACCGGACGCACGCTGCCGCATGCCAATGTCGTGCATTCGCTGCAGAGGCTCGGCCGCTGGAACGGCGAGGCGACGACGCTGCCGCTGCCTACGGCACCCGGGGGCTTGAGCACGGCAGTGCTGGTGCAGACGCCGGACGGCGGGCCGATCCTGGCCGCCGCGGCAAACTGATTTTTCTTTTCGCGCGGGCCGCATCAGAGCGGCAACGCTTAACCAAAGGCCCGCATCTGCGCGCCAAACCCAAGGAGAACTAGCATGACCAGATTCCTCACGCTGCCGACGCTGGCTTTCGCGCTTGCCGCTGCCGCGTTCGTTGCCGGCGCCCGTGCCGACGACACGACCGACGCGATGAAGCCAGCCAATGCGATGGCGACGGAAAGGATGAAGCCGGCGACCGATGCTATGATGCCGACCGGCGCGATGAAGCCCGCGGATAAAATGAAGCCCGATGCGATGGCGACCCAGGCGATGAAACCCGCCACGGATGCCATGAAGCCCGCGGATGCGATGAAGCCTGCCGACGCGATGGCGCCGGCGCAATAAGTCAGCGGCCCGGTCTCTTGGCAACAATCGCCATCGGCCATAAGCCGCCGCACGGCAAAGTGAGAAACCAGCGGCGGCTTGCTTCGTATATAGTGGAACAACGAACAAGGAGATCCGACATGAACGGCATCGACAAAAAGGCGGCGCGACGCTCGCTGGCCCCGCTTGCAGCGCTGGTGCTGACAGCGGCCGCGGCCGCCTTCTGGCAGACGCCGGCGCGTTCGGCCGAGGACGCGGTGGTGATCCCGCCGCCGGCCATGGATGAAAAGGCCGCCAGCGGCACGGAGAAAGCCATCTTCGCCGGCGGCTGCTTCTGGGGCGTGCAGGGCGTGTTCCAGCACGTCAAGGGCGTCAGCAAGGCCGTCTCCGGCTACGCCGGCGGCAGCGCCGAGCACGCCGTCTACGAGGTCGTCGGCACCGGCCGCACCGGACACGCGGAATCGGTCGAGATCACCTACGATCCGTCGAAGGTCACCTATGGCCAATTGCTGCAGGTCTATTTCTCGGTCGCGCACAACCCGACGCAGCTCAACTACCAGGGGCCGGACCAGGGCACGCAGTACCGCTCGACGATCTTCGCCGAGAACGACGAGCAGAAGAAGATCGCCGAGAGCTACATCGCCCAGCTCGACAAGGCCAAGGTGTTTTCGAAGCCGATCGTGACGACGCTTGAGACGGGCAAGGCCTTCTATCCGGCCGAGGATTACCATCAGGATTTCCTGACGCTGAACCCGACCTACCCCTATATCGTCTACAACGACCTGCCGAAGATCGAGAATTTGAAAGCGCTGTTTCCCGCGCTCTACAGCGAGAAGCCGGTGCTGGTGCTGGCAAGTAGCAAAAGCTGAGGATGACCATCTTAGGCCTTCTCCCCGTCACCATACGGGGAGAAGGTGCCGGCAGGCGGATGAGGGGCGGCGCCGGCATTTGCAGGAACGGGCCGCCGCTCTGCTTGACAGGTTTGCGCTGCCCCTCATTGCCCTGCCGGGCATTTCTCCCCGTATGGTGACGGGGAGAAAGACGCCGTCACCAACGCCTCTCCTCAATCGTAGGTCAGATCCGTCGCCTTGCCGCCGAACACGCGATAGGCGTAGAACGAATAGAAAATGATGATGGGCAGCACGACGACGGTGCCGACCAGGATGAAGGCCAGGCTCTCCGGCGCCGAGGCGGCCTGCCAGATCGTCAGCTTGTCGGGCACGACATAGGGATAGAACGACCAGGCAAGCCCGGCGAAGCCGAGCGCGAAGATGGCGGCCAGGGTCAGGAAGGGCCGCAGCGCATGCCGGTCGTCGGGCTTGGGCAGATGAAACGTCTGCCGCCACAGCCACAGGAACAAGAGCGCCGATACGATCGGCAGCGGCGACAGATAGAGGATCTCCGGCCAGAGGAACCATCTGTCGAAGATGCGCGGGCTGGCGAAGGGCGTCGCCAAAGAGACCGCGACCATGCCGAGCGCCGTCAGCACCAGCGTGACGCGCAGCCAGCGCACCGCCTTTCCTTGCAGGTCGCCCTCGGTCTTGTAGATCAGCCAGGCCGAGCCCATGGCGGCGTAGGCCGCCGACAGGCAGAGCGCGACCAGCGCGCCGAAGGCCATGCCGCCAATGCCGACATCGAGGCCGAGTACATAGACGCCGAGCATATAGCCCTGCGCCAGCGAGGCCATGGTGGAGCCGAGAAAGAAGATGCGGTTCCAGCGGTGCTTCTTGCCGGCCGGCACCTTGGCGCGGAAATCGAAGGCAACGCCGCGCAGGATCAAGCCGACCAGCAGCAGGAACACCGGGATATAGAGCGCGGTGAGGATGGTGCCGTGCGCCATCGGGAAGGCGACCAGCAAGAGCCCGACCGCCAGCACCAGCCAGGTCTCGTTGGCGTCCCAGAACGGGCCGATCGCGGCGATCATCGTGTCCTGCTCGGCATCTTCGGCGCCTGCGAACAGGATGCCGATGCCGAGATCGAAACCGTCGAGAATGACGTAGATCAGGATGGCGAGGCCCATCAGGCCGGCGAAGATCAGCGGAAGCGCGGTGGGCCAGTCGAAGGTCATCTTTCTTTCCTCCAACCGAGATTGGTCCGACAGACGGCGATACTGTTCGAAGCAACCGTTTCCGATCGATTGCGAAGGTTGGCGCCGCCCCTCATCGCCCTGCCGGCCGCAACGCGAGGGACAGCGCCGACCTCAGAAGAAAGCCCCGCATCGAACCGACCGCGCCGCTTGTCTTGCTCCGTCATGTTCACTCTCCGGCGGCCGGCTGCGACATCGCGGCGTTCATGACGCCGGGCAACGGCGAGGTGTCGCCTTCCTTGGCCGCCTTCAGCGCGAGATGCACCAGCACGCCGAGATAGGCGATCAAGAGCAGCACATAGAGGATGAGATAGACGGCCAGGGTCAGCGCGACATGGCTGCCGGCGACCGGGCCGACGGCATCGGCTGTCTTCAATATCCCGGTGACCAGCCAGGGCTGGCGGCCGATCTCGGTCGTGTACCAGCCGGCCAGCGTCGCCAGCCAGCCGGAGAGCGCCATCGGCACCATGATCAGGGCCAGCGGCTTAGGCAGGTTGCGGCGACGCTTGAGGAAGAAGGCCGCCGACCAGGAGACGATGAGCATCAGGATGCCGGTGCCGACCATGACGCGGAAACCCCAGAACACCGGGAAGACCGGCGGGTGGTTGCCCGGATAGTCGTTGAGGCCGGGTACGACGCCGCTTGTGCTGTGGCGCAGGATCAGGCTGGCGCCGTCGGGAATGGCGAGCTCAAACCTGTTTTCCTTGGCCGCCTCGTCGGGCAGCGCGAACAGCACCAGCGGCACGTGGGCGCCGGTGTTCCAGTTCGCTTCCATGGCGGCGATTTTCTGCGGCTGGTGCTCGAGCGTGTTCAAGCCGTGCTGGTCGCCGGCAAAGATCTGGATGGGAATCAGGATGGCGGCGGCGAAGACGCCGGTGCGCAGCGCCTTCCACATCGATTCCGAGCGGTCGCCATAAAGGTAGCGCAGCGCCGAGCAGCCGGCGATCAGGAAGGAGACCGTGAGCCCGGAGGCGAGCAGCATGTGGACCAGGCGGTAGGGCATGGACGGATTGAAGATGACCGCCCACCAGTCGAGGGCATGCGCCTTGCCGTCGATCATCTCGAAGCCGGCCGGTGTCTGCATCCAGGAGTTCAGCGCGATGATCCAGAAGGCGGAAACCGTGGTGCCGCCCGCCACCAGCACGGTCGCCAGGGTGTGAATGCGGTTGGAGACGCGGCGGAAGCCGAACAGCATGATGCCGAGGAAGGCCGCCTCGAGAAAGAAGGCGGTCAGCACCTCATAGGCAAGCAGCGGCCCGGCGATGTTGCCGACCGTTTCCATATAGCCCGGCCAGTTGGTGCCGAACTGGAAGCTCATGGTGACGCCCGACACCACGCCCATGGCGAAGGACAGCGCGAACACCTTCACCCAGGTGAAATACGCGCGCATCCAGGCCGAGTCGCCGGTCGCGTTGTAGCGGAGCTTGAAGAAGAGAAGCACCCAGCCAAGTGCAATGGTGATCGCCGGAAACAGAATATGGAACGAGATATTCGCGCCGAACTGGATGCGCGACAGGATGAGCGGGTCCATGCTGGGCTCCGGCTGCAATTCAGGCTTGAAAGATAGGCTTCGAAAACGCATCGGTCAAAGCGGCGCGGCGTCACGCGAGGCGCGTTGTCGCAGCGCCGGGCGGTTATGGACACACGCATCGCGTGACAGCTTGCCGGCGCCGTGGGAGGCCGCGAGCGGCGGCGACTGTCGAGAACTGTCAGGAGCGCGGTCGATTGCCGATTTGCATAAAACGACATCCGACCTATATCAGGTCACGTTTTCCAGCCGGCCATATTTCAGCATGTCACCCATCATCTCCATCTCCGGCGTCACGAAAACCTATGCCACCGGTTTCAAGGCGCTTAAGGAAATCAACCTCGACATCGAGCGCGGCGAGATCTTCGCCCTGCTCGGGCCGAACGGCGCCGGCAAGACGACGCTGATCTCGATCGTCTGCGGCATCGTCAACCGCTCGTCGGGCAGCGTCACCGTCGACGGTCACGACATCGGCAGGGACTACCGCGCGGCGCGCAGCCTGATCGGGCTGGTGCCGCAGGAGCTCACCATCGACGCCTTCGAGACGGTCTGGGCGACGGTGAACTACAGCCGCGGCCTGTTCGGCAAGGCGCCCGACAAGGCTTTCGTCGAGAAGGTGCTGCGCGATCTCTCGCTTTGGGACAAGAAGGACGCCAAGGCCATCACGCTTTCGGGTGGCATGAAGCGCCGGCTGATGATTGCCAAGGCGCTGTCGCACGAACCGCGCGTGCTGTTCCTCGACGAGCCGACGGCGGGCGTCGACGTCGAGCTGCGCCAGGACATGTGGGCGATGGTCAGGCGGCTGCGCGAGGACGGCGTCACCATCATTCTGACCACGCATTACATCGAGGAGGCCGAAGCGATGGCCGACCGGGTCGGCGTCATCAACCGCGGCGAGATCATCCTGGTCGAAGGCAAGGCCGAGTTGATGCGCAAGCTCGGCCGCAAGCAGATGACGCTGGAGCTGCGCGCGCCGCTCGACGCGTTGCCCGAGGGCCTGTCGCGCTATGCGCTGGAGCTGTCGGCGGACGGCAACGAACTCACCTACACCTATGACAGCCAGAGCGACCGGCCGGGCGTCGCCTCGCTGATCCGCGATCTCGAGGCCGCAGGCATTCAGTTTCACGACCTCGACACCAAGAACAGCACGCTCGAAGAGATCTTCGTCAATCTGCTGAGGCAAGAGCCATGAACCGCCACGCGGCCATGAACCTTCGTGCAGTGTGGGCGATCTACCGGATGGAGATGGCGCGTGCGTTCCGCACGGTGCTGCAGAGCATTGTCTCGCCGGTGATCTCGACATCGCTCTATTTCGTCGTCTTCGGCTCGGCGATCGGCTCGCGCATCACCGAGATCGACGGCATCAGCTACGGCGCTTTTATCGTGCCGGGGCTGATGATGCTTTCGCTTTTGACGCAGTCGATCTCGAACGCGTCGTTCGCGATCTATTTCCCGAAATTCGTCGGCTCGATCTACGAGCTCTTGTCGGCGCCGGTCTCCTATCTCGAGATCATCATCGCCTATGTCGGGGGCGCGGCGACCAAATCGATCATGCTCGGGCTGATCATCTTGGCGACCGCGGCGCTGTTCGTGCCGCTCAGGATCGAGCACCCGTTCTGGATGATCGCCTTCCTGGTGCTGACGGCGGTGACCTTCAGCCTGTTCGGCTTCATCATCGGCATCTGGGCCAAGACCTTCGAGCAGCTGCAGCTGGTGCCGCTGCTGATCGTCACGCCGCTCACCTTCCTTGGCGGCAGCTTCTACTCGATCCATATGCTGCCCGGCATCTGGAAGACGATCACGCTGTTCAACCCGGTCGTCTACCTGATCAGCGGGTTCCGCTGGAGTTTCTACGGCAAAGCGGACGTCTCGGTCGGCGTCAGCCTCGGCATGACGCTGGTGTTCCTGGCCGCCTGCATCGCAATCGTGGCGTGGATTTTCAGGACCGGGTATCGGCTGAGGAATTGACGAACAGGGCTTGCTTCAAATCGCCTTGATCAGCCGCAGCAGTCCAAGCATCTCCATCAGCGTTCCCTTGCGGAAGGCAATGTAGGTCGGCTCCTCCAGCCCGTGGAAGCGGCGCTTGAAGGCGGCCTGGCCCTGCAGGTTGAAGCGCGAGCGGTTGACCCACGGCGACTCGTAGGCGCGCCGGAAGGTGCTGCGCCAGAAGCTCGATTCGGCAAAGCCGCTCGGCTCGACGTCGAGCAGCGGCGACAGGCCAAGCGTGACCACCGAAACGCCCTCCTCGCGAAAGCGATCGACGGCGAATTTGGTCAGGCCGATCTCGGCATGCGGCGTGGCGTCGACCTGCTTGCGCTTGAAGGCGGTGGTATAGCCGATGACCTCGCCATTGCTGAACAGCGGATCGAAATCGAGGATGGCGACGAGCTCACCCTGCGGGCCGTGAAGGACGAAGCGGCGCATGTCGGCGCCGAGATGGTCGGCGAAAGGGCGGTTGAGGAAGCCCATCTCCCAGCGTTTGACGATGCGCTCGCCGCGCCAATTCTCGGACAGCCGGGAAACCTCGTCGAGCAGCATGTTGGCCCTGTCCTCGGCGAAGGTGAAGCCCTTCTTCGCCAGCCAGCGCTCCGAATAGCGCACGGTCTCGTTGCGCTTGCCGGAGAAATCATGCGCCGGCAGCTGCAGCCTTGTGTCGACGCCCAGCCGATTGATCTGATAGCCGAACCCGGCCAGCACCTTTGCCGTGGCGGCGCTTATCTGAACGAACCAGGGGCCGCCGGCGGCCTCGACGAAGCGCTTGATGTAGCCCGGCCGGTCCGGCGGATCGACGACCGGATCGCCCAGCGCGAAATGGTGCTTCATCTTGGTGCCGAATGCGATGTAGCCATCGCCTTCGCTGAAGTAGGACAGCTTCTGCTGCACGGCGGTGGAATAGGCGAGCGAGAAGTCGCCATGGCGCCGCACCAGCTCCAGGCGCTCGAGATGCGTCAGCTCGCGCCGCGGCACCTTGGGCGCCGCGCCGTCAAGAAACCTGTCGATATGGATGCGCAGGGATGGCATCAAGCGTCCGCATGCCGATGAAGAAAGACCCGGAGCCCACGGGCCTCGAATCAGTCGCCTTGGCGCGACGGATCGGTCATGTCGCGCCAGCGCCATATAGGATGCTATCGGCGGCGAATGAAGAGGGAATGTCTACCGGCCAAAGCCGGCGCTCCGGCTGCATCGTGAAACCATATTGCCAATTTCCATGCAAGGTTATATATCATGTTATCCTTTTCGTTCCGGCAGTTCGACGATGGAAGATGTTCTGAGGTCCCTCGGCTTTCTCTGCCTCGGCAGCAGGCTGAAGCGCATTGGCGAGCAGTTGCAGGCCGACACGCAGCGCGTGCTCGATCGCCTGGATGTGCGGATCCAGTCGAGTCAGTATCCGCTGCTCGCCGCGCTCGACAGGCTGGGGCCGCTGCCGGTCGGCGAACTGGCGCAGTCGCTCGGCATCGCGCAGCCGGGCGTGACGCGGGCCGTGTCGCTGCTCACCGAGCTCGGCCTGGTCGAGGTCGCACAATCGGATGACGACCAGCGGCGCCGGATCGTTTCCCTCTCCGCGGACGGCCAGCGGCTGGTCGATGCCGCGAAGCACGACGTCTGGCCGCGCATCGAGGGCGCGGTCGCGGAATTGTGCGCGGACCTCTCCGGGCCGCTGCTTGGCCAGCTCGCCGCCATCGAGGATCGATTGGCCGCGACCCCGCTCGACCGCCGGGCGGACAAGGCCAAGGCAGTCGCGCCCAAGGCCGTCGCACAATGAAACATGTTCTCGACCGTCCGATCTGGAGCGCGTTGGCGACGCGCCACCAGGCCTTTGCGGAAGGCGATACCCTCGCCAAGCGGTACCGGCCTTCGATCGTTCCCTTCGCCGCCACAGCCGCGGACGATGCGGAAAGCCTGCAATCTCTGGGCAAGCTGCTCCCGCCGCTTGAAAGCGCCATCCTGGTTCAGACGGACCCGATCGCTCTGCCTTCGGAACTTGCCGCGGTTTCGACCGCGTCCCTGGTGCAGATGGTTGCCGAGCAGCGGCTTGAGGCGGTCTCCGACGAGCGCGTACAGCGACTGACGCCGGACGATGCGGCCGAGATGCTCGCTCTGGCATCGCTCACCAAGCCCGGCCCGTTCACGCTCGAAGCCTTGAGCCTCGGCGAGTTCTGGGGCGTGAAGATCGACGGCAGGCTCGCGGCGATGGCCGGCGAGCGCATGAAGCAGCCCGGCTACTCCGAGCTCAGCGGCGTGTGCACGCATCCGGATTTCCGCGGCGGCGGCCTTGCCAGGCTGCTGTCGCTGTTCGTGGCGAACCGGATCATGGCGCGGGGCGAGGTTCCATACCTGCACGCCTATGACAGCAATGCTCCGGCCATCGGCCTCTACGAGGCTATCGGCTTCCGGTTGAGAACCACCCTGAACATGGCCGTGGTCCGAGGCGTGGAGTAATCGCAAGGTGAGGAGGGTCGCGGATCACCGCAACCCTTCCCCTGCTTAAGCGAGTCGCCAATCAGACCGCGATCTTGCCGCCGCCCTGCTTGGTGATGGCAACGACCGCCGGACGCACCGGCATGTCCGGCTTGAAGTCCGGCCACCGGGTCGATGGATCCTCGTAATAGGAGGGGCGGCCAAAAGCTTCCCAGTCCTCGCCGCCATCGCCCGGATGCTGGACGGCGACGAAGGCGGTCTGGTCGTCCGGCGCGAATAGCGGGCCGCACATCTCGGCGCCGATCGGCACGCGGAAGAACAGCTTTGAGGTCGCCCGCGCCGCGCCCTCGGTGTCGACCGCCCACAGGCCGTCGGTACGGCCGGTGGCCTTCGGGCCCTGGCCGTCGGTCGCGACCCACAGGCGGCCGGCCGAGTCGACGGCACAATTGTCCGGCATGCCGAACCAGCCATTGGCGGTGGTGGCAGTCGAGAAGGTGGCGCCGACATCGGCCACCGAAGGATCGCCGCACTTCAGCAGCACTTCCCACTTGCCCTTGGTGGCGGCGAAGTCGCCGCCGTCCTCGACGATCTCGATGATGTGGCCGAAGGCGTTCGCCGCGCGCGGATTGGCGGCGTCGACCTGGTCGGCCTTGCGCTTAAAATTGTTGGTCAGCATGACATAGACCTTGCCGTTGCCGGCATTGGGCTGAATGTCTTCCGGCCGATCCATCTTGGTGGCGCCGAGCAGGTCGGCGGCGCGACGCGTCTCGATCAGAACGTCGGCCTGGCTGGCGAAACCGTTTTCCGCCGTCAGCGGACCTTCGCCGAACACGATCGGCATCCATTCGACCGAGCCGTCCTCGGCGAATTTGGCAACATGCAGCGTGCCCTCGTCGAGCAGGTTCATGTTGGCGGCGCGGTCGTTCGGATTGAACGTACCTTTGGTGACGAATTTGTAGACATAGTCGAAGCGTTCGTCGTCGCCGAGATAGAAGGCGACGCGGCCATCCTTGGTGACGATCGATTCGGCGCCCTCATGCTTGAAGCGACCCATGGCGGTTCGCTTCCTCGGCACCGAATTCGGGTCGTTGACGTCGACCTCGACGACCCAGCCGAAGCGGTTGGGCTCGTTCGGTTCCTTCGCGAGGTTGAAGCGATCGTAATGCGCGCCCCATTCATAGGCGCCCTCCGGAATGCCGAGGCGCTTGTAGTTGGCGGCCTCCTTGTGGCCTTCCGGCAACTCGCCCGAGAAATAGCCGTGGATGTTCTCCTCGGCCATCACATAGGTGCCCCAGGGCGTGACGCCGCCGGCACAGTTGTTGAGGGTGCCGAAGACCTTGGTGCCAGACGGGTCGGCATTGGTCTTGACGCGATCATGGCCGGCTACCGGACCGGACAGCGCCATTTCGGTGGTGGACATGATGCGGCGGTTGAGCTTGCCGTCACGCACCACCTGCCATTTGCCGCCCTCCTTGCGGATCTCGACGATGCTGCCGCCGTGCGCCGCCATTTCGACATCGACCTGCTCCTTGCTGAGCGGCGCCACCTCGGCGGCCTTCTTGCCGTCCTTGTCGACGATCTTGACGATGCCGGGGAACATCAGATGCGGGTTGGTGTATTCGTGGTTGACGACCAGCAGGCCATGCTCGTCCGAGCCCTCGATCGGGATATAACCGATATAGTCGTTGTTGTAGCCGAACTGTCTTGCCTGGGCTCCGGCCGTTTGTTTTGCCGGGTCGAATTCCGGCGAATCGGTAAAGAGCGGGTCGCCCCAGCGCAAGAGCACGTCGGCATCGTAGCCCGGCGCGACGTGGTGCTTGTCGTCGATGCCGGCCTCGAGCTCGTCGAATTTGAAGGCCGAGACCTCGGCGGCGCGCGCCTCGTCTGCCGCGACGAGCGCCAGCGGGCTCACGGTGGCGGCGATGGCCGAGACAGCCAGCGAACCCCTGAGGAAGTCGCGGCGCGAGAAGCGCGCGGCGATGATCTCGCCCATCGTGCGGTTGTCGGTAGGATTGACGGGCGGGCCGTCATTCTCCTCAAGCTGGCTGGTACGGAAGCGAATCTCAGGTTGGGTCATGGGCTGTCCTCTGGCTCTTGAGGTGGCTGGAACGTGTAACCGGTCGATCCCTATAGGCGCCCGATCACATTTTCGTGACATCAGCCCCATTGAGCAATGCCAATTTGCCGGCTGATGACTGTTCGCCCACGCATTGGCGCCACACGAGGCCCACAACACACGGCGAGCAGGCTCCCGAGCGCGCTCGGCGCAAGGACGCCAACCATGGCTGCGGGGCTTGCCTTGCGAGATTCCGCCTTCGATCCCGTCGCAGCGTAGCTTGCCCGACGCCATCAGCTTGACGGCTTCGCGCGCTTCGGAAACAAAAGCGGCGAGCGGCGCGGCGAAGGCCGCTTCGGGAGGGATGAACGTGAGTCTCTGGGGACTGGCGCAGCTTGGCGTTTCGACTGTGATTTTCCTCCTGGCCGCGATGGCGGCCAAACAATGGGGATTGGCGCCGAGTCTCGGCAAGATCGTGCTGACGCTGGCGCTCTATTCCGCCGGCAATCTGATCATGCTCAGGCTGATCCGCGAATTCGGCATGTCGGTGTCGTTCAGCCTGTCGGCAGTGATCCAGCTGGTCTCAGTCAATGTCGTCGCGCTGGTCTTCTTTGGAGAGCGCCTCAACACTTTCCAAGCGACAGGCGTCGTGCTGGCGATCGCGGCCGTCGCGCTGATCACGCTCGGACCCTATATGCAGCGGCTGTAATTGGAGCAGGCCCGGCATGAAATCGACCGCCAAGGCGCTGCTCAACAGAATAGAATTCCCGGTGCTTGCGGCCGGGCTGGCCATCGCCTGCGGGCTATGGGGCCTGGTGGAACTCATGGGCGTGGCGCGCGCCACGACTCCGCATGCGTTGGACACGGAAATCCTGCTCGCCTTCCGCCATGCCGGGCAGCCGGACAGCCCGATCGGTCCGCTTTGGCTGCAAGGCGCGGTGCGCGATATCACCGCGCTCGGCAGCACCAGCGTGCTGGTGCTGATCACGACTGCGGTGATCGTCTATTTTCTGCTGATGCGCCGACCGGCGACCGCACTGTTCGTGTTCGTTTCGGTGGCGGGCGGTCAGGCGGCGTCCAGCCTGCTCAAGTTCGAGGTCGACCGGCCCCGCCCCGATCTCGTCTCGCATCTCGTCAACGAGACCTCGCTCTCCTTTCCGAGCGGCCATGCGATGCTGTCGGCGGTGACCTATCTCACGCTGGGCTCGCTCGCCGCGCGTTTCCTACCGAACCGCAGGACGAAGATCTTCGTGCTCGGCCTCGCCGTGCTCACCACGGTGCTGGTCGGAACCAGCCGCGTCTATCTCGGCGTGCATTGGCCGTCCGACGTGCTTGCCGGCTGGTGCGCCGGCTTTGCCTGGGCCATGTTGTGCTGGCTTGCAGCGCGCCTGCTGCAGCGGCGCAAAGTGGTGGCGGACAGCGAATGAGTACTCATGTTTCAACTGTTTGTTAATGATGCTTGAAACATCATGATCTTTGGATTATCCATTGATACTGCAGACTCAGACGGGGTTCTGGCCGATGATCACTGCCGCGCAGATGCGCGCCGCGAGGGCGTTGGCCGGTATCGACCAGAAAACGCTCGCCGAGCGCGCCGGGGTTTCGCTTCCGACCATCCAACGCATGGAAGCGAGTGAAGGTGTCGTCAGAGGCGTGGTCGATACGCTGATGAAGGTCATCCAGGCACTCGACGAGGCCGGGGTGGAGCTGATCGGCGAGAACCAGGCCAGCGAGCGCGGCGGCAGGGGCGTGCGTCTCAAGCCTGCCACGCCGCAGAACTCCCAAGGCTGAGCCGCACAAGAAGTCGCGACGGGCTTTCCTCACGCTCCTCAGAGCCTCGCGTGGCGACGCGCTGGTGCTGATGGCGACGTTCCTGATCGTCATCTTGCGCGATCTGACGGAAGGCATCGTCGTCGGGCTTCGCGCTCGGGTCGATCCTGTTCATCGATCGCATGGCCAAGTCCATCGCCGTCGAGGCCGATCTGCCGCTGGTGCCGGAGGACGTCGCCGATCGCGCCGCCACTTATGATTCAAGCCAGGCGGCAGACGCCGATACCGTCATCTATCGAATCTCCGGGGCCTTCTTCTTCGGTGCCGCCTCGACCGTCGGCGCCGTGCTCGACCGAATCGCAGACCAGCGCAAGAATTTCATCCTCGATTGCTCGGCGGTGCCGTTCCTCGACTCGACGGCGGCAAACGTCATCGGGGGTGCCGCGCACAAGGCCGGACGCGCCGGCGTGCGCTTCATCATCGCGGGCGCCGCGCCGCAGACACGGCGCATGCTGATCAACCAGGGCCTCAAGCGGCCGCTGGTCACCTATGCCGCCTCGATTCGCGACGCGCGGGCGCAGCTGAAAGCACAATCGCAGTCCGCGTAGAGCGACATGTTCTGTCAAACTGCCGCTTCGATCGGCTCGGCAAGTTTCGGGTTGGCGCGCGCCGCGATCAGGCAGCCGGCGACGATCAGGCAAGCCCCGGTCAGCGTGGTCCAGGCCACCTCCTCGCCGAAGAAGAACCAGCCGAGCGCGATCGCCCAGATGAAGGCCGAGTATTCCGTCGGGATGAGATATTGCGCTTCGGCGCGGGCGTAGGCCCAACTCATCAGGAATTGGCCGGCAAGCGACAGCATCGCCACCCCGACCAGGTGAAGCCACAGGTCACTCGGCAGCGCGACGGCGAGCCACGGCGCGGCGAGACCAAGGATGACCGCGATGCAGAGGTTCTGGAACAGCATGATCTCGACCGGCTTGGCCAACAGCGCCTGCCGCCGCGCGAGGATCAGATTGTAGCCATAGAACACCGTTGATACGAGCACCGCGGCCGTGCCCAGGAGCGCATCCTGCGAGTGGCCGGCCTGCCCGAACTGGCCGGCCAGAATGATCGCGACGCCGGCGATGCCGGCCAGCGACGCCCACACCGCCTGGCGCCGGATTCTCTCGCCCAGCAACAAGGCTGCGAGAAAAAGCGCAAACAGGGGCGCGACAAAGCTGAGCCCGATCGCCTCGGCGAGCGGCAATCTGGCGAGACCCCAAAAGAACGAAACCAGGACGATGCCGACGACCGCGGCGCGCAGCGCATGCAGCCCCAGCACCGGAAGAGCCGGCTTCGAGCGCGGCCCCGCCGACCAGGCGGCGCCCGCGATCAAGGTCGAGACCAGGCTGCGCCACAGCACGGTGTTGTACACACCGACCGCGATGACCAGGGACTTCATCGCCGCGTCCATCCCGGACAAAAGGAAGATCGCCAGTGCGCATACGAGCACCGGGATCATTGGCGACACGGCGGCGCCGGTCAGGCTGGATCTCTTCACGGCTTGGCCCATGTGACGGTTGCTGCCGGATATCCCGGAGCGAGCGGCTGAACCAGATGGCAGCCCCGTCGATATGGCGGTCCAGCCCCGATCGACCTCGTTCCCGCCGCAATCGTCCTCAGTCGAGCTTCAGCGCCGCGACCGCGCCTTCGTTCATCAGCGGAACATAGATGGTCGAGTTGCCGTCGGTGCCGATATCGGCGCTGCCCGGCTTGAAAGTGGCGATCGCTTCCGGCGCGCCGCCGCCCTTTGTAGCGATAGAGCGTGCCGGTCATGTAGGCGGTGGCATAGATCGTGTCGCCGATGGCGATGACGCCGTCGAGGTCGGCAAAGTTTTGCGCGCCCGGCAGCGGCGTCACCTTCTTGCTGGCGAGGTCGACGGCCAGCAGGCCGCCCGGCGCCGCCGTGCTGAAATCGGGCTTGATGCCCCTGCCCCAGGACGCGACGATCAGCCGGTCGCCATCGGCGAAGACGCCATTGGGCGAGGCGAGCAGCGCATCCTTGATGAACAGCTCCGGTTTGTCGCCGTCGATACGGTAGATCGTGTCGGCGAGCATATCCGTAAAATAGACCTTGCCCGAGGCATCGGCGGTCATGTCGTTCAGGAAGACGGCGCCGGGCACATCGATGGTAGAGACCAGCTTGCCGCTGGCGAGGTCGACGACGCGCACCTTGGTGATGTCGGCGGCGTAGAGCTTGCCGCCGGCAATCGCCATGCCCTTGGGCGCGTCCATGCCGTCCACCCAATGGCGGCTGATGACCTTGCCGTCCAGCGACAGCAGCGACAAATAGCCGTTGCCATCAGCTTCGCCCGGATTGCCGACGATGTTGGAGACGACGATGCGCTTGTTGGCGGCATCGACCAGCGCCGATTCCGGCTGCTCGAAGCCGCCGGCGCGCCAGATCTCGCCGGCCTCGGCGGTGGCAGCCGTTGCGATGCCGGCGATGGCGAGAAAGGTCGAAGCGATGAGGTTTTTCATGATGCTCTCCTGTGTTGACGGCCAAGAGCTAGGTTTTTCGATACTTTTCCGGAAGCCAGTTCGAGCGTAGTATCGAGGAGCGATACGAATTCGCGCAAACGAGGTGCATTCCATGAACGGGCCGATCTTCGAGGCGCTGAAACGGACATTGAAGGCCAAGGGCCTGACCTACCGGGCGCTGGCCGAGCGCATGGGCGTTTCCGAGCCGACAGTGAAGCGCATCTTCCATGAGCGCAACTGCAAGCTCGATCGGCTGATACAAATCTGCGCCGCTGCGGACGTGGAACTGGAGAATGTGCTGGGCTCGATGAACCGGGGACCGGGACCGGCCAACCAGGTCGCGCCGGAGATCGAGCGCAAGCTCGCCGCGCGGCCGGCGCTGCTCTTCGTCTTCATCATGCTGTCCGAAAAATTCACGCCCGAAGGCATCATGCGCTCACAGGGTCTCAGCGAAGCATCTATGTTCCTCTACCTGCGCGACCTGGAAGAGCTTGGGCTGGTGGCGCTCGGGCGCGGCCTGTCGGCAAGATTGCTGGTCGAGACACCGATCCAGTGGGATTTCGAGGGTCCGCTGCGGCCGCATTTCGAGACGACCAACAAGAATTTTGTCGGCTGGGCGATAACCCATCTGGAACGCGAAGCGACCTTCGTCAGCTTCTCGCGGCGCATGCGGCCGGAAACGGCGGAGATGGTGCGGCGCGAGGCGGAGGAGCTGGCGGAGCGCGCCAGGCTGCTTGCCCATCACGACCAGCACACCACGCCGGAAGAGCGGCTCATCGGCTACAAATGGACCTTCGCCTTCGGCGCGACGCCGTTTCCGGCGATCATGCCGATCGGACCGCATCCGCGCGATGCCGGCGCTCGGACGGATGCCGGGGCGAAAGCAAGGCGGCCGCTGCCGGCATAGGCGTCAGGCCGCGACCGGGCCGGCTTCCTCATGCGGCGGCGCGAGGTCGTCGCGAGCCTTGCGCGCGAGCTTTCTGGCCGACCGCTTGGGGCTGTCGCCGAACAATTCGGCGGCATCGGCAAGACAGGTCTTGCTGAGGCTTTTTTCCGCACGCTTCAGCAGCTTGCGCAGAAGCCTGGTGTCTTCGGGCGGACCGAGCGGCTCGCCAGCGGCGACGAGCAGCGCGCGCATGACGAAGACGTCATGCAGCTCGCCCAGCCGTTCGCCAAGCTTGTCAACCGCCTTGCGGCGCGCCTTGATCGGCGCCGGCCACAGGCGGCCGAGCAGCGACAGATGCATCGAATGCGTCTTGCACGCCTTGCGCAGGTCGTGAAAGTCATCGGCCTCGCCGCGCGAGCTCGCCTTATCCAGCGCCTTTTTCGCCCGCCGCAAGGCGGCGCGGGCGCCTTCGGCCAGTATGTCGGCCGCCTGCTCGGGCTGATCGGGGAGCGACAGCCTGTCGATGCGCTCCAGCCCTTCCCGGCAGGCAGCGACCGCGGCGTTTATGGCAGCGTCGAGACCGGGGCCGGCATGGAGCTCGTGCTGGCGCAGCACCAGCCGCTCGCGGATGGGATCGAGCTCGCCGGCCGCGGTTTCATCCGGAAAAGCGGAGCCCAGACGGTCGATGGTCTCGATGAGAGCGGTCGCCTCGCGCGGGCCGGCAAGCAGCGCCGACACCTGCTTGTAGCATTCGTTCTCGGTCTGGCAGAACGGTTCGTCTCCGGAACGAACCAGGCGCAACAAGGCGCGCACGCCCTTAAGCCGCTTACGGCACTTGTGCAGTCCCTGCTCCGGCTTGTCGCGCGCCGTCTCGAGTTGGCCAAGCGCCTTGCCGATCTCGTCAGCCAATATGCGCCTGACCTCGCCGGTCAGCGGCAAGCGCGGATCGATGCGAAAGCTCATGCGGCTATCTCCGGAATCCCGCCGAGGGCCAGCGACGCGTTGTAAAACCTCGACTCACCGGTGACCTCGCGACCGAGCCAGTCGGGCAGCATTTCGTCAGGCACGTCCTCCGGCGTCTCCAACTCCGCGACCACCAGCCCCGAGAGCACTCCGCCGAACACATCGACTTCATAGAGATAGCCGCGGTGCCTAACATGGTGACGTGTCTTCTCGATGACACGCCCGATCGCGAAGGCCATCAATTCCTCGGCCTCGGCGAGCGGGATCGGATATTCGAATTCGTCGCGCTCGCGCGCCTTGCTGCCGAACTTCAGCGTCAGCGCGGCGGAGCCTCCGTCGCTGATGCGTACGCGAACCGTGCGTCCAGGCTGCGCGGCGACGTAGAACTGACGAATGCGGATATGCGCCTCGACCAGGCTGCGCCAGGCGGGATCAGCGACCAGGAACTTGCGCTCGACTTCCTTGCCCATGGCCGCGCACTAAAGCCCGCCCGCAGGAAGATGGCAAGCCGCGTTGGAATTCAATTTGACTTTAATCAATCGATTGATTAAATGGGTGCAATGAGCAAACAAACGAACGCCAAAGGGCCGCAACGCGAAGCCTCTCCCGCCGATCAAACGCGCGCGGCGCTGGTGCAGGCCGCGCTGAAGCTGTTCGGCCGGCAGGGCTTCGACGGCACCTCGACGCGCGAGATCGCGGCCGAGGCCAAGGCCAATATCGGCTCGATCGCCTATCATTTCGGCGGCAAGGAGGGGCTGCGCGCCGCCGCCGCCGACTTCATCGTCGAGACCATCCAAGGGATCGCCGGCCAGGCGCTCGGCGCACCCCAGCCGGCGGCCCCTTCGAGCCCGGAAGCCGCCCGGGCGCAGCTCTTTGCCGCGCTGGCGCGGATGGTCGGCTTTGTCGTGGCAAGTCCCCAGGCCGGCGAGATCGTACAATTCGTACTGCGCGAGCTCTCACACCCGACGGCGGCGCTCGACCGCATTTATGCCGGCGTGTTCGAACCGACGCATCGCCGGCTGTGCCAGATCTGGGAGCAGGCGACCGGCGAACCGGCCGAGAGCGAGGCCACCAGGCTCACCGTGTTCACCATCATCGGGCAGGTCATCTATTTCCGCATCGGACGCGAGGCGGTGATGCGCAGGATGGGCTGGCGCGAGATCGGCGACAAGGAGGCCGCCAAGGTCGTGGCGGTCGCGACCGACAACCTCAGGGCAATGCTTGCGGCGCGCGACGCAGCCGCCGGCAGGAAGGTCAAATCATGAGCTTACTCTGTTCGCTGCCGCTCGCGGCCCAGCTGTTCGGCGCCTGCGCGCCGGCCGCCCCGCTTGCCGTCGGCTATGTCGAAGGCGAATATGTGCTGCTGGCGCCGATCGAAGTCGCGCAGGTCGAGACCGTGACGGTCAAGCGCGGCGACCGTGTCGAGTCGGGCGCGCCGGTGGTGACGCTGGAAAGCGCCGATGCCAAGATCGCCGTGGCGCAAGCCCAGGCCGCGCTCGCCCAAGCGCAGGCGCAGCTTGCCGACCTCAAGGTGGGCAAGCGGCCGGAAGAGATCGCCGTGCTCAAGGCGCAGGTGGACATGGCGAAGGCGCAGGCTGCCGACGCCAAACGCAAATATGACCGCGCCAGCGATCTCTACAAGCGCGGCACCGGCACCCAGGCCGATTATGACACGGCCTCGGCTTCGCTGGAGACCGCCAACGCGCAGGTCGGCCAGGCGGAGGCGAACCTTGCCGTCGGCGGCCTGCCGGCGCGGGCCGAAACGATCAGAGCTGCCGAGAACCAGGTCAAGCAGGCGCAATCGGAATTGGGGCAGGCCGAGTGGCGCCTGTCCAAGCGCGTGCTGGCGGCGCCTTCGCCCGGCCGCATCGACGACGTGATCCGCAATCCCGGCGATACGGCCGGACCGACCGCGCCGGTGATCTCGATGCTGCCCGACGGCGCGGTAAAACTCAGCGTCTATGTGCCGGAGACGGCCTTCTCCTCGGTCAAGGTCGGCACCCTGCTCAGCGTCCGTTGCGACGGCTGCGGGCCGGATTTGAAGGCACGCGTCAGCTATGTGTCGCCCGATCCCGAGTTCACCCCGCCGGTGATCTACTCGCTCGAGAACCGGCAGAAGCTGGTCTATCTCGTCGAGGCGCGGCCGGAGGGCGATGCCCATCCGCTGCAGCCCGGCCAGATCGTCGATGTCGACCTGGCGGATATTGACAGATGAACGTCATCGACGTCCGTGGGTTGGTCAAGCGCTTCGGCGACAAGACCGTCGTCGACCATGTCACGATGGCGGTCGCCGAGGGCGAGATCGTCGGTTTCCTCGGGCCGAACGGCTCGGGCAAGACGACGACCATCCGCATCATGTGCGGGCTTTTGACGCCGGATGCGGGCGAGGGCACGGTGCTCGGCTTCGACATCCTTACCGACGCGCTCAAGATCAAACGCGAAGTCGGGTACATGACGCAGAAATTCTCGTTCTACGAGGATCTGACGATCGGCGAGAATCTCGAATTCGTGGCGCGGCTCTACCAGCTGAAGCCGGTCGAGGAGTATGTCTCGCAAACGCTGCAGGAACTCGGCCTGACGACGCGCCGCAACCAGCTCGCCGGCACGCTTTCCGGCGGCTGGAAGCAGCGGCTGGCACTCGCTGCCTGCATCATGCACAAGCCGAAGCTGCTGCTGCTCGACGAGCCGACGGCTGGCGTCGACCCGAAGGCACGGCGCGAGTTCTGGGACGAGATCCACCGCCTGGCCAGCGGCGGGCTCACCGTGCTGGTCTCCACCCATTACATGGACGAGGCCGAGCGCTGCCACCGCATCAGCTACATCTCCTACGGCAAGATGCTGGCCACCGGCACCGTGGACGAGGTGGTGAGGAATGCCGGCCTTACCACCTTCGTGCTGCAGGGACCGCGGCTCGACCGCGTGGCCGAGGCGCTGCAGGGGCGTCCGGGCGTCGACCAGGTGGCGCCGTTCGGCGCCACGCTGCATGTCGTCGGCTCCGACAAGGCAGCCCTCGAAAAGGCGCTCGCCGATGTCGAGAAGGAGCACAAAGGGGTGACGGTGGCGCCGGGCGAGACCAGCCTGGAAGATGTCTTCATCCAGTTCATGTCCGGCTCGAAGGACAACATGGCATGAGAGATGGCGTGAGAGCGATCTTTTCCTTCTCGAGACTCGGCGCGCTGCTGATCAAGGAATTCATCCAGATGCGGCGCGACCGCATCACCTTCGCCATGATGCTGGGCGTGCCGCTGATACAGCTGGTGCTGTTCGGCTATGCCATCAACAACGACCCGAAGAGCCTGCCGGCAGCACTCGTCGCGACCAGCAGCGATCCCTACACGCGGGCGATGGTCTCGGCGCTGCAGACCACCGGCTACTATCGCTTCGACCATGTGGCGCAAAGTGCGTCGCAAGCCGAGTTCCTGATGTCGCGCGGCGACGTCGCCTTCGTCGTCACCATCCCGGCCGATTTCGCGCGACGGGTGGAGCGCGGCGACAATCCGCAGATCCTGATCGAGGCGGACGCCACCGATCCGGCGGTGGCGAGCGGTGCCATCTCGACGCTGAGCACCGTCGCCGGCCAGGCGCTGCTGAGAGCGCAAGGCATGCAGGAAGCGGCGAAGGAGGCGGCGCGCGGCCAGCTCGATGTCGTCGTGCACCGGCGCTACAATCCGGAAGGCATCTCGCAATACAACATCGTTCCCGGCCTGCTCGGCGTCATCCTGCAGATGACCATGGTGATGATGACCTCGATCGCGCTGACGCGCGAGACCGAGCGCGGCACGATGGAAAATCTTTTGGCCATGCCGTCCAGCCCGCTTGAGATCATGCTGGGCAAGGTGCTGCCTTACCTGGTGGTCGGCGCGGTGCAGGTGGTGGTGGTGCTGGCAGCGGCGAAGCTCCTGTTTTCCATTCCCTTCATGGGATCGCTGTCGCTCCTGCTCTCGGCGGTGCTGGTGTTCGTGCTGGCGCTGGTGCTGCTTGGCTACACGATTTCGACGATCGCGCGCACGCAGATGCAGGCGCTGCAGCTCACCTTCTTCTTCTTCCTGCCCTCGATCATGCTGTCGGGCTTCATGTTCCCCTATCGCGGCATGCCGGGCTGGGCGCAGATCCTTGGCGAGATCTTTCCGCTGACGCATTTCTTGCGCATCACCCGCGCCGTCATGCTGAAGAGCGCGGAACTGCCGGCTGTGGCGACCGAGATCGGCTGGCTGGTGGTGTTCGTGGCGTTGTTTGCCGGCGTTGCGCTGGTGCGGTTCCGGCGGACGCTGGATTGAGCGGCGACTGACCGATCAGGCCGCCGCCGCCATGATCTCCGCGTAGGTGCCGAAATCGACATTGCCGCCGGAAAGCACCACCGCCACGCATTTGCCGGCGAGATCGATCTCGCCGGACGCGAGCGCCGCGAGCGCAACGCAGCCGCCGGGCTCGACCACCAGCTTCAAGTACGCCATGGCGTCGCGCATGGCTTGCGCCGTGGCCTTGTCCGAGACGGCGATGGCGCCGGCGAGGTTTTTGCGGTTGATCTCAAAGGTGATGGCACCGGGCTCGGCGGTCAGGATCGCATCGCAAATAGAGGTGTGGCCGGGCTCATTCGAGACCCGGTCACCCTTGGCGAGCGAGCGGCGCGTGTCGTCGAAATGCTCCGGCTCGACCGCCCAGACTTGCGTCTGTGCCGAGGCGTCCTTCACCGCGACGGAAATGCCGCTCGACAGACCCCCGCCGCCGCAGGGCACGACAACTGCGTCCAGGCTGACGCCCAGCGCCTTCGCTTGGCGCACCAGCTCCAGCCCGATGGTGCCCTGGCCGGCAATGATGGCCGGATCGTCGAAAGGCGGCACCAGCGCCATGCCCTTCTCGATATAGGGGCGAACGATGGTCATGCGGTCGTCCTTGAAGCGGTCGAACGGCACCACCTCGGCGCCCATCTTGCGCACATTGCCGACCTTGAGCGCCGGCGCGTCCGCGGGCATGGCAATGACCGCCCTGACGCCGAACATGGCGGCCGAAGCGGCGACACCCTGCGCGTGATTGCCGGACGAAAAGGCGACGACGCCGCGGCTGCGCTCTTCTTCGCTTAAGCACGACAATTTGTTGTAGGCGCCGCGGATCTTGAAGGAACCGGTGCGCTGCAGCGTCTCCGGCTTGAACAGGATGCGGCCGCCATAGCGCTTGTTGAGCTCCGGCGATTCGATCAGCGGCGTTTCGACGATCAGCCCGGAAAGCCTGGCGGCAGCGGCGTGGATGTCGGAGATGCCGGGGAGGGCGGTCATGGTGGGCCTCGTGAGAATGATGCACATATGCTGCACGGAAAACGCCGCGGCGCGCCAACGAAAAAATGTGATGGAGACAATATTGGCGATGATAGCGTCGACGGCCGTCACCTTCGTCAGTCTCAGGCGGAGCAAGGAGCGAAGCGACGCGGGAATCCATGTCGGCACCTTCGCGATGCGGGCAGCCGAAGCAGAACGGACACTCTTCGCAGGGTCCTCCAGAGCGCGCTCTCGCTTCTGCATTCCGTGATAGCGCTCGCGGCATGATCCTCGGGTCAAGCCCGAGGATGACGAAGCGAAGGGCGGCCGCTGCTCACCCCAGCAGCGCGCGCGTCCGCTTCTTGCCGCCGAGCTTGCGCCAGCTGTTGAAACGATGCGTGGCGGCAGCAAAAGAGATCTTCATCTGCTGGGCGACCGTGTAGCGCGACTTGCCGTCGTCGAACATGCGGTAGCAGCATTCGACGCCTTCCTCGGTCAGCTTGCCGTCCAGCGTCTTGTTGTGCGGATTGGCGGGGTCGAATTTTTCGGCCTGCTGCTCGACCAGGCCTTTGAGCCGCTCCAGGTCGGCCTCGATGCTGGCGATGAGATCGAGAACCGGCTTTGGATCGAATGCGTGCGGGGGCTTCTTGTCCGTCATCCCGTGTTTCCTTCGTTTTTGGCTAATGCGTTCCATATAGGTGAACATTCGGCAATAATGAAGGGTGCGAGCGGAAAGCTGGATCGACGAATTCTGCCTGTCCCGCGGCGTTCGCGATTGACCCTCGGCAAACGATTCCCTAGTTTAGAATCGTTCTAAACTAGGGTGATTTTCTCATGCTTTCCCGTGTTTTCGGCTTTGGCCGCCGCTCCTTCGATTCGCTGTCGGAGCAGGAAATCCTGGCGCTGGCGATTTCGTCGGAGGAGGACGACGGACGCATTTACCGGGCCTATGCCGACGGGCTGGCACAAGAGTTTCCACAATCGGCCAAGGTGTTCGAGGCCATGGCGGAGGAGGAAGACGGCCACCGCGATTCCCTCATCGAGCTTCACCGCAAGCGCTTCGGCGAGCGCATCCCGCTGATCCGGCGCGAGCATGTGCGAGGCTACTACGAACGCAAGCCCGACTGGCTGGTGCGGCCGCTCGGCATCGAGCATGTGCGCCGTCAGGCCGAGGACATGGAGCGGCAGGCTTATCGCTTCTATGTCGAGGCGGCCAAGCGCACCACCGATGCGTCGACCCGGAAGCTGCTCGACGAGCTGGCGGCGGCGGAACTCGGCCACGAGAACTCCGCGCATGAACTCGAACAGGAGCACGTCCCGGGCGAGGTGAAGGAGGAGGAAGCGACAACCGAGCAGCGCCAGTTCATCCTCACCTATGTGCAGCCGGGGCTGGCCGGGCTGATGGACGGGTCGGTGTCGACCCTGGCGCCGATCTTCGCCGCCGCCTTCGCCACCCATGCAACCTTCCAGACCTTCCTCGTCGGCCTCGCCGCCTCGATCGGCGCCGGCATCTCGATGGGCTTCACCGAGGTGGCTTCCGACGACGGCAAACTTTCGGGGCGCGGCTCGCCGGTGAAGCGGGGGCTCACCGTCGGCATCATGACGACGCTGGGGGGACTCGGCCACGCGCTGCCCTATCTCATTCCCTATTTCTGGACGGCAACGATCGTTGCCGCGATCGTCGTGTTTTTCGAACTGTGGGCGATCGCCTTCATCCAGAACCGCTACATGCAGACGCCGTTCTGGCGCGCCGCCTTCCAGGTGGTGCTGGGCGGCGCGCTGGTGTTCGGAGCGGGTGTGCTGATCGGCAATGCGTGAGGGCCGACCCTCCTTCTCCCCTTGCGGGCCAATTACGCATCAGGCCCACAAGGGGAGAAGGGAGAGCCGCGTTTCACCCATTCACCATGCGGCTGTCTTCGGGCGCTTCAGCCCTTTCATTTAGCCCGTAATCGCGCACCACATGGGCGATGCGCAGACGATAGCCGGCAAAGATGCCGCCACGGCCGGCCTTCTGCGCCTGCCGGTGCTCCTCGGTGTTGCGCCAGGCCTTGACGGCTTCCTCGTCGCGCCAGAAGGACAGCGAGAGCACGCGCCTCGGATCGGTCAGGCTCTGGAAGCGCTCGACCGAGATGAAGCCATCGATGCCGTCGAGCAGGGGCTTGAGCTCGACGGCGATGCCAAGATAGGCGTCACGTTTTCTCTCCGCCGGCTCGACTTCGAAGATGACGGCGATCATGCCTCTATCCCTTCTTTGACCGTTACGTCGGTGCGAAAGACCTGCCTCGGGCCATGCGGTGCCGAGACCAGTTTCAGGAAGATCCGGTCTTCCTTGAGAATGAATTTCTCGCGCCGCGCGAACTCATAGTTTGCCTTGCCGGCCGGGTCGGCGGCAAGCCGCGCGCGATAGGCTTCGTAGGCCGCGAGGTTCTCGATGTTGTAGGCCGCGTAAGCCGTGGTGGCCGAACCCTCATGCGGCGCGAAATAGCCGATCAGCTCGGCGCCGCTGCGCGGAATGGCCTGACCCCAGGCGCGCGCATATTGCTCGAACGCGGCCTTGCCGAAAGGGTCGATCTCGTAGCGGATGAAGCAGGTGACGGTCATTTCGGTCTCCTCGTCGATTGGCTTACTGGGTCGGTGGGCTTGCTGGCGGCGACGGTTCGACCACGGTCGAAACATCGCTTCACCGGCTGTGCTAGACGTTCTGGTGTCAGCAGCGTTTGCCGAGCTCCTTGAGCTCGCCTGAGAATAGTGCTTCCCTCACGGGAATGCTTCGATGAGGATCGAACTATGCGTGAAGGACCCGATATCGCCCGCATCGCCAGCCTGGTCGGCGACCCGGCCCGCGCCAACATGCTCAACGCGCTGATGGGCGGCACGGCGCTGACCGCGTCGGAGCTGGCGCTTGAAGCCGGCGTGTCGCTGCCCACCGCGTCCTCGCATCTGTCCAAGCTGATGGACGGCGGGTTGCTGACGCTGGCGAGCCAGGGCCGGCATCGCTACTACGGCCTTGCCGGCCCGCAGGTGGCGGGCATGCTCGAGGCGATCATCGGCGTCGCCGAGGCGGTCGGCCCGAAGCGGGTGCGGCCCGGCCCGCGCGACGCGGCCATGCGCGTGGCGCGGGTGTGCTACGACCATCTTGCCGGCGAGCAGGCGGTGGCGATGCTCGACCGTCTGGTCGACCGGAAGCTGGTGCTGCGCCAGGAGAACGAGATCAGGCTGTCGCCGTCAGCCATTTCGCATTTCGCCGCGCTCGGCATCGAGATCGACAGCAAAGCGAAGCGGCCGATCTGCCGCGCCTGCCTCGACTGGAGCGTGCGGCGCTCGCATCTGGCCGGCGCGCTGGGCGCCGCCATCCTCGACAAGGTCATCGTCAAAAAATGGGCGCGGCGCGACAAGGACAGCTGCGCCGTGGTGTTCTCGCCGAAGGGCAAGCAGGAGTTCGAGAGGGTATTTCTGGCGTGACGGACTGGCCGGCTCGGCTGTTGGCTAAGCCCGCTTGAGCGGTTTGCCCAGCTTGAAGAAATCCGCCCACGGATCGGCCTTCTTCAGCTGCTTTAGCGTCGTGGCGTCGCCGAGCGGAAACGCATTGGGCGGCAGGCCCTTCTCGATCTCCGGCCAGGTCACCGGCATCGACACCGTCGCGCCCTTCTTGGCGCGCGAGGAATAGGGCGCGACCGTGGTCGCGCCGCGGCCGTTGCGCAGATAGTCGACGAAGATCTTGCCGGTGCGCGCCTTCTTCGACAGCGTCGCCGTGTAGCGGTCGGGCGCGGCCTGCTCCAGGGCGCGGGCGAAATCATGGGCGAAGTCCTTCACCTCGTCCCATTCGGCGGAGGGCTTGAGCGGCACCAGCACGTGATAGCCCTTGCCGCCAGACGTCTTGACCAGCGTCGGCAGCGACAGGTCGTTCAGCTTGGCTCGGATATCGAGGGCGGCGGCACGCACCGCCTCGACCCCGATGCCCTCGTCCGGATCGAGGTCGAAGATGATCTGGTCCGGCTTTTCCAGTTCGTCGACGGTCGAGCCCCAGATATGAACCTCGACGACGCCGTATTGAACAAGGGCTGCAAGCCCGTCGAAATCCCTGATGAACAAGATCTCCTCGCCGTCGGTCGGATCGTTCATCCTGGCGATCTTGTCGCTCATGCCCGGTGAGGCATGTTTTTGGAAGAAGCGCTGGCCATGGATGCCGTCGGGCGCCCGCACAAGGCTGAGCGGCCGGTTGACGACGAATGACTCAATTCGCGGCCAGACCAGGGCGTAGTGATCGAGGAGATCCTGCTTGGAGACCTTTTCGTCGGGCCACAGCAGCTTGTCGGGATGCGACAGCTTCACCGAGGTCTTCGCCGTTCCGGCCGAGGTTTTTGTCTCGGTCCTGCCGCTGCTCGCCTTTGCTCCGCTTTTTGTCTTGCCGTCGGCTTGCTTCGGCTTTTCCTGCACCACGTCCTCCGCCGGCTTGTCCTCGCGCAGCCCCTGGAACGAGGCGTGGCGGATTATATGGTCGGATGTCCAGCTGCGGAACTCCACTTCGCCGACAAGCTCGGGCTTGACCCAGACGAGGCCCTTGCCCTTCGGCACGGCGGCAGAAAAAGGCGACTTCGTCGTCTTGAGGCTGTCGAGTTTTTTCTTAAGGTCCGCAGCCACCTTGCCGGAAAAGCCAGTGCCGACGCGGCCGGCATAGTTGAGCTTGCCGCCTTCATGATAGCCGACCAGCAGCGAGCGCAGGCCGCGCCCGGTCTTGTCCGAGGGCAAGTAGCCGCCGATGACGAATTCCTGGCGCAGCGTGCACTTCGACTTGATCCAGGTGAGGCCGCGGCCGCTGCGATAGGGCGCGTCGGCACGTTTCGACACCACGCCTTCGAGACCCATGCGGCAGACATGCTGCAGCATGACGCTGCCTGGTTCCGCAAAATGATCGCTGAAGCGGACGGCGGATTGCTCCGACCGCTCGCCGAGCAGTTCGGCCAGCGCCTGCTTGCGCTCGACCAGCGGCTCGCGGCGAAGGTCCTCGCCATTGAGCCGCATCAGGTCGAAGACGTAGTAGATGAAGCGGTCGGTGCGGCCGGCCGAGAGATCCGCCTGCAGCATGGCGAAGGAGGACACGCCGCTGTCGGCCAACACGACGATCTCGCCGTCGATGATGGCGTCGCGGCATTTCAGTCCGGCAAGCTCGGCCACGACCGGACCTTCGAACTTCTTCGTCCAGTCAAGGCCGGTGCGGGTCAGCAGCCGGACATCGCTGCCGGCGATCTGCGCCTGCATGCGGTAGCCGTCGAACTTCACCTCATGCACCCATTCCTCGCCGGAAGGCGCATTCTTTTCGAGCGTCGCCAGCTGCGGCTCGACGAATTCGAGGCGTGGGGATTTTGCCTTGCCTGCAGCCGGCTTGTTGGAATGCCAGACCCTTGGTTTGGCGCCCTTGGCCGTCTTGCCTTCGCCGATCTCCTCGATGGTCAAGCCCGACTTTACCGATTGCGGCGCCTCTCCAAGTATGTCTTCACCAGGGCGGGCGGCGGCGTCATTGGATTTGATCAGCAGCCAGTTGTCGCGCTTTTCGCGCGGGCGCGGCTTCAGCCTGACCAGATGCCAGCGACCGTTGAGCTTCTGGCCTTCGAGCTCGAAGTCGATATGGCCCTTCTTCATGCCCTTGGCCGGGTCGCCGTCGGGGATCCACCGGCCTTCGTCCCAGACGAGGACGGAACCGCCGCCATATTCGCCCTTCGGAATGGTGCCCTCGAAAGACGCATAGTCGATCGGGTGGTCCTCGACATGCACCGCCAGCCGCCTCTCGTGCGGGTCGAGACTCGGTCCGCGCGTGACCGCCCAGCTCCACAACACGCCATCATGCTCGAGCCGAAAGTCATAGTGGAGCCGCGTCGCGGCATGCTTCTGGACAACGAAGATGCCGCCGGCGTCGGTCTTCTTGCTGGGCGCGAGCTGGCCGGCCGGCTCCGAGGTTTTCCGGAAATCGCGCTTGGCGTGGTATTGCTCGAGGCCGGCCATGACATCGTGCTCCTATGCGGATCTGCGCCTGGACGTAGACGCCACGGCGACCTCCCTGGCAGGCGGGTGCCATCGCAACGGCCAAGGCTCCGCTTCGGTTCTGGGCAGGCGAAAGCCGGCGGCTGTCCGCCGGCCTTTCGGGCTCACAACTAGCTATTCGGCAGCCTGCAGGTTGACCTTGCTTTCCGCGATCTCGGTGAGCTTGCGATCGGTCGCCTCTTCTTCCTTGAGGTTCTTGGCCAGCACATTGGCGCAGTCGCTACGGCCGAGCTGCTTGGCCCAGGCGATCAGCGTGCCGTAGCGCGTTATCTCGTAATGCTCGACGGCCTGAGCCGAGGCGATCAGCGCGGCATCGAGGACCTCCTTGTCCTCCACGTCGCCGCTCACGTCGTCAGCCTCCTCGAGGATGCCGTCGATGGCGGGGCAGTTGACGGTCTTGGCCTTGACGCCATGCAGCTCGAATACCTGCTCGACCCGTTCGATGTGGCCCTTGGTCTGCGCGAGATGCTTCTCGAAACCGGCTTTCAATTGCGAATCCGTCGCCTTGTCGATCATCTTCGGCAGCGATTTCTCGATCTGTTTTTCGGCATAATAGATGTCGCGCAGCGTGTGGACGAAGAGGTCGTCCAGCGTCTTGATGTCCTTCGAAAAGAAACCCATGGCGGTTGCCTTCCATGTCTGGTGTTGTCTGGAAGTTGCGCGGCCGGTCCGCCGCCAACGCGGCCGGGTTCGGCCCCGGCCTTGATCGATCAACGTCACCGCGCAGGGCAGGTTCCTGCCGGCGGACGACGCCGCACGGAAATTTCAAGCCACCTTCGATGCGTGAAACAGAAGCGCGCCCAAGCGACATAGAGACGAAACATATGTGATGCAAAAGTCACACGAGCCGGAAACGCGACAAAAGGCGTGGAAACACCGCGAATCAGCCGCATTCCGGCCACGATGCAACGCGTTTCGGACCAGAAATTAACAGGGCGTTCACCGACTATTCACGCCTCGAGGCTATGATCCCCGCAATTCGGAAGGGACATCCGAAAACGGGACAGGGACAGGGAAAATGAACTTCTGGAACCACATCGCCGGCTATGCCGCCGCCATCCGCGAATTCGTCGCGCCGACCTATCGGCCCGAGCGCTATTACATGCGCGGCCCGGGCCCGGCCTGCGCACGCCGCGGCAACCAGCTCGGCATCGGCACGCACTGACCACGATGCTCGACAGCCGCCACAACAGCCGGATCTGCAAGCCGGTCGCCGACACCCGCGCCACGACCTATCGTGACGAGCGCCCCGCCGTCATCGACGGCAGGCGTGCGACAACGCCGCGACTTTGACGCCGCCGCCGGCTGGCTTAGTGTCCCCCTAGCTTAGTGCCTAGGGGCACAAGCAGCCGGGGCCGACATGACCGACCTGTCCGAACAGAAACGTCCCCTCCTCCCAGGCCAAGCTTACGATGCCCGCCAGCCGCTGCTCGTGTTCGACGGCGTCTGTGTGTTCTGCTCGGGCTTCGTCCAGATCGTCCTCAAGATCGACCGGAACAAACGCTTCCGCTTCGCCACCGCGCAATCGCCGCTCGGCGAGGCGCTGTTTCGTGAGCACGGCCTGCCGACCGAGGATTACGACAGCAACCTCGCCATCATCGACGGCGCCGCCTTCACGAAGCTCGACAGTTTCGTCGCCGTCATGGCGGCGCTCGGCTGGCCGTGGCGCGCCGCGAGATTGCTGCTCGTCCTGCCGCGGCCGCTGCGCGACTGGCTGTACGACCGCATCGCCAAGAACCGCTGTGCGCTGTTCGGCCGCAAACACAGCTGCGAGATCCCCTCCGCCGAGCTGCGACAGCGGCTGATCAGTTGAGATCGGAGGGTCGGATGAAGCTTCTGATTGCCCGCGGTTACGGCACCTTCGGCGGACGCATCGTGCAGTTGCTGGAGAGCGAGCCGCGTCTGACCTTGCTCGTCGCCGGCCGCTCGCTCGCCAAGGCCGAGGCCTATTGCAAAGGACGAGGCGGTACCAAGGCCAGGCTCGTGCCGGTGATTTTCGATCGCGACGCGGATTTTATCGCGGCTGGCTCGAACCGGCGCAGGCTTCGAGCGCGACCGTATCCCCGGCCGTCCCGCCAAGCTCGCGACAGCCCTTGGCCGTGCACAAGGTCCAGCCTCCCCCGGTTGCGCCGGAGGCCGCGAGCACCAGCCGCGGCTGTGGCCCGATCCGTGGCGCATAGACCCACCATCCGTCCCGCAGCACCGAGCCTTCCGGCGGCTCCATGCCGGCGCCGGAGCCCTTGACGCGCGCTTCGACGACGCGCAGACCTGCCGGCGTCACCTTCCAATCCTCTTGCCAGCGCGTCCGTTCCACCGAATGCGTCCAGGACAAGGTAAAGGCGGCAACGGCAAGCGTCACCGCCTTGCCGGCTGCGAGGATGCACAGGCTCATGCAGGGCCGGCCGCGGATGCCTGGCGCGCGCGCCAGCAGTGCCAGCCGATCCAGAGCAGCGCCAGCGCCCAGCCGGTTTCGTCGGTGAGCGGCAGCGCCGCCACCAGCAGCACGCCGGCGGCGAAGGCGACCAAGCGCTCCCACCAGGCCATGCGGCGAGCGAGGAAGCCGACGGCGGCGGCGCCCCAGAGCACGATGCCCATGCAGGCTTTGGCGACGACGTAGGCGACCTCGACCGGATAGCCGAACGAAGCCGCGATCGGGCCTGCATCCTGCAGCATCAGCGCCGGCGTGTAGACGGCCATGAACGGCACGACGAAGCCGGCGATGGCGAGCTTGGTCGCCTGAATGCCGATCTTCAGCCCGCTTTCCCTGGCCATGGGCGCCGCGGCGAAAGCGGCGAGCGCCACCGGTGGGGTGAGATCAGCCATGATGCCGAAATAGAAGACGAACATGTGGCTGACGATGAGCGGCACGCCGAGCGACAGCAGCGCCGGGCCGGCGAGCGAGGAGGTGATGATGTAGTTGGGGATGGTGGGGATGCCCATGCCGAGCACCAGGCAGGTGAGCATGGTGAGCAGCAGCGACAGGAACAGATTGTTCTCGCCGATGGAGATGATCCAGCCGATGAAGGTCGAAGCGATGCCGGTCAGCGTCAGCGTGCCGATGACGATGCCGACGATGGCGCAGGCGATGCCGACCGGCAGCGCGTTCTTCGCCCCTTCGGCAAGCGATTCGACGCAGATGCGCAGCGTCTCGCGACCGCCCTTGAAAGTGACGCAGGCGACAACGAGCGCCGCGATGACGAGGCCGAGGATGTTGACGCCGAAGCGCATGAAGGAGGCGGCGGCAAGGCCGAGCGCCAGCCAGAAGACGACGCGGAAGGCGAACGGTCCGATCAGCGCCGCCAGCGGCGTGCCGAGGATCAGCACGATGGTCAGCGCCAGGCCCATGGTGCCGGCGAAGATCGGCGTATAGCCGGCGAAGAGCAGGTAAACCAGCACGGCAAGCGGCAGCACCAGCGGCCAGTGCTGCCGCACCGCATCCCAGGGATTGGGCAGCTCAGCCTTGGCCATGCCGTGCAGGCCGGCCTTGCCCGCCTCCAGATGCACCTGCCAGAAACAGGCGCCGAAATAGAGCAGCGCCGGAATGATCGCCGCCTTCACCACCTCGGCGTAGGGGACGTTCAGCGTCTCGGCCATGATGAAGGCGACCGCGCCCATCACCGGCGGCATGATCTGGCCGCCCATCGAGGACGTTGCCTCGACGGCGCCGGCGAAGGCCGAGCGGAAGCCGAAGCGCTTCATCAGCGGAATGGTGAACTGGCCGCTCGCCACGACATTGGCGACGCCCGAACCGGAGATGGTGCCCATCAGCGCCGAGGAGAGCACGCAGACCTGGGCCGGACCGCCGCGCCAGGAGCCGACCAGGCCAAGCGCGAAATCGTTGAACAGCGCGATCATGCCGGCGCGTTCGAGGAAGGCGGCGAAGACGACGAAGATGAAGATGTAAGCCGCCGAGACATAGACCGGCGTGCCGTATATGCCTTCGGTGCCGAAGGCGAAGGTGTCGACGAGCTGGGCGAAATCGTAGCCGCGATGGATGAAGGGCGGCGGCAGGTGATTGCCGACGAAGCAATAGGCGAGGAAGATGAAGGCGATCACCGCGAGCGGCAGCCCCATCAGCCGCCTTGCCGCTTCGAAGACGAGCACCACCAGCAGCGTGCCGACGATCAGGTCCGGCGTGGTGAGGAAGCCGGAGCGGCGGATGAGGTCGGCGTAGAAGACCCAGTTGTAGAGGCCGGTGCCGAAGCCGAGCGCGCCGAGCGTCCAGAACGCGGCCTTCGCCGCTACGCCGGTGGCGCGCAGGTTGGCGATCAGGCCGAAGCCGAGCAGCAGCAGGAAGCCGACATGCATGGCGCGCACCACCTGGCTGGGCAGGCTGCCATAGGCGGCGATGTAGATCTGGAAAACGGAGAAGGCGACGGCAATCAGGAAGGCCGCCTTGCCGGCGATGCCGCCGCCGAAGCCCGGCGGCAGGCCTTCGACCTGTTCTTCGGCGACAGGGAGATGAAAAGTGGTCGAATTGCCGTCGGTCGTTGTTCCAGACGTTGCTTTGCTCATCCGACGCGCTCCATAGCAGACTGCCGCGCCATCCTCGCTTACTTGATCAGCCCTTTTTCCTTGTAATATTTCTCCGCGCCGGGATGCAGCGGCACCGGCATGCCGTCCAGCGCCTTGGCCGGATCGATCGCCTTGGCGGCGGCATGGGCGGCGGCGAGCTGGTCGAGATGCTCGAACATCAGCTTGGTCATCTGATAGGCGGTCTCGTCGGAAACATCGGCCCGGGTGACAAGGAAATTGCCGACCGCGGCGGTGGCGACATCCTCGGTCTGGCCCTCATAGGTGCCCTTGGGAATGATCACCGAAAGATAGGGCGAGCCGATCTTGGCGACGTCCTCGGCCGGCACGGCGACGACGTTGATCGGCACCGAAGTTGCGAGATCGCGGATCGAGGCGACGCCCAGGCCCGCCGATTGCAGCGTGGCGTCGAGCTGCCGGTTCTTGATCAACTCGACCGACTCGGCGAATGGCAGGTACTCGACCCGTCCAAGATCCTCATACTTCAGCCCGGCGGCGGCGAAGATGGCGCGGGCGTTGAGCTCGGTGCCGGAGGCGGGCGCGCCGACCGACAGGCTCTTGCCCTTGAGGTCGGCGAGGGTCTTGATGCCGGACTCCTTGCTGGCGACGATCTGAATATAGTTCGGATAGATGGCGGCGATGCCGCGCAGCTTGTCGAGCTTGCCGGGGAAGCCGGCTTCGGTGTTGCCTTCGGCGGCGAGCTTGACGGAATCGCCGAGCGCGAAGGCGATCTCGCCCTTGCCCTGCTGCAGCAGGTTGAGGTTCTCGACCGATGCCTTGGTTGCCTGCACCTGGGTGCGGGCGCCTTCGATGCCCTTGCCGTAGATTTCCGACAGCGCGACGCCGAGGGGATAGTAGACGCCCGACGTGCCGCCGGTCAGCACGGTGATGAATTCCTGTGCCCCGGCCGACATGGCGCCGAGGCCGAGCGACAATGCCAAAGCGCCGGCGGCAACAAATTTCGTCCTGAAATCGAGCATTTTGTTTCCTCCTCCTGATGGTCGCGCCGCGCCGCCTCTGCCGGCGCGAAGCTGGGAGTTTAGACAGGAGACGCCAAATGCCAACCCGCAATTGCAGCCATTAGACGAACGATCGAGGGGTGGCGAAAGCGCCGGCTTGCGCTCGATTGCTTTGGAGGCGAAAGATTTTCGCGGCGCCTGTCGAAATCGGCCGTGGCCGCACGACATAGGTCGGCCCGCGACGACGCGGCCTTCGAGAAAACGGAGAAGACCATGCGATACATGCTTTTGATCTACAATGACGAAGCGGCAATGGCGAATGCGCCGCGCGACAAGACCGAACAGACGCTTGCCGCCTACGGTGCCTATACCGAAGCCTTGAAGAAGTCCGGCGCGTACCTCGCCGGCGAAAGGCTGCGTCCGACCCAGGCGGCCACTTCGATACGGCTCGCCGACGGCAAGACCAATGTGCTCGACGGTCCCTATGCCGACACAAAGGAACAGCTTGCCGGCTTCTACATGATCGAAGCGACCGACATCGACACCGCTATGGAATGGGGCGCGCGCTGCCCGGCAGCCAGCACCGGCACGGTCGAGGTGCGGCCGATCTGGGAAATGACCGACTACCGGTCCTAGCAATATGGACAAGCGCCCGGAGACGGCGCGGGCGGCGGCCGAGGCGGCCGCCCGGCAGAGCTACGGCAAGCTGGTTGCCTATCTCGCTGCTCGCATGCGCGACGTTGCCGGCGCCGAGGACGCGCTGGCCGACGCGTTCGCCGCCGCACTGGAGCGCTGGCCGAAGAGCGGCGTGCCCGAAAAGCCGGAGGCCTGGCTGCTGGCGGTGGCGCGCCGCCGCGACGTCGACGCCGTGCGGCGGCGGCTGACCGGCGAGGCGGCCCGCGGCCACCTGCAGCTGATTGCCGAAGAGGCGGAGGCGCGCATGACGCACGAGGATTTGCCCGACGAGCGGCTGAGGCTGATGTTTGCCTGCGCACATCCGGCGATCGAGGCCAGCGTACGCGCGCCGCTGATCCTGCAGACCGTGCTTGGCTTCGACGCCGCAACCATCGCCTCGGCCTTTCTGGTCTCGCCGACGACGATGGGCCAGCGCCTGGTGCGCGCCAAGAGCCGCATCCGCGAGGCCGCCATCCCCTTCCGGGTACCGGAGCGGGCCGAGCTCGGCGAGCGGCTCGATGCGGTGCTGGAAGCGATTTACGCCACATTCGCCGAGGGCTGGTCGGATCCGGCCGGCACCGAGACGCGCCGACGCAACCTGGCTACGGAAGGCATCTGGCTCGGCCGGCTGGTCGCGTCGCTGATCCCGGATGAGCCGGAAACGCTCGGGCTCCTGGCGCTGATGCTTTTCGCCGACGCGCGGCGCACGGCGCGGCGCAGTCCCGACGGCGACTTCGTGCCGCTGGCTGAGCAGGACGTGGCGCTTTGGGACGACAAGCTGATCGACGAGGCGGAAGCGCTGCTCAGGCGCGCCGCGATCAGGGGAACCATCGGCCGCTACCAATTGGAGGCTGCGGTCCAGTCGGCGCACACGGCAAGGCGGCGGAGCGGCCGCACCGACTGGACCGCGATCCGCCAGCTTTACGACGCGCTGATGGCGATTGCCGGCTCGCCGGTGGTGGCGATCAACCGCGCTGTCGCGATCGCCGAAGCCGAGGGCGCAGCCGAGGGTCTTGCCGCGCTCGACGAGATCGGCGGCGATAAGCGGCTTGCCGAATACCAGCCCTATTGGGCGGCGCGGGCCGAGCTCTTAGCCAGGCTCGGCAGGACGGCCGAGGCCGCCGAGGCTTACGACCGGGCGATCGGCCTCGAGCGCGATCCGGCCTTGCGCCATTTCCTGCAGGCCGAGCGGGGGAAGCTGGTCCGCAACTGAGGCGAGACGGCGGTTCCAGCAACTAGTCCTGCGGCCACATCTCATGAGAAAGGTTCAGTTTCCGCATGATCGCATGCTGGCGCAACTTGCCCCACAGCCGTTCGATGTTCGGCCAGGCTACGCGAGCGCTCTTGGTGTCGGGATGCCAGGCCACCAGCATCACGAGATAGATGTCGACCAGCGAAAGTTCCTCACCGGCCAGCCACTCACGGCCGGCGAGCGCGCTATCGAGAATGGCAAAGCCGCGATCCATTTCCGCGATAGCCGCCTCCTTGACCACCTGCACGCTATCGGCGTCGGCCGTGTAGCGGTAGGGGTAATAGAGCCTCAGGATCGCGGGATAGAGCGCCGACGACATGAAGGCCATCCAGCGCAGGAAATCGGCGCGGGCCGGCGAGCCCGCTTGCGGCGCCAGATGCGCTTCTGGATGACGCTCGGCGAGCAGGATGCAGATCGCCGCCGATTCCGTCATCGACCGGCCGTCGGGCAACGTCAGCGCCGGCACCTGGTTCAACGGGCTGATGGCGAGGAAAGCCGGATCGGGCGGATCCTTCTTCGGCACGTCGATCTGCCGGAAAGGCGCGCCGGCCATAGCCAAGGCCGCCTCGACGACGAATCCGCCGCTGCCGGGACGCGTGTAAAGCTTGTACATAAAATCCTCCCGCCGGCCGATTCGAGGCCGGCGGCGATTTGAACCGGAAGCGGCGCCTTCCTCAAGCCGGGCTCCGCTTGCCACAGACGCTTTTTGAGCGATCCAGCTTGCATCATCCCGGGAGTGCCGCTTGTCTGCAAGCTAGGAGTGGCGCTCCCGACTTCGTCATCCACGGGCGGAGCAAGGAGCGAAGCGACGCGCGCAAACCCGAGGATCAATCCCGTGACGTCCCCACGTCACAAGCTTTGCAGGTCTTTCTGCGGAGGAACAGCGGCTCCGTTAATCTCGGATAAGACAGGTGGTATCCATTCTGGACCGTGGCATTTCCTGGCCACGGTCACGGCGTGGATCCCAGGATCGACGCGACGGAGTTTCGCTCCTGCTTCGCCCTGGGACTACGACCGTGAGGGGCTGAAGCCATTCCTCGAGGGATGAGCGCCTAGGCCCCCAGCCCGTCGAACAGGATCGTCGAGAGATAGCGCTCGGCGAAGGACGGAATGACGACGACGAGGTTCTTGTCCTTGTTTTCCGGCCGCGAGCCGACGACGATCGCCGCCTGCAGCGCGGCACCCGACGATATGCCGACCGGCACGCCTTCGAGGCGGGCGACGAGGCGCGCATTGGCGACCGAATCCTCGTTCGAGACCCTGACGATCTCATCATAGATCGTCGTGTCGAGGATCTTGGGCGCGAAGCCGGCGCCGATGCCTTGAATCTTGTGCGGGCCGGGCTGGCCGCCGGAGAGCACCGGCGAGGCTTCCGGCTCGACTGCCACCACATGCAGCGAAGGCTTGCGCTTCTTCAGCACCTGGCCGACGCCGGTGATGGTGCCGCCGGTGCCGATGCCGGCCACGAAGATGTCGACCTCGCCATTGGTGTCGTTCCAGACCTCCTCCGCCGTGGTGCGGCGGTGGATTTCCGGATTGGCCGGGTTCTCGAACTGCTGCGGGATGATGGCGTTGGGCAGCGTCGCGGCAAGCTCGTCGGCCTTGGCGATGGCGCCCTTCATGCCTTTCGGGCCTTCGGTGAGCACCAATTCGGCACCGAGCAGCGCCAGCATCTTGCGACGTTCGACCGACATTGTCTCCGGCATGGTGAGGATCAGCTTGTAACCCTTGGCGGCGGCGGCGAAGGCCAGCGCGATGCCGGTGTTGCCGGAGGTCGGCTCGATCAGCGTGGTCTTGCCCGGCGCGATCTTGCCGGCCTCCTCCAGCGCCTCGATCATCGAGACACCGATGCGGTCCTTGACCGAGGCGATCGGGTTGAAGAATTCGAGCTTGGCCAGCACGTTGGCGACGATGCCCTTCTCCTTGGCGAACTTATCCAGCCGCACCAGCGGCGTGTCCCCAATCGTCTCGGTGATCGAGTTGAAGATGCGGCCGCGGCCGGGGACACGCGCGGAGGTGACGGGCTTGTTCATTGGTTTCGCTCCCAAGGCAAAGGCATAGGCAAACAGAATAAGGCTTTCAGCCGCGCAAGATAGGCTGCCCGCCGAAAATATCCGAGTGGGGCGGCTGCTGAAAACCTCCCCGCGCCGGAAATGCATTTTCCGGATCGGCCCGTTTCAGGGATGCTTTCCCGGAAACGGGGGCCGGTTGAGAATGCGGCCTATTGACGGGCCGCGATGGCGGCTGCCGCTCCCATCATGAAGCTGGCGGCGGTGCGGTTCAGCACCTTGAGCGCGCGCGGCGATCTCAGGAACCAGCGCGCCTTGGCAGCCAGCGCCAGATAGGGGACCAGCACCACGAACAGGACGACAACGGTCAGCGCGACAAGGATGCCGTAGTCGGCCGGCGTGATCGTCTTCAGGTCGACGATGGTCGGCGTGATGGCGAGATAGAAGATCATCGTCTTCGGGTTGCCGAGCGTCACCGTCAGCCCGGCGATGAAGCTCGACGCCAGGCCGCTTCTGCCCTTGCGCGCCTCGACCGTCTCGGGCGAGATGCCGCTGGTCCAGAAGCGCCAGGCAAGGAAGGCGAGATAAGCGACGCCCGCCCATTTGATGGCGAGAAACACCATGCCGAAGGTCTGGGCGACGAAGGCGAGGCCGAGCACGACGGCGGTGAGGTAGGTAATGTCGCCGAGCATGAGACCGAACGACATAGCGAGCGACGGACGGAAGCCGGAGCCGAGCGCGCGGGCAACAAGCGCCGTCACGCCGGGACCCGGAATGGCGGCGGCGACGCCGAGGGCGGCGCTGTAGGCGAGAAATCCTGTCAGTGTCATGGTTTCAACCCAGCGCTATCCCGGGATCGGGATCCAGAGCGGCAGCCTCTTACCACGGTGCCGGGGCGGCGTTAATTGCCTTGCGGCCGGATTCGGTTGCACCAGCGCCGCTTCAGGACCGGCCGTCGCCGTAGGTGACGCGCCATATCGTGCCGTTGCCGTCCTCGGTCAGGATCAGCGAACCATCGTTCGCCACCGCGACACCGACCGGCCGGCCCCAGACCGCATCGTCGGCAATGACGAAGCCGGTGGCGAAATCCTCATATTCGCCGGTCGGCTTGCCGTCCTTGAACTTCAGCCGCACCACCTTGTAGCCGGTGCGGACATTGCGGTTCCACGAGCCGTGCAGGGTGACGAAGGCGTCGCCCTTGTAGTCGGCCGGGAAGTTGCCGCCCTCGTAAAAGGCGATGTTGAGCGGCGCCGAATGTGCCTGGATCAGCACGTCCGGCACCGTGACCTTGCCGGCGAGATCGGGCCGCGCGCCTTTGTGGCGCGGATCTTCGTTGTCGCCGATATAGTACCAGGGCCAGCCATAGAAGGCTCCCTCCTTGACGGCGGTCGCATATTCGAAAGGCACGTTGTCGCCTAGCTCGTCGCGTTCGTTGACGACGCACCAGAGCGCGCCCGTAGCCGGCTGCACCGTCATGCCCGAGCAGTTGCGCAGGCCGGTGGCGACCATCCTGCGGTTCTTGCCGTCAGGATCGAAAGCGAGCACATCCGCTCGGCCTTCCTCCGCGCCCCAGGTAGCGCCGAGCGGTGCCGATCTCGCCCATTCTTCGACGCCGCCCTTCGGCCTCGCTCCCATGCCCTCCGCGGTATTCGAGCCCGAGCCGACCGAGAGATAGAGCGTTTTGCCGTCGGGCGAAAAAGCGATGTCGCGCGTCCAGTGATGGCTCGACGGGATGTCCGAGACGATCGTTTCGGGCTCGCCGGAAGCTTTGAGGTCGCCGTCGCGATAGGCAAAGCGGACGACGCTGTTGCTGTTGGCGACATAGACCCATTGCGGCTTGTCGCCCGGCGGATAGAAGGCGATGCCGTAGGGCCGGGTCAGGCCTTTGGCAAAGACCGACTTCTCGGCGGGCTTGGCGCTGCCTTCGGCCAGTCGATAGACGCGGACCTGGCTCGCCCTGCTGTCGGCGACGAAGAGATCGCCGTTCGGCGCCGTGCGCACGACACGCGGGCTGCTGATGCCCGAAGCCACCAGTTCGGCCGAAAAGCCGGGTGGAAGGGCTGGCGTGGCATCCTCGGGGCGATCGGTGACACCGCCGCCGTTCGAGGCGGATTCGGCGACATTCGGCTTCGGGAGATCGTCGGGCCTGATGAGGCGCCGCACGCCGGGCCGGTCGGCCCTCCAGTCACCGAAGGCGTTTTTGCCGGTGAGCAAGGGCTGATCGGCCTGCTGCGCGACGGCGCCGGAGGCCAGGAACAAAGCGAGGGCGGCAAGGCCGGCAATCCGTATCATGCTGTTCTCCGTTATTCGCCAACGTGCATCAGCAACCAGACAGCGAATATCGGGCAGGCTTTCCAAAAGAGAAGCCGGGCATGCGGATTTTGACGGAAAGCGCCGGCAGTTCAGCTCTCTTCGATATCCAGATCGTCGTCGAGCTGCTTTTCCAGCGCGACCAGATCGGCCGGCAGCGGCAGGCCCATGGCGCGCATTTCCCTGAGCTTCTCGCGCAGTAGCTCCTGGATCTCGTGATCGTCTTCCGGTTGGTTCACCATCTCCTCGAGCAGCAGGCTGATCTGGGCCTTGAACGATTCCAGCGCCATTTCCACCCTCCTTGCGACGTTTCCCGCTTGCCTATCTCAGCATGCGCGAAATCAACTGGGCCGTATAGTCGACCATCGGGACGATGCGGGCATAGTTCAATCGCGTCGGGCCGATGACGCCGAGCGCGCCGACGACGCGCGCATCCTTGTCGCGATAGGGCGCGACCACGAGCGACGAACCGGACAGCGAAAACAACTTGTTCTCCGAGCCGATGAAGATGCGCACGCCCGGACCTTCCTCGGCGAGGTCGAGGAGCTGCAGCAGTCCGTCCTGCGTTTCCAGATCCTCGAACAGATGGCGCAGCAATTCGAGATCGGCCTGGGCGGTGACGTTTTCCAGAAGATTGGCGCGGCCGCGCACGATGAGCCGCGCCGGCAGGCCGCTTTCGGCACCGGCCCAGACCGCGAGGCCCTTCTCGACCAGTTCCTGCGACAGCGTGTCGAGAGCCGCCCTGGTCTCGTCCTTGATGCGCGCGATCTCGACCCGGGCCTCGGCCAGCGTGCGGCCGCGGATATGGGCGTTGAGGAAGTTCGAGGCCTCGTGCAGCTGCGAGACGGTGATACCGGCCGGCAGGTCGACAACGCGGTTCTCGACATCGCCGCTCTGCGACACCAGGACGGCGAGCGCCTTGGTGGGTTCCAACTGGATGAACTCGATGTGCTTCAGAGCCACCTCGTTCTTGGCGGCGAGCACCAGGCCGGCGCCGCGCGACATGCCGGAGAGCATCTGGCTGGCCTCGGTCAGCATATGCTCCAGCGTGGCGCCCGAGCCCGAGGCACGCACCTGCGCCTCGATGACGCGACGCTCGTCGTCCGACAGATCGCCCAGCTCCATGAAGGCATCGACGAAGAAGCGCAGGCCGGTCTGGGTAGGCAGGCGGCCGGCCGAGATGTGCGGCGCGTAGATCAGCCCCAGATGCTCGAGGTCGCTCATCACGTTGCGGATGGTGGCCGGCGACAGCGACGACGGCAGGATGCGCGACAGGCTGCGCGACCCGACCGGCTCGCCGTCGCGCAGATAGGAATCGACAATCCGCCGGAAGATGTCGCGCGAGCGCATGTCGAGCGACTGAAGCACGGGCGGCTGCGATGTGGGATCGACTGCCTTGTTCATTCCAGCGAAAAAACCTCCTATCGAAAGATATAGACTTAAGCCTCCCTGGCGCAACCCGGGGGCATTTTCGCTTGCGCCGTTTTCTTGGCGCCCCGTTTCCTTGGCGCCCTTTTCCTTTGCGCCATCCGCCGCATGCGTCTACAAGCCGCCGACGAATCCAAAACCATAGGAAAGAAGGCCGAATGCGCCCCTCCAAACGCCAGCCCGACGAAATGCGCGCCATCTCCTTCGAGCGCGGCGTCTCCAAGCATGCCGAAGGCTCGTGCCTGGTGAAGTTCGGCGACACGCATGTGCTGTGCACGGCGAGCCTAGAGGAAAAGGTGCCGGCCTGGATGCGCAATTCCGGCAAGGGCTGGGTTACGGCCGAATACGGCATGCTGCCGCGCTCGACGGGCGAGCGCATGCGCCGCGAGGCCTCCGCCGGCAAGCAGGGCGGCCGCACGCTCGAGATCCAGCGGCTGATCGGTCGTTCGTTGCGCGCCGTTGTCGACCTGCAGGCGCTAGGCGAACAGCAGATCACCGTCGATTGCGACGTCATCCAGGCCGACGGCGGCACCCGCACCGCCTCGATCACCGGCGGCTGGGTGGCGCTATACGATTGCCTGCGCTGGATGGAAGCGCGCCAGATGGCCAGCGTTTCCAAGGTGCTCAAGGACCATGTCGCGGCGATCTCCTGCGGCATCCATGACGGACAGCCGGTCATCGATCTCGATTATCTCGAGGATTCCTCGGCCGGCACCGACGCCAATTTCGTCATGACCGGCAAGGGCGGCATCGTCGAGATCCAGGGCACGGCGGAAGGCGAGCCCTTCTCCGAAGAGCAGTTCTCGGCGCTGATGGGGCTGGCCAAGAAGGGTATTTCGCGGCTGGTGAGCCTGCAGCAGATGGCGGTGGCGTAGGTTTTCGAATGCCGAGCCTAGGCACCCCCCTCTGGCCTGCCGGCCATCTCCCCCTCAAGGGGGGAGATCGGACCTCACCTCGGCCTTCGCCAATCTTCGCCGTCGAGACACTGTCGGTGGAGCTGCCAATCTCCTCCCTTGAGGGGGAGATGCCCGGCAGGGCAGAGGGGGGTGCTTCGTGACTCCCTCCGCGATTCTGGAATCAGCGCTCTACGTCACAGATCTAACCGCTGCCGAAGCCTTCTACCGCGACATCCTCGGCCTGGATCCGCTGGGCAAGGTCGAAGGTCGCCACGTCTTCTTCCGCTGCGGCAACGGCGTGCTGCTCATCTTCAATGCCGAGGCGACGAAAATTCCGCCGGCGCCCGACGCCAAGCTGAAGGTGCCGCCGCACGGCACCGTCGGCGAAGGGCATCTTTGCTTCACCGCGACTGCGGCCGAGATCGCCGAATGGCGCAAGCATCTGGCGGCCAAGAACATCGCCATCGAAAGTGATTTCGAATGGCCGCAAGGCGGACATTCGATCTATATCCGCGACCCTTCGGGCAATTCGATCGAGTTCGCCGAACCAAGGATCTGGGGTCTCTGATGCATTCTTTGAACGAACAAAAGATCGTCGTCGCCAGCCACAATGAAGGCAAGCTGCGCGAATTCGCCGACTTGATGGCCCCGTTCGGCTTCGAGGCGAAGTCGGCCAAGGAGTACGGCCTGCCGGAACCGGACGAGACCGGCACGACCTTCGAGGAGAATGCCTATATCAAGGCCTATGCCGCGGCCAAGGCCACCGGCCTGCCGGCGCTGTCGGACGATTCGGGGCTCTGCGTCGATGCGCTCGACGGGGCGCCCGGCGTCTACACCGCCAACTGGGCCGAGACGGCGGACGGCACACGCGATTTCGGCATGGCCATGCAGCGCACCGAAGTGGCGCTGCAGGAGGTCGGCGCGACCGAGCCGGCGCAGCGCACCGGCCGTTTTGTCGCCGTCATCTGCCTCGCCTTTCCCGATGGCGAGGCCGAATATTACCGCGGCGAGGCCGAAGGCACGCTGGTCTGGCCGCCGCGCGGCACGCTCGGCTTCGGCTACGATCCAGTGTTCCTGCCCAACGGCTTCGCCAAGACTTTTGGCGAGATGAGCGCCGAGCAAAAGCATGGCTGGAAGCCCGGCCAGGCAACAGCCCTGTCGCACCGCGCCCGCGCCTTCCAGAAGTTTGCCCAGGCCCGCTTGGATTTGGCGCGGCTGGATCTGGCGCGGCTCAGGTCAAAATGATCGGAACAGGCCAGACCATGCCGCTCGACCGCAGCCCCGGCTTCGGCGTCTATATCCATTGGCCGTTCTGCGCGGCCAAATGCCCTTACTGCGACTTCAACAGCCACGTTCGCCACCAGCCGGTCGACCAGGAGCGTTTTGCGCGGGCCTTCGAGACGGAGCTCAAGACGATGCGCGCCCGCACCGGGCCGCGCGAGGTGACCAGCATCTTCCTCGGCGGCGGCACGCCGTCGCTGATGAAGCCGGAAACGGTGTCAGCGGTTCTGGAAGCCGTAGCGAAGAACTGGACGGTGCCTGCCGGGATCGAGGTGACGCTGGAGGCCAACCCGTCCTCGGTCGAGGCGGAGCGCTTCCGCGGTTATCGGGCGGCCGGCGTCAACCGTGTCTCGCTCGGCGTGCAGGCGCTGAACGACAAGGACGTGCGCTTCCTCGGCCGGCTGCACAATGTCGAGGAGGCGCTGCACGCCATCGGGCTGGCGCGGGAAATCTTTCCGCGGCTCTCCTTCGACCTGATCTATGCGCGGCCCGGCCAGACGCCGGAGGCTTGGGCTTTAGAGCTTGAGGAAGCGATCGGGCACGCCGCCGACCACCTGTCGCTCTATCAGCTCACGATCGAGGAGGGCACGCCGTTCCATGCACTCCACTCAGCGCGAAAATTCGTCCTGCCCGACAACGACCATGCCGCCGACCTCTACGCGCTGACGCAGGAGGTGACCGCGGCGCACGGGCTTCCGGCCTACGAAATCTCCAACCACGCGCGGCCGGGCGCGGAAAGCCGGCACAACCTGACTTATTGGCGCTACGGCGAATATGTCGGCGTCGGACCCGGCGCGCATGGCCGCTTCGTCGAGAACGGCCGCCGCACCGTGACGGTCGCGGAAAAGATGCCTGAGACCTGGGCCAACCTGGTCGAAGCCAGGGGCCATGGCGTCACCGGCGGCGAGGTGCTGACGCGCGCCGAAGAAGCCGACGAGTTCCTATTGATGGGGCTGCGGCTGGCCGAAGGCATCGACCTCCAGCGCTACGAGACGCTTGCCGGGCGTAGTCTGGCGAGCGACCGATTGTCGGTGCTGCAGGAAGAGGGGCTGGTGGCGCCGGTCGGCAACGCCCGCCTCCGCGCCACGACCGCCGGCATGATCGTGCTCGATGCGGTGGTGGCAGACCTCGCGCGGTGAAAAAGGTTCTCTTCGTCTGCAGCCAGAACCGCCTGCGCAGCCCCACCGCCGAGTAGGTGTTTTCCAGGCGCCGCGACCTCGAGGTCGAATCGGCCGGCACCAATCACGACGCGGACAACCCGCTCACGCAGGAGCTCGTCGCGTGGGCCGACATCAGCTTCGTCATGGAGAAGGCCCATCGGGCCAAGCTGCAAAAGAAGTTCCGGTCGAGCCTGAAGGCCGCCAGAGTGATCTCCCTCGACATTCCGGACAATTACGCCTTCATGGACCCGGAGCTGGTGCGACTTCTGGAGGCCAAGGTCACTAAATATCTGGGCTGAATGGCGTGGTTGAACGGCCAAGCACGGCGCTTCGCTCCTCGCTCCGCCTGGGATAACGAGGCGAGAGATCGCGAAGGGTCGCAGCAGCTCTAGGCGTCGTGCTTCTGGCGCTGCTTCCCGCGATCCTTTTCCGCATGCGCGTCGCCGGAACGGCCCTGCTTCAGATCGGTCTTGTCGCGGCGGTTCCCGTGCTGGGCGGCGATCGGATGGGAAGGAATGCCCTCGCGGGCGGTCTTGCTTTCGAGTCGTGTGATGAAAATGTCGAAGCGATTGGGCATCGTCCGGTCAGTGCTCCGTCGTGCTTTCGGTTTCGGTCGAGGCGTCTTGAACCGCGGGGCTTGGAAGCGGCTTCATCGCTTCCTTGTCCTTTGTCCTGGCGGAGGGTTCCCGATCCTCCGAACCGGCAACCTTCTCCGATCCGGCAAAGCGCTTGCAGCCCGAATAATAGGGCGTGAAAGCGTCTTGAATGATCAGGCTGTCCATCCTGTCCTCCTCCTCGGGAATCAGGGGTAAAATCCGCCTTATGCGGTTTGGTTCCGCATCGTGGCAAAGGCATGGCGATTCCCTTGCATCGCCATCACGTTTTGCAACCGCAGATCAGCCGTGGCAAACAGTGGCGCGTGGGGAGGGCCTCAATTGACCGGCGACAAACGCAGCTATGTAATCGGGCAGACCGAAATTGCGGCGCGGCCGCTGGAGCCGGCGCTCTATCTGGTGGCGACGCCGATTGGCAATCTCGCCGATGTCACGCTGCGTGCGCTGGAGACGCTGGCCGGCGCCGACATCGTTGCCTGCGAGGACACCCGCGTCTCGCGCGTGCTGCTCGAACGCTACGGCATTCGCCGGCGCACCACGGCCTATCACGAGCACAATGCAGCCGAGGCCGGGCCGAAGCTGATCGAGTCGCTCGCTGCCGGACAAAGCGTGGCGCTGATCTCGGATGCCGGCACGCCGCTGGTTTCCGATCCCGGCTACCGGCTGGTCGGCGAGGCGCTGGAGCGCGGCATCCGCGTTATTCCGGTGCCCGGACCGTCGGCGGCGCTTGCCGCGCTGACCGCTTCCGGCCTGCCTTCCGACACCTTTCTGTTCGCCGGCTTCTTGCCGGCCAAGGCGGGCCAGAGGCTCACCAAGCTCGAAAGCTTCAGGCAGGTGCCGGCGACGCTCATCTTCTATGAATCGCCGCGCCGGCTGGCCGAGACGCTTGCTGCGATGGCGCAAGCGCTTGGCGGAGCGCGCAAAGCGGCGATTGGCCGCGAGCTCACCAAGGCGTTCGAGGAGATGCGAACGGGAACGCTCGGAGAGCTCGCCGATCACCACGCGGCGGCCGAGACGCCCAAGGGCGAAATCGTGGTCTGCGTCGGCCCGCCGGAGGCGGCCGAGGACCAGCCGGCCGACATCGACCGGCTGCTGTTGTCTTTAGCCGCCGAAATGCCGGCCTCCAAGGCGGCGGCGGAAGCGGCGAAGATGACCGGCGGCCAGAAACAGGCGCTCTATCGCCGGCTGATAGAGCTGAAGGCGGACGGCGGTGGCTGAGCGCACCGTCGGTCATCGGCGAAAAGCCTATCGGCGCGGCCATCGCGGCGAATGGCTGGCGGCGTTGGCGCTGATGCTGAAGGGCTATCGCATCCTTGCGCGCCGCCATCGCACAAAGCTCGGCGAGATCGACCTGATCGCCAGGCGCGGCGACCTGGTGCTGTTCGTCGAGGTCAAGGCGCGGCGCACGCTGATGGAGGCGATGGAAGCGATCGCCCACGCCTCGGAACGGCGCATCGAGGGTGCCGCCGACCTCTGGCTGTCGCGCCAGCCGGACTATGGCCGGCTGTCGGTGCGCTTCGACATGGTGGCGGTGATGCCCTGGCGCTGGCCAGTGCATGTCGAGAATGCATTTTACGGGCGGAATTGAGGGGCTTACCCTCCCAACGATAAGCTCACCCCCAGATCATCAGCGCCGCCAGTCCGAGCCCGCCAACCACCAGCCGCCACCAGCCGAACAGCGAATAGCCCTTGCGCGAGACGTAATCGAGCAGGAAGCGCACCACGAAAAGCGCGGTGACGAAGGCGGCGATGAAGCCGACGGCGATGATCGGCAGGTCGGCCGAGGTCAGCACGTTGCGGTTCTTGAACAGATCGAAGGCGAAGGCGCCGACCATGGTCGGCATGGCGAGGAAGAAGGAAAACTCCGCCGCCGCGCGCTTGTCGACGCCCAAGAGCAGCGCGCCGACGATGGTCGAGCCGGAGCGCGAGGTGCCGGGTATCAGCGACAGACACTGGAACAGGCCGATCTGCAGATAAAGCCTGGTCGGGAAGCGCTCGACATCGCGGTAGACGGGCTTCAGGTTCATGCGGTCGACGGCGAGCAGCACCACGCCGCCGATGACCAGCATGATGCAGATCAGGCGCGGCGATTCGAACAGGAAGGTCTTGATAAAGTCATGCGCCAGCGCGCCGATGACCGCCGCCGGCAGGAAGGCGATGAGGATGCCGATGGCGAAATGCCTTGTCAGCCGGTCATGCGGCAGTTCGAGCAGCATCTTCCAGAGGCGGCGGAAATAGACGCTCAAGATCGCAAGAATCGCGCCGAGCTGGATCAGGATCTCAAAGGCCTTGCCGGTCGAATGGAAGCCGAGGAAATGGCCGGCGAGCAGGATGTGACCGGTCGACGAGACCGGGATGAATTCGGTCAGGCCCTCGATCAGCCCAAGCAGCAGTGCTTCGACGATGGTCTGGCTTTCCATGGCAACCTCTGCTTCGAGTGACGGCTAAGGGGAAGGGCTTGCTTGTCATGGCGCGGAAGTGCCCCTATAGGTCGCAACACATGACAGTCCCTGGAATCGGGCCGCCAAGACTTACCGGCGCTCACACCAATTTGCCAGTGCGCCCTATCATCGCGGAACCATGCTGACGCTTTTTCACCACCCGATGTTCGCCACCTGCCGGTTCGTCCGCCTCGCCTTCGGCGAGTATGGCGAGGAGCTGGCTTTGATCGAGGAGAAACCCTGGACCCGGCGCAAGGAGTTTCTGGCGCTCAATCCGGCCGGCACGCTGCCGATCCTGCTGGCCGAAGGCGATGTGCCAATCGTCGGCGCCATGGTCATTGCCGAATATCTTGACGAGACACGCGGGGTGCTGAAGCGCGACAGGCGGCTGTTTGCCGAGGACCCGATGCAGCGCGCCGAAATCCGGCGACTGACCGACTGGTATCTCAGCAAGGCCGAAAGCGAGGTCACCCGCCATCTGGTGCGCGAGCGGGTGCTGAAGCCGGTGATGCCGGAGACGGCGGGCGGCGGCTCACCCGATTCGGGCGCAATCCGCGCCGCGCGCGCCAACATCCGCCAGCACATGAAATACACCAACTGGCTGGCGGGCACGCGTCATTGGCTGGCCGGCAACAAGGTGACCTATGCCGACCTCGCCGCGGCCGCGACGCTTTCCGTGCTCGACTATCTCGGCGAGATCGACTGGCGCGAGCACGCGGCGGCGCGCGAATGGTATACTCGCGTGAAATCACGGCCGTCGTTCCGGCCGCTGCTCACCGATCGCGTGCGCGGCCTGTCGCCGGTATCGCATTATGCGGACCTCGATTTCTGACACGACGAAGCTGCGCGCGCTGATCGACGCGGAGGCGCGCCGCGCCGGCTTCGACGCCGTTGCCGTCACCCGGCCGGACGCGATCCCGCTGGCTCCCGCGCGCCTGGCCGAGTTTGTCGCCGAGGGATTTCACGGCTCGATGGACTGGATCGCCGAGACGATCGGGCGGCGCGCCGAGCCTTCGACGCTGTGGCCGGAAGTGCGTTCGATCATCGTGCTCGCCATGAACTACGGTCCGGACCGGGATCCGCGCGATGTCCTCGACAAACACGATCGCGGCGCGATCTCGGTCTACGCGCACAATCGCGACTATCACGACGTGATGAAAGGTCGGCTGAAGGAAATCGCGGGCAAGATCGTCGCGCGGGCCGGCGGCGACGTGAAGGTCTTCGTCGACACCGCGCCGGTGATGGAAAAGCCGCTTGCCGAAGCCGCGGGGCTGGGCTGGCAGGGCAAGCACACCAACCTGGTGAGCCGCGAGCATGGCTCATGGCTGTTCCTCGGCACCATCTTCACCACGGCCGAGCTTGAGCCGGACAAAGCCGAGATCGACCATTGCGGCTCCTGCCGCGCCTGCCTCGACATCTGCCCAACCGATGCCTTCCCGGCGCCCTACCGGCTCGATGCGCGGCGTTGCATCTCCTACCTCACAATCGAGAACAAGGGACCGATCCCGCGCGAATTTCGCGAGGCGATCGGCAACCGCATCTATGGCTGCGACGACTGCCTCGCCGTGTGTCCGTGGAACAAATTCGCCAGCGTCGCCGCCGAGGCCAAGCTTGCCGCTCGCGAAAATCTGCGCGAGCCGCGGCTGTCGGAGCTGCTGTTGCTCGACGATGCGACGTTCCGCTCCTTTTTCTCGGGCTCGCCGATCAAGCGCATCGGCCGCGACCGTTTCATCCGCAACGCGCTGATCGCCGCCGGCAATTCGGACGATGCCTCGCTGACGCCGGTCGCGCGCGGCCTAATCGACGACGGCTCGCCGCTGGTGCGGGGTGCGGCAGTATGGGCGCTATCGCGACTGATGGAGCGGCGCGATTTTGCGGAGCTCGCCGCATCGGCCTTGCAGGCCGAAGGCGATGCAACGGTGCGCGAGGAATGGCTGTCAGCGCTGCCGGTTCCCGCAAAGGACCATTGAAGAAGAGGATTTAATTGATGGGCGAGAGACGCTTCTTCATTTTCGGCGCCGGCTATTCCGGCAAGGCTTTTGCGAGAGCCAATGAAGATGGCGCGCCGATCCTTGGGACGACGCGATCGCCGGAAAAATTCGAGGTGTTGCGGCAGGCAGGCATCAATCCGTTAAGCTTCGACGGTTCGTTGACGGCGGAAATCAGCGATGCGCTTCGGCACACAACACATCTCATCGTCTCGGTCGCTCCGGACGAAGCGGGCGATCCGGTGCTCAACGCGGCAGGCGAGGCGATCCGGGCCAAGATGCCGGCGCTCCAATGGATCGGCTATCTTTCCACCGTCGGCGTCTACGGCGACCATGGCGGCGCCTGGGTCGACGAGAGCGCCGAGTGCAGGCCGGTTTCGAAGCGCTCGGTAATGCGGGTGGCGGCCGAACAGGAATGGCTGGCTCTTGGGCGGGAAATCGGAAAGCCGGTAGCGATCCTGCGGCTTTCCGGTATTTACGGCCCGGGCCGCAACGCTCTGGCCAATCTCGAGGACGGCACCGCGAGGCGGCTGGTCAAGCCCGGCCAGGTCTTCAACCGCATCCATTGCGACGACATCGCCGGCGCCCTGTGGCACCTGGCCGATAGCAATCGCGGCGGCATCTTCAATGTCACCGACGACGAGCCGGCGCCGCCGCAGGATGTCGTCGCCTACGCCGCCGGGGTGATGGGCGTGGAGGCGCCGCCGGAAATCCCCTTCGAAACCGCGCAACTTTCGCCCATGGCGCGGTCCTTCTACGGCGAAAACAAGCGCGTCGCCAACGCGGCGATCAAAGCGGCAGGCTACAGCTTTCGTTTGCCGAATTACCGGGTGGCGCTGGAGCGGATGTGGGCCGACGGCAACTGGCGAGACGGACAGCCGCGCAGTCCGATGAAACGCTCGTGAGCGAAGCGACGTGCATGGCGTGATATGATTCGCGCCTGAACTGCGTCGCGAATCTTTCAGCTTCGCTCCATGCGCTCCAGTTTTGATTTTATGCATGTCTTTATCCCGAAACCGGGTCCCACTTTCGGGAGACATGTTTTAGCATGCCGCCTGAGATTGCGTCGCGCCACTGGAGAGGGGACCCGACCTGATGACGTTGCGACCGCTGCCCGACAGGAAGCCGTTCCTGACCGCCGCGCTTGCCCTGGTGACCTTAGCCGGGCTGGCGGCGGCCGCGATCTCGGCCGAACCGCGCGCAAAAGACCTGTTCGGCGCCAAGAAGCTGCCGGCGGTGGCGCACGCGCAATCGTTCGGCTTTTACTCAAGAGGCTGCTTCACCGGCGGCGTCGCCTTGCCGGTGGACGGGCCGAGCTGGGAGGTGATGCGCCCCTCGCGAAACCGCCGCTGGGGCCATCCGGCGATGATTGCGCTGATCGAGAAGCTCGCTCGAGACGCCCAGGCGGATGGCTGGCCGGGGCTGCTGGTCGGCGATGTCTCGCAGCCGCGCGGCGGCCCGATGACGACCGGCCATGCCTCGCACCAGATCGGCCTCGATGCCGACATCTGGCTGACGCCGATGCCGCGGCGGCCGCTGACCATGGCGCAGCGCGAGAGCATGAGCGCGACGCTGATGGTCGACGAGAAGACGCATCTGGTGAAGGACGCGCTGTGGACGCCGTCCCATACGCGGCTTTTGAAGCGTGCGGCGAGCTACCCTGAGGTCGAGCGCATCCTGGTCAATCCGGGCATCAAGAAGAAACTTTGCGACACGGTCACCGGCGATCGCTCCTGGCTGCGCAAGATCCGGCCGTTCTGGGGCCATGACTATCATTTCCACATGCGTATCGGCTGCCAGGCGGGCTCGCCTGGCTGCAAGGCGCAGGAGGCGACGCCGGCCGATGACGGCTGCGGCAAACCGCTTGCCTGGTGGTTCACCGAGGAGCCGTGGCGGCCCAACAAGAACCCGGATGCGCCGAAAGCGCGCGATCTGATGACCATGGCCAATTTGCCGAAGGAGTGCCAGGCGGTGCTTGCAGCGCCGGACGCGCCTTCTCTGGAAGCGGTCACCTATCAGGGCGACGGCGCGGCAGCGGTGGCGGCGGCCAAATCGAAAGCGACCGAGCCGGCGGAGACGATCTCCAGCGATGCGGCGACGCTGCCGGCGGCGGCGAGCTCCTTTGCGCCGACGCCCAAAATCGGCATTCCAGTGCCCCGGCCAAGGCCGGGGAACTGAGGCCACGCCACGGCGTCCAGATGGTCGAGGCCGGCGGCGCCCCACATCCGCCTGGCTGCCGCAATGCGGGCTTTCTTCTTGCGAAGCTGGCGATTGGCGAAACCATTGGCGACAGTGCCCCTCTCCCCGTCACTGACGGGGAGAGGATTCCGACAGGCAGGTGAGGGGCGGCCCCGACGCTCGAGATAGGCACCAAAGCCGCTTTCCCTTTGCAGGACCATGCGCTAGTCAGCGACGGAGCGGGAACGAACGGGACAAAAAGCATGGTTGGCGAAGACGATACAGCGCTGCGGTTTCCGGTCCTGATCGGTGATATCGGCGGCACCAATGCGCGTTTCTCGATCGTGCTCGACGCCAATTCGGAAGCGACTGAGCCGCAAATCGTCCAGACGGCCAATTTCAAGACCATCGACGAGGCGATCCAGGCGGCGGTGCTCGACCGCTCGTCGATCCAGCCGCATTCGGCGGTGCTGGCGGTGGCCGGGCCGGTCGACGGCGACGAGATCCGGCTGACCAACTGCCCCTGGGTGGTCAAGCCGCACCAGATGTTTGCCAATCTGGGCTTGAGCGAGATCGTCGTGCTCAACGATTTCGAGGCGCAGGCGTTGGCGGTGGTGGCGCTGGGCGAAGAGCATATGGAAAAGATCGGCGGCGGGACACCGGAGCCGAATGCCGGCCGGGTCGTGCTCGGCCCGGGGACGGGGCTCGGCGTCGCGGGGCTGATCTACGCGCTGCGCCGCTGGATACCGGTGCCGGGCGAGGGCGGGCATATGGATATCGGCCCGCGCACGCCACGCGACTTCGAAGTGTTTCCGCATATCGAAAAGCTCGAAGGTCGCATCTCCGGCGAGCAGATCCTGTGCGGCCGCGGTCTGGTCAATGTCTATCGCGCGGTGGCCAGGGCCGACGAAAAGCCGACGCCTTTCACGACGCCGGCGGCAGTTACCGCGGCCGCGCTCGCCAAATCCGATCCGGTGGCACAGGAAGCGCTGGAACTGTTCGTCACCTGCCTCGGCCGCACCGCGGGCGATCTCGCGCTGGTGTTCATGAGTCGTGGCGGCGTGTTCCTGACCGGCGGCATCGCGCAAAAAATCGTGCCGGCATTGAAAGCCGGCAATTTCCGCGCCGCATTCGAGGACAAGGCGCCGCACAGCGCGCTGATGCGCACGATGCCGGTCTACGTCATCACCCACCCGCTGGCGGCGCTTCTCGGGCTGGCCGCCTATGCCAGAACCCCGTCGCTGTTCGGCGTTCAGACCGCCGGACGGCACTGGCGGGCATGAGCGCGCCCGGGTGCGGGATGGCAATAGGCCACCGCGACGAAGTTTCGCCATAGGCAAGCCGTAGCCGGGGCGCTAAGAGGGTGCCGACATGCTCCCCGACCTTTGACGAGAACCCACGAAGCGCTGCCGATTTGACATTTCAAAATCCAAACAAGCTAAAGGCCCGGCCCGGCGAGGTCACGGCGGTACTGCGCCGTATCATCGCCGAGAACGGCTATGACCATCGCTGGTCCTACGCGATCGTCATCGTCTGCTCGTTATTGGTTTCCGGCGCGACCGCCTTCTCGGCCTGGGTCATGGCGCCGATGGTCAATCAGATATTCTACGAGCGGAGCAGCGACGCCGTCTGGTGGATTTGCGCCGGCTTCATGGGCGCCTTCCTCGTGCGCGGCTTCGCCGGCTACGGCCAGGCGGTGATGCTGGCCACGATCGGCAACAATCTGGTCGCCCGCTACCAGAAGCGCAGCTTCGACCAACTGATGAAGCTCGGCGTCAATTTCTTCAACGACACACGCTCGGGCCGATTGGCGGCGCAGCTGGACGAGAATATCGGCGGCATCCGCGACCTGCTGTCGCTGACATTGATTTCGATCACTCGCGACGCAGTGACGCTCGTGGGCCTGGTCGGCCTCATGGTCTACCAGGATCCGGTGTTGTCGCTGAGCTCGCTGCTGATCGGGCCGCCGCTGATCTGGGCCGTCGTCTACATCACGCGCCGGGTGCGCAAGATCAATCGGGAATCCGTGCTGATCAATTCTCGGCTGAGCGGGTCGGTGCAGGAGGCCACCCAAGGCATCGCCATCGTCAAGGCCTTCACCCTGGAGGACGAGCTTAAGCGCCGCATCGGCAGCATGGCCGATACGGCCGAGCAGCGCAGCAACAAGATCGCCCGCGTCTCCGAGCGGCTGTCGCCGATTTCGGACATGCTGGCCGGCCTCGCCGTTACCGCCGTCATCGCTTATTCCGGCTATCGGGCATTGTATCTCGGTCAGCCGCCGGGCGCGGTCTTTTCCTTCATCACCGCGCTGATCCTGGCCTATGACCCGGCGAGGCGGCTGGCGCGCATGCAGGTGGCGATGGAACGCGCGCTGGTCAACGCGCGCATGATCTATGAATTGCTCGACCTCGAGCCGAAACAAAGCGACGCGCCCGACGCCGCCGAAGCGAAGATCATTTCCGGCGAAGTGACCTTCAACAATGTGACGTTCGGCTATAGCGCCGACATGCCGGTGCTGAGGGATCTGAGCTTTACCGCCGCCGCCGGCAAGGTGACGGCGATCGTCGGCGCTTCGGGCGCCGGCAAGTCGACGCTGGTGGCGCTCTTGCAGCGCTTCTATGACGTCGACGAGGGCAGCATCGAGGTGGACGGCCAGGACATCTCGAAGGTGACGAAGCGGTCGCTGCGCCAATCGATCGCCTATGTCTCGCAGGCGCCGTATCTCTTCGAAGGCACGATCCGCGACAACATTCGCTACGGCCGGCTGTCAGCGACCGACGCGGAGATCGAGCAGGCGGCGAAACAGGCCGCCGCCGACGAGTTCATCCGCCAGCAGCCGCAAGGCTACGACACGCCGGTCGGCGAAGGCGGCTCGACGCTTTCCGGCGGTCAGCGCCAGCGCGTCTCGATCGCCCGCGCCATCGTGCGCCAGGCGCCGATCCTGCTGCTCGACGAGGCTACGTCGGCGCTCGACAACGAGGCCGAAGCGCGCGTCCAGGAAGCGCTCACCCATGTCATGGAAGGCCGCACCACCATCGTCATCGCGCATCGGCTGTCGACCGTGGTCAATGCCGACCGCATCATCGTGCTGGAAGAGGGACGGCTGGTTGAGGAAGGCACACACGCCTCGCTGATGGCCGACCCGCACAGCGTCTATGCCCGCTTCCACCGGGTGCAGGGCAAGAAGGGGCTGGGGCTTGTCGATGACGCCAAGACAAGCCAGACTTCGGCCCCGGCGCCGCGCAGCCGCGCCAAGAAAACCGTCGGGAGAAGCGCATGAGCGATACGGGCGATATGGGCCTGGTGGTGGTGGGCGCCGCCGGCCGGATGGGTCAGACGCTGATCCGCGCCATCCACTCCATTCCCGGCGCGCGCGTTGCCGGTGCCGTCGAGCGGCCGGACTCGCCGCATCTCGGCAAGGATGCCGGAGAGCTCGCCGGCATCGGCTGCATCAATGTGCCGATCGCCGACGACCCGCTGCCGGCCTTCGCCAAGGCCGACGGCGTGCTCGATTTCACGGCCCCGGGCGCAAGCGTCGAATTCGCCGGCTATGCGGCGCAGGCGCGGATCGTCCATGTCATCGGCACGACCGGCTGTTCGGCCGGTGACGATGCGAAGATCGCCGCGGCGGCGCGCCACGCGACCATCGTCAAATCCGGCAATATGAGCCTCGGCGTCAATCTTTTGGCGGTGCTGGTGGAGCAGGCGGCGCGCGCGCTCGATCCGCAGGATTTCGACATCGAGATCCTGGAGATGCACCACAGGCACAAGGTCGACGCGCCGTCCGGCACGGCGCTGCTGCTCGGCGAAGCGGCGGCCAAAGGACGAGAGATCGCGCTCGCGGACAACAGCGTGCGTGTGCGCGACGGCCATACCGGCGTCCGCAAGGCCGGCACGATCGGCTTCGCCAGCTTGCGCGGCGGGTCGGTGGTCGGCGAGCACAGCGTGATCCTGGCCGGCACCGGCGAGCGCATCACGCTCGCCCACCAGGCCGAGGACCGGGCGATCTTTGCCCGCGGCGCGGTCAAGGCGGCGCTCTGGGGCCGAGGCAAGAAGCCGGGCCTCTATTCCATGCGGGACGTCCTCGGCCTGGGCTGAGGCGGTTTTTTTCTGCGTTTCTTCCGCAATTCCGGGCTGAAAACCGCTACACACTTTTCCTGGAATTGCTCAAATCCAACCACGTATCAGGAGCAAACATGTCGGGAACTCTCGTGCTCGTGCGCCACGGCCAGAGCGAATGGAACCTGAAGAACCTGTTCACCGGCTGGCGCGATGTCGACCTCACCGACCAGGGCAATGCGGAGGCGCTTGCCGCCGGCGAGAAGCTCAAGGCGCGCGGGCTGAAATTCGACATCGCTTACACCTCGGCGCTGAAGCGGGCGCAGAAGACCTGCCAGCACATTCTCGACGTGGTCGGCCAAAGCAAGCTCGAGACCGTCCGCGACCAGGCGCTCAACGAACGCGACTATGGCGATCTCTCCGGCCTCAACAAGGATGACGCGCGCAAGAAGTGGGGCGAGGAGCAGGTGCACATCTGGCGCCGCTCCTACGACGTATCGCCTCCCGGCGGCGAAAGCCTGAAGGACACCGGCGCGCGTGTCTGGCCCTATTACCTGCACGACGTGCAGCCGCATGTGCTGCGCGGCGAGACGGTGCTGGTCGCCGCGCACGGCAATTCGCTGCGGGCGCTGATCATGGCGCTGGACGGCAAGTCGGGCGAAGAGATCGTCAAGCTGGAGCTCGGCACCGGCGTGCCGGTGATCTACAAGCTCAACGCCGATTCCACCGTCGCAAAGAAGGAAGTGCTGGAGGGGTGAGGGATTCCATTGTTCCGGCCCCGCTCGGAACGGGTGGCCGTCTCGGGACAACCGCTTCAGGCTGGAATTCCGTCTCGCCGTTAACTGACCAGCGTCGGCGCCGCCCCTCACCTGCCTGCCGGCATCCTCTCCCCGTATAGTGACGGGGAGAGGGAAGCTCCGGCCGCCGATTTCGCCAATCGCCAGCGTCTCAAGAGGACGCCAACGCCGCGGCCAGGGCGGGGCCGACGCCGACAATTGCCGTCCGTGCCTGAAATGAACCCCAGCTGCCCTCTGGTCAGTCTTGAGCTCCTCGAAAAAACCGCGTTGACACGCTTCGTTTGCCCGCTTACATGAGCGCCCACCAGCCCAGATGGCGGAATTGGTAGACGCGCACGGTTCAGGTCCGTGTTCCGCAAGGAGTGGAGGTTCGAGTCCTCTTCTGGGCACCAAAATTCCCGTTTCAGACGATCTGACGCGATGAGCAAAAAGCCCGGATTTTCCGGGCTTTTTTGTGCCTGCAACTCGTCTCGGATTAAACCGTTCCTATCTTGTCTGTTAAGCCGAGGTTCCGTGATGCCCGCGCCGTTCAAGGAGTGGAAGGTTCTGCCGCATGGCAGGCTCTCTCCTGTCGACGACGATATTCTGACGGTGACGGGCGACATACCGATGCCGGTCGGCAACCTGAAACGGCGCATGACCGTGGTGCGATTGCGCGACGGACGGCTCGTCATCTTCAGCGCCATCGCGCTCGATGACGAACAGATGCGCGCGATCGAGGCCTTTGGGGAGCCGGCCTTCCTGATCGTCCCTAACGATCATCACCGGCTCGATGCAAAGCCATGGAAAGATCGCTATCCCACCCTGCAGGTGATTGCACCGGCGGGCGCGCGCAACAGCGTCGAGAAGGCGGTGCATGTCGATGCGGCACGCGGCGACTTTGGCGATCCCGACGTCAAGCTCGTCACCGTCCCCGGAACCCGTGATCGCGAGGCGGCGTTGCAAATTGACGGACCGAACGGCACGACGCTGGTTCTCAATGATATCGTCGGCAACATCCGCGACGCGTCCGGCTTTGCCGGCTGGGCATTGCGCATGATGGGATTTGCCGGTGATGAGCCGCGTATACCCTGGCCGGTCAAGCTGACGATGGTCGGCAACAAGGCGGCACTCGCAGCGCAATTGAGACGATGGGCGGACCTGCCGGCGCTCAAGCGCATCCTTGTCTCGCATGGCTCCGTCATCACCGATGATCCGCAGGGGGCGCTGCGCAAGCTGGCGAGGTCGCTCGGATCGATGAAAGCGTAGCGGCCAACCTGCCCTTCCAGCCAGTCCCCGAACAAACCGCTTCAAACCCGCTGCCCCGGGCGCTACGGTCCGGTCATGGCCCCCTCCGTCAGCCCGACCATCGCCGCCCGCCGCGACCAGATGTTCCCCGTGCTCGCCGATGCGGACATCGAGCGCATGCGCCGCTTCGCACGTGCCAAGAGCCTACGGCGCCGGCGAGCATATCGTGACGGCCGGCACGGTCTCGCCCGGACTGGTCGTCATCCTGTCGGGCAAGGTCGACATCACGCAGGCCAGCGGTCTTGGCCCGCGCGAGGCGATCATCACCTATGGTCCGGGCAATTTCATCGGCGAGCTGGCGCAGCTTTCGAGCCGGCCGTCGCTCGTCAATGCCGAGGCGACCGAGCCGGTCGAAACCATCGTCATCCCCTCGCAGCGGCTGCGCGATCTGATGGTGCAGGAGGCGAATCTCGGCGAGCGCGTCATGCGCGCGCTGATCCTGCGCCGTGTCGGCCTGCTCGAGAGCGGCACCAGCGGGCCGATCGTCATCGGCCGTCCCAGCAATGGCGATGTGCTGCGGCTGCAGGGTTTCCTCACCCGCAGCGGCCTGCCGCACCGCGCGCTCGATTCCGACACCGATCCCTGCGCCAAGACGCTGATCGAGCGTTTTCATGTCGATCCGCACCATCTGCCGATCGTGCTCTGTCCCAACGGCAAGCTGCTGCACAATCCCGGCGAAAGCGATCTCGCCCGCTGCGTCGGGCTGCTGCGGCCGCTCGACGCCGGTAAGATCTACGACGTTGCCATCGTCGGCGCCGGGCCGGCGGGATTGGCGGCCGCGGTCTATGCGGCCTCCGAGGGGCTGTCGACCATCGTGCTCGACTGCCGCGCCTTCGGCGGGCAGGCGGGGGCATCCTCGCGCATCGAGAACTATCTCGGCTTTCCGACCGGCATTACGGGCATGGCGCTGATGGCGCGCGCCTACAACCAGGCGCAGAAGTTCGGGGTCGAGATGGTGATCCCCGATGAAGCCAAATTGCTAGGCGCCGCCGACAACATGGCCGGCTACCGGCTGGACGTTGGCGACGGCGAGACCCTGCGCGCGCGCACCGTGGTGATCGCCAGCGGCGCGCGCTACCGTCGCCTCGACATCGCCAATATCGCGCAGTTCGAGGGCACGTCCGTGCATTACTGGGCCTCGCCGATCGAAGCACGGCTCTGCCGGGACCAGGAAGTGGCGCTGGTCGGCGCCGGCAACTCGGCCGGCCAGGCGGCCGTCTTTCTCGCCAGCCAGGTGCGCAAGGTGACGCTGTTGGCGCGGCGCGACAGCCTTGACGCCACCATGTCGCGCTATCTGGTCGAGCGGATCGTGGCGCAGCCGAACATCGAGGTGCTGACGGAAACCGAGGTCGAGGCGCTCGACGGCCATGACGGCAACCTCGACCAGCTGTGCTGGCGCAACCGGGTCACCGGCGTGGCGACGACGCGGACCATCCACCACCTCTTCCTGTTCATCGGCGCCGACCCGAACACCGACTGGCTGGCGCGCTGCGACGTGGCGCTCGACGCTAAGGGCTTCGTGCGCACCGGACCGGATGTGGCGCCGGGACACGGCCCGATGGAGACGAGCCGCAGCGGCGTGTTCGCCATCGGCGATGTGCGCTGCGGCTCGACCAAGCGTGTCGCGGCCGCCGTCGGCGAAGGCGCTCAGGTGGTGGCGGCGCTGCATGCCTATCTTGCGCGCAACGGCGGGCGTGCTGCTCAGCCCGAAAGGAGACCCTGATGGACGAATGCAGGCATACGGACGACATAAAGGATGTGGTGCCGAGCGCCCTCGGCTGCGAGGAATGCCTGAAGAGCGGCTCCTGGTGGGTGCATCTCAGACTCTGCCGCACCTGCGGCCATGTCGGCTGCTGCGACGACTCGCCCAACCGCCACGCCACCAAGCATTTCCACGCCACTCAGCATCCGGTCATCGAAGGCTACGATCCGCCCGAAGGCTGGGGCTGGTGCTATGTCGACGAGGTGTTCATCGACCTCGGCGACCGCACGACGGCGCAGAACGGCCCGATCCCGCGCTTTGTCTAGCGTGCACGGAATACCGCGAGCCTCTTGCCGGGTCGCCTACTTCACCGAGCTGGTGACGGTCCGGTCGATGACGACGTGATCGCGGTCGTTGCCGGCAAGCGCGCCGATGATCAGCAGGCTGACGATGATCGGGACGAACAGGATCGCCACACGCGCCTGCACGTAGAAGATGGCGCGCCATTCATTGCGCTTTTCGGGGCTGTCGTTCATCGCGCTCACTCTGTCCTGCCTCCCGAAGCGGGACATAGTAGCGAAGCGTTAAGCAACCTTTTCCGCAAACGTTAACCGGCGGATTTCGAACAGGCCAATCTGCCAATCGGATCAGGCAATCGGCAACGCGAACAGCCGGCCGCCGGAAGGCACGACGTCGTCGATGCCGGCGAGCCGCAGGCAGTGCCAGGCCATGGCGTGGTTGGACGAGGTGACGGGAATGCCGATGCGCCGTTCGAGATCCGCCACCGCCTCGGCGACGCGCAGGCTGGTGCAGGAGATGAAGATCGCGTCCACGCCGGGCGCCGCCGCCATGCGCTCGGCCGCGGCCTCGATCGAGGCGAGCGAGATGCGGGCCGCCTCGCGGTCGTCGCGCCGGTCGAAAGTGGCGACGGCGGCAATGTCGAGGCCGCGTCCGGTGAAATAGGTGACGAGGCCCAGGTTGATCTCGGGGGCATAAGGCGTCAGCAGGCCGATGCCCTTGGCGCCGAGCGCCTTGAAGGCGGCAAGGGCGCCCGTCACCGGCGTGGTGCAGGCGACGCCCGGCCGCGCCTTCCTGATCTCGGCGAAGACGGCTTCCTCGCCGAGCGTCATGGTGGCCGAGGTGCAGCCGAAGCCGACGACGTCGAGCGGGATGCTGGGCAGGATGAGGTCGACGGTGGGCGCGATGCGCGGGCCGATGGCGCGCAGCGTGTCGGGGGTGATGTCGTTGTCGTTGAACAGGCGGGCCTCGTAGAAGGCGACGCCCGGAATGCGCACCAACGCGCGGAACTCATGCTCCAGCGTCTGGTCGGTGGCCAGGATCGCAAGCCCGATCGCCGCGCGCGAGGCAAGGCCGCCGTCGAGTTCGGACGGAAGCACGCCCAGATCGACCGGCTTGGGATCGACCGGTCCCGAAGATTGAGGGCGGGTAGCAGCCGCGCTGATGGACATGGCATTCCCTTTCTTGCCCGATCCCCCGGGATCATGCTCTCAATTCAAAAGACCGTCCATCGAGATGGCCGGCTTGCGGCCGGCGATCAGGTCAGCGGTGATGCGCGCCGAGCCATGCGACATGGTCCAGCCGATATGGCCGTGCCCGGTGTTGAGATAGAGGTTGCCGAGGCGGCGGCGCCCGAACTCGGGCAGATTGTTCGGCGTCATCGGCCTCAAGCCCGCCCACATCTCGGCGCGGTCATAGTCGGCGCCCTCGGGATAAAGCTCCTGCGTCACGCCCTTCATGAAGGCGAAATCGGCCGGCTTGTGGCTGGTGTCGTAGCCGGCGAATTCCGCCGTCGCGGTGACGCGCAGCCGGTCGCCGAAGCGCGACACGGCGACCAGATTGTGCTCGTCTATCGCCGCGATGGTCGGCGGCCGAGGCTGGTTGCCGATCGGAATGGTCAGCGAATAACCCTTGATCGGGTAGATCGGCAGGTTGATCCCGACCGTCTTCGCGATCAGCGGGCTGTAGGAGCCGAGCGCCAGCACATAGGCGTCGCCCTTGACGCTGCCCTTGTCGGTCAGCACCTGTGCGACGCGATCGCCCGAGGTCTCGATGCCGGTGATGGTCGTGCCGGTACGGATCTCGCCGCCGCGCTCGGCGACCTTCGCGGCAAGCGCCCGGGTGAACTTCGCCGGGTCGCCGGTTTCGTCGGTCGGGCAATGGATGCCGCCGGCGATCTTTTCCCGCGCGGAAGCCAGCGACGGGTCGAGCGCGACGATGGCGTCGCGGTCAAGCACCTTGATCAGCTGGCCGTCTGATTCCAGCAGCCGCATGTGCTCGACGCCTTTATCGAGCGCCTGCTGGCTGCGATAGAAATAGAGAATGCCGCGACCGTTGCGGTCGTAGTCGATCTGCTCGTCGGCAATCACCTCGTGCAGCACGCTCTGCGAATAGACGGCAAGCCGATGCTTGAGCAGCGTGTTGCGCCTGGCCTTCTCGGCCGTGCATTCCATCAGGAACAGCCATGACCAGCTGTAAAGCCTCGGATCGGCCGACAGCTTGAAGCGCAGCGCCTGGTCCTTCAGCACCAGCGATTTCAACAGGATTAATGGCGCCCTGGGCGACGACCAGACGAAGGAATGTCCCGGCGCGATCATGCCGGCATTGCCCCAGCTGGTCTCGGCGGCGACTTGGCTCTGGCGCTCGAGGACGACCACCTCGTGCCCGTCCTTCTGCAGCTGATAGGCGGTGGTGACGCCGACAACGCCGCCACCCAACACGATCACGCGCATCACGCCTCCGGAGATCGCATGTTGGCAGGCAGTTTAGTCGGTGGATTGCGGTCTGCAATGGCACAGGCACCGAGATGTCGGCGGGACAGCGCCCCTCTCTGGCCTGTCGGCCATCTCCCCCTCAAGGGGGCAGATCAGATGTCACGGCGGCTTTCGCAAATTACCGGCGTTGCAGCAAGGGTGAGGCGATGAAACAGCCAATCTCCCCCCTCGTGGGGGAGATGTCCGGCAGGACAGAGGGGGGCGCGAAGGATCACAACGATTGATCCTCGAAGGCACTCACCCCCGCAACGCCTGCTCCAGATCCGCGATCAGATCATCGCCATCCTCGATCCCGCAGGACAGGCGCACCAGCGAATCCGAGATACCTATCTCACCGCGCTTCTCCGCGGGGATCGAGCCGTGCGTCATCAGCGCCGGATGCTCGATCAGGCTTTCGACGCCGCCGAGGCTTTCGGCGAGCGTGAAAAGCTGCGTGCGTTCGAGGAAGCGTTTGGTGCCGGTGAGGTCGCGGTCGAGGTCGACCGAGATCATGCCGCCGAAGGCGTGCATCTGGCGCTTGGCGATCTCGTGCTGCGGGTGGCTCGCCAGCCCGGGGTAGATGACGCGGCGCACGTCCTTGCGGGCTTCCAGCCACTGCGCGATCTTCAGGCCGTTGGCGGAATGGCGCTCCATCCGAAGCGCCAGCGTCTTGATGCCGCGCAGCGCCAGAAAACTGTCGAACGGGCCGGAAATGGCGCCGATGGCGTTCTGCAGGAATTTCAGCCGATCGGCCAAATCCTTGTCGTCGCCGACGACCGCCACGCCGCCGACCATGTCGGAATGTCCGTTCAAGTATTTCGTCGTCGAGTGGACGACGATGTCGATGCCGAGCTCCAGCGGCCGCTGGATGTAGGGGCTGGCAAAAGTGTTGTCGGCGACAGTCAGCAGGCCTTTGCGCTTGGCCAGCGCCGCCAGGCCTTCGAGGTCGACGACGCGCAGCAGCGGGTTGGTCGGCGTCTCGACCCAGAGCAGCTTTGTCTCAGAGCGGATCGCACTCTCGACGGCGGCGAGATCGGTGAAGTCGGCGAAGCTAACCTGCAGGCCGGCGGAACGCTTGCGCACCCGCTCCATGAGCCGGAACGAGCCGCCATAGATGTCGTCGGTGGCCACCACATGGACGCCGGCGTCGAAAAGCTCCAGCACCGTGGCTATCGCGGCCAGGCCTGAGGCGAAGGCGAAGGCCGCGGTGCCGCTTTCGAGGTCGGCGACGGCCCGTTCGAAGGCGAAGCGCGTCGGGTTCTGGCTGCGAGCATACTCAAAACCCTTGTGCACGCCGGGTGACTGCTGGCCATAGGTGGAGGTGGCGTAGATCGGCACCATCACCGCGCCGGTCAGTGGATCGTGGCTCTGGCCGCCATGGATGGTGCGAGTGGAAAAGGCCAGGCGGTTCTTGCCGTTCGAAGTCATTTTGCGCGACGCCTCAGATGGTTGATCAGGTCGATACGGGTGATCAGGCCGATGAATTCGTCGCCCTCGAAGACGATGGCGACCTCGTTGCGGTCGAAGACGGGGAGCAGCGCGTCGAGCGTCTGGCTGGCCTGCAGCGTGTGCAGGTTCGAGGTCATGGCCGTGCGCACCGGGGCGTTGAAGCGATCCCAGCGGCCGTCATAGGGGCCGTCGACCTTGGCCAGGATATCGCTCTCGTCGACGATGCCGACGAGCTTGCCGTCATCCAGCACCGGTAGCTGCGAGACATCGGAGCGGCGCATGCGGCCATAGGCGTTGAGCAGGGTTTCCTCGGGGCCAACGGTCACGATGTCACCAGTGCGCGGCGAGCGCATGACGAGGTCGCGCAGGTCGCCGTGCTGCTCTTGGTCGGCCAAGCCCTGCTCGGCGAGCCAGATGTCGTCGAAGACCTTCGACAGATATTTGTTGCCGCTGTCGCAGACGAGGGTGACCACGCGTTTGGCCGTCGTCTGATCGCGGCAGTAGCGCAGTGCCGCCGACAGAAGCGTGCCGGAGGACGAGCCGGCCAGGATGCCTTCCTTGGACAGCAGGTCGCGCACCGCCAGCATGCTCTGCTTGTCGGGGATGGAATAGGCTATCTTGACCAGCGACAGATCGGCATTGGGCGGCACGAAATCCTCGCCGATGCCTTCGACGGTCCAGCTGCCGGCCTCTGTCATCTTGCCGGTCTTGATCAACGGCGCCAGCACCGAGCCGACCGGATCGGCAAGCACCATCTCGGTCTTCGGCGAATGCTTCGCGAAAAAGCGGCCGACACCGGTGAGCGTGCCGCCGGAACCGACGCCGACCACCACCGCGTCGACATCGCCTTCGAGTTGCGAAAAGATTTCCGGGCCGGTGGTGCTTTCGTGCGCCAGCGGATTGGCGGGATTGGCGAACTGGTTGGCATAGAAGGCGCCGGGAATTTCGGCGGCGATCTTCTCGGCCATGTCCTGGTAATATTCGGGATGGCCCTTGCCGACATCGGAGCGGGTCATGCGCACCTCGGCGCCCAAAGCGCGCAGATGCTGGATCTTCTCGCGCGACATCTTGTCGGGCACGACGAGGATGATGCGGTAGCCCTTGGGAATGCCGACCTGGGCGAGGCCGAGGCCGGTGTTGCCGGCGGTGGCCTCGACGATGGTGCCGCCGCGCTTCAGCCTGCCATCCTTCTCGGCGGCCGCGATCATCGACAGCGCGATGCGGTCCTTGATCGAGCCACCGGGGTTCTGGCTCTCGAGCTTGATGAACAGCCGGCACTTGCCGGTATCGAATTTGGTGAGCTCGACCACCGGTGTCTGGCCGATCAGGTCGAGCACGGAGGCGTAAGGCGGACGCAACCGCGACAAAGCGCTTTCCGCGCCGTCCGGCGCCGCTTTCCTGTGCACGCTCATCTCGGACCCTCCATGGGAAGCAGTTCCGACGGGATCGGCCGTCACCAGTCTGCGCATGATGGCTGCCGAACTCCATGCCGGGTTCGCAGATCACACGCTGTTGTCTTTTCCAGCCCTTTCCATCCGGAAAGAAGATAGATCGTGCCATTCCGGCGACGAGTGGCGGAATGGAATTTCACGGGCGGCGCAGCACACCGCCTCTAAATGTTGAAAGCCGGCGGGACAGCGCCCCCCTCTGTCCTGCCGGACATCTCCCCCACAAGGGGGGAGATTGGAGCTCGACCCTTGGCGCCCTTGCTTGCAAATGTTGGCGATTGGCGAAAGCCGACGCGACATCTGATCTCCCCACCTGTGGGGGAGATGGCCGGCAGGCCAGAGGGGGCGCCGTAGAGCGCCGACCTCAGCAGAAATTTCACCCCAGCAACTGCTTGCTGAGCTTCGCGCGTTGCGCGCGGATGTAGGGATGGCGTCGATCTCGAAGAGGTGCCCGGCGTCAGCGGTCCGACGGCGGGAGTCTGCGCGCGTCGCTTCGACCGTCCAACCGGACGCGCGGCGCCGTCTTGCCGGTCGGATCAAACGCGCGGGCGGTTTGCCCAACGGAGGCCGATCAGCGCCAGTAAATTCCTGATCAGTCGCATCGGCGAGATCCCCGCGCGAAGTCGATCCTTCACCGGAACGCGCGCGCAGTAAAGGAGCAGAAGGAAGCGAAGCAATCGTTTCCTCTTTTACTTGCGCCCCGAGGGCCCCTCCTACTCGGGACTTCCTGCAAAACCGGGTCGGTCTCCATGAAGAATACGCTGGCGCTCGCGGGAGATGTCATGACAAACTGTTTCGCGGCGACTCCAAACGTGTGCCTTTGCCATGGAACCGCCAGACGCTTGCCGCATTTCATGCCTCATTCGGCACTTACGGCGGGTTGTCTATAACGGAGCCCACCCCTAAAAGATGAATAAAACCAACCGCACCGCGCTTGTCGCGGCAACGATCGCGACTGGCCTGATGGCTGGCGCCTCTTCCGCCTCTTCAGCCGCCGCACAATGCGGCCGCGCTTCCTGGTACGCGCTGCATTCCAGAACCGCCTCCGGCGAGCGCATGAACCCCGCCGCGCTGACTGCAGCGCACCGCAGCTTGCCGTTCGGCACCAAGCTCAGGGTCACCAACAAGAACAATGGCCGCAGCGTCGTCGTGCGCATCAACGATCGCGGCCCGTTCGTCCGGGGCCGCGTGCTCGACCTCTCCCGCGGCGCCGCCACCCAGCTCGGCTTCATCGGCTCGGGCCACACCGCAGTCTGCATGGCGCGCGTTTAAGATGTCGATGTCCGGCAAGAGGGAGCCGGACATATTTCCTACACATTGCGGCAGCGCACAGTGAGCCGGCTCCGCCATACGTGACGAGTTTTCAACAGTTTGGACCAAAGCAGCATTCGTCACGGCAATTGACGTATTGCATCGCAACAATATCTTGTTAACCTCACTGCGAGACATTCAAGGCTCGGCGCTGCTCGTCGGCCCTTTGGTCGTCAGGCAGCAGCGGGGTTCTTGATGTTCTACCAGCTCTACGAACTGAACCATGCGGCGCTGCAGCCCGCCCGCCTTTACGCAGATGCGGTGCGGTTCTTCTATTCCAACCCGCTCAATCCGGTTTCGCATACGGCGCTCGGACGCTCGGTCGCGGCAGCCGCGGAACTCTTCGAGCGCACGACGCGCCGCTACGGCAAGCCTGAATTCGGCCTGACCAAGGCGGTGGTCGACTGGAAGAGCGTCGACGTCACCGAACGAACCGTGTGGTCGAAGCCGTTCTGCAACCTCGTCCGCTTCGAGCGCCAGCTTCCCGCGGGCCGCAAGCCCGATCCGAAGCTACTGATCGTGGCGCCGATGTCCGGCCATTATGCGACGCTGCTGCGCGGCACGGTCGAGGCGATGCTTCCTCACGCCGACGTGCACATCACCGACTGGGTCGACGCCCGCATGGTGCCGCTGTCGCAGGGCAGCTTCGATCTCGACGACTATATCGACTATGTCATCGAGATGTTCCATGCGCTGGGTCCCGATACCCATGTGATGGCAGTCTGCCAGCCCTCGGTGCCGGTGCTGGCGGCGGTGGCGCTGATGGAAAAGCGCGGCGACCCCTTCGTGCCGTCAACCATGACGCTGATGGGCGGGCCGATCGATACCCGCCGCAATCCGACCGCGGTCAATCTGCTCGCCGGGGAAAAGGGCACCGACTGGTTTCGCGAGAACGTCATCATGCAGGCGCCCTGGCCGGTGCCCGGATTCGGCCGCGATGTCTATCCCGGCTTCCTGCAGCTTTCGGGCTTCATGAGCATGAATCTCGATCGCCACATCATCGCCCACAAGGACTTCTTCATGCACCTTGTGAAAAACGACGGCGACAGCGCCGAGAAGCACCGTGACTTCTATGACGAATATCTGGCGGTGATGGACCTGACGGCGGAGTTCTACCTGCAGACGGTCGATACGGTGTTCGTCCGCCACGCCTTGCCGAAGGGCGAGATGACGCATCGCGGCGAGGCCGTCGATCCCCGGGCGATCCGCAACGTCGCGCTGTTCACCGTCGAGGGCGAGAACGACGACATATCCGGGCTCGGCCAGACCCAGGCCGCGCATGAGCTTTGCGTGAACATCCCGGCCGACCGGCAGGCCCACTACATGCAGCCGGCCGTCGGCCATTACGGCGTCTTCAACGGCTCGCGATTCCGGTCGGAGATCGTGCCGCGCATTCTGGACTTCATCTCCAGCTACGGCCGCCAGACCCGCCTGGCGGCGAAGCCGAAGCTGGTCCGTTCCGCCAAGAGCTGAGCGGGAAGCGGACGCGGCTCGGCGCCGCTCAAAGCGCGTGACCTTTCCGTGGAACCAATGTTCAGGGCTGACCGGCGTCCCGACGCCGCTGTTGCCAAACTGCCGCTATGCGGGCCTGGCGGGTAACCATGCCACCAAACTAGCCGTTGTCTTCAATTGACACGGACTGTAAATCCCCCTTAACGTTTCGTTAATAAACAAGGGCGGACCCCGGGGGACAATGACTTCCTCACCGATGGCGCGGATGCTGCGTTTGTGTGCAGTCGCAGGGCTGGCGATCTCGGCCCACTGGGCGGTTCCGGCATGGGCTGCCGGCGCTATGACCACCGGCGGCCTGACCTCGCAGCCGATCGGACATTATGATTTCTGCAAGACGCATCCGAGCGAATGCAACATTCGCCCGGCCAATCTCGCGCCGGCCAAGCTGACCGATGCTCTGTGGCGCAAGCTGATCAACGTGACCGCCAAGGTCAACGCCGCCGTCAAGCCGATGAGCGATCTCGACAATTACGGCAAGGACGAGGTCTGGACCTATCCGGACAACGGCTTTGGCGACTGCGAGGACTATGTGCTGGAGAAGCGGCGCCAGCTCTACCGCATGGGCATCTCGCTTGCGGATCTCTTGATCACCGTCGTGCGCAAGCCCGACGGCGAAGGCCATTCCGTGCTGACGGTGCGCACCGACAAGGGTGACTACATCCTCGACAATTTGACCGACAAGGTCCAAGCCTGGGACGAGACCGGCTACCGTTATCTCAAGCGCCAGGCGATCGACAACACCGGCCGCTGGGTGTCGATCCGCGATGGCCAGCAGCTGCTGGTCGGCTCGGTGCAGTAGATCTCGGGACCTAGCTTCTCAGCGCCGCACGAATCGACGCGCTGAGGCGGCGCAGCTCCGCCTCGTCCAGCTTCTCGATGCTCTCGGCCAGAAGATTGGCCAGTTCGGTCGCGGCCGGCGACAGGCCCGACGTATCGATCCTGACCCGTGGATGCGAGGTTTCGGCGAGGCGGGCAAGGTCCTCGGCGTCGTCCCAGATGATGTTGAAATAGCCGATGATCTTCTGGATCAGCGTCCAGGTCGGCGCGCCGCGGCGGCCATGCTCGAGCGCCGACAGATAGGCGGCGCTGACGCCGATGGCCTGCGCCATCGCCTTCTGGCTGACGCCGCGCTCGGCGCGCAGCGCCCTCAGCCTTTCGCCGAACGGGGTCACAGTTGCGTCCTCATGGCCGGCGTCCTCATGCGCGCGTCCGCCTGAGCCGCACATAGAGCGCGCCCGAGCCGCCATGGTTGCGGGCGGCGTGATCGTGGCTCGAGACCAGGTGCCGGAAAGCCGGGGTCGACAGCCAGTGCGGCACCGAGCGGCGTAGGATGCCGTCGCCGCCGGACGATGAGCCCTTGCCGGTGATGACCAGCACATAGCGGATGCCGCCGGCATGGGCGCGGTGCAGGAAGGTGAGGAGCAGCGAATAGGCCTCGTCCTGCGTCATGCCGTGCAGATCGACTCTGCCCTCGATCGGCAGCCGGCCTTTTTTCAGTTTCTCGTGCGTCTGGTCGTCAAGCGAATGCGCGACGTGCTGCGGCTTCGGCTTGGCGGCAGCGGTGGGAACGCCGTTGGCCGGCGTAGGCGCCGGCGCCGGCGTCGGCTCGACAATATCGGGAATCTCGACCGCGGCCTTGCCTTTGAGGGGCCGCGTCGTACGTGCCACCAGGTTCCAGAGGATGCGATCGTCGTCGTTCAGCGTGTCGTGGCGGCGGTTCACGCGTGCCCCCTATCGAACAGCCCGCGCGGGACCAGCGCATAAAAGTCGGCGACGTTGCGCACGACGCCGGCGATCTCGCCCGCGGCATCGCCCGAGCCGGCGAAGAGATCGCCTCGCGCCGCTCCGGTGATGGCCGAGCCGGTGTCCTGCGCGATCATCAGCCGCCGGAACGGTTTTCCGCCGAAAGCGGTGAGCGTCGGCGCAACAATATAGAAGGGCGTGCCGAAGGTGTGCAGCAGCCGGTCGACGGCGACCGAGCGGCCGGGCGTCAGCGGCACCTTGGCGGCGGCAATGGGACCGAGCTCCGGGTCGTCGACCGGCGCCTCACGAAAGAAGATGTAGGAGCGGTTCTGCCAGAGGATCTCGTCGACCCGCTGAGGATGCGCCTTGAACCAGGCGCGGATCGACTGCATCGTCACTTTTTCCAGCGGGATTTCGCCGGTCTCACTCAAGATCTTGCCCGGCCCGGTGAAGCGCTGGCCGGATTTTGCGGCATAGGTGACGCGGCAGAGCCGACCATCGGTAATCTTCAGCCGCGCCGCTCCCTGCACATGGATGAAGAAGGCATCGACCTTGTCGGCGAGCCAGGCAATCTCGAGGCTCCGCCCGGACAGCGCGCCGCGCTCGATGGCGCCGCGATCGAAATATTCGACCGGACCTGTCGTCGTCGCGCGCGCGAAGGCGAGATAGGGATCCATCCCGAGGGGCCGATTTTTATCGTCGATGTCGACCAGATCGGCGGGACGGGAGAGCAGCGGCACCGTGAACCGCTCCGTCCTCACCGGCGAGGCCTCGACCTCGGGCTCGTAGAAGCCGGTGACGAGGCCGGCGCCGCCGCTTTCGGCCGCCACCAAAGCCGGAGCGAAATAGCGCTCGAAGAAGGACCGCGCCTCCGACCGATTCGCCGGCGAAACGGAGCGCGCCTCAGTATAGGCCTCGGCGAAAGCGGCGAACGCGACGCCGAGCGAGCCGGTTCGATAAGGCTTGGTCAGGACGTGGAAAGCCGAACGTTTGAACGCCGCGAAGGCGGCGAGGTGATCATCCTCGTCCCAGCCGGGCAGGTCGCCGAAGGATTTTTCCTTGAATGCCGAAGACAGCGACATGACAGCCGCCACTAGAGCCGGATGATTTCAGGCCGGATCGACCTGAAATCTGAATCCGGCTCCAAATTAAAGAGATGGAGCATGATGGCGTCCGAAAACCGCTCCACACTTTTCGGCATCATGCTCTAGGTCAATCTTCTTCTTCCGTGGCGACCAGCTTCCAGTTCGGATCGCGCGACCGGGTATCGCGGAAGAAGGTCCAGACGTCCTTGACCTCGGCGACTTTTTCCGGATCGCCGTCGATGACGGCGCCGACCTTGTCGCGGGTCGCCGAGATCAGCTCGCTGACGATGCGCAGCGTGATATGCGCCTCGGTGCCCTTCATCTCGGCGGCGACGACATCGACCTTGTCGATGCCGACGAAGGAAGACTGGATCTTTTCCGCTTTCGCCTCGCGCTCGCCGATCGCGGCGACGAAGCTGTCATAGACCTCGCGCGACAACAGGTTCTTCAGCGTTTTGCGGTCGCCGTCGGCAAAGGCCATGACGATCATCTCGTAGGCCATCTTGGCGCCGTCGATAAAGGTCTTGGGATCGAAGGACGGATCGTTGTCCTTGATCGCGCGCAGGCCTTTGTTGAGATCGCTGTCCGGCTTGGCGAAAGCGTCGATCGCGGCATAGGTCTCCGCCGCCGGTTCCCCCGGCATGCGCTTGCGCGGCAGCGACACCACATTCTCGGACTTCTGCGCCGCATCCTGCTCGCGCGTGCGGCTTGCCGAATAAGGATCGAAGGGCGGGCGTTCGTTTCCGGTGCGACGGCCCAGCACGTTGCGAAGCTGGAAGAAGATCACAACCGCCGCAATCAAAAAGAAAATCGTGCCGAAGTCGAAGAAACCCATATCTTCCGCCAATTCGATCCCTGTCCAGGCCGGACCACCAGAGCCCCTAGAATGGCGGCGGTCGCATAGCGTTCATTACCCAAAGCATATAGAACGGCGGGCGCAATCATTCAAATCAAAGCCAGCCATACCTATCTAAAGGTCCCAGTGCCAGCGGCGATTTCCCGCGAGGCCCGCAAAAGAAGAAAGCGACCGGTCTCAATTTGCGCATTTCGTTCATTCCCCTGTTCCTGCTCCTGCTGCCGCTTCTGGAGATCGCCGGCTTCGTCATCGTCGGCCGTGAAGTCGGCGCTTTGGCGACGATCGGGCTCGTCATCCTCTCCACCATTGCCGGCAGCCTCCTGCTTCGGCACCAGGGATTCGGCGTGATGGCGCGGGTGCGGACGGAAATGGATGCCGGGCGCGATCCAAGCCGCCAACTCGCGCATGGCGCGATGATCGTGCTGGCGGCACTCCTGCTCATCATTCCGGGCTTCATCACCGACATTGTCGCCATCCTGCTGCTCCTGCCGCCGGTGCGCGATCTTGCCTGGCGCCTGCTCAAGAACCGCATCGTGATGGCGACCAGCTTCAGCAGCGGCTTTTCGGCCCGCCGCCGCGACAGGGTCATCGATCTCGATGACAGCGACTTTTCGCGCCAGGACGACTACAAGCGCGGGCCGGATCACAATTCCCCTTGGCGGCGGCTGAAAGACGACTAGCTCTCTTCAGGGTCCGCTCGAATAGCTGTCTCATGCGCGCCGTCGCCCCGAAACGGCTGCGCAGTTTCAGGCGGCGCGCAAAACTTGTCTTGTCCTGCCGAGCATGATAGCGAACCCCCGATTTCAATCCGGTCAGCAATGCTGCCCAGGCAAAAGGACAAAGGCTAATGGCCAGCAATGATGATGCCGCGGCAGCCGCCGCCAATGGCAACGGCAAACAGGAACAGCCCTCGCTCAACGTGCTTGCGCAATATGTGAAGGACCTGTCCTTCGAAAGCCCCGGCGCGCCGAATTCGCTGCGCGGCCGCGACAAGGCCCCGGGCATCGCCATCAATGTCAACGTCAACGCCAACCCGCTTTCGGACAAGCAGTTCGACGTCAATCTGACATTGAATGCCAAGGCCTCCTTCGACCAGGAAGTGCTGTTCAACGTCGAACTGGTCTATGGCGGCGTCTTCGCCATCAGCGGCTTCCCGCAGGAGCACATGCTGCCGATCCTGTTCATCGAATGCCCGCGGCTGCTCTTCCCCTTCGCGCGCCAGATCATCGCGGACGCCACCCGCAACGGCGGCTTCCCGCCGCTGATGCTCGACCCGATCGATTTCGCGCAGATGTTCCAGCAGCGCATCGCCGAGGACCAGGCCGCCAGCAAGGTCCAGGTGAGCTGAGGAGGCTCGCCACCCATCGTATCGAGAGCCCGGCTTCGCGCCGGGCTTTTTCTTGAGACGTCTGGATTAGCGACGACATTCGTTAGGTCGTCATTCTGGGGCCGAGCAAGGAGCGGAGCGACGTTAGAACATATGCCGTGACGCTAAGGCGCTGCTGCGATTACAGAATTCTGCACCGTTGCGCTCCGCGGCAAGGGTCACGGCATGGATACTCGGGTCAAGCCCGGGTATGATGAAGGGATGGCGGTTCGGCCAATCGCGTCGGTTGGCGCCGGAGCGCCCCGCTCACCCTGCGGCCACCACCTTCAGCCACAACGCCTTTTCGCCGAGCGTGCCGACCAGCCCGGCATGCGCCGCCCGATCCGCCTCGGTGAGGCGCGGCGGCAGCGCGATCGGCCTTGCGCCGATCGAAATGTCGATATCGGCGACTTCGCCGCTGCCGTTCACCTGCACGGCCACGGTTTCCAGGACCAGTGCCGCCTGCTTGCCGCCGATGAGCTCGATATAGACCTCGGCCAGCAATTCGGAGTCGAGAAGCGCCCCGTGCTTGGTGCGGCGGGTGTTGTCGATGCCGTAGCGGCGGCAAAGCGCGTCCAGCGAGTTCGGACCCATCGGATGCTTGCGGCGCGCGATCGCCAGCGTGTCGACGATGCGGCCGGGATCGATGGCCGGATGACCGAGCCGGCTGTATTCGAGGTTCAGGAAGCCAAGGTCGAAAGTGGCGTTGTGGGCGATCAGCTTGGCGCCGTCGGTGAAGGCCAGCCATTCCTCGGCGATTTCGGCGAAGGTCGGCTTGCCGGCCAGATCCGCCGCGCTGATGCCATGCACGGCCTGCGCCTCGGCGTGAATGGCGCGGCCTTGCGGATTGATGAACTTGTGGAAGGTGCGGCCGGTCGGGAAACGGTTGACCAGCTCGACGCCGCCGAGCTCGATGATGCGGTCGTCGCGCAAATCGAGGCCGGTGGTTTCGGTATCGAAGATGATCTCACGCATTCGAATCAATCCGCTCTAAAGAGCAGAATCACAAACCGGAACAAAATGGCAATGGGGACTGCTGACAGCGGCCGTCAGGAAGCGTTTTTGCCGGACTTATCCCCGGTCAATTCGCTGACGATGGCTGCCACCGCCGCACGTGCGGCATCAAAACCCTGGCCGGTGTCGACGATGAAATCCGCCTGACGGCGTTTCTCGGCGTCAGGCACCTGCTTGGCGAGGATGGAAGCGAATTTATCTTCGCTCATCCCGGGCCTGGCGAGCACGCGGGCGCGCTGGATCTCGGCCGGCGCGGTGACGACCACGACCTTGTCGACGCGATTGCGGCCGCCGGTCTCGAACAGCAGCGGAATGTCGAGCACCGCAATCGGCGCCCCGGCCGCACGATGCCGAGCCAAAAATGCATCGGCGTCGGCCCGTACCAGCGGATGGATGATCGCCTCCAGCTTTTTCAGCGCGGCGGGATCGCCCAGCACTGTCTCGGCCAGCCTTGCGCGATCGACCACGCCCGCTTTTGTCGTGCCGGGAAAGGCTCGTTCGACCAGGGGTGCTGCCTTGCCGGCATAGAGGCGATGCACGGTCTCGTCGGAATCATGCACCGGAACGCCGGCCTCGGCGAACATCTTTGCCGTGGTCGACTTGCCCATCCCGATCGATCCGGTGAGGCCGAGCACGATCATGTCAATGCGCTTCGATGTCGGCGACGATCATGCGCCGCAATTGCGGCGTCACCTGCGGCCGCTTGCCGAACCAGCGCTCGAAGCCGGGCACGGCCTGGTGCAGCAGCATGCCGAGGCCATCGACCGTCTTCAGGCCGCGCGCCCTGGCGGCAGCAAGCAGCGGCGTCTCCAGCGGTACATAGACGATGTCGGTGACGATGGCATGGCCGGGCAGACCGGCCGGATCGGCGGCGAGGGTCTCGTTGCCATGCATGCCGAGCGCGGTGGTGTTGATGAGCAGGCCGGCGTCGGAAAGCAATTCGCCGACCGCGCCGGCGCCATGCGCCGAAACCCCGGCGCCGAACCGGTCGGCGAGTTCCTCAGCCCTTGCCAGCGTACGGTTGACGATGCGGATGTCGTTGAGACCTCGGTCCTTCAGGGCGTAGATGACGGCGCGGGAGGCACCGCCCGCGCCCAGCACCACGGCCGGACCATTCGCCGCCCAGCCGGGGGCGTGTTCATCGAGATTGCCGGCAAAGCCGAGAGCGTCGGTATTGCCGCCCCACAGCACGCCGTCTTCCAGCCACAGCGTGTTGACCGCGCCGATGGCTTCGGCGGCCTCGTCGCGGCGTTCGACCAAGGCGTAGGCTGCTTCCTTGTGCGGGATGGTGACATTGCCGCCGCAATAGCCATTCTCGTCCAGCGATTTCAGGAATGCTGCGAAATCCTCCGGCCGAACGTCGATAGCCTGGTAGCTGCCGTCGATGCCGTATTCCTCCAGCCAGTGGCGGTGGATCTTGGGCGAGCGCGAATGCGCGATCGGGTGGCCGGTGACGAAGGCCCGCTTCTCAACCATCGATCGCTCCCAATGCGCGCAGCTCCTTCAGCACCGGCAACAGCGGCAGGCCGACGATGGTGAAATAGTCGCCCTCGATCCTTTCGAAGAGCTGGATGCCCTCGGCCTCGATCTGGTAGGCGCCGACACTCGCCAGCGCCTTGGCGCCGACGCGCGCCAGGTGGCGGCCGATGAAGGCGGGATCGAGCTTGCGCATGGTGAGGCTGGCGATGCCGACATGGCGCCACAGCACTTCGCCATCGCGGCAGAGCACGGCGGCGCTGTTCAGCTGATGGGTCTTGCCCGACAAGGCCAGGAGATGCCTCCGCGCCCCTTCCATATCGGCCGGCTTGTGGAAGATTTCGTCGCCAAGCGACAGCGTCTGGTCGCAACCGAGCACCAGCGCGCCCGGCCGGCGCTCGCAGACCTCGGTCGCCTTGGCTTCGGCAAGGATCGAAGCGACATCCTCGGGAGACACGCCGCTGTCCTGCAAGGGCGCCTCGAGCGCGCGCTCGTCGACGTCTGCCGGCACCGCCTCGATGTCGAGCCCGGCATTGATAAGCATTGCCTTGCGGAACGGGCTGCCCGAAGCGAGGACGATTTTGCCGGCCATACTGGTTCACCAACGGTTGCGATCACTTATATCGCCTGCCCTAGCGCGTCTTGCCCCGCAGGGCAACGATCGCCGCCGCGGTTTCCTCGATCGAGCGCCGGCTGACGTCGATCATCGGCCAGCCATGCCTGGTGCAGAGCTGACGCGCATAGGCGAGCTCCTCGGCGATGGCGGCGCGGTCGACATAGTCGGTCGGCACGTAGTTGTTGCTGTTGCCGAGGATGCGGTTCTGGCGGACATGCGAGATGCGCTCGGCCGTGGCGACGAGGCCGACGATCAGCGGCGTCCTGGCGTTGATCAGGCTTTCCGGCAGCGGCACGCCGAGCACGATCGGAATGTTGGCGGTCTTGATTCCGCGATTGGCGAGATAGATGCTCGTCGGCGTCTTGGAGGTGCGCGAGATGCCGATCAGCACGACATCGGCATCGTCCATGTTGGCCGGCAACTGGCCGTCGTCATGCTCCATGGTGAAGTTCAGCGCATCGATGCGGCGGAAATATTCGGCGTCGAGCACATGCTGGGCGCCGACGCGCCGGCCGGCCGGCGTGCCGAGATAGGACTGGAAGACGCTGAGCACGGGCTCCAGCACCGAGACGCAGGGCAGGCCCATGGCGGCGCAGCGCTCGTCGATGCTGCGCGCGAGCTTCTGGTCGACGACGGTGTAGAGAATGATGCCGGGCTCCTCCTCGATATCCTCGAACACCTTGGCGACCTGCTTTTCCGTGCGGATCAGCGGATAGATGTGCTCGATGGCGCGCGCGTCCTTATATTGCGCGGAGGCGGCGCGGCCTGCCGCCAGCAGCGTCTCGCCGGTGGCGTCGGAAATCAGATGCAGATGGAAGAAGCTCTGGGGTTTGTTCACAAGAGTTGGTTCCAGACTGTGGGCAGATGTGGACAAGGTTGGACAGAAAGGTCGTGACGTCGAAGGCGACTGTATCAGATGCCACCTTGTCCACAATTCGCCCCGCTGTAGGCTTTGTCGGGGCGCTGGGGACAAAACCGGGGACCAACTTTTCTTGGCCGATATCATCCACAGCTCGAGGTCCGCAGCAGAAGAGCCAAGGCGCTGACTCGAAAGCCTGAATCCAGTTCGTCCCCAGATCGCTCCAAATTGAGAAAGCGGCTGCGCGACAATATGCTGACTGGCCTTTTCGAGCGGCAGGCGGGACAGGTCACAACCACCACAACCAACAGACTCTTAGAATCAGAAGACTCTTTTAAAATAGATATTTGATTTAAGAGACCTGGAGAGGGCGAGCACTGGATGGCTGGGAAACGGATCGTGCTGGACGTCCTCAAGGGCGAGACGGTTTCACCGCCGCCGCTCTGGATGATGCGTCAGGCAGGGCGTTATCTGCCGGAGTATCGCGAGACCCGGAAGCGGGCCGGTTCTTTCCTCGATCTCTGCTATGACCCGGATCTTGCCGTCGAGGTGACGCTGCAGCCGATCGAGCGCTTCGGCTTCGATGCTTCGATCCTGTTCTCCGACATCCTGGTTGTGCCCGATGCGCTGGGAAGAGATGTCCGCTTCGAAGAGGGACACGGGCCGATCCTCAAGCCGATTGCGGTGGCCGAAATCGAGGGCCTGGACGGCGAAACGTTTCACGTGAATCTCGAACCGGTCTACGAAACCGTCCGCCGTCTGCGTGCGAAGCTTCCGGTGGAAACGACCTTGATCGGCTTCTGCGGCGCGCCCTGGACGGTGGCGACCTATATGATTGCCGGCCATGGCACGCCGGACCAGGGACCGGCCAGGCTTTTCGCCTATCGCGAGCCGGAGGCCCTTGCACGGCTCCTGAAGATACTGGCCGACCATTCGGCCGCCTATCTCATCCGCCAGATCGACGCCGGCGCCGATGTGGTGCAGATTTTCGACTCCTGGTCGGGCGTTCTCGATGAAGCGTCCTTTGAGGCGTTTTGTGTCGAGCCCGTTGCCGAGATTGTCCGGCAAGTGGAGGCCGCGCGTCCGGATGTTCCGGTGATCGGATTTCCCAAGGGCGCCGGCGAGCGCTATCGCGATTACAGGAAGAAGACCGGGATCACCGGGCTCGGGCTCGACTGGACCGTGCCGCTGTCGATGGCAAAGGAATTGCAAAGCGAAGGCGCGGTGCAGGGCAATCTCGATCCGCTTCGCCTGGTTGCCGGCGGCAGGGCGCTGGCCGACGGCGTCGACGCCATCCTTCGCACGCTGGGCAACGGGCCGCTGATCTTCAATCTCGGCCACGGCATCACGCCGGAAACGCCTGTGGCACATGTCGAGGCCATGGTGAAAATGGTGCGGAGCCATCGATGACAGAGACGATCAACGAGAACAGCGCCGGCCAGGCGATGAAGCGCATGTTGATCGGCATCGTCCTGCTGGTCGTCCTGACCGCCCTGCTCTTCCTTGTGGCGCCGGACAGCTTCTATCCCTGGGCGAAGGCAATCCATGTGATTGCCGTCATCGCCTGGATGGCCGGGATGCTCTATCTGCCTCGGCTTTTCGTCTATCATGTCGACGCCGAGAAAGGCTCCGTGCAGTCCGAGACCTTCAAGGTGATGGAGCGCCGGCTGCTGCGCGCCATCATCAACCCGGCGATGACCGTGACCTGGGTGTTCGGGCTTTGGCTCGCCTGGAAGGGCTTCGGTTTCCAGGGCGGCTGGCTGCACGCCAAGATCCTCGCCGTGCTGCTGCTTTCGGGTCTGCACGGCTATCTCGCCGGCGCGGTGAGAAAATTTGCCGAGGACAAGAACGAAAAGCCGGCGAGGCACTGGCGGATCGTCAATGAACTCCCCACATTGCTGATGATCGTCATCGTCATCCTGGTCATCGTGAAGCCGTTCTGAGGCTTCCCCACACCCGGCAAAAGGCGGCTTGCTCTTTCAGGCGACCGACGATAAAAGACGGGTCTTCCTTCCCGTCATGCGCCGCCCCTTTCTCGCTTTCGGCCGCGCCCGGCATTTGTCGCATCCAGCCGATTTTTTCTCCCCAAAGCCTACCCAGAGTCCATCTAATGCAAGAAATGAAACTCGCAGAGTTCAAGAATAAGAAGCCGCCGGAGCTGATCGCTTACGCCGAATCGCTCGAGGTGGAGAACGCCAGCGTCATGCGCAAGCAGGAGCTGATGTTCGCGATCCTGAAGAAGCTCGCCATCCAGGATGTCGAGATCATCGGTGAAGGCGTGGTCGAGGTACTGCAGGACGGTTTCGGCTTCCTGCGCTCGGCCAACGCCAATTACCTGCCAGGTCCCGACGATATCTATATTTCACCGTCGCAGATCAGGCGCTTTTCGCTGAAGACCGGCGACACGGTCGAAGGGCCGATCCGCAGCCCGAAGGAAGGCGAGCGTTATTTCGCGCTGCTCAAGGTCAACACGATCAATTTCGATGATCCGGAGAAGATCCGGCACAAGATCCACTTCGACAATCTGACGCCGCTCTACCCGACCTCGCGGCTGAAGATGGAGGTCGACAATCCCCCGACCAAGGACATCTCGCCGCGTGTGATCGACCTGGTGGCGCCGATCGGCAAGGGCCAGCGCGCGCTGATCAACGCTCAGCCGCGCACCGGTAAGACGGTGCTGTTGCAGAACATCGCGCACTCGATCACCGCCAATCATCCGGAATGCTACCTGATCGTTCTTCTGATCGACGAGCGTCCGGAGGAAGTCACCGACATGCAGCGCTCGGTCAAGGGCGAAGTCATTTCCTCGACCTTCGACGAACCGGCAGCGCGCCATGTGCAGGTCGCCGAAATGGTGATCGAGAAGGCCAAGCGCCTGGTCGAGCATGGGCGCGATGTCGTCATCCTGCTCGATTCGATCACCCGCCTCGGCCGCGCCTACAACACCGTGGTGCCGTCATCCGGCAAGGTGTTGACCGGCGGTGTCGACGCCAACGCGCTGCAGCGTCCGAAGCGCTTCTTCGGCGCCGCCCGCAACATTGAGGAAGGCGGGTCGCTGACCATCATCGCCACCGCGCTGATCGACACCGGCAGCCGCATGGACGAAGTCATTTTCGAAGAGTTCAAGGGCACCGGTAACTGTGAAATCCAGCTCGACCGCAAGGTGGCCGACAAACGCATCTACCCGGCGATCGACATCCTCAAGTCCGGGACCCGCAAGGAGGACCTTCTGGTGCCGCGTTCGGATCTGCAGAAGATCTTCGTGCTGCGCCGGATCCTTGCGCCGATGGGAACCACCGATGCGATCGAATTCCTCATCGACAAGCTCAAGCAGACCAAGACCAACGCGGATTTCTTCGATTCGATGAATACCTGATCGGGCGCCGAGGGACCGGTCCTTTCTTCGGCATACAAGGCGGAGCAAGGAGCGAGGCGACGCTGTGCAGAACTCTAAGTCCATGCCGTTGTTTTTTGAGCTTTGCGGCGGTGCAGAATTCCGCACCGCCGCATTCGTCGGAAGCGCCGCGACATAGATCCTGGGTCAAACCGAGGAGACGAAGCTGTTTATTCCCGCCGCAACAGCCTCTCCAACTCGCCCGCATCCGTAACCGCCGGCAGGCATGTCTGTCCGCTGCAGAACCAGGCTCCCGGCTTGTCCGTCGGCGGCAGCACGCCGCCCGGCAAAAGCGGTTGATTCGCTTCCGTACCGATGGGCAGTACGACATCGACCCGGCGTGGATCGGAACTTCGATTCGCCACCGGAACAAGAAGGCTTGAGGAATCAAGCTTGTCTATGATGACGAGCTTCAGCGGTTCGAGCGCCAGCGCGCACGCGTTGATGATGCCGGCCTGGCCGTAGGCTTGCTGCGCGGCGCGACCCATGGCGTGTTCGGCTGTCGTCCATGCCTTTGCCCAAAGATCGTGATCGCCGGTAAGGGACGAGAGCCGGACCAGCGCCTCGACGATCTGGCCGGTGGCGGAGGGGATTGCCTCATCGACATCGCCGCGGATACGGATCGGCACATCGACGCTGTCGGACGCCGTCAGATAATAGCCGGTCTTTTCAGGATCCTGATGCCAGCGGTCGAGCCGATCGATGAACTGCCGGGCATGGTCCATATAGGCAGAACTGCCGGTTGCCTCGAACAGCGCGATCGCCGCGTTGGTCATGGCGGCATAGTCGCTCGACAGCGCCGGGAAAAGCTTCTTGTCGCCGAGCATCGAATGCGGCAGGCGGCCGTCCTTGCTGGCTTCGACGATGTGGGCGAAGGCCTTGACGGCGGCGTCCACCCAGTCGGCTCGCCCGAAGGAGCGGCCCGCTTCCGCGAGGGCCGCAATCATCAATCCGTTCCAATCGGTAAGCGCCTTGGCGTCGCGGCCGGGCCTGACGCGATTTTCTCTGGCAGCTAGCAATTTCGCCTTCAGCGCTGCGAGCTGAGCGTCCTCGCTGATCCCCTGGCGCTGCTGTGCCTCGCTCTGGCGGATGATGGGCTTGCCTTCCCAGCCATGCGGAGCGGCGAACTCGAAATATTGGAAGAAGCGAGCGGAATCAGCACCGAGTGCGGCTTCAACCTCTTCCCCGCTCCAGGTGTAGAACAACCCCTCCTCGCCTTCGCTGTCGGCATCGAGGCTGGCCGCAAAAGCGCCGCCCTCGACGCGCATTTCCCGCAGCAGCCAGGCCACGGTTTCCTCGATTCGCTTCCGAAACAACTCATTGCCCGTTGCCGCGAAGGCCCAATTGCACATGCGGATGAGCTGGGCGTTGTCGTAAAGCATCTTCTCGAAATGCGGGACCAGCCATTCGGCATCGGTCGAGTAACGGCTGAGACCGCCGCCGACATGGTCGTAGATGCCGCCGGCGAGCATTTTTTCCAGGCTGATGAGCACGGCGTCGCGATGGGCGGTCTGGCCCTCGCGCAGCCAGGACAGCCACAGACTGTGCATGAAGGGCGCGTTGGGGAATTTCGGCGCGCCGCGCAAGCCGCCGAGATCGCCGTCGACCATGCCCTCGATGCGACCGGCGAGATCGGCAAGCGTGCCGCGGTCGAGCACCGCCTTTCCCTTCGCGCCGGCCAGCCGCTGCTCGACATGGGTGGTCAGCGCGTCGGCGCTTTGGCCGAGGCTCTCTTGCTTCTCGCGCCAGGCCTTGTCGACCGCCTCCAGCACCTGGACAAAGCCCGGCCGTCCATAGCGCGCCTCGCGCGGAAAATAGGTGCCGCCCCAGAAAGGCTTACCATCGGGCGTAAGGAACATGGTCAGCGGCCAGCCGCCCTGCTCGCCCATGGCATGGAGTGCCGCCATGTAGATCTGGTCGATATCCGGGCGCTCCTCGCGATCGACCTTGATATTGACGAAGAGGCGGTTCATGACGGCGGCGACGGCATCGTTCTCGAAGCTTTCATGGGCCATGACATGGCACCAGTGGCAGGCGGCATAGCCGATGGACAGCAGGATCGGCCGTCCGAGTTCCTTCGCCTCGGCAAGGGCGTCCGGCGACCAGCCCCGCCAATGCACGGGATTGTCGCTGTGCTGCTTCAGATAGGGGCTGGCCTCTTCGGCAAGCAGGTTTCGCGCGGGCAAGGTCACAATGAGCGGCTCGGCTTGGTTGATGAGCAGGCAATTCCGGGAAAGCTACGGCTGACGTCCGGAACGGCGCCTGAAAGAAGATACCTAGGGTGGTTCGGCAGGTCGGGCAAATGGCAACCTCGAAGGATTCTATCGCAGCGCTGTCGAGCGGTCGCCTGCCCGCCGGCATCGCCGTAATCCGCATCTCCGGTCCCAAGACTCGATTCGTGATCGAAACGATTGCCGGCGGCGGTATTAGGGATCGCTTTACCACGTTGCGCAAGCTGATGGCAGCGGACGGTTCGGTCATCGATCACGGGCTTGTCGTGTTCTTTCCTGGACCTAGCAGCTTCACCGGCGAGGACGTTGGGGAGTTCCATGTTCACGGCAGCCGCGCCGTTGCGGCAAAAATGCTGGAAACGCTCACCGGCTTTGCCGGCGTCAGACATGCCGAGCCTGGCGAATTCACGCGGCGCGCCTTTCTCAACGGCAAGCTCGATCTGGTCGAGACCGAAGCGCTGGCGGACCTCGTCAATGCCGAGACGGAGGCGCAGCGGCGCTTTGCCGTGCGTAACGCCGAGGGCGCGCAGAGCGAGCTCTATTCGGGGTGGCGCCGGCGGTTGATCCATGCCCGGGCAATGATCGAGGCGGAAATCGACTTCGCCGACGAGGAGGATGTGCCGGGTTCGGTCTCGAAGGCGGTCTGGACCGATGTGGCGGCGATGGCCGACGAGATCGAACGCCACATTCAGGGGTTCAAGGCGGCCGAGATCATTCGCGATGGCTTCGAGGTCGTCATCCTCGGCGCGCCGAATGCCGGCAAGTCCAGTCTGTTCAACGCCCTGGCCCAACGCGAGGCGGCAATCGTCACCGACGAGCCGGGCACCACGCGCGACCTGCTGGAGGTGGTGCTGGACCTCCACGGGATGAGAGTTCGGGTCGTCGATACGGCAGGCCTGCGCGAGGCCGCCGGCAAGGTGGAGACGATCGGCATCGAACGAGCGCGTGCCAAGGCCGGTGGCGCCGACCTGGTTTTGCTGCTGGAGGATATGGTCCATCCACAGCCCGTCGGCGCGGTTCCGACAGGTGTTCCGCTCCTGAGCATCGGGACCAAAACCGATCTCATGGGAGCGCGCAGAGGGGCCTATGATTTGGCCATCTCTTCCAAGGAAGGTACCGGAATTTCGGAACTGCTGGACGAGATTGCGGGTCGCGCCGCTGCCGCAGTCGGAGGGGCCGGTGAGATCTTGCCGTCGAGGCTCCGCCATGTCGAGCTGCTGAAGGAGGCGAAGGATTTTCTCTCGGCGGCGCTGTCGGGGCAAAGCCTGGAGCTGCGCGCGGAAGAGTTGCGGGTGGCCACGGACCGGCTTGGGCGTATTATCGGCGCCGTCGATGTCGAGGATATGCTCGACGTCATCTTTTCGCAGTTCTGCATCGGCAAGTGATTCACGTGAAACGCGGGGCGGTTGCGGGCGGATGATTCACGTGAAACAGCGACAGGATGTGGCGGATGGTGTTTCACGTGAAACGAGTCCGGCTCCAGACGCGTGGCGTGCCAATAGATCAAGGGCCAAACGGCGCTGCTCCTCACTGCCTGCCTCGTAGAAGGCAAGGACGGCTGGCCACTAAAGCAACAGCGCTGATTCGCAGCGCTTGAGAAGTGAAAAATCGTCCGTGGGATAGGCGCCTCCCTTCTATGCGGACGAAGTCGGACAGGCAGACCACTGGCACGCAGCCCCATCCCCGGCGATCACCTCCGCAACGGACTGCATCCTTGACAGCGGAGGCTGGCGGGGACATGTGTCGAAGCATCTCTGAAACGGATTCTTGCAATGACCAATCACTATGACGTGGTGGTGGTGGGCGGCGGCCATGCCGGATGCGAAGCGGCGGGCGCGGCTGCGCGCGCTGGCGCCAGGACGGCGCTGGTGACGCTGCGCTTCGAGACGATCGGCGTCATGTCCTGCAATCCGGCCATCGGTGGCCTCGGCAAGGGTCATCTCGTGCGCGAGATCGACGCCATGGACGGGTTGATGGCCCGCATCGCGGACGCCGCCGGCATCCAATTCCGCCTGCTGAACCGCCGCAAGGGCCCAGCGGTGCGTGGGCCGCGGACCCAGGCCGACCGCAAGCTCTATCGTCTTGCCATGCAGGCGGCGATCCGCGAGCAGGCCAATCTCGACGTGGTGGAAGGCGAAGTCCTGGACTTCGAGATCGAGGACGGTCGGGTTGCGGCCGTGCTGGTCTCCGGTGACAGGCGGTTCGCCTGCGGCGCCGTGGTGCTGACGACCGGCACGTTCCTGCGCGGGCTGATCCATATAGGAGAGAAGAAGATCGTCGCCGGCCGGATGAACGAGCAGGCGAGCCATGGGCTCTCGGCGACGATGGCGCGGGCCGGTTTCAAGCTCGGGCGGCTGAAGACCGGGACGCCCCCTCGCCTCGACGGCCGCACCATCGATTGGGCCTCGCTGGAACGCCAGGCCGCAGACGATCAGCCGGTGCCGTTCTCGCTGATGACAGACCGCATCGCGAACCCGCAGATCAACTGCGGTATCACACGCACTACGCAGGCGACACATGAGTTGATTCGCCTCAATTTGAAGCGTTCGGCGATGTATTCCGGCTCGATCGAAGGCGTTGGGCCGCGCTACTGTCCCTCTATCGAGGACAAGATCGTCAAGTTCGGCGACCGCGAGGGTCACCAGATCTTCCTCGAGCCGGAGGGCCTCGACGACGACACCGTCTATCCGAACGGCATCTCGACCTCGCTGCCGGAAGAGGTGCAACTCGACATGTTGAAGACGATCCCCGGCCTGGAACGGGCGACGATGCTGCAGCCGGGATACGCCATCGAATATGACCATGTTGACCCGCGCGAGCTCAAGCCGACGCTGGAGACGAAACGCGTCGCCGGGCTTTTTTTGGCGGGGCAGATCAACGGCACCACCGGCTACGAGGAGGCCGGCGCGCAAGGCCTGCTTGCCGGCATCAACGCCGCGCGCAGGGCATCGTCAGGCGAGCCGTTCGTGCTCAGCCGCACCGAAGCCTATGTCGGCGTGATGATCGACGACCTCACCAGCCGCGGCATCGCCGAACCCTATCGCATGTTCACTTCGCGGGCGGAGTTCCGGCTTTCGCTGCGCGCCGACAATGCCGACGAGCGGCTGACGCCGCTGGCCGACCGCTTGGGGATCGTCTCCTCCGAGCGGATGCAACGTTTCGGCGCGATCAGTGTGAAGCTCGACGCTGCGCGCGCGCTGGCAAAGTCGATCGCCTTCACGCCCAATGAAGCCGCGCGGCATGGACTGGAGATCAACCGGGACGGCGTTCGGCGTTCCGCCTACGACCTTCTCGCCTATCCCGGCGTCGACATGGTCTGGCTGACGCGGATCGAGCCACGGTTTGGCGAACTCGACCCCAACACGGCAGAGCGGCTTGAGATCGAGGCGAAATATTCCGTCTATCTCGAGCGCCAACAGGCTGACGTGGCGCAGATCAGGCACGAGGAATCGCGGCTCATTCCGGAGACCATCGACTTCGCCGACGTGCCAGGCCTTTCCAATGAGCTGAAGCAGAAGATGAAGGCACGCCGGCCGCGCTCGATTGCCGACGCGCAGCGCATGGAAGGCATGACGCCAGCGGCTCTGGCGATCATTGTCGCGCATGTTCGCAATGCCGAGCTGGCTGCACGAAGGTCGGTCGCGTGAGTGGCGATGCCTGGGCGGACCTGCAGAAGGCAGCGGGTCCGGTTTCACGTGAAACATTCGAGCGGCTGCAGGCCTTCGAGCGGCATTTTCAAAAATGGAACCGCAGCATCAATCTGGCGGCGCCATCGACGCTAGACGACGTCTGGCGCCGCCACATCCTGGACAGCGCCCAGCTTGCGCGAATCGCGCCGACCGCAATGCGCTGGGTCGACCTCGGCTCGGGCGGCGGCTTTCCCGGATTGGTACTCGGTTTTCTGCTTGCAGAGCGGCCGGGCGCCACGATCGATCTGGTTGAAAGCAACCGCAAGAAGGCGTCGTTCCTGCAATCGGTCGTCGGCCAATTCGGCCTACCGGCGCGCGTGCTGGCGCGACGCATCGATGACAGCTATCCACTTGTTTCTGCACCGGAAGTCGTTACCGCGCGGGCATTGACGGCGCTTCCGGACCTGCTCGATCTTGCCGCACCCTGGCTGACCAAGGGCGCGCGTTCGCTTTTTCACAAAGGCCGGGATTACCGGGCCGAAGTGGAAGAAAGCGCTCACCGCTGGACCTTCGATCTGGTAGAACATCCAAGCATGACGGACGCTCATGGCGTCATTCTGGAAATCACCGATCTGCACCCGGCGACCCCGCAATGAATCACTGGCATCGACCCATGAAAACTGGACCGCGTATCATCACCGTTGCCAACCAGAAGGGCGGCGTCGGCAAGACGACCACGGCGATCAATCTGGCGACGGCGCTGGCCGCGATCGGGGAGCGCGTGCTGATCGTCGACCTCGATCCGCAGGGCAATGCCAGCACCGGGCTCGGCATCGAACGCAAGGATCGCACCGTCTCGTCCTATGACGTGCTGACCGGCGAACTCGAGCTGGAGGCGGCCGCGGTGCCGACGGCGGTGCCGGGCTTGTCCATCGTGCCCTCAACCCTCGATCTGCTCGGCATCGAAATGGAGATCGCCTCGGCGCCAGACCGGGTGCTGCGCCTGCGCAATGCGCTGCGTGCGGCAGCCGCGCGCGCGGCGCCGTTCGGCTATGTGCTGATCGACTGCCCGCCGTCGCTCAATCTTTTGACTTTGAATTCAATGGCGGCGGCCGATTCCGTTCTGGTGCCGCTGCAATGCGAGTTCTTCGCGCTGGAAGGCCTTAGCCAATTGCTCGAAACGGTCGAGCAGGTGCGCGGCACGATAAATCCGGACCTCACCATCCAGGGCATCGTGCTCACCATGTTCGATGGCCGCAACAACCTCGCCAACCAGGTGGTGCAGGATGTGCGCGCGCATATGGGCGACAAGGTCTACGAGACGATCATCCCGCGCAACGTGCGCGTTTCCGAAGCGCCGTCCTACGGCAAGCCGGCAATCCTTTACGATCTCAAATGTTCCGGCAGCCAGGCCTATCTGCAGCTTGCCTCGGAAGTGATCCGCCGCGAGCGCAAGCTGCGCGCCGCCTGAATAGCGCAGGCCGAATTTCACTAATCAGTAGCCGATTCGACTCCGAAACGATCTGGACGGAATAATGAGCGAAGACCAATCGAGAAAAAGACTGGGCCGCGGCCTCGCGGCGCTGATCGGCGAGATCGATCGTCCCGTCGCGCCCGAAAAGCCGAGCGCGGTCGCGGCGGATGGCAAGGTGCCGATCGAGTTCGTCAGTCCGAACCCGAAGAACCCGCGCCGGCATTTCGGCGACGCCGAACTCACCGACCTCGCCCAGTCGATCCGAGAGCATGGCGTGGTGCAGCCGGTGGTGGCGCGGCCCTCGCCGTCGCAGCCCGGCCGCTACGAGATCATCGCCGGCGAGCGGCGCTGGCGCGCCGCGCAGCGCGCAGGGCTGACCGAAATCGCGCTCATCGTGCGCGACGTCAACGACCGCACCGCGCTGGAGCTCGCAATCATCGAGAACGTGCAGCGCGCCGATCTCAATCCGGTCGAAGAAGCGCAGGGCTATCAGCAGCTGATCGACGAGCATGGCTACACGCAGGCCGATCTCGGCCAGGTGATCGGCAAGAGCCGCAGTCATGTCGCCAACACGCTGAGGCTCCTGAAGCTGCCTGACGTCATCCGCGACATGCTGGTCGACGGCGCGTTGTCGGCCGGCCATGCCCGCACGCTGGTCACAGCCGGCGATCCGGCGGGGCTCGCCAAGCGCATCGTCGAGGAGGGGCTTTCGGTGCGCCAGGCCGAGGCGTTGGCGCAAATGCCCGCGGGACCGACACCCGCCAAAGTAAGGTCCGCGCCGAGCGCGCCGGAAAAGGATCCCGACACGCTGGCCTTGGAAAAGCTGATGACCGACACGATCGGCATGATTGTCTCGATCGAGCATAAGGCCAAGGGCGGCACGCTGCGGGTCGACTACCGGTCGCTGGATCAGCTCGATGAGTTGTGCCGGCGGCTGAAGGACGACCGATAAGTAGCTGAATTACATGAAATTAGCCGACTAATAAAGTTCTGGCTTAAGATTAGATCTAGGCTGATATATTGGTGATAGGCACAACAAGGGCCGGCCGCTGCGTTGGCCTCTTCTTTTTTGCGGCGCCCGCGATAGGCGAAAGCCGAGGCGCCGGCCAATCGCCTCACAGGGGGAGGGCTGATCGCCTACCTCTGCGCCAATCTCGCGCTTTCCACCGCGATGCCGAGCAGCGCCTGACGGGCTAGCGCCTCCGACAGGTCGGGCCGCTTGCGCGTTTGCAGCACAGCTGCCTGCAGCCGGATCAGCGCGCGGCCGAGGGCTTCGCTGTTCCAGCGCTCGAGCGTCTTTTCCACCAGCTTGCGGCGCGAGAAGAAGACCGGTGGACGCGCTCCCGCTACGACAGAGGCGGCGTTGCGGCCGCCGGATTCCATCTGGCCGCGCATGACCTGGATCGCCTGCAATTGCCGCATCGCCGAGGACAGCACCAGGAAAGGATGGCCGCCGGACGCACAATGCCGGGTGAAGGCAATGTCGAAATCTCCGACCTTGCCGTCGAGCATGGCGTCGACCGCACCGTCGAAGGAGGCGCCGGAGACATCGCCGGACAAGGCGTTGACGTCGTCGAGGTCGATCTCCTTCTTGCCATGGGCGTAGAGCACCAGCTTGTCGATCTCGCCGCGCGAGGCCAGACGGTCGCCGCCGAGATTGCGGCGCAGCGCCTGGCGGGCGTCGAGCGTCATCGACATGCCGGCCTTGCGCAGCTCGTCGTCGATCACCGAGTCGAGATCGCGGGCCTCGTCGGCGTAGCAGGGCAAGGCGATGGCGTTGCCGGCTGCCTCGACGATGGCCCGCAGGCCAGTGCCCTTCTTCAGGTCGCCCGCCTCGATGAGGATGAGAGCATCCGGCGCCGGCTCCGCCGTCAGCGCCTTGATGTCGTCGGCCAGCGCCTTCTGGCCGCTGGCGTTGCGGACCCAAAGCAGCCGCCGGTCGGAAAACATCGGCACGGTGCGCGCCTCGTCGAGCAGACGGCCTTCGTCGCGATCGACTTCCGCGCCATCCAGCTTAACCACGGAGAAAGGATCGTCGAGCGGCAGCCCGGTCTTCAACGCGAAGGTCTTGGCCCGCTCGGCGACCAGGCCGCGATCGGGGCCGTAAAGCAGGACGATGGCCATGGCCAGGTCCGGCCGCGCCAGCCACGAATCGACCTCGTATCCCTTCTTCTGTGCCATGCGGGGTGAGTTAGCATGAGGCGGAGACGGAGTGAACGGAGAAGCGGCCGGCCTCTCTTCGTCATCCTCGGGCTTGACCCGAGGATCCATGCCGTGACTTTTGCCGGGGAGCGCCGGGGTGCAGAATATTCTCCAACCGCCGCAACACGTCAACGTCGCGGCATGGATTCCAGGGTCTGCGCGCGTCGCTCCGCTCCTTGCTCCGCCCTGGAATGACGACCCTGAAGCAGAGTCTGTCACGCCCCTCTGCCCTGCCGAGCAACTCCCCACGAGGGTGGAGATTAGCTGCGTCGGCCGGCGCGCATGCCTTGATTGTCTTTTGTGGCGGCAAACGCTCCGCAAACTTCCGCCAAATTGCGCGACGCTTGCAAACATCGACAAGAAATTTCGGCGCCATATCTGCATCTTGTCGGCCATGTGCCGCATCGGCTCGACGAGGCTGATGACCGGGAGGACGGCCGCCATCTCGCCCGATGAAATGGCGGCGCGGATGTGCAAGTATCGCACCGGCAACATTGGAGGACGAAGGTCATGGCCGATGCTGGAATGTTGCGCTTTCATGTCCCCGAGCCCGAGGTTCGGCCGGGCGGCACGCCCGACTTCTCGAATGTGACCATTCCCAAGGCCGGTTCGGTGCCGCGGCCGGAGGTCGATGTCGATCCGCGCACCATCCGCGAGATGGCCTTCTCCATCATCCGCGTGCTTAACCGCGCCGGCGAAGCCGCCGGGCCATGGGCCGGGCTGCTCACCGACGAGGATCTGCTCGAAGGCCTGCGCCATATGATGACGCTCAGGACCTTCGATGCGCGCATGCAGATGGCGCAGCGCCAGGGCAAGACTTCCTTCTACATGCAGCATCTGGGTGAAGAGGCGGTGAGCTGCGCTTTCCGCAAGGCACTCAAGCCTGGCGACATGAATTTCCCGACCTATCGGCAAGCTGGCCTGCTCATCGCCGACGGCTATCCGATGGTTGCGATGATGAACCAGATCTATTCCAACGAGGCCGATCCGCTGAAGGGCCGGCAGCTGCCGATCATGTACTCCTCGAAGGAGCACGGCTTCTTCTCGATCTCCGGCAATCTGGCGACGCAGTACATCCAGGCGGTCGGCTGGGCGATGGCCTCGGCGATCTCCAACGATTCCCGCATCGCCGCGGCCTGGATCGGCGACGGCTCGACCGCGGAGTCCGATTTCCATGCGGCGCTGGTCTTCGCCTCGACCTACAAGGCCCCGGTCGTGCTCAATGTCGTCAACAACCAGTGGGCCATCTCCACCTTCCAGGGCATTGCCCGCGGCGGCTCGGGCACTTTCGCCGCGCGCGGTCTCGGTTTCGGCATCCCGTCGCTGCGGGTCGACGGCAACGACTATCTCGCCGTCCATGCGGTAGCCAAATGGGCGATCGAGCGGGCGCGTCGCAATCTCGGGCCGACCCTGGTCGAATATGTCACCTATCGCGTCGGCGCGCATTCGAGCTCGGACGATCCGTCGGCCTACCGGCCGAAGGCGGAATCGGACGCCTGGCCGCTCGGCGACCCGATCATCCGGCTGAAGAACCATCTCATCCACAAGCAAGTCTGGACGGAACAGCGCCACATCCAGGCGGAAGCCGAGATCCTCGAAACCGTGATCGCGGCGCAGAAGGAAGCCGAAAGCCACGGCACGCTGCATGCCGGCGGCAAGCCGTCGACGCGCGACATGTTCGAAGGCGTCTATGCCGAGACGCCGCCGCATCTCAGGCGCCAACGCCAGCAGGCAGGGGTCTGATCGATGCCCAGACGCACCATGATCGAGGCGATCCGCGACGCCATGGATGTCTCGATGGCTCGCGACGAGCGCGTCATCGTCTATGGCGAGGATGTCGGCTTTTTCGGCGGCGTGTTCCGCTGCACGCAGGGCCTGCAGGCCAAATACGGCAAGAACCGCTGCTTCGATGCGCCGATCAGCGAATCCGGCATTGTCGGCTCGGCGATCGGCATGGCCGCCTATGGGCTGAGGCCCTGCGTCGAGGTGCAGTTCGCCGACTATGTCTATCCGGCTTACGACCAGATCGTCTCGGAGGCGGCGCGGCTGCGCTATCGCTCCAACAACGATTTCACCTGCCCGATCGTCGTCAGGATGCCGACCGGCGGTGGCATCTTCGGCGGCCAGACGCACAGCCAGAGCCCGGAAGCGCTGTTCACGCATGTCTCCGGCCTCAAGACGGTGGTGCCGTCCAACCCGCATGACGCCAAGGGGCTATTGATCGCCGCGATTGAGGATCCGGACCCGGTCATCTTCCTGGAACCGAAGCGGCTCTACAACGGCCCCTTCGACGGCCATCACGACAACCCGGTGACGCCTTGGTCGAAGCACGAGCTCGGCGAGGTGGCGGATGGCCATTACACCATACCGCTCGGCAAGGCGGCGATCCGCCGGCAAGGCTCGGCGGTCACCGTGCTCGCCTATGGCACCATGGTCTATGTCGCGCAGGCCGCGGCCGCGGAAACCGGCATCGATGCCGAAATCATCGACCTCAGGACGCTCCTGCCGCTCGACCTCGACACGATCGTCGCCTCGGTGAAGAAGACCGGGCGCTGCGTCGTCGTGCATGAGGCGACGCTGACCTCCGGCTTCGGCGCCGAGCTCGCGGCGCTGGTGCAGGAGAACTGCTTCTACCATCTGGAGGCGCCGGTGGCGCGGGTCGCCGGCTGGGACACGCCCTATCCGCATGCGCAGGAGTGGGAGTATTTCCCCGGCCCCGCGCGGGTCGGGCGCGCGCTCGTCGAGACCATGGAAGCCTGAGGGGGGCCGGACGATGGGCGAATATGTCATCAAGCTTCCCGATGTCGGCGAAGGCGTCGCCGAGGCCGAGCTTGTCGAATGGCATGTCAAGATCGGCGACCTGGTGCGCGAGGATGCGGTGCTGGCGGCCGTCATGACCGACAAGGCGACGGTCGAGATCCCCTCGCCGGTCGATGGCGAGATCCTCTGGCTTGGCGCCGAGATCGGCGACACGGTGGCGATCGGCTCGCCGATCGTGCGGCTTAAAATAGCCGGCGAAGGCAATGTGAAAGCAGGCAGCGGTGCCAAGGCCGCGCCGAAGGCAGAAGCGCCGGCCGAGCCCGTGGAGGCAAAGTCCCAACCGCTGTCGGACGCCTCGAAAGCGGCGCCGAAACCGGCACAGATCCCGGCCCAGCCTTCCGTCGCGGCACCGAAGGCTGGGCGCCCGGCGTCCGTCATCGGCGCGCCGCGCGCGGAAGGCGAAAAGCCGCTGGCTTCTCCTGCCGTCCGACTGCGCGCCAAGGAAGCCGGCATCGATCTGCGCCAGGTTGCAGGCAGCGGTCCGGCCGGGCGCATCAGCCATGAGGACATCGAGGCCTTCCTGGCGCGCGGCCCGCAGCTTGCCCGCGCCACCGGCCTTGCCCGCAAGGAGGGCATCGAGGACATCAAGGTCGTCGGGCTGCGGCGCAAGATCGCCGAGAAGATGGCGCTGGCAAAGTCGCACATTCCCCATATCACCTATGTCGAGGAGATCGACGTCACGGCGCTGGAAGAACTGCGCGCCGCGCTCAACAAAGAGAAGCGGCAAGACCGGCCGAAGCTGACGCTGCTGCCGTTCCTGATGCGGGCAATGGTCAAGGCGATCGCCGATCAGCCGAACCTCAACGCGCTGTTCGACGACGAGGCCGGCGTTATTCACCAACACGCGGGCATCCATGTCGGCATCGCCGCCCAGACGCCGACCGGGCTCGTCGTGCCGGTGGTCAAGCATGCCGAGGCGCGCGACCTCTGGGAAAGCGCCGCCGAGATCAACCGGCTTGCCGACGCGGCCAAGTCCGGCACGGCGACGCGCGATGAGCTTTCCGGCTCGACCATCACCATCACCTCGCTCGGGGCGATGGGCGGCGTGGCGACCACGCCGGTCATCAATTATCCGGAAGTGGCGATCGTCGGCGTCAACAAGATCATGGTTCGGCCGGTATGGGACGGCGCGCAGTTCCTTCCGCGCAAGATGATGAATCTGTCGTCCAGCTTCGACCATCGGGTCATCGACGGCTGGGACGCCGCGGTTTTCGTGCAGCGGATCAAGGCGTTGCTTGAGACGCCGGCGCTGATCTTCGTGGAATAGTCGTATGGATACGGACGACGTTGCCCCCTCGTCATCCTCGGGCTTGACCCGAGGATCGATGCCGCGACCTCGCCCGAAGGGCGCGGCGGACCAGAATTCTGGAGCGTTGCAACGCCTTCACGTCACGGCATGGATCCTGGGGTCTACGCGCGTCACTACGCTCCTTGCTCCGCCCCAGGATCACGAGATTCCACGGATATCGGCCAATCGCCACGGTCTGCGTTCGCCAGGCCCTAACCCTCTGCCAAAATCCCCGTGCTCAGCAACGAGAAGCCCATGAAAGAGATCTCCTGCAAGCTGCTCGTCATCGGCGCCGGTCCGGGCGGCTATGTCTGCGCCATCCGCGCCGGGCAGCTCGGCGTCGACACGGTGATCGTCGAGTTCGGCAAGCCGGGCGGCACCTGCCTCAATGTCGGCTGCATCCCGTCCAAGGCGCTGATCCATGCGGCGGAAGAGTTCGAGAAGATCGCGCACATGGCCGGCGGCAAGGGGCCGCTCGGCATCGCGGTCGCCCCGCCGACGCTCGACCTGACCAAGACGGTCGCATGGAAGGACGGCGTCGTTAGCCGGCTGAACAGCGGCGTCGCTGGCCTGCTGAAGAAAGCCAAGGTCAAGACCGTGCAGGGCTGGGCGACGTTCCGCGACGGCAAGACCGTCGAGGTCGAGACCGAGACGGGAAGCCAGGTGATCCGCGCCGAGGCGGTGGTGATCGCCAGCGGCTCGGTGCCGGCCGAACTGCCGTTCCTGCCCTTCGGCGGCCCGGTCATCTCGTCGACCGAAGCGCTGGCGCTGAGCGAGGTGCCGGACAAGCTCGCCGTCGTCGGCGGCGGCTATATCGGGCTCGAGCTCGGCATGGCCTTCGCCAAGATGGGCGCCAAGGTCGCCGTGGTCGAAGCCCTGCCGCGCGTGCTTGCGCAATATGATGCCGAGCTGACGCGGCCGGTGCTGAAGCGGCTCGGCGAGCTCGGCATCGAGGTGATGCTGGGTGCCAAGGCCAAGGGGCTGTCGACCAAGGGCGATGCGCTTATGGTCGAGACGGCAGATGGCAAGAACGCCAAGATCGCCGCCGACAGGGTCCTGGTCACGGTGGGGCGCAAGCCGCTCACCGAGGGCTGGGGGCTGGAGCAGATCGACCTCGACATGGTCGGAAAATTCATCCGCATCGACGACCAGTGCCGCACCTCGATGCGGGGCATCTACGCTATCGGCGATGTCACCGGAGAGCCGATGCTGGCGCACCGGGCGATGGCGCAGGGCGAGATGGTGGCCGAGATCGTCGCCGGCCACAAACGAGGCTGGGACAAGCGCGCGATCCCGGCGATCTGCTTCACCGATCCCGAGCTGGTCACCGCCGGCCTGTCGCCGGACGAGGCGAAGGCGCTCGCCGGCGAGATCAAGATCGGACATTTTCCGTTCGCAGCCAACGGCCGCGCCATGACCAGGCAAGGCGAGGACGGGTTCGTGCGCATCGTCGCCCGCGCGGACAACCATCTGGTGCTGGGCATCCAGGCGGTCGGGCAGGGCGTTTCGGAATTGGCCGCGGCCTTTGGCCTTGCGCTCGAAATGGGCGCGCGGCTGGAGGATATAGCAGGCACCATTCATGCGCATCCGACCCAGGGCGAGGGCTTCCAGGAAGCGGCGCTGAAGGCGCTCGGGCACGCGCTGCATGTTTAGAGGGAGCGGGATCTCCCCCCCTTGAGGGGGAGATGGCCGGCAGGCCAGAGGGGGTCGCCGCGCGTGAAGCGCCGACTTCCGTCTCTGGCTTTCACATGCGCTGCACTGGTTGAGAGGACCCCCCTCTGTCGCCTTTGGCGACATCTCCCCCTCAAGGGGGGAGATCACAAAGCTCAGCCCGCCAGGCGGCTCGCCGTCTCGTGCTGGGCGTAGGCGCGGCCGAAGCGGTTGGCCAGAAATGCGTCGAGCGCGATGTCTTCCTGCCGGACGAAACCTTTCGCCGGCAGCGTGCCGTCGGCCAGCATGTCGAGCACGGCGCAGATGCCGGAGGCGGTGGTGATCTGGATGGCGCTGCGCACGACGTTGCCGACGCGGTGCGAATAGATCTTGTTGGCGTAGGTCTCCTGCAGCAGGCGGCCGTTGCGGCGGCCCGAGACGGTGACGAAGACGATGACGACATCCTGCAGCGTCGCCGGTAGGGCGCTCTCGAAAATGTCCTTCAGCACGTCGCGGCGGTGGCGCAGCCCGAGGTCGTTGAGCAGCGCCTTCATGATGGCGGCATGACCGGGATAGCGGATGGTGCGGTAGTTCAGCGTCCGCACCTTGCCTTTCAGCGTCTCGGCCAGAGTGCCGAGTCCGCCGGAGGTGTTGAAGGCCTCGTAGGTGACGCCGTCGAGCGAGAATTCCTCGCGCTCCTCCAGCGGGGGCACCTCGACCAGCTCGCCCTCGACGATCGCCTCGCAAGGCTCGCAATATTCGTTGATGACGCCGTCGGTGCTCCAGGTGAGGTTGTAGTTCAAAGCGTTCGACGGATATTGCGGCAGCGCGCCGACGCGCATGCGCACGCTTTCCAGCGTGTCGAAGCGGCTGGCCAGATCGTTGGCGACGATCGAAATGAAGCCCGGCGCTAGGCCGCATTGCGGGATGAAGGCGCTCTTGCCCTCGCGCGCCAGCTCCTTGACCCGACGGGTGCTGGCGACGTCCTCGGTGAGGTCGAGATAATGCACGCCCGCCTTCGCCGCAGCCTCGGCGATGCGGGTGGTGAGGTGGAAGGGCGCGGCGCTCAGCACGGCGAATTTGCCGGCAAGCGCTGCCTCAAGCGCGCCGGGCACGGCGATGTCGAGCTCCTTGCTCTCGACGCCGGCCGGCAATTCGGCTGCGGCGAGCTGGGCCGCCGAGCGGTCGACCACCGTGACGCGGTAGTCTCCCGTGGTGGTAAGCATTTCAGCGATGGTCGAGCCGATCTTGCCGGCGCCGACGACAACAATGTTTTTCATGACGATACCCCTGCCAGTTCGAATTGGCAGGAATCATCGCAGCTTGCCTGTCGAAAGGAAGCTCGGAATCTGGCAAAGTGAAGCTGAACATAGCGCAATTTGCCGAAGGGTTTCGTCGAAATGATCAGTGAAGCTGAACAGGCCCTGCTGACGCTGCTGCGCGCCAACGCGCGCGCCTCCACCGCCGAGCTGGCGAGAAAGCTCGGCGTGTCGCGCACCACGGTGCAGAGCCGGATCGAGCGGCTGGAGCAGCGCGGCATCATCGCCGGCTACGGCGTCAGGCTGTCGCCCGACTATGAGCAGGGTCTGGTCAAGGCGCATGTGCTGCTCACCGTCACGCCGAAACTCGCCGACAAGGTGGTGCGTAGCCTGGAGGCGATGCCGCCGGTCCGGACGGTGCATTCGGTGAGCGGCAATTTCGACATGATCGTCATCGTCGACGCGCCGTCGATCCGCGATCTCGACGCGCTGCTCGATCAGATCGGGGCAATGGAGGGAGTAGAGCGGACGTCGTCGTCGATCATCTTGTCGACGCGGGTTGATCGGTGAGGGCAGCGAAACTGCCAATCTCCCCCCAAGTGAGGGAGATGGCCGGCAGGCCAGAGGAGGTCGCCTCGCGTGGAGCGCCAACTCCATCTGCCGCAGCAGGCCGAGCCCAGTCGGACCGACCCCCTCTGGCCGCTTTGCGGCCATCTCCCCCTCGAGGGGGGAGATTGGCGCTACGCCCTCCGTCTCTCCGGCCCGTTGTCCAGCCACTCCAGATCGTCCGGCGACAGCGCAATATCCAGCGCCTTGAGGCTGTCCTCCAGCTCATCCAGCGTGCGCGGGCCGATCAGCGGAACGGACGGGAAAGGCTGCGCCAGGACATAGGCGAGCGCGACATGGATCGGGCTTTTGCCGAGCCTGCTTGCAAGTTCGATGGCGCGGTCGCGGCGGCCGAAGTTCTTTTCCGAATACCAGACCCGCACCAGCTCTTCATTGTCGGTGCGGTCGCGGCCGGCGCGGTCGGTGAAGAAGCCGCGGCCCTGGCTCGACCAGGCGAAGTTGGGCATCTGCCGCGCCGTCAGCCAAGCTTTCCAATCGTCGGTGGAAGAGGTGATGCAGCCGGCCCAGATCGGCTCCAGCATCTCGGCCAGCGAAAAATTGTTGGAAAGCGCGCCCGGCTTCTGCTTGCCGGTGCGTTCGGCATAGGCGATCGCCGCGTCCATACGCTCCATCGTCCAGTTGGAGCCGCCGAACAGGCCGCGGATGCGGCCGGCCTTGACCTCGCGGTCCATGGCATCGACGAACTCGCCGACCGGCACGTCCGGATTGTCGCGATGCATGAAATAAATGTCGACATGGTCGGTCTGCAGCCGGTCGAGCGACTGGGCAAGCTGCTTGCCGATCACATCGGGATAGCAGAGCGGCGTGTGCGCGCCCTTGGCGATGATGACCGACTGCTGGCGCACGCCGCGATTGCTCAGCCATTGCCCGAGCAGCGTCTCGGTGTAGCCGGCGCCATAGACGAAGCCGGTGTCGAACAGGTTGCCGCCGGCTTCGAAATAGGCGTCGAGCAGGATCGAGCCCGAGGAGAAGGTGCGGAAATCCTCGAAGCCGAGCGCCAGCCGCGAGACGGGCTTCGGCAGGCCGGGAATCGCGCGTTTGCCGATGGCGGTGCCGTTGGCGCCGAGCGGCCGGCCGGAGATGGTGTTGACGCGCTTAGCCGGCTTTTCGATCTCGTACTCCAGCCCGACGGCGGCGCGCCATTTGTCGAGAACGCGCAGCGTGCCCAGGCTGTCGGCCCAGCCCATGCCCGGCCAGGCGAATTCCTGGCGGCCGGCCAGGATCGCCTCGCCGGCGGCGTCAACCTCGAAGGAATAGAGGTGGCGGGTCTCGTTGACACTGATCACCTCGCGCGTGCCGCCGGACCGGATCACCTCGATCCGGCCCGGTCCGACGTCGCGGTTGCCACCGGCGAACCAGAAGTCCGGCACCTCGATTTGGCCGTTGGTGCCGAAAATGCGCAGGACATTGTCCTGGTTGAGCGAGATGCTGCACGAGACCTCGGCGACGATGCCGCCGGGGAAATGGAGCAGCGCCGAGGCCCATTCATCGACGCCGGACTGGCCGAGATGGGCCGCACCGACGACCTTGTCCGGCTCGAGGAAAGGCTTTCCCGCCGCGGCGCCGGCAATCAGCCGCGCCATCGAGACCGGGTAGCCGCCGACGTCGAGGATGCCGCCGCCGGCCAGCTCGTTGGCGTAGAGCCGGTGCTCCGGCATGAAGCCCGGCATAGCGAAGCCGAAGCTCGACTTGATCATGCGGACCTCGCCGATGGCGCCCGATTTGATCAGCTCGACCAGCTGCAGCGTCTGCGGATGCAGCCGGTACATGAACGCTTCGCCCAGGAAGGTGCCCGCTATTCGCGCCGCATGCATCATGGCGTCGGCCTCGAAGGCGGTGAGCGCCAGCGGCTTTTCGCACAGCACATGCTTGCCGGCTTCTGCCGCCTTGATCGCCCATTCGGCATGGCCTAGATGCGGGATCGAAATATAGACCGCATCGACGTCCTCGTCGGCAAGCAGCGCGTCATAGCCGTCGAGGATGCGCGCGCCCGGAAACGTCTCGGCAAGGCCCGGCTTGCCGGGATTGCGAGCGCCGAGCGCGACCAGTTCGCCGGTGCGCGACTGCGCCAGGCCGCCGGCAAAGGATTTGGCGATGCTGCCGGGTCCGAGAATGCCCCAGCGAATTTTTCCGGATGTCATGTCGAATTCTCCATGCGGTCGCCGCCACGCCTTCGCGATCGGGCAGAAAGGAAAGTCAGCGAATCCTGGCGCCTGTCTTGTCGAAGAGCAGCGAGCGCTCGGCCTTGATCGAGACGGTGAAGTGGTCGCTGCCGGCGCGCTGGCGCCTGGCCTCGCGCTCGATGATCAGCTCCTCCGGCCCGGCATCGGCGTAGACATAGCTGACCGAGCCCAGATGCTCGGCGACGTCAGCCTTCACCGGAATGTCGCAGTCGCCCTCGCCGGCCTCGAAGAAATGCTCCGGCCTGACGCCGAGCACGACCTCCGCGCCGGGCGCCGGCAAGGGGCCGCAGAGCGGCTTGCGCAGCCTAGCGCCGCCATGATTGACGAGCTCGACGGTCGCGGCGCTGTTGGACAAATCGACGACCTTCGCCGCGATGAAATTCATCTTCGGGGAACCGATGAAACCGGCGACGAAACGGTTAGCCGGATCGTCGTAAAGGTCGAGCGGGGCGCCGATCTGCTCGACATTGCCGGCCTTGAGCACGACGATGCGGTCGGCCAGCGTCATCGCCTCGGTCTGGTCGTGCGTCACATAGATCATGGTGACGCCGAGCTCCTTGTGCAGGCGCGAGATCTCGACCCGCATCTGCACCCGCAGCTCGGCGTCGAGATTCGAAAGCGGCTCGTCGAACAGGAAGACCTTCGGCTCGCGCACGATGGCGCGGCCGATGGCGACGCGCTGGCGCTGGCCGCCGGACAATTGCTTCGGCCGACGCTGCATCAGCTCGTCTATGCAAAGAATTTCGGCGGCGCGCTTGACCCGCCGTTCGGTGTCGGCCTTCGGATTGCCGTTCATGCGCAGGCCGAAGCTCAGATTCTGCTCCACCGTCATGTGCGGATAGAGCGCGTAAGACTGGAACACCATGGCGATGCCGCGGTCGGCCGGCTCGACATCGTTGACCACCTTGCCGCCGATGGCGATCTCGCCGCCGCTGATGTCCTCCAGCCCGGCGACCATGCGAAGAAGCGTGGACTTGCCGCATCCCGACGGGCCGACGAAGACGACGAACTCCCCGTCGGCAATGTCGATATTGGCGCCATGGACGACCTCGAAGGTGCCGAAACGCTTGACGACATTGGTGAGGGTGACGGCCGCCATCTCGTTCCTATCCTATTTGACCGCGCCGGCGGCGATGCCGGCGATGAAATGGCGCTGCAGCAGCACGAAGACGATCAGCATCGGCACGGTCAGCATGACGGCGCCGGCCATGATGCCGCCCCAGGACACCTTGGTCAGGCCGATCAGGGTGCCGAGCGCCACCGGCGCCGTCATCGCGCCGGGTTGGCTGTTGATCAAAAGCGGCCAGAGATAGTTGTTCCACGAGGCGAGGAAGAGGATGATGGCGAGGGCCGCCAGCATCGGCCGCGCCAAGGGCAGCGCCACGAACAGGAAGATGCGCCATTCCTTCACGCCTTCGACCCTCGCCGCGTCGAACAGCTCGGCCGGCATCATCGAAAAGGCCTGGCGCATGAAGAGCACGCCGAGCGAATTGAACAGCGGCGGCACGATCAGCGCGATCCAGGTGTTGGCGAGCTGGAAGTCGCGCGCCACCATGATGAATTGCGGGATCAGCACCACGGCGTAGGGAAGCGTGATGGTGCCGAAGATGATCGCCACCACCACGCCCTTGCCGAGGAAGTCGTAGCGCGCCAGCGCCCAGCCGGCCATCGAGGTCAGCAGCACCGAGAGAAAGGTGTAGGTCACCGCCACCGAGACCGAGATGCCGATCGCGCCGACGAAATTGGTGTCGCGCTGCAGATTGTTGAAATTGTCGAGGAAGCTGTCATGCGGCAGAAGCTCGATGCCGGGGCTGAAGATGCCGTTGTCGGGCATGGTGGAGAACACCACCATCATCCACAGCGGGAACAGCCAGATCAGCGCCAGCGGCGTCAGGACGAGATGCAGCAGGATGCTGCGTCCAAGCCGCCTTTGCGAGCGCGAGGTCATTTCGGCTCCCTCGTCAGCCAGAGCTGCACCAAAGTGATGGCGATGGCGAGGCCCGCCATGGTGTAGGCGATCGCCGAGGCATAGCCGAAATTGAGCGAGCGGAAGCCCTGGCGGTAAAGCAGGAGGCCAAGGGTTTCGGTGCCGCCGCCCGGCCCGCCGCGTTCGGTGATCAGGAAGGGCTCGGTGAAGAGCTGCATGGTGCCGATGATCGACAGCACGGCGCAAAAGACGATGACCGGCTTCAACAGCGGCAGGGTGATGTAAAAGAACTGCTTCAGCTTGCTGACGCGGTCGAGCGTGGCGGCCTCGTAGACGTCATCGGGAATGGATTGCAGGCCGGCAAGAATGATGATGGCGTTGTAGCCGGCCCAGCGCCAGGTCACCGCGATCATGATCAGCGCCATGGCCGGCGTGACGTTGGAGAACCAGTCGATCTTCTCCAGGCCGACGCTGCTCAACAGCTTGTTGACGATGCCGAAATCGAGGCTGAACATCAGCCGGAACACCGCCGAATAGGCGACCTCGCCGACCACGACGGGGGCGAAGAACGCAAAGCGGTAGAGGCCGCGCGCCTTGAGCAGCGGCGAATTCAAAAGCACCGCCATCACGACCGCCAGCGAGATCATCACCGGAACCTGGATGACGAGGATAAGCAGCGTGTTCTTCAGCGCGTTGAAGAAGGCGGGATCGCCGATCAGGCGGCCCCAGTTGAAGGTCGGCGCGAAGCGCCACGGCACGGTGCGGGTCGCCTGGAAGGAGATCAGGAAGGAGCTGATGATCGGCCAGATCCAAAAGATGGCGAAGATCAGGAGATAAGGCGTGAGGAAGCGATAGGCGGTGGCGTTGCGGTAGCGCATCGTGTTCCTCCTCCTTCCAGTTTCGGGTCGCGCCTTCCTAGCGGGCGCGGTCTTGATCATGTGTTGAATTGCTGGAGCAGTGCCAATGGTCGATGCAGGCGCTGCCCTGTCTTGCCTTCTCCCCTTGTGGGAGAAGGTGGCCGCGAAGCGGCCGGATGAGGGGTGTTCCAGCTTGGCAACGACGGCAATCCGTCCAACACCCCTCATCCGTCTTGGCGCTAGGCGCCAATCCACCTTCTCCCACAAGGGGAGAAGGAAAAGCGACGCTCACTTGACCGGCAGGCCGGTCGCAGAGGCGATCTGGCTTGCGGCGTCGTCGAGCGCGGCCTTGGCATCGGGATAGCCGCCGGCAAGATACTTGGTCTGCACGGCCCGCACGATGATCTCGGCATCGCTCTGGAACTGCGTGCCGCGGCTCGGCACGACCTTCGGCAGCGTGGCGAGGATATCCTTCCAGACCGCCTGGCCGCCCCAATAGGGCTGGCCCTGCGCGACGTAAGGATCGTCGAGCGCGGAAATCAGCGACGGCACCAGGCCGAAATCCTTCAGCATGGTGATCTGGCCTTCATTGGTCTCCAGCGTGTATTTCAGATAGGCGTAGGCCGCTTCCTTGTTCTTGCTGGCCGAGGTGATGGCCAAAGAGGAGCCGCCGAGATTGGCGGCGCGCGGGCCGTCGGCGGTCAGGCTCGGCATCAGGTAGACGCCCCATTTGCCGCTCTCCTTCGGCGATTCGGTGCGGATGGTGCCCTCATACCAGCCGCCATAGACCTGGGTGGCGACCGTGCCGGCGGTGTTGTTGGTGATCTTGGTCGACCAGTCGGCGGAAGAAACGATGCCGGCGTCCTTCATTTCCTTGACCTTGGTCATGGCGTCGACGCATTTCGGCTGGTTGACCGTGATCGACTGGCCGTCCTCGGCGAAATAGGCGCAGCCCTGCTCGTTGGAGATCATGCGGAAGAATTCGGTATCGCCGTTGAAGTCGGCGTTGGTCATTGTGACGCCGGGGTTGGCGGCCTGGATCTTCTTGCCGGCGGCGATGAAATCATCCCAGGTCTTGATCGATGCGGGGTCGACGCCGGCCTTCTCGTAGAAGTCGCGTCGGTAGAAGACGGCGACCGGGCCGGAATCCCAGGGCATGGCATAGGCCTTGTCGCCGACTTCGAGCTCGGTGCGCTTGAAATCGGGGAATTTCTTCTGGTCTTCCGCGCTGTAACCCAGCGTGTGCAGGTCGACGAAGCAGTCCGGGAACTGGCTCCAATAGTTCTCGGCCTCGCCGTTCTCGATCGAGACGATGTCGGGCAGGCCGACGCCACCGGCGGCGCAGCCGGCGATCGACTTGTCATAGGTCGGCTGGTTGCCGAGGTCCTGAACGGTGACCTTGATGTCGGGGTACTTCTTGTTGAAGCCCTCGACGGTGGCCTTCAGCGACGAAGCGGCGATGTTCCAGCTCCAGATCGTCAGTTCGCCCGATTGCGCCAAAGCGGGGCCGGAGCCCAGGGCAAGCAAAAGCGCGGCGCAGGTCAGTGTGGTGCGCATTGAAATCCTCCCATTTCGTTTGCTCTCTCACCGTGAGCCTGGCTAGATTATGCGGCGCGGAAGGCTTGTCCCCGACAAAGGGAATAAGAAATTGGCGGAAAGTAAGATGCCGGAGCGTCCGTTCTACCAGCCAGGCGCGAGCAGCGTCGAAGGTCTGCCGCTGGCCTTGCAGATGTTCCACAACCAGCCGTTGGTGATGCTGAAGCCGCATTGGCACGCCCAGGTCGAGGTCAACTTCATCGTGCGCGGCAGCGTGCACTACCGCATGGCCGAGCATGAGATCGCGCTCTCGGCCGGCGACATGTGCCTGTTCTGGGGCGGGCTGCCGCACCAGATGGATGATCTCACCGATGACGCGATCTATGCCGGCGCGCATCTGCCGCTGGTGCATTTCTTCAGGCTGCATCTGCCGGCCGATGTCCGGCACCGGCTGATGACGGGTGCGACGCTGGTGACGAATGCCACCGACCAGTCCGACAACGACAATTTCAAGCGCTGGAACGAGTATGCGCGCTCGGGCGATGCGGCCAAGGCCGAACACGCCGTCAACGAGCTGCTCTTGCGGTTGGAGCGGGTGCGCTTCGAGCCGTACCGGCTGGTGCCGGCAACAGCGTCCGGACACGGGGCCGGCAGCGCCTTCGACCAGCAGTCCTCGCGCAATGTCGGGCGCATGTGCGATTTCATCGCCGAGAATTTCCTCTACGACATCGACTGCGTGAACATCGCGGCGGCGGCCGACATCCATCCGAAATACGCCATGAGCCTGTTCAAGAAATCGACCGGCATGACGCTCAACGAATATGTCAATCTGCTGCGGCTGAGCTATGCCCAGGCGCTTTTGATGCATGAGGGCGCCAATGTGCTGAAGGTCGCCATGGACTCGGGCTTCGGCTCGCTCAGCGCCTTCAACAAGTCGTTCCGCAAGCTTGCCGGCATGTCGCCCTCCGATTTCCGCAGGGCGGCCGTGCGCTGAAGCCTGCCCGTCAGGCGGCGGGCTCCCTCACCGCGGGGAAGTCGACGATGACGGCGAGCCCTGGATGATTGTCCTCCAGCGTGATTGACGCGCCATGCAGGTCGGCGACCGCCTTGACGAGGCTCAAGCCAAGGCCGCTGCCCGGCGTCGTGCGGCTGGAATCCAGCCGGTAAAGCCGCTGAAAGACCTTTTCGCGCTCGCCGGCCGGAATGCCGGGTCCATCGTCGCGGACATGGACGAGGACACGGTCGCCCTGCGTTGTCACCGACAGCTCGATCGCTGTGCGCGGTGGACAATGCCTGAGCGCGTTCTCGACCAGGTTGGCGAGCATCTGCATCAGCAGGTCGCGGTCACCGTGGACGTACCATTTCGTCTCCGGAACGAGGTCTGTCGACAAGGACTTCCCGTCATCCTCGGCGACGTCGGCATAGACCTCGCCGATGGTGTCGACGACACTGCCGACGTCGAGATCGACGAAGCGCGCCCTGCGCGCGCCGGCCTCGATCTGGGCGATGCGCAGCAGCGCATCGAAGGTGTCGTTGATCTGCCGGCTTTCGCTGCGCGCATCGGCCAGCTCGGCCGAAACGGTCTCGCCGGAGGCGGTCTTGTCGGCGGCCTGCTCCAGGATCATCTGCAGGCGGTTGAGCGGCGTCTTCAGGTCGTGCGCTATGTTGGCGCTCACCTCCCGCATGCCGTCGACCAGGCCCGACAAGCGGTCGAGGGCTGCGTTCACCTGGATGGAAACGGCGTCGATGTCGTCGCCATTGCCGGTCAACGGGATGCGCGCGTCGAGCCGTCCGTGCGAGACGTCGACCATGGTGGCGGCAATGCCGTCGAGCCGCCGCTGGACGCGCGAGGCGAGCAGGGCGCCGCCGGCAATGGCGAGCCCGGTGATGACCAGCGTGCCCCAGCCGAAGCTCATCAGCACGATGGTCTTCAGCTCGTCCGTCTCGGCGAGCGAGAAGGCGACCGTCAGATTGTTGCCGCCGACCTCGCCGGTATAGGCGCGGTACATCGTGTCGGGCGGCACACCCGGCAATCTGGCGGCGAACATCGAGAAACCGTCGGGCAGGCCGGAGGCGGTGAAATTGCCCGCCAGACGGTTGCCGGCGCGGTCGGTCAGCGAGAAAAGCTGGTCCTTGTCGGGGCTGAGGTCGGCGTTGTTGTTGACCGAGGCGACAAGATCTTCCTTGTCGTTGGCGGCATAGGTCAGGGCAACGACCGAATAGGTTTCCTTGATGGACTTATCGAGCCGTCTCGCCAGATCGGCGCTCATCAACTGATAGACGACCGCGCCGGACAGGATGAAGGCGAGCACGAACAGGAAGGCAAAGGTAAGCGCCAGGCGGAACGGCGTGCTGCGCAGCAGGCTGGGGCGTGCTTCCTTCATCGTTTCAGGCGGGGCTCGGCCAGAACAGCCATAGCAGGGCCAGGGCCGCCACGATCCAGACGGCAATCATGAAGATCAGACCGGTCAGGCTGACCGGCCGGGTGCTGCGCGTGGCGGTGTCGCGGAATTCCCGCATGAGCCCGGCCGGAACCAGCTTTACCGCAAGCAGGATGCCGAGCGGAACGATTACAAGATCGTCCAGATAGCCGATGATCGGAATGAAATCCGGAATGAGGTCGACAGGGCTCAGCGCATAGGCCGCGACCGCGCCGGCCACGACCTTTGCGTACCAGGGGACGCGTGGATCGCGGGCGGCAAGCCAGAGCGCCACGACGTCGCGCTTCATGCGAAGCGCCCATTGCCTTGTGGAGTCCAGCATCGCCATGTCGCTTATATACGGACAGCCGGCCGGAGGCGCGAGATGCGATCAGGCATGGATCGTCAACCCTGCGCGTGCAGGCTGTAGCCGGTGTTGCGCACGGTATGGATGAGCGGCACGTCGAACGGCCTGTCGACCTTGGCCCTGAGCCGGCTGATATGGGTTTCGACGACGCTGGTCTTGGGGTCGAAATGGAAGTCCCAGACGCGCTCCAGAAGCATGGTGCGGGTAATCACCCGGCCCTCGCCGCGCATCAGCACTTCGAGCAGGCTGAACTCCCGGGGCTGCAGGTCGATGGTCCTGCCCTGCCTGGTCACGCGCCGCATGATCAGGTCCATTTCGAGGTCGGCAACACGAAGGCTGGTCTTCTGCTCCTGCGCCGCCGGCCTCCGGCCGAGCGCGTTGATGCGGGCAAGCAGTTCGGAAAAGGCGAAGGGCTTGACCAGATAGTCGTCGCCGCCGGCCTCCAGCCCTTCCACCCGGTCGTCGACGCCGCCGATCGAGGTCAGGAATATCGCCGGCGTCTTGATGCCCGCCGCTCGCACCGCCTTGATCATCGACAGGCCGTCGAGACCGGGGACCATACGGTCGGCAACGATGACGTCATAGGCATTGCGGGTTGCCGCGGCGAGCGCTTCGTGGCCATTGCGCAGGAGATCGCAGGCGTGCCCGGCCTCGCTCAGTCCCCTGACGATGTAGTCGGCAGTCCTTGGGTCATCCTCAACCAGCAGCAGTCGCATCTTGGCCTATCGTCCGGTGTCGAGTTCAAGCGGCACGGTAGCATCGGCGAGGCCCCATTCCCACAAGCCGGACTTACGCAGGCCTGTCCGGGTCCTTACAAATTCGTAAGAATGATCGAAAATAATGGGAAGACCTCGCCGCCGGGCGCGAGAAAGGTTAGGGGAGCGCTGGCCCGGCCGGAGTGACTCAAATCGAATGGCTTACACATCGCTCAAGTCAGCGCCAAAGGCCTTCGACCAGCACAAGCGCCTGATCGTCGTCCAGGTCGCCGCAGTGACGGCCATCGTCTTGCTGCTGTTTGCCAAGCCGTTCCTCAGCGAGGGCTCGAGCGGACACGAGCTGATGGAGACGGCCGGCTTCGGCTTCGTGCTCGTCTGCTTTCTCGGCCGGCTGTGGAGCATTCTTTATGTCGGCGGCAGGAAGAACGACGAGCTGGTCGTCTCCGGTCCGTTCTCGATGAGCCGCAATCCGCTCTATTTCTTCTCGATCATCGGAGCGGTGGGTATCGGGCTGATGTTCGGATCGGTGCTGGCCGCGGCGATGCTTGGGCTTGCAAGCTTCCTCGTCTTCCGGTTCACCGCCGGCCGGGAGGCCGAGTTCCTGTCCGGCAAGTTCGGCGCCGCCTACACGGCCTATGCCGAGCGGACGCCGCGTTTCTGGCCGAATCCGATGCTCTACCGCGACGAGGACCACTGGGTCTTTTCCACCAGCGCGCTGAAAAGCACGTTCCGGGACGGCCTATATTTTCTGGCCTTCTTTCCGCTTATCGAGGCGGTCGAGCATTTTCGTATGATCGGCATGCTGCCGACCTTGTTCACAATCTACTGATTGCGATTGGGCGTTTCGCTGCCCGAGCTAAAAAGCCCAGCGATTGCACCCAAAAGAAGTCAGGGGCAATGCCTTGAGTCCGAGCTGGCGAAGCATATACCTCTTTATGACTTGGGCTGTTGGGCTGCGTGATGGAAATTCGCACGTCGAAACACGATACGCTCGGACGGTTGTCGGTGTTTGAACTCGACGCGTTGCGGGAAGCTTTCAAGCGATCGGTTCGCGAGAACAACGTCACAGAAATCCAGTGGGCCGAGCACGCCGAGCTTTTCGTCAAACGCGCGATCGGCGAGGAAAGTCGCGCCCTCCGAGCCTAAAGCGCGTCGCGTCGAATTGGCCCGCGCCACCCATCAGGCCGGCTTAGCCTTTGCCTCCGCCGCGCGCGCCGCGCCTCGTGCTTTCCAAAAGGATCGCCAGGCAGCCGATCAGGATCAGGACAGCGCCGAGGAGCGGCGGCAGCGCCAGAAGCTTCACGGCGCCGGCGACCAAAGCGATCAGAAGCAGTGCCAGAAGCGCAAGGCTGCCGTCGTCGACGAACATGCCGACGAGCTCCTTCAGGACGAGGCGGACGATTTTCATCGGGCAATTCCCTTCGAGCGGTTCACCATTTCACGGAAACGGCAAGCCGCTCTGTTTCTTTTTGACCGCAATTCCGGACGGAAACCGTTTCACACTTTTCCTGGAATTGCTTTGGCAGCAGCCACGTGGGCGTTGCGCAGCCAGCGCACCATGGCGAAGGATGCCGCGGCGATGACGACGAAGATGGCAAGCAGCGCAAAATCGTCGCCCGGCCATTCGGCGCCGAGGCCTTCGCCTGTCCAGAACACGCCGAAACTGGTCAGCATCAGGCCGACCACGAATTTGAGCGCATTTTCCGGCACCCGCGCCAGCGGCCGGTGCATGGCGAGGCCGATCAGCATCACAAGCACGAATGCGGCCAGCGCTCCGAGACCGGCATAGAGCGTCTGGCCATGCGCGGTCCCGACCGCAATAACGATGAACACCACCTCGACTCCTTCGAGCAGCACCGCCTTGAAGGCCGCCACGCCGGCCAGATAGCCGGCGCGACGATCGTTGGCGTAGCGGGTCAGCGCGTCGGTTTCCCTGGAAAAGGCTGCCTCTTCGTCGCGGAGCGCGATGATCCCGGCGCTGCGCAGGATCGCCTTGCGCAGCCAGCGCATGCCGAACAGGATAAGAAGCACGCCGACCACGAATTGCAGGAGCGTGATCGGGATCAGCTGCAGCAGCGGTCCGAAAGCCAGCACCAGCGCCGCCAGCACGGCGAGCGCCGAGACGGCGCCTGTCAGCGCCGGCCGCCAGCCGCGCGTCACGCCGACGGCCAGCACGATGGTGAAGGCTTCGACCACCTCGACAAAGGACGCCAGGAACGAAGCGGCCACGGTGGAGAGAACGGGCGTCAGGTCATGCATGAATGGCTACCGAGGTCCGTGTTTCGCCGCCCTTTTCGGAAGGCGGGGCCGGTTCAGCCTTGTTCAACAGGCGATGACGCACAAAGTATGGCGGATGGACAAATCAGCCGTCGCCGGCTGCACATTCTCGACCGCGGCGGCGAACTTGCGCCCGTGCGCAGGCCGGTGGCATAAGGCCATGCTCATCAGAGGAAGCGGCTTCAGATGACGTTATCGGTGAGAGACCTTCCCCTGCGCACGCCGATCGACGGCCGGCACCGGCAGATGATGATCGACGGTGAGTGGCGCGATGCGGTGAGCGGCCGGACTTTCGAGACGCGCAACCCCGCCACCGGCGCGGTGCTGGGCACCGTGCCGCTTGCGGATTCCAAGGACGTCGACCTGGCAGTGGCCGCCGCGCGGCGCGCCTTCGAGGGACCGTGGAGCCGCCTCAAGCCCTATGAGCGCCAGCTGCTGCTGTTGAAGATCGCCGATCTCATGGAACGGCATTGGGAAGAGTTGGCGCTTTCCGACACCACCGACATGGGCATGCCGATCACCCGCACTTTGGCCAACCGCAACCGCGTGCTCGGCATGCTGCGCTTCTATGCCGGCATGGCGACGTCGATCCACGGCCAGACGATCGGCAATTCGCTGCCCGGCGAGATCGTCTCCTACACGCGCAAGGAGCCGGTCGGCGTGGTCGGCGCGATCATTCCGTGGAATGCGCCCACCGCCGCCTCGATCTGGAAGATCGGCCCAGCCCTGGCCACCGGCTGCACCATCGTGCTGAAACCGTCGGAAGAGGCACCGCTGACGCCGCTTCTGATCGCCGACCTGATGCAGGAGGCCGGCGTGCCGCCGGGCGTCGTCAACGTCGTGACCGGCACGGGCGCGGAAGCCGGTGCGCCGCTCGCGGCGCATATGGATGTCGACAAGGTGGTCTTCACCGGCTCGACCGCCACCGGCCAGGCGATTCTGCGCGCCTCGGCCGCCAACATGAAGCGCGTGTCGCTGGAGCTAGGCGGCAAATCGCCGGTGATCGTGCTCGCCGATGCCGACATCGAGCGCGCCGTGCCGGTGGCGGCCATGTCGGTCTTCGCGAATTCCGGCCAGGTCTGCATCGCCGGCTCCCGGCTCTTCGTCGAACGGCCGATCTATGACGAATTCGTCGAACGCGTCGCGGCCTTCGCGGCAAAGCTGCGGATCGGCGACGGCGCCGACCCCGAGACCGAGATCGGACCGCTGATCTCGCCAAGACAGCTCGAGCGCGTGACGGGCTTCATCGCGGACGGCGCGCGCGAGGGCGCGCGGCTGGTGACAGGTGGTGAGCGCATCACCAAGGGCGCGCTGGCCGCAGGCAATTTCATGACGCCCGGCGTGTTTTCCGGCGTCACCGACGGCATGCGCATCGCGCGCGAGGAAATCTTCGGGCCGATCATCTCGGCGCTGCCCTTCGACACGCTGGACGAAGCGGTGCGGCGCGGCAACGACACGCCCTACGGTCTCGGCGCCGGCGTGTTCACCAAGGATGTCGGCAAGGCGCACCAGCTCGCCAACCGGCTGCGCGCCGGCTCGGTCTGGGTCAACACCTATCACGCGATCGACCCGGCCGTGCCGTTCGGAGGCTACAAGATGAGCGGTTACGGCCGCGAGGGCGGCGCCGAGCATCTCGACGAATATCTCAACACCAAGGGCGTCTGGATCCGGATCGATTGACGGTCTGTATCCGGTCGCGTTTCGTTGAATAGCCGCACGGCTTCAACTATTTGCGTTGCATTGCGCAATTCCGCGGCGGAACGCCGTCGCACGTTTTCCTGGTATTGCGCTAGAGCAACACAAGAACACGAGCGGTTCAGCGGGCCGCCCGACGCGGAACGGAGCGCATGAAGAAGATCGGATTTCTGTCGTTCGGGCACTGGTCGCCCGCCCCGCAATCGGGCACGCGCTCGGGCGCCGACGCGTTGCTGCAGTCGATCGACCTTGCAGTCGCGGCCGAGGAGCTCGGCGCCGACGGCGCCTATTTCCGCGTCCACCATTTCGCCCGCCAGCTCGCCTCGCCGTTTCCGCTGCTTGCCGCGGCCGGCGCGAAGACCAAGCGTATCGAGCTCGGCACCGCCGTCATCGACATGCGCTACGAGAACCCGCTCTACATGGCCGAAGATGCGGGTGCGGCCGACCTCATCGCCGGCGGCCGGCTGCAGCTCGGTATCAGCCGCGGCTCGCCCGAGCAGGTGATCGATGGCTGGCGCTATTTCGGCTACGTGCCGGAAGAGGGCAAGACCGATGCCGACATGGCGCGCCGCCACGCCGAGATCCTCCTCGATCTGTTGCGCGGCGAAGGCTTCGCCCAGCCCAATCCGCGGCCGATGTTTCCCAATCCCCCTGGGCTGCTCAGGCTCGAGCCGTTCTCGGCCGGCCTGCGCGAACGCATCTGGTGGGGCGCGGCCACCAACGCCACCGCCGAATGGGCGGCCAAGCTCGGCATGAACCTGCAGAGCTCGACGCTGAAATTCGACGAGGGCGGCCAGCCGCTGCACATCCAGCAGGCTGAGCAGATAAGAGCCTTCCGCGCAGCCTGGAAGGAAGCCGGCCATGCGCGCGAGCCGCGCGTGTCGGTGAGCCGCAGCATCTTCGCCTTGGTCAACGACATGGACCGCGCCTATTTCGGCGGCAGCGAGGGCGAGGATCATTTTGGCTATATCGAGCCGGAAAAGCGCGCCGTTTTCGGCCGTACCTACGCCGCCGAGCCGGATCTGCTGGTTGAGCAGCTCAGGCAAGACGAGGCGATCGCCGAGGCCGACACGCTGCTTCTCACCGTGCCCAACCAGCTCGGCGTCGACTACAACGCCCATGTCATCGAGGCGATCCTGAAGCACGTCGCGCCGGCACTCGGCTGGCGGTGATCAATCGAGCGATTCGACGGCCGCGAGGCGAGACCAAACTCGATTTCGGGGCCATGATCGAATCGGCGCACCCGATGCTTTGAGGCACTGCCACCGGCAATCAGCTCGCTGCGCCAGTGTACCGCTCGCGCACGATCCGGGTGATGTGGACCACGTTCAGGCCGATGAAGAAGACGTTCCATGCCACGACGTTCAACATCGGGACGGGCTGGCAGTAGAAGTATACTGCCAGGCAGGTTGCCGCCGTCAGGGTGAGCATTCGCAGGCGCAGCATGTCCATTGTGAAGTAGGCAATCACGTAAAGAATGTTCGCCGCGTTGATGAGCAGTTCCATGAGAGTTCCCATGTGGTGGGGCGTGCAGGAAGGGGCGGTGCCCGGTTGAAACGCCGGGCACCGCCTGCCGTCAGTCGCCGCCAAATTCGGTCTTGAAGGTTTCGAAGTCGATCTGCAGGCCATTCAGCACGGCGCTCCAGTGCCGGACGTAGCCGGCATGGGCCACGGCTTCGGCGACCTCCTCGTCGGTGGCGCCGCGGTCCTTGGCCATCTTGGTTTCCAGCCAGATGCAGTAACGGCACGGAATCTGCGCCGCCACCGCGACGTTGATGAGCGACTTTACCTTCGGTTCGAGAGCGTTGTTCTTGGGTTGAAGCTCGAGACCCTTGAACATCGCCCAAGCGCCGGCGACTGCCGACTTTGGATAGGCCTTGATATGGCTCGGCACGATGCCGAGCGTCGCCTCGATTTCCTTGTAGGTCTGCTCGGCCGCCGGCAGTTCCTGCGCAACGGCGAGCGGTGCGGCAAGTACGGTAGCGATGGCGAAGCCTATGCCTGTGAGAATGTTTTTCATGATCAGTCTCCTGTTTGTTGGGATCGAAGGGATTGCCGCCCGCCCCGCGCCCCCTTTGCGCCGCGAGGCCGGAAGTCGTCCGCTGCGACCGACCGGTGTTAGCTTTCGAAGGTCAGAGCCGGGCCTCGAGGACCAAGTTGAACGGCGTCTCGAAGGCACGACGGAAACGGGTGAACCCGGCCTTGCGGAACACTTCCGCCAGCCGTGCCTCGCCGGCCTGGGCGCCCAGCACGAGGCGGCCGCCGTCCGAAATAGCGTGGGCGCAGCAGATGGTGGTGGAGGCCGCGTAATACATTCTCGCCACCGGCGAGATGTTGTCCTCGACCCGGTCATTGGCGAAAGGCTCGACCAGCATCACCGTCCCGTCCGGCGCCAGCGCCTTTGATGCATGCACTGCCGCGGCGACAGGATCGCCCATGTCATGCAGAGCATCAAAGAAGCAGATCAGATCGTAGCCGCTGCCTGGGTAGTCGTCGGCCCGCGCCTTTTCGAACGCCACGCGCCCTTCCAAGCTCTGCTTGGCGGCGCCGCGACGGGCCTCCACCAGCGAGTCTTCGTGATTGTCGAAGCCATGGAAGCGGGAAGCCGGAAAGGCCTTTGCCATGAGCGCCGTCGAATGGCCGTGACCGCACCCGATGTCGGCGACAAGCGCACCAGTCCTGAGCTTCTCGACGACGCCCTCCAGGGATGGCAGCCATTCGCTCACGAGACTGGCCTTGTAGCCGTTCCGGTAAAAGGCGGCCACGCCGCAGGCCAGGCGTCCGTCATGATCTCCCCAGGCGATGCCCTTGCCGGTGCGGAAAGCCTCTACGGCCTTCTCTTCGTCGGCCCACATCGAAGCGGGCACCGCCCAAGCGTTGGGAATGAAGACGGCGCTGTCCTCGTCGGCGAGCACGACTTCCTGTTCGGGTGTCAACTCGTAGGTGTCGCTGACCGGGTGGTAGACGATATAGCCGCCCGCCACTTGGGAATTGAGCCATTCGCGTACGTAACGTTCGGCACAGCCGGCCCGCCCCGCGAGCGCGCGGGCACTGAGGGGTCCGAGGCCCGCCATGGCCTTGTAAAGACCGAGACGGTGGCCGAGGCTGATCATGACTCCGCCGTAGCCGGCCGAAATATCACCGATCGCTCGCGCGACGAGCGCATCGAGTTTTGCCGGATCGATCTTATGGTTGTGGGTATGCTCCATGTCCAAGTCTCCTGTCCAAGCGCTCGGGCAATCCCGAGGCAGCGGCTGAATCGCAGGAACAGGGAAGAAACGGGAGAGCGCGACTCTCCAGAATCGGGCCATTTGTGCCACTGGCCCGTCGTCAGGAGAGAAACTGGCGGCCGCGCGCGCCGGGCGCTATGGTTGCGGCACCTGCGACATGGATTAGCCGACATGCATCGTCACTTCACCACTGCCGCATCCGAGCCGCTTCACGTGAGTCTGGTGGCCATTCCAGAGGCCGTGGTGTCCACGTTGTCGGGCATCTTCGACGTGATGAATGCCTTCAAAATAATGCCGCTGCCGGGCAGCGAGCCGCGCCAGGCTCCGCCCTTCGAGATTGAGATCGTCGGCCTAGAAACGGGCGCTCTGGAACTGGCCAGCCGCGTGCCGGTCATGGTTCAGCGAAGTGTGGCGGAGGTGGATATGACCGACATCGTCATTGTTCCTTCGATCCTGCTTGGGCCGAACGGCTGGCGAAAGGACCTGCATCCGGAACTGATCGAGTGGTTCCGCGCCATGCATGGCCGCGGCGCGCTCTTGTGCTCGGCGTGCTCAGGCATCTTCCTGCTTGCCGAAACCGGTCTGTTCGATGGCGTGGACGCGACCGTGCATTATGGCTACGCCGGCGACTTCGGCCGGACGTTTCCACAAGTGCCTATCCACCCGGATCGTGTGCTGGTGGTGTCGGGCAAGCGAGAGGAGCTCATCTCCTCGGGTGCTTCCATGACTTGGCATGATCTGGTGTTGTACCTGATCGCCCGACACGCCGGCGCGACCGCAGCCCAGGCCGTGGCGCGCTCATTCGCGCTGCAGTGGCATCAGGACGGTCTTGCGCCCTACATCATCTTTGAGGGTCGCAAGGATCATGGCGATCTTGCCGTTCAGGCGGCGCAGGACTTGATCGCCACCCGATTTTCGGTCGCCAATCCCATAGAAGAGATGATCCGCTGCGCCCAGCTCACGGAGCGCACCTTCAAACGCCGTTTCACGAGTGCGACCGGCCTGAGCCCGATCGCCTATGTACAGCGCTTGAGGATCGAGGACGCCAAGCGCCGACTGGAGCGCACCGACGCGTCAATCGACGACGTCAGCTGGCAGGTCGGGTACGAAGAGCCTGCGTTCTTCCGTCGCTTGTTCAAACGTGTGACGGGGCTGGCGCCCGGCGCATACCGCAAGCGGTTCAAGATCCCCGCCTATGCGCAAAGGCATTTGCCCGACGAGAGCGTCGAACTCCGGCTGGGAAATAGCCAGCGGCAGACCTAAGCCGGGCCGACGCTGCGATATCCGCCCGGCAGGCTGCTCGGGTACGCTTCCTCCGCGAGCATGTTGACATCCGACGAAGACAAGCAGTAGTTTTTGGCGTAATCGGTTACGTAACCGATTACGCCCATTCAGGAGGAGGAAAGCATGAGCAAGGTTTCAAATACCCGCGGGCTCGACCTGGGATCGTTTTCGCGTCGTCGGTTCCTCAAGACAAGCGCGCTGGCGGCCGGCGCGCTTGCGCTGCCGTTCGGTCCGGCGTTTGCGGCCGACAAGCCGAAGGTAGGCCTGGTCATGAAGTCTTTGGCCAACGAGTTCTTCAAGCAGATGCAGGCCGGCGCGGAGGACTATGCGGCCAAGAACAAGGACAAGTTCGATTTCGCCGCCGTCGGCATGAAGGACGAGCGCGATTTCGCCGCGCAAGTCGATGCGATCGAGAACTTCATCACCCAGAACTACAACATCATCGTCGTGGCGCCGGCCGATTCGAAGGCGATGGTCACGCCGATCGCCAAGGCGCTGAAGGCCGGCATCAAGGTCATCAACATCGACGTCGCGCTCGACGATGAGGCCAAGAAGAAGGCCGGCATCGACCTTGCCTTCTTCGGGCCGGACAACCGAGCCGGCGCCAAGCTCGCCGGCGACGCGCTCGGCAAGGCGCTGGGCAAGGGTGGCAAGGTCGTCATCCTCGAAGGCAATCCGGAAGCCGACAACGCCAAGCAGCGCAAGCTCGGCTTCGACGATTCGGTGAAGGAGCACGGCCTCGACCTGCTCGATTCCAAGACCGCGCATTGGGAGACCGAGGAAGCCAACACGCTGATGACCAACTTCCTGACGCAGCACCCGGACATCCAGGGCGTGATGGCGGCAAACGACTCGATGGCGCTCGGCGTGGTCAAGGCGATCGACGCGGCCGGCAAGTCGGGTCAGATCAAGGTGGTCGGCTTCGACAACATTCCGGCCGTCGGCCCGCTGCTCAAGGAAGGCAAGATGCTCGCCACGGTCGAGCAGTATGGCGCGCAGATGGCGGCCATGGGCATCGACTACGGCCTGCGCGAGCTTGCCGGCGAGAAGTTCTCGGGCTGGGTCAAGACCGACGTCAAGCTGATCACCGCCTGAGGCGAGCACAGGCGCCGGGACTCCCTCTGGCGCCATCCATTGGCTTGTCTCATCATCGCCGCCGGCAAGCAGCCGGCGGCGATGAGCGCCATTCAGGATTGCTGCATGGACGATGTGGTTCTTTCCCTTGAAGGGGTAGGAAAAATCTTTCCCGGCGTGGTCGCGCTGAGCGACGTCTCGCTGTCGATCGCGCGCGGCGAGACGCATATCGTCCTCGGCGAGAACGGCGCCGGCAAATCGACGCTGATCAAGCTCTTGGCCGGCATTTACCAGCCGGACAGCGGGACGATCGCCTTCAACGGCCAGCCCTATCAGCCGAAGACGCCGCATGACGCGCAGCTAAGCGGCATCCGCATCGTGCACCAGGAGCTGAACCTACTGCCCTATCTCAGCATCGCCGAGAACCTGATGCTGGAAAACCTGCCGCGCCGCGCCTTCGGCATCGTCGACCGCAAGGCGCTCAACCGGCGCGCCGTCGCGCTGCTCAAGGAAGTCGGGCTCGATGTCGATCCGAGGACGCGGGTCGAAGCGCTTGGCGTCGCGCAGATGCAGCTGGTCGAGATCGCCAAGGCGCTGAGCTACGACAGCAAGCTGCTGGTGCTCGACGAGCCGACGGCGACGCTGACGCCGCCGGAGATCGGGCGGCTGTTCGCTATCATCAAGCGGCTGAAGGCCAGGGGCGTCACCATCATCTACATCTCGCACCGGCTGCACGAAGTGTTCGAGATCGGCGACCGGGTGACAATCTTGCGCAACGGCAGGCTGGTCGCGACCCGCGACCTCCACGGCCTCAGCGTGCCGGATGTCGTGCGCATGATGATCGGCCGCGACATCGCCGACGAATTCGGCTTCGACGCCTCGATCGTGCCGGGCAAGGTCGCGCTCAGCGTGACCAATCTGAAGCGCAGCGGCGTGACGCCCGAAATTTCCTTCAACGTCCGCCACTGCGAGATCTTGGGCGTGGCCGGTCTGGTCGGCAGCGGCCGGACCGAAGCCATGCGGGCCCTGTTCGGCGCCGATCCGAGGCTCGACGGCGTCGTCGAGATCGACGGCAAGCCGGTGGCGATCACGGCGCCCAAGGATGCCGTGCGGCATGGGCTCAGCCTGCTTACCGAGGATCGCAAAGGCCAGGGCCTGCTGCTCGATCTGGCCGTGGACAAGAACATCACCATCACCGATCTCGGCAAGGTGTCGCGCCACGGGCTGGTCAACCGCCGGGCCGAAGCTGCGGCAGCGAACGATCTCATCGGCCAGCTGCGCGTCAAGGCAAGCTCGATCGAGCAGGCGGTGCGCAACCTCTCGGGCGGCAACCAGCAGAAGGTGGTACTGGCCAAGTGGCTGTTCCGCGGCACCTCGACACTGATCCTCGACGAGCCGACGCGCGGCGTCGACATCGGCGCGCGGCGCGAGATCTACCAGCTTCTGTGGATGCTAGCGGCGGCTCAAAAAGGCATCATCATGGTGTCTTCCGACCTGCCGGAGCTGATGGGCATGTGCCACCGCATCATCGTCTTTTCCAAGAACAAAATCGTCGGCGAGGTGCCGCGAGCCGAATTCGACCAGGAGCGCATCCTGTCGCTCGCCTACCAGGAGTATGTGCGACCATGAGCGAGACGTCCGAAACCCTCGTGTCGGCGCCTGTTTCTCCCGGCAGGGCGAAGTTCCTGCGCTTCCTGATCCGCGACGCCGGCGTGCTTCTGGCGCTGGTGCTGATCACGCTGTTCTTCTCGCTCACAGCGCCTTACTTCGCCACGCCCGGCAATGCGCTGAAGATCTTCGTGCAGATCGCCATCAACACGGTGCTCGCCGCCGGCATGACCTTCGTCATTCTCACCGGCGGCATCGACCTTTCGGTCGGCTCGGTGCTGGCGCTCTGCACCGTGGTCGGCGCCACCGTCATGATCGACGAAAGCCTGTCGCCGGCCGTCGCGATCACTTTGGCGCTGCTCGCCTGCATGGCGACCGGTGCTGCCTGCGGCTTCCTCAACGGCTGGATCTCGACGCGCTGGAAGATCCCGTCCTTCATCGTCACGCTCGGCATGCTCAACATGGCGGCGGGCGCCGCGCGCGTGGTCAGCGACAATTCGACCATCACCGGCCTGCCGCAGAGTTTCGTCGATTTCGGCAATCTGATCATCGGCGGCTTCCTGCCGTCGATCTTTCTGGTCGCGGTGCTGGTGATCGCGGCCGGCTGGTTCGTGCTGCGCTTCACCGTGTTCGGCCGCATGATCTTCGCGGTCGGCACCAATGACGAGGCGGTGCGCCTCTCCGGCCACAATCCGGATTTCTACAAGGTCGCGGCCTTCACCATCGGCGGCCTGACGGCCGGCATCGCGGCCATGGTCTATCTGCTGCGCTTGAACATCGGCAGCCCGATCGCAGGCGTCGGCTACGAGCTCAATGCAATCGCCGCCGTCATCATCGGCGGCACCAGCCTCAGCGGCGGCAAGGGCTCGATCATCGGCACGCTGGTCGGCGCCTGCATCCTGCAGGTGCTCAGCACCGGGCTGCAGTTGCTCGGCGTCGGCGACAATTTCAAACCGATCGTGATTGGCCTTGTCATCGTGCTCGCCGTCATCCTAGACGCTTATCGGGAGAGGCTGTTGCGGAGGATCCGCTAGAGGGTCAGAGGGAACCATGACCACAATTGCCGATGTCGCGCGCTATGCGGGGGTGTCCGTCGCAACGGTCTCGCATGTGATGAACCGCACGCGCCATGTCGAGCCGGAGACGGCCGAGCGCGTGCGCGCCGCGATCACCGCCCTGCGCTACAGCCCGAACTCGCTGGCGCGGAGTCTGAGGCGCGGGGAGACCAAGACCATCGGCCTGCTGCTCCCGGACAATTCCAACCCGTTCTTCGCCAGCGTGGCGCGCCAGATCGAGGATGCCGGCTTCGTGGCCGGCTATACGGTGATCCTGTGCAACTCGGATGGCAGCGCCGAGAAGGAAGAGCGCTATCTGTCGGTGTTGATGGCAAAGCAGATCGACGGGCTGATCTTCGCCGGTTCGTCAGACCATGCGCGGGTGTTCTCGCACCTGTCCGCCGCCCTGCCGGCGGTGCTGCTCGACCGCGAGATCCATTCTGTCCATGTCGATTCCGTGCTGGTCGACCACGATCACGGCGGCTATCTCGCCGGGCGCCAACTGGTCGGGCTCGGCCACAGCAAAATCGGCGTCATCGGCGGTCCGCGCGATTCGAGCTCCAGCCCGGCCCGCCTGCGCGGTTTTACCCGGGCACTCGCGGAGGCAGGTCTCGACCTGCCTGCCTCGTCGGTGGTCGATTCCGACTATCATTTCGCCGGCGGCCGCCTGGCGATGGAGCGGCTGATGGCGCAGGCGCCGGAGATCACGGCGGTGTTCGCCTGCAACGATTTGATGGCCATGGGCGCCATCACCGCGCTGCGCACGCGCGGCTTGCGGGTGCCCGACGACATGTCGCTGATCGGTTTCGACGACATCCCCTATGCGGTCACCACATGGCCGCCGCTGACGACGATCGCGCAGCCGGTCGAAAAGATCGGAACGCGGGCGGTCAGCCTGCTGCTCGAGCGCGTCGGCGAGCCCGAGGCGCCGTCGCGCCGCGAGGTGCTGGCGCCAGTGCTGGTGGAGAGGGAAAGCTGCGCGGCGGTGCAGAAGTAGCGTGTAATCTCCCCCCTTGAGGGGGAGATGTCGCCGAAGGCGACAGAGGGGGTCGGTCCGACTGGGCTCGGCCTGCTGTGGCAGATGGAGGTTGGCGCTCCACGCGAGGCGACCCCCTCTGGCCTGCCGGCCATCTCCCCCCGCAAGGGGGAGATCACGCGCTCATTCCCTCACGCGGCAGGTTGCATGGCGGCCCTCAGTAGCATGCCGAACAGGTCGCGCGGCTCGTCGGGGTCGGCGAGCAGGTCGAGCTCCTCGTAGAGGCCGGTCGCCTGGAGCTGGTCGCGGACATAGCGCAGCGCGGAAAAATCCTCCGTTGCGAAGCCGACGGAATCGAACAGCGTGATCTGCTCCTTCGTCTTGCGGCCCTCGGCCTGGCCGGTCATGACCTGCCACAGCTCGGTGACCGGATGATCGGCGTCGAGCTGCTGGATCTCGCCCTCGATGCGCGTCTGCGGCGGAAACTCGACGAAGATGTCGGAGCGCAAAAGGATATCGCGGTGCAGCTCGGTCTTGCCGGGACAGTCGCCGCCGACGGCGTTGATGTGGACTCCGGAACCGACCATGTTGTCGGTGAGGATGGTGGCGTACTGCTTGTCGGCGGTCACCGTGGTGATGATGTCGACGCCTTCCACCGCGTCCTGCCCGGTCGAACAGATGGTGATGTCGAAGCCCTTGCCGGCGAGGTTGCGGGCGCATTTTTCGGAAGCAGAGCGGTCGATGTCGTAGAGCCGCAGCCGGTCGATGCCGAGCAGCGCCTTGAACGCGACGGCCTGGAACTCGGACTGGGCGCCGTTGCCGATGATGGCCATGGCGCGCGACCCTTTCGGTGCCAGATATTTGGCGGCAACCGCCGAGGTCGCGGCGGTGCGCAGCGCCGTCAGGATCGTCATCTCGGTCAAGAGCATCGGATAGCCGGAGCCGACATCGGCGAGCACGCCGAAGGCGGTGACGGTCTGGCGGCCTTCGCGCATGTTCTTCGGGTGGCCGTTGACATATTTGAAGCCGTAGAGGCGGCCGTCGCTGGTCGGCATCAGCTCGATGACGCCGTCATGGCTGTGCGAGGCGACGCGCGGCGTCTTGTCGAACAGCTCCCAGCGGCGGAAATCCTCCTCGATATAGCCGGCAAGCTCGGTGAGGAAGCGCTCGAGGCCGATGGCGAGCACAAGCTTCATCATGCGGTCGACGCTGACGAAGGGGACGATGGCAAGGCGGGACGGCTGGGTCATGATCAGAGGCTTCCGGAATGGCTGCGGGTCGGGCGGTCCATGATGCGGCGGCCCATCAGGCTGGCGGTAAGGTCGACCATCAGGGTCGCGGTACGGCCGCGTTCGTCGAGGAACGGGTTCAGTTCGACCAGGTCGAGGCTGGAGACCAGGCCGCCGTCGGAGAGCATCTCCATCACCAGATGCGCCTCGCGGAAGGTGGCGCCGCCCGGCACGGTGGTGCCGACGGCCGGCGCGATCGAGGGGTCGAGGAAGTCGACGTCAAGGCTGACATGCAGCAGCCCGTTTGCCTCTTCGATCCTGGCCAGGAAAGCGCGCAGCAGCGGGGCGATGCCGTGCTCGTCGATGGCGCGCATGTCATGCACGGTCACGCCCGCGTCCTTCAGCGCGCGGCGCTCGGCCGGATCGACGCTGCGCAGGCCCATGGTGCAGACGCGGGCCGGGTCGACTGCGGCGGGCAGGTCGGGGAAATAGCCGTTGAAGCCGGGGCGGCCGCTGGCATAGGCGAGCGGCACGCCGTGCAGATTGCCGCTGGTGGTGGTGTCGAGCGTGTGGAAGTCCGGGTGGGCGTCGAGCCACAGCACGAAGAGCGGCCGGCCGCGTTCGGCGGCGCGGCGCGCCACGCCGGAGACGGTGCCGGCGGAGATCGAGTGGTCGCCGCCGAGGAAGATCGGCATGGCATCCCTCGAAGCCGCGTAGGCGGTCTCGGAAATCGCCGCCGTCCAGGCGGAGATTTCGGGCAGCGCCTTCAGGGCGAGATTGCCATGAGCGACAGGGCGCGCCGCCGCCTTCTCAACCGCGCCCCAGTCCTCGACCTCATGGCCGAGCTCCGACAGCACCGCGACAAGCCCCGCTGTGCGCAGCGCGCTCGGCCCCATTTCGCATCCCATCCGGCCCGCGCCGTCCTGCACCGGCGCGCCAACGATCCTGCAGCGCATCACTTCTTTCCGCTTTTGCGTTTGATTTGCCGGAGTGAACCACCGCTGCCTGGCGGTTTGAATAGGGTAAATTGGCATTTCGAAAAGGCCGATCTATCATAGTGGGCATATCGGCTGTTCGAAATGGTCAACATGGACGCGCTCGACGAGAGACTGGTGACGCTTCTGAGGCACGATGCGCGGCGCAGCGTCTCCGATCTCGCGCTCGATCTCGGCGTCTCGCGCGCGACGGTCAGGGGGCGCATGGAGCGGCTGGAGAAATCCGGGGAGATCATCGGCTACACGGTGGTGTTACGCGCCGACGCGGTCGACCAGAAGATACGCGGCGTCATGATGATCGAGATCGAGGGCCATGCCGCGGATCGCGTCATCAGGGCGCTCGGCGGTTTTCCCGAGGTGTCGACCATCCACACCACCAACGGCCGCTGGGACCTGGTGGTCGAGCTCGGCACCGCCTCACTCACGGACTTCGACGCCGTGCTGCGTCGCATCCGGCTGATCCCCGGGATCACCGGCAGCGAGACGAGCCTGCTGTTGGCGACGCCGAGGACGACGAGGGCGAGGCTTGGGTAGAGCGGTTCGTTTTATGAAACGCCGAACCGCTCGACTTCCTTTTTTGCGCAATTCCGGACTGAAGGCTTCGGCGAGAGCGGCGAGCCGTTAGGGACTTTCCTGGAATTGTTCCAGCAAAGGCGCCAAACCGTCAGGAGTGGGCGGCAGGGCGCTTCCTTTCCGTCGCGACGTTCCTCTATTTTGCCCGGCCAGCATGGGCCGAGCCACAGATCGCGGAGAGCAGCGTCATGCTGAAGACAATCGCGGCCGGCGTCGGCGTGGGCCTTGTCGGGTTCCTCATCGCGCTTTTCACGATGGGCGCAGGGCACGGAACGAACGTTCCCGGTTTCGTCGTGGTCCCCTGGATGATGCTGCTGATGATGGCGGGCGCTGGCGCTTTGCCTGGGCTGCTCGCGGCATGCGCCCAATTCACGATCTATATCCTTCTGATCCGCTCCAAGCCGTTGCTGGCGCTGCCGATCGGGATCGTTCACTGCGTCGCCACAGTATGGGGGACGGCGCGCAACGGAATCTTGTTCTGAAGGCTACAAACGCGAAAAAGCCGCGGCGAACCGCGGCTTTTCGTTTGCTTGATTCCCTGAAGGAAACTGGAGCGGGTGAGGCGATTCGAACGCCCGACCCCAACCTTGGCAAGGTTGTGCTCTACCCCTGAGCTACACCCGCTCGCGCGGCCTTGGGCCGCAAGCCGCGCCTATATGGCCGAAGAGCGCGGCGATTGCAACAGGGAAATGACGGTCTTTTTGGAGCTAGCTCTTCCTATAGGGAAGGTTGGTTTCGAGCCGGCGGATTGCGTTGGCCCAGCCGGGCGATCTTGCCCCAAGGGCATCGTTGGCCGTAAACGGCACAAGCTTTCCCGATGATGCGAGGACCGATGCCGAAGACCGAAGCCGAGCTTTACGCATTTCTTGCCGATCTCGGCATTTCCGTCTCGACGGTGCGCCACCCGCCCTTGTTCACGGTCGCCGATTCGCAGGCGCTGCGCGGAGAGATCCCGGGCGGCCACACCAAGAACCTCTTCCTCAAGGACAAGAAGGACAATTACTTTCTCGTCACCGTCGGCGAGGAGGCCGTGGTGGACCTCAAGCAGATCCACCATCTGATCGGCGCCGCCAGCCGCGTCTCCTTCGGCAAGCCGGAAATGCTGATGGAGCTGCTCGGCGTCATTCCCGGCGCGGTTACCATCTTCGGCCTGATCAACGACACGGCCGGGCGGATCAAGGTGGTTCTGGACCAGGAATTGATGAGCCACGACGTCATCAACGGCCATCCGCTGACCAATGAGGCGACGACGGCCATCGCCGCTGCCGATCTCGTCAAATTCGTCGAGGCAACGGGCCACGATCCTGTTATCTTGAAAGTCTCGGGCTGATCGCCACATGGATGGCGAAACCGAAATCCGATAATAACGCGCCGCACCCCGAAGCCGGCGACGACGCGACCGAAAGGGCGACGACATGAGTGACAACAATCCGTTCAGCGGCTCATTTGGCGGCAATGCCGGCCAGTACGCCCAATCCGTGCAATATGGCGGGGCGGACCGCGGCAAGGTCTCGCTCGGCGAGGCGCCTGCGGCCACGGATCTCGTCAAGGACACGACGACCGCGACGTTCGCGGCCGACGTCATCCAGGAATCGCGCCGCCAGCCGGTGCTGGTCGACTTCTGGGCGCCTTGGTGCGGCCCGTGCAAGCAGCTGACGCCGCAGCTCGAAAAGGCGGTCAAGGCTGCCGGCGGCAAGGTCAGGCTGGTCAAGATGAACATCGACGACCATCCCTCGGTCGCCGGCCAGCTCGGCATCCAGTCGATTCCCGCGGTCATCGCCTTCAAGGACGGCCAGCCGGTCGACGGCTTCATGGGCGCCATTCCGGAAAGCCAGATCACGCAGTTCATCCAGAAGGTCGGCGGCAAGGGCGGCGGCGCGCCGCAGATCACCGAAGCGCTGGCCGCGGCCGCCGAGGCGCGCGAGGCAGGCGACACCCAGACCGCGGCCGACATCTATGATGCGATCCTCGAGCAGTCGCCCGAAACCATCGAGGCCATCGCCGGGCTCGGCGAGATCCTTTTCGAGGCCGGCGACAGCCAAGGCGCCGAGGCGGTGCTTGCCAAGGCGCCGGAGGACAAGAAGGATGCGCCGGCGCTTGCCGCTCTGCGCGCCAAGATGACGCTCGCGGCGGAAGCCGCCGCGCTCGGCAATCCGGCCGAGTTCGAACGCCGGCTCGCCGCCAATCCAAACGATCACCAGGCGCGGTTCGACCTGGCGATGGTGCAGAATGCGCGCGGCGAGCGGATGCAGGCCGCCGACAACCTGCTGGCGATCGTCAGGGCCGACCGGACGTGGAACGACGATGGCGCGCGTGCGCAGCTCTTGAAGTTCTTCGAGGCATGGGGGATGACCGACGAGGCGACGCTGTCGGCGCGGCGCAAGCTGTCGTCGCTGTTGTTCTCCTGAGCGTTTTGCCGGCTTGGCTGCCGGCCCCTTTTGCCAGGAGGTCTTGCGCAAGGCGCCAACTGCGCCAGATAGGCGGCAGCGGCTTGCCCCTGCCGGTTGAGGGTTTAAACGGGCTTGGGTTGCGTAAGAGGAGATCGCAGATTGATGCGCTGCCCGGCGACGCTTTCGAGAGTTGAAGTGCAGGCGGAGGGTTGAGGTGCAGGTCGGAAACGCCCGCTACCGGCTCGCCAGGGATCTGCCGTCGAGGATCCCGGTGTTTCCGCTCGCCGGGGCGCTGCTGCTGCCCGGCGGCCGCATGCCGCTCAACATTTTCGAGCCGCGCTACCTGGAGATGATCGATGAGGCGATGGCCGGGCCGCGGTTGATCGGCATGATCCAGCCCAGCCTCGACGGCGCGCTGCGCGACGACGGCGAGCCCGAGCTTTGCAGCGTCGGCTGTGCCGGGCGCATCATCTCGCTTGCCGAGACCGGCGACGGGCGCTACCTGATCTCGCTGCAAGGCGTGTGCCGCTTCCGCGTCACGGATGAGCTGGCGGTCAAGACGCCGTTCCGGCAATGCCGGATGGCACCCTTCCTCGCCGATCTCGAGGAGGATCCGGCCGGTGCCGAGGTCGACCGCCCTGCCCTGCTCAAGGCGTTCCGCGCCTATCTGCAGGCCAACGACCTCGAGGCCGACTGGGAAAGCGTGAGCCGCGCGGAGAACGCCATGCTGGTCAACGCGCTGTCGATGATGGCGCCCTATGGGCCGGCCGAGAAGCAGGCCCTGCTCGAGGCGGCGGACCTGAAGACGCGCGCCGAGACGCTGATCGCCATCACCGAAATTACGCTGGCGCGCGAGGATGAGGATTTTGGCTCGAGCCTGCAGTAAGCGCAATGATTCAGGTGAAATCGGCCTGACCTGAATCTCAACACTTAGGCCGGCGGCAGTTGGACAATGGAAAAGCGAGATGGCGGACGGACGTGACGGGCGCAAAGCCACGGTCGACCCGAAATTGCTGGAACTGCTCGCCTGCCCGCTGACCAAAGGACCGTTGACCTGGGACGCCGAGCGCAGCGAACTGATCTCGCGCGTGGCGAAGCTTGCCTATCCGGTGCGTGACGGCATCCCGATCATGCTGCCTTCGGAAGCGCGCACGATCTCGGCCGAAGACGCGCTCAAGCCGCCGCCGCGGCTCGGCGGTCCGTCGTGAATCGCGCCGGCGGGCCGGTTGCCGCTACTGGAAATTGCGCCCCTTGGGCATGACCCGTTGCGCCGCGCCCGACAGGGCGTCGACATCCTGCCGCTCGACCGGCAGGCTGCGGTTCGCGGAGCGCTCCGGTCCATTCGATGACCCGGCGGGCTGATGCTCGATGGTGGGCGGCTCCTGCAGGAGGACGCTCAGCCAGGGCGTCAAATCCTCGATCCTGTCGGCGACGATGTGGATGACATCCGATTCCTGCTGCAGCTTGCCGGTGACGCGGATGAAGCGTGCGCCCATCACGATAGAGCGGAAGCGGTCGAAGACGCGCGGCCAGATGATGACATTGGCGATCGCCTTTTCGTCCTCCAGCGTTAGGAAGATCGCATTGCCCTTGCCGGGGCGCTGGCGCACCAGCACCAGGCCGGCGACGGTGACGCGGCGGCCGTCGCGCACCGACGGCAGGCGGACATTAGGGGTGATGCCGGCGCGGTCAAGCCGCTCGCGCAGGAAGGCGACGGGATGTTCCTTCAGCGACAGGCCGAGCGAGCGATAGTCGTGGACGACATGCTCGCCGAGCGGCATTTTCGGCAGCTTCGTCTCGGGCTCCAGCTCGCGCAAGCGGAGCGTGGGCTGGTCGAACAGCGGCAGTTTCTCGGCTGCGCTCCTGCCGTCCAGCGCGCGCACCTCCCAGAGCGCCGCGCGGCGGTCGAGGCCGAGCGAGCGGAAGACGTCTGCCTGGGCCAGCCTTTCGATCTCGCCAACATCGAGGCCCGAACGCAGCCAGACATCCCTGACCGATCGATAGCCGTCGCCGCGCCGGGCGACGGCGGCCTCCATCCCTTCCTCCGAAAGCCCCTTGATCTGACGGAAGCCAAGCCGCACCGCATGAGCCGTCTCGATGACGCCGCGCATCGAGGCATGGCGTTCGAGGATGCGCGAAGGATCGAAACCGGCCTCCTCCAGCCTGCAATCCCAGACGGAATGGTTGATATCGACCTCGCGCACCTCCACGCCATGGTCGCGCGCGTCGCGAACGAGCTGGGCCGGCTGATAGAACCCCATCGGCTGCGAGTTCAAAATCGCGGCGCAGAACACGTCGGGATAGAAGGTCTTGAACCAGCAGGAGGCATAGACCAGCAGCGCGAAGGAGGCGGCATGGCTTTCCGGAAAGCCATATTCGCCAAAGCCTTCGATCTGCTTGAAGCAACGCTCGGCGAATTCCTTTTGGTAGCCCTTGTCGACCATGCCGTCGATCATGCGCTGGCGGTAGTTGCCGATTGTGCCGGTGCGCTTGAAGGTGGCCATTGCGCGCCGCAGCTCATCGGCCTCGCCCGGCTGGAAGCCGCCGGCAACGATGGCGATCTTCATCGCCTGCTCCTGGAACAGCGGCACGCCCAGCGTCTTGCCGAGAATCTCCTTCAGTTCCGGCTTCGGGTATTCGGCTTGCTCCTTGCCCTGCCGTCTACGCAGATAGGGGTGCACCATGTCGCCCTGGATCGGGCCGGGCCGCACGATCGCCACCTCGATGACGAGATCGTAGAACTCACGCGGTTGAAGCCGCGGCAGCATCGACATCTGGGCGCGCGATTCGATCTGGAAGACGCCCAGCGTGTCGGCCCGGCAGATCATGTCGTAGACGCGAGGGTCCTCCGGCGGCAGCGAGCTCAACTGATGCGGCCGGCCGTATTTGTCACGCGCCTGCGGATAATGATGCGTGAGCAAGGTCAGGGCTCGCTTCAGGCAGGTCAGCATGCCGAGCGCCAGCACATCCACCTTGAGGATCTTCACCGCGTCGAGATCGTCCTTGTCCCACTCGACCATCTTGCGCTCTTCCATCGCCGTCTTGACGATGGGCACGACCTCGTCGAGCCGGTCGCGGGTGATGACGAAGCCGCCGACATGCTGGGAGAGATGGCGGGGGAAGCCGATGATCTCGTTGGCGCGTTCCAGCACCTGCCGCGACAGCGGATCGGCGCGGTCGAGGCCGCCGGCATTGGCTTCCCTTTCGCCGAGCTCCGAGGTCGACCAGCCCCAGATGGTGCTCGACAGGGCGCTCCGGACGTCTTCGGACAAGCCCATGGCCTTCGCCACCTCGCGCAGGGCGGAGCGGCCGCGATAGCTGATGACGGCGGCGGCCAGCGCCGTGCGCTTGGCGCTGTATTTCTCGTAAATATAAGCGATGACCTCGTCGCGCCGTTCATGCTCGAAGTCGACGTCGATGTCGGGAGGCTCGTTACGTTTCTCGGAGATGAAGCGCTCGAAGAGGGCATCGATCCGGTCAGGGCCGACCTCGGTGATGCCGATGCAGAAGCAAATGACCGAATTGGCGGCCGAGCCGCGCCCCTGGCAAAGGATGCCCTTGCTGCGGGCGAATTTCACGATGTCGTGGACGGTCAGGAAATAGCGCGCATAGTTCAGCCGCTCGATCAAAGCGAGCTCGCTGCCGATGCGCCGCAGCACTTCTTCCGGGATTCCGGCCGGATAGCGCACGGCCGCTCCTTCCCGCGCCAGGCGTTCGAGCTCGGCCTGCGGTCCGAGCCCGGATTCCGTCGGCTCGTCCGGATAATTGTATTCGAGGTCGCTGAGCGAGAAGGTGAGCTCGTCGGCGAAGCGCAGCGTCTCCGCCAGCGCTTCAGGGTGTCGGCGGAAAAGCCGCGCCATCTCCAGCGGCGTCTTCAGATGACGCTCGGCATTTGCCGTCAGCTCCAGCCCGACCTCGGAAACCGGCGTGTTGAGGCGGATCGCGGTCAGCACGTCCTGCAGCGGGCGGCGGTCGGCGGCATGATAGAGCACGTCGTTGGTCGCCATCAGCGGGATGTGCAGATGTTGGGCCATCGCCGCCGCCTGCTCGATACGGAAGCGGTCGTTGCCGCCGTAATCAGGCGCCACGGCAAGCCGAAGCGCGGCGCCGAAACGATCCTTAAGCCGGCTAATGAGCGTCAGATTGTCTTCCGCGCCTCCCGACAGGTTGGGCAGGATCGCCAGCGACATCAGATCGCCCCATTCGAGAAGGTCGTTGAGTTCGAGCAGCGTCGCGCCCTTCTCGTTCTCGTCGCGCAGATTGGCCTGCGTCAGCATGCGGCAGAGATGTCCCCAGCCCTTGCGGTCGCGGGGGTAAGCCAGAATGTCCGGCGTGCCGTCGCAAAAAACCAGGCGGCAACCGGGATGATAGGGCAGCTTCTCGACCCTGGCCTGCTGCCAGGCCCGCACGACGCCGGCGACCGTGTTGCGGTCGGCAAGGCCGATCGAGGAAAAGCCGTGGAATTTCGCCGTGACCACCAGCTCCTCGGGCTTGGAGGCGCCGCGCAGGAAGGAAAAGTTCGACTGGATGCCGAACTCGGCATAGGGGATGGCGGTCAGCGCGTTCATGCGAAGACGCCGTGCATGAACCAGCGCGGCGCGGCATGCGAGGCGCTGCTGTAGAGGCCCTGGCGGTAGAGCCAGTAGCGGCGCCCTTCGCTGTCCTCGATGCGGTAATAGTCGCGCGTCGGCGCCTCTTCCTCACCGGGCAGCTGCCGCCACCATTCGGCGGCGATGCGCTCCGGCCCTTCGGCGCGGGCGACGCGATAAAGCGCGCGCCGCCAGCGGAAATTCATCGGCGGGCCCTCGGGGATCTCGGTCGCCGGCACCTCGATCGGCTCGGGCGAGCGGAACAGCCGTACCGGCCGCTCCGGCGGGAAGATGGTCATCGGCGGTGCTGTCCGGTCGGGCTTCGGCGGCCTGCGCCTTTGCGGCGCCTCCGCGAAAGGAACCGTGGTAACGGCGCGCTCCGGCAGGTGGCTATCGACGACGACCGGCTTCAGCACGGCGGCTTCGCCGAGACGGGCACGCACGCGGTCGGCGAATAAAGCGATGTCGGCGTCATCGTCGCTTGTCTCGCCGGCAAGGTCGGCCTGCAGCATGTCGAAGGCGGCGACCGAAAGCACCGACAGCCGCACGAGGTCGAAGCCGAAGCCGGCATCGATGGTCTGTTCCAGCGCGGTCAGCCGTTCGTGAAACAGCTTTCGGATCAGCTGCGGCTCGCGCATGGGCCGCGAGGTGCCGACCGCGATGCGGCTGACGGCGCCGTCGACGCGGAAGAGGAGAAGGGCGAGCGCCCGCGCGCCTTCGCCGCGGCGCTCGAGGTCGGCCTTCAAGGCAACGGCAAGCCGGCTCACCAGCCGCTCGATGTCGTCGGTGAGCACGATCGGCTCGGCAAGATGGCGCTCGACCGAGAGCGGCGCCACGGGAAGGCGCGGCGACACCGCCTCGTCGAGCCGGCCGAGCGCCTGGTCGAGGCGCAGAAGCAAGGTGGCGCCGAAGCGGCGGGCGAGCGGCGCGCGGGGTGCGGCCATCACCGCCCCCGCCGTGCGCAGGCCGACGCTTTCCAGGCTGGCGCGGGTTTCCGGCGCGATGCGCAGCGCCGAAAGCGGCAGGGGCGAAAGCAGCGCCGCCTCCTCGCCGCCGGCAACGATGCGGTCGCCGTGGAAGCGCGCCGCCGCCCAGGCGGCGCCCGGCGTCGAGGCGAGGCCGGCGCGAACATCGAAACCCTGCTGGAAGAAACGGGTGAGGATCTCGTCCTGCATGGCCCGCTCGCCACCAAACAGGTGCGTGCAGCCGGTGACGTCGAGAAACAGCCCGTCCTCGCCGTCGATCGCCACCAGCGGCGTGTAGCGGTCGCACCAGTCGGCGAGGCCTTCGAGCAGGCGGCGGTCGGCCTCCGGGTCGGCCTCCACCACATCGATCGACGGATGCATGGCGCGCGCGTCGGCAATGCCCATGCCGCGCTTCAGCTTCAGCGCCTCAGCCCGCTCGTCGAGGGCTGCGATGCGCTGGGCGTTGCTGTCGCGATGGCTGATCACAAGCGGTGGGCAAGATGGGGGCAGGTGATGCGAGGGCCGGGAACGCCAGGACCGCCCCAGACGCTGGCGCAGGATCCGCTCCGCGCAAAGATAGGGGAACCACAGCGACAGAATTCGCTGCCCGCTCTTCCTCGGGCCTTCTTTCGGCAAAAGCGTGCTCATCGGGGTTCCACTCCAGTGTGAATTGTCCGGGCAGGGCCGTGCGGCTCTTGCCGATATCGACGGTGAAGGCGGGGCGGCCGATCGAGCCGGCCAGCGCGCCGGCGAGCGTTTCGCGGCTCGCCGCGGGCGCTGCCGAAACAATGAGGCGCACGGGCGCCGCGGTGGGCTCGGCCTGGCCGGCCTGACGCAGCAAAAATACCGGCCGGCCGGCGCTCTGGGCGCGGGCGTGCAGCCGCCGCGTCGCGGTAAGGTCGAGAAGCCGCGGGCTGCCGCGGATCTCGAGGAGGACGGCGGCGAAGGCCGTCATGCGGGCGGCCTCCTCGGCGATCCACAGCGCGTCGAGCAGTTTCGGCGCTTCGGAAAACAGCAATTGTTCGGGCTCGATGCCGAAGAAGGCGTGGAGGCCCCTGGCATAGGGAAAGCCGGCCTCGCGGAAAATCTCCGCCGTTCCGATCCAGAGGACCGGCAGGCCCTGCTTCTGTTGGAGGATCAGGCTGGCGAGCGACAGCGCAAAGCCGGCCACGGCGCCGGCATCGCGGGTCTCCAGCCCATGGATTTCACTGAGCGCCGCCTTGGGCAGGCCGCCGCCGAGGGCGGTGTCGAGGCGTTCTACGCCGGTATGCAGGAAGGCATCCGGCGAGGCCACAGCGAGGCCGCGCCGGACGATGGTGATTTCGGGGGTGACATCCGATCCCGCGGCATCGCCAGCTATTTGTTTTTTTGCAAGTCCGGACGAAAAACCGCTTCGCACTGTTCCTGGAATCGCTTTTGGCGCGCCGGAAGCCGGCGCTTCCAGGCGCTCGGGCAGCGTTCCCTCGATCTTTGCGATCTGGCGGCGCAGGGCAAAAACAGTTTCCCGCGCCACGGCGCTTATCGCCATGACGTTCACTTTCGGCAGCACTTGTTCCTGTTATGTTCTTATAGATTCCAGAGGGGCCTGGAAGAGTCAAGCGGAGTCGCAAGGAATTTATTCCTCATATTATACTTGACGTACCCAAAATTCCGGATTAGGTTGATTCCATAAGGAGTTAGACCGATGTCCGTTCTTTCAGACCGCTATTTCCACGATGAGGCAGAAGCCTACAAGGTTGTCGAAGCCAGGATTTGGCCGAATGGTCCCGTCTGCCCGCATTGCGGCGGCTTCGAGCGTATCTCGAAGATGGAAGGCAAGAGCACCCGGATCGGCACCTACAAGTGCTACCAGTGCCGCAAGCCCTTTACGGTCAAGGTCGGCACCATCTTCGAAGCCAGCCACGTTCCGCTGCATTTCTGGTTGCAGGCGATTTTCCTGATCGCCTCGTCAAAGAAGGGCATTTCAAGCAACCAGCTTCACCGCACTCTTGGCGTGACCCTGAAAACCGCTTGGTTCATGTCGCATCGCATTCGTGAGGCCATGCGCGACGGCACCCTTGGCCCGCTTGGTGGCAACGGTCTGATTGTCGAGGCTGACGAAACCTATTGGGGTAAGAAGGCCAACCCAGAGCCGTCTAAGCATCGTCGTGGCCGTCCCTACATCAAGCAGGGTAAGGCGGCTGAGAAGCGCGCCATCCTTGGCTTGATCGAACGCGGCGGCAACGTGCGCACCTTCCATGTCGCACAAGCCACCAAGGAGAACATCGCCACTCTGGTTTCCGACAACATCGCGCACGAAAGCATGCTGTTCACCGACGAGAGCCGCCTTTATCCGGCTGTCGGCGCTTCCTTCCTTAGCCACATGACCGTCAAGCATTCGGCTGGCGAGTATGTGCGCGGCGGCGTCCACACTAACACCATCGAAGGCTATTTCAGCGTGTTCAAGCGCGGCATGAAGGGCACTTATCAGCACTGCGCTGAAAAGCACCTACACCGATACCTTGCGGAATTCGACTTCCGCCACAATCAGCGTGTAGCACTTGGCGTGAACGACGAGGCGCGCGCCGACCGCATCCTCGATGGCGTCGTGGGCAAGCGCCTGACTTATCAAACAACTTCTGCGAGGTGAGGCACCTTATGGCGTCTGGCGACCGTCGAAATACCGCCCGAAAGCCAAGCGGCAAAAAGGCAAAGCCACTTAGTCAGAAAGAGCAATCCGAGCGGTTCATTGAGACCGCTCGGGAGCTTGGTGCTGGAGAGGATCGGAAGAAGTTTGATCAAGCCCTTGACCGGTTGCTTCGGCCTGCGAAACCGTCAAGCCCTTCGCAAGAATAGCCATGAAGTGACTAACGTGCTCCATCACGCTACGCGATTGATGTTCGTCATAGTCGGTCTTGTTGTGCGATACGTAGTTCCGCCAGCCATCCTTAAAATATGAAAATTCCTTCGCGGCTTCTCCCAAGAATTGTAGACGGCTGTTCCTTTCCTCACCGCGCGGCAGACTTTTTTGCTGCTGCTTAATTGCGGCCTCTATTCTGTCTACGATGTTTTGCCAGTTCTCTATCGTAAAACTCAACTGCAAATCATGGGCAAGTGCGCGCAGACCAATCTCCAAAACCCGCATCATGTGAAAAACAGAAGCAGTATGATGTTGTAGCGCCCACAGATCGACCCCAACACGAATATCATTTACACTTTCCGGGAACCGAGTATAAACCGCTCTCCAATCGTTCTTCCATTCAGATAGTATGCGCGCACGATGAGCCGGATACCGGTATATGAAGTGGCCTTCTAATCCATCATCTAGCGCATCTTTGATTGCGTTGAACCCGTATTCTAAATCTCTATACATAGCGCCATTATTAAGGCGCTTACTTAGCCGGTCAATTGAGTTGGTTACGTGATCTAGTTCGAACTCCACGGAACTTAGTCGCCAGAGCCTAAGCCACTTCTGAACCTTCTCTGCCTTATCATCAGGCACCAGCTCCTGATAATCTCCAGTGTCGCGCAAATGTAGTGCGACCTGCATTAGCTCATTCATGAGTTGGGAGCAGAAGCTTCCAAACGCTACCATGCTGCAATTGATCAAGTCGCTCAGCCGCAGTAGCCCGTATGGCACCGCGCTCCCGTTATCTCGACGAGTCATAGCGACTCACCGAGTTCCGCTCGGAACGGTAGCGGATGGGTACGGGAAGTACAATATGCGGAATTTATTCCTTCGGCTTTCAGCTTCCAAGACCCAGCCAGCCGGGCCCATTTGCCTCGACAGGCGCGAAAGCCTATATGCCGAGGTCAAAGGAAACCTCATGGCCCGCATCTACAAGACCCGCATCTGGCACGACCAACTCTCGCCATCGATGGACGAGATGGAACTTCTGGCGCTGGAGGCCTACGCCCATCTGCCGGAGGAGTTCCGCAAGCTCACCGGCGAGATCATCATCCAGATCGCCGATTTTCCGACCGACGAGATCATGGACGACCTGTCGCTGGAGACGCCCTTCGACCTGCTTGGCCTGTTCGAGGGGCGCGGCATCGCCGAGCGCTGGAACCCGCAGACCGGCGAGGGGCCGAACCGCATCACGCTCTATCGCCGCGCCATTCTCGACTATTGGGCCGAGAACGAGGAGACGCTGGGCGACATCGTCACTCACGTGCTGATCCACGAAATCGGCCACCATTTCGGCCTGTCGGACGACGACATGGAGCGGATCGAGGAAGCGGCGGAGCAGGCAGCGGCGGGGTGACGAATGAGAGGGCTGCCGCCCTTTCCTACCAATCGCTGAGCTTGGTGTCAGGCGTATATTCCTGGCCCTCGATATCCTTCACCACGGCCTGGCCGCAGCGCATCGACTTGGTCGTCTTGTCATAGGCATAGGTCGGCGAGCCGAACAGGTGCCAGCCTTTGTTCAGGGCCGAAGTCACCTTATGGCAGAAAGTGGAATCGTCCGGACCGGACAGAAAGCGGTAGAGTTTCATTTTCGACCCTGTCGTGACCAATGCTTGTCTATCTTTCCTGGAATCGCTCGAGCGCATCATGCGCCGATGATTGCGGCCTTCGCCAGAAGTTTCTCGGCTTCCGCCAGATGCAGCCGCTCGACCATGCGGCCGTCCAGCGCAATGACGCTTTTGCCGGCATTTTCGGGCCGTGAGAACGCCTCCCTGATCGCCCGCGCCCTGGCCAGGGCCTCCGGCGCCGGCGCAAAGGCGCGGTTCGCGGGCTCGATCTGGGCGGGGTGGATCAGCGATTTGCCGTCGAAACCCATGGCGGCCGCGTCGGCGCATTCCCGCGCGAGGGCGTCGAGGTCGCGAAAGTCGTTGGCGACGCCGTCGATCACGTCGAGGCCGCTGGCGCGGGCGGCGAGCACAAGCTGCAGCAGCCAGGGCGTGAGATAGCGCCGGTCGGGCGTCGCCAGAATGCCGGTTGCTTTCACCAGATCGTTCGTTCCGGCGACGAAACAAGCGAGGCGGGAAGAGGGATCGCGGCCAAGCTCGGCGATGGCGCCGACGTTGAGCAGCGCCTTGGGCGTCTCGATCATTGCCCACAGTTTCACGATATCCGGCGCGAAATTGTCGTCGAGCAGGTCGCCGGCCTCGAGGATGTCGCGCGGCGTTCCGATCTTGGGCAAAAGAATGCCGTCGGGCTCTGCTTTGGCGACGGTCAACAGGTCGTCGATGCCCCATTCACTGCCGAGCGGATTGATGCGCACCACCATCTCGCAGCGGCGCGCCGGCCGCGCGGCGAGGATGCCGGTCAGCTTGTCGCGGGCGGAAAGCTTGTCGGCCAGTGCCACGCCATCCTCGAGGTCGATGATGACGGTATCGCAGGCGAGCGAGGCGATCTTGGCCAGCGCCTTGTCGTTTGAGGCGGGCACGTAGAGCACCGAGCGGCGCGGGCGGTAGGTGTCAGAGGTCATGGCCGATCTATGCCGGCTTGCAGCGGGCGAGGCAAGGCGCGGCACCATAGAACTCATTTGCGTTCTGGCTAATTGTCGAAGCCGGCGCCGCCCCTCATTGCCCTGCCGGGCATTTCTCCCCGTATAGTGACGGGGAGAAAGGGCCTGGCCGCGATGTCGGCTCCTGCAATGCTGGCGATTGGCGAAGCCGGCGATGGCAGCGCCCCTCTCCCCGTCACTATACGGGGAGAGGATGCCGGCAGGCAGGTGAGAGGCGGCGCCAGCCTGAAACGACTTTGCTCCTGCACGAAATCTGCAAATCCTTGCGGAAAACCTCCTCCAATCCGCCGCGCGCTTTCCGCAGCCGCCGGCGAAACAGGCGGCATGCGAACACATCACAGATCCGCTGGTCCCTGCCCCGGCGCCTCCGCAACGAAGGCTGGTGGTTGGTCGAGCCGCAGAGGCCGCGCATCACGGCGGTCATGCTTCCTTTCATCCCAAGATCACGGCTGCGGCATGCCATGCGAGCGGCGGCGCTCGGGACGGTTCGGTCTTGACGCCAGCTTTCACGACTGGCGGCCTTTGCGCGCTCTCGACAAGCACGGCCCGCTTGCTAATCCTGTCATGACGAAACCGTATTCAGCGAGCTGCCGATTCCATGCCGCACAACATCCTCGTCGCCGACGACGATCCGCATATCCGCGAGATCATTTGCTTCGCGCTGGAAAAGGCCGGCATGAAGACGGCCGCCGTCGCCGACGGCGCCGCCGCGCTGCAAGCGGTCGAGCGCCGCGCGCCCGACCTCATCGTGCTCGACATCGGCATGCCGGAGATGGACGGGCTGGAGGTCTGCCGCAGGCTGCGGCAGCGCTCCGACGTGCCGGTGCTGTTCCTGTCGGCCCGCGATGAAGAAATCGACCGTATCCTCGGCCTTGAAATGGGCGGCGACGACTATGTGACGAAACCGTTCAGCCCACGCGAGCTGGTTGCCCGCGTCAACGTCATCCTGCGGCGGGCGCGCCCGGCGGTGGTGGAGGAAGACGCCGACGACCGTCAGTTCGCGCATGGCAAGCTCGTGCTGGTTCCGGCAAGTCATGCTGCGAGCTTTGAAGGCAAGCCGCTCACCCTAACAGCGATCGAGTTCGCGATTCTGAAAGGTTTTCTTGGCCGCCCGCAGCATGTGCTTGGCCGCGATGCGGTGATGGCCAATGCCTACCAATCCAACATCCATGTCTCGGAACGCACGGTCGACAGCCATATCCGCAACATCCGCGCCAAGTTGGCGGCGGTCGGCTGTTCGGATGCGATCGCGACCGTGCATGGCGTCGGCTTCCGGCTCGGCCGATGCGGTGGCTGAGCAAGGAGAAATGGCGGCCCAGGCTCGCCACCGTGGTCGTCGCCATCCTAATCGTGGTGATGGCGCTGCCGCTGGTCGGCCTGTTCTTCTTCCGGCTCTATGAAAACCAGCTGATCCGCCAGACCGAGGGCGAGCTCATCGCACAGGGCGCGGTGATTGCCGCCGTCTATGCCGATGCGGTGCGCGCGGCCGGCATTGCACCGGAACGGTTGGGAACGCCGATCTCGGCGGATCCGGCAAGGGACAATAATTACCCCTATCAGCCGATCGAGCCGCAGCTCGACCTTGCCTCCGACAATGTCATGCCGTCGCGACCGGCGGCCGTTCCCGCCACCGCCGATCCGGACTTCGCGGCCATAGGCGCAAAGCTCGACGGCATTCTGGACGAGGCGCAGAAGACAACGCTTGCCGGCTTCCGGCTGCTCGATCCGCATGGCGTGGTGATTGCCGGCGGCGGTGAGGTCGGACAGTCTTTCGTTGCGGTCGAGGAGGTGCGGCAGGCGCTCGCAGGCGCCTATGCAAGCGAGCTTCGCCTGCGGATCCCCGACCAGCCGCCGCCGCCGCTCTATTCGGTGAGTCGCGGCACCAAGGTGCGCGTCTTCGTCGCCTTGCCGGTCGAGCTCGACGGCAGGGTCGCCGGCGTGGTCTATATGTCGCGAACGCCGAACAACATCGTGAAACATCTCTATGGCGAGCGCGGCAAGGTCACGCTCGCGGCGATCGCGATTCTCGGCGGCACGCTGCTGATCGCGCTGGTGTTCATCCGCACCGTCAGCCGGCCGATCTACGCGCTGATCGAGCGCACCAAACGCATCGCCGCCGGCGACCGCGAGGCAATGCGGCCACTCGCCCATCACGGCACGAGATGGCGGCCCTGTCGGCCGCCTTTCTCGACATGGCGCAAAAACTCCAGGCGCGCTCCGACAGCATCCAGACCTTCGCCACCCATGTCTCGCACGAGCTGAAATCGCCGCTGACGGCGATCCAGGGCGCGGCCGAGCTGCTCAGGGATTCCGGCGGGACGATGGACGAGACCGAGCGACGGCGTTTTTCCAATAACATCGTCACCGATGCCGGACGGCTCAATCTGTTGGTACGCCGGCTGCTCGAACTGGCGCGCGCGGAAAACCTGGCGCCGAGCGGCGAAAGCACGACAATCGGCGCGGCGCTGGCGCTGCTGCCGGTCGACGCCAGGCTGGAGGTACGCGTCGAATCGGGCAGCGATATCGGCCTCGGCATCTCGGGCGAGAATCTCGCGATCGTGCTCGCCAATCTCATCGACAATTCCGCACGGCACGGCGCGAAGCAGGTGACGGTCGGCGCCGAAAAGGCGGGCGAAAGGGTGGCCCTCCATGTCGGCGACGACGGCGGCGGCATTTCGGCGGCCAATCGCGCAAGAATATTCGAGCCGTTCTTCACCACAAGACGCGAGGCCGGCGGCACCGGCATGGGCCTCGGCATCGTGCTGGCCCTCCTGAAAGCGCATGATGGCACGATAACGCTGGTTGACTCCGAACGCGGCGCGCGCTTCGAGATCAATTTGCCGGTCGCGTGAGGACCGGTGAATCGGAGAACAAAGTGCGTTACGACATCGTCATCATCGGCGGCGCCATCGTCGGGTCCTCGGTCGCCTACTATCTGCGCGAGGAAGGTTTTACCGGCTCCATCGCGCTGATCGAGCGCGATCCGCAATTCTCGCAAGCGGCGACGACGCTGTCCCTGGCCTCGATCCGCCAGCAATTTTCCATTCCCGAAAACATCCGCCTGTCGCAATTCACGCTGCAGCTGTTCCGGCAGCTGAAAGAGACTTTCGGCGCCGATGCCGATATCGGCTTTCGCGAGGGCGGTTATCTGATCCTCGCCGGCGAGGCGGGGCTGCCGATCCTCAAGGCCAATCACGAGGCGCAGATCGCCGAAGGCGCCGATATCGTGCTGGAGGATGCAGGCCAGCTCGCCCGCCGCTTCTCCTGGCTTTCAACCGAAGGCATTTCCGCGGGCGCCTATGGCCGCGGCGGCGAGGGCTGGTTCGACGCGCATGCGCTGCTGATGCTGTTCCGTAAGGCGCTGCGCGAGAGGAGGATCGACTTTATCACCGCGTCGGTCACCGGTATCGCGCGCCAGGGCAGTCGCGTCACCGGCGTCGCCCTCGACAATGGCGAGACGCTGGAGGCGGGCATCATCGTCAATGCCGCCGGTCCGAACGCCGGCAAGGTGGCCGCCCTTGCGGGGCTCGCGCTGCCGGTCGAGCCGCGCAAGCGCAACGTCTTCGTCTTCGAGGCACGGGAAAAATATGCCGACATGCCGCTGCTGGTCGATCCCTCCGGCATCTATGTGCGGCCGGAAGGCTCGGTCTATCTCACCGGCGGCGCCGAGCCGGAGGAAGGCGACCATGCACCCGATCCAAACGATTTCGAGGTCGAGTGGCCGCTGTTCGAGGACGTGATCTGGCCGACTTTAGCCACCCGCGTCCCAGCCTTCGAGGCGATCAAGCCGACGCGCGCTTGGGTCGGGCATTATGATTACAACACGCTCGACCAGAACGCGGTGATCGGGCCGCATCCGGAGGTGGAAAACTTCCTCTTCGCCAACGGCTTCTCCGGCCATGGCCTGCAGCAGGCGCCGGCGGTGGGCAAGGCGCTCTCGGAACTCATCGTGCATGGCGGCTATCGGACGATCGATTGCACGGCGTTCGGATATGAGCGCGTCGCGGCGGGGCGGGCGTTCAGGGAATTGAACGTCATCTGACGCATAATCGCATCGACCGCCAGCGCGTTGCCGAGCGCATGCCCGCGCGCCGTATTGTCGAAAATGCACCACACCTCGGTGGCTGAGGCGCCCGCGTCGGCGAGCTGGGCGCTGATTTCCAGCAGCCGGCCGGCGTCGTAGTCCGAAAAATAGACATGCGGCGCGCCGTGAAAGCGGAAATAGGCGAGCTCATGCCAGCCACCGGGCGCGGAAGCGGCGGCAACTGGGGCGGGGTCGGCCGCCACGCGCCCGACATGGAGGCGGCTCAGCAAAGCATCCGCCCCCGGCTCGAACCAACTGGCGTGACGCGGTTCGCAGACCAAGCGGCAGTCGATCTTGTCGTGCAACAAAGCGAAGAACTTTTTGGCTATCTGCCTGTCGAATTGCAGACTGGGTGGCAGCTGGACCAAGAGGGCGGACAGCTTCTCACCGAGACCTCCGACCTCGCCCATGAAAGCATCCAGAAAATCATGGCAATGTATGAGGCGGCGCTCATGAGTCGCGGCTTTGGGCACTTTAACGGAGAACCGAAAATGATCCGGGACCGAGCACGCCCAGCGCTCATAGGTTTCGCGCTGATGCGGTTTGTAGAAGGAGGAGTTGATCTCCACGACAGGAAGACGCGAAGCGTAACGCTCCAATTGCGAGCCCGTCGCCGGAACAGAGGACCTGTGCGCTGCCGGTATGGTCCATCCGGCTGTTCCGACAAAAGATTTGTTTTGTGCCATGTCCACAATCTGGACAGGCGCGCCTGCAGGTCAAGGTGGGGCTCAGGCGGCGAGGCGGCAGCCCAGATGTGCCTGTAGCCAGTCGAGCACGCGCGCCCAGCCTTCGGCGTGCTCCGCCGCGGCGTCCGGGAAGCCGGCGAAGCCGCCATGGCAGACGGTGAGCCGCGTGCCGGCAGAGGTCGGTTCCAGCAGATAGGCAACCGTCGTTTCCTGACGGCCGAGCGTCGGGTGATCCCAATCGTAGCGCCTCGTCTGCACGACCCTGCGCCCCGTCTCGATCTCGAGGAAGCTGCCGCTGGCGGGCAGGGTCCTGCCGTCGGCCGTCCTCACGATGACGCGCCACGATCCGCCGACGCGCAGATCGGCGGCCCAGCCGATCATCCGGTAGGTCTCGGCCGAGCCCCACCAGCGCTCGACGTCGCTGGTGAGAAGCGCGGTGACGACTTGTTGCGGCGAAGCGGGAAGTTCCGCCGAAGCCATGACCGTCTCGGTGTTCGCCATGGCGCGCGGCCAGCTATGCGGCAGTATCATTGCCAACCTCCTCCGCGGCCGTTCAATGCGTCGTTCAGCCCTTCGATGGCGGGCGCTCGAAACCCTTGCCGGTCTCCAGCAGGCTCTTGAGGCTCGCCAGCACCAGCGGCCAGCCCTTGGACACGTTCGGGATCAGCCGGTGCGGGCCGTCGGCCTCGTGGGTGACGGCAAGCTTCATCAGCTCGCCGTCCTTTTCGATTGTGAAGGTACAGCGCGTGTAGCCGTCTTCCTTCACCTCGGGCAGCCATTCGTTGCGCCATTTGATGACCAGACGCCTGGGCGGATCGATCTCGAGGATCTCGCCCGAGTCGGCCACGCGGCCGTCCGGGAAGATCAGCTTCCAGCTCGAACCCACCTTCCAGTCACTCTCCTGGTAGGAGCAGAGGAAGAACTGCCGGTTGAACTCCGGATCGGTCAGCGCCGTCCAAAGCTTTTCGGGCGTGGTGCGGATGTAGGTGACGTAGACGAAAGTGTTGTCGCTCACGGCTCTTCCCTTTCAAGTCGTTTCTTCAGGTCGCTCAAGGCATCCAGCCGATGGCGCTCGAACTTGCCGATCCAGCGCTCGGCGATCTCGTTGATCGGCACGGGGTTGAGGTAATGCTCCTTCTCGCGGCCGCGGCGAACGGTGGCGACAAGGTTCGCCTCCTCGAGCATTGCCAGGTGTTTGGTCACCGCCTGGCGCGTCATGTCCATGTGCTCGCAGAGCGCGTTCAGCGTCTGCCCGTTCCTGGCATGGAGACTGTCCAGCAATTGCCGGCGGGTCGGGTCGGCCAAAGCGCGAAAGACGGCATCCATGCTCATGGCTTTAATATCTGAATAATAGACGGTACGGTTCTTGCAATGAAAGGTTGGATCGGATGCCTCTCATTTACGACTATGACTTTCAGTCCATTTTCCCTTTAGCTGTATACAAGGACGACACGTGCCAGCGACTCTTGGCGCGGGCCGGCATTGCTCACAACATTAAGGGTAATTACGTCGCGCTGTTTCGCGATCCGGTTACGGTTGCCGCACTTTGGGCGGCGCCGGACACTGTCAAGGCGGCCGTTTTGAAGTCGGATTTCGGCATCCTGCTGTTCGAAGGCGAATCCGATTCGACCCGCGATAAAGCCGAGTTCATCAAAAAGACTCTGCTCGAACATGCCGCACAGAGCATCAGCGCCAATTGGGATGACCGAACGGTCAAGATGGCCGTCTTCAAGCTTCACATGTTCTGCAAATCGATCACTAAGGGAGAATTGGTGGACGAAAGGGGCAAGATTCGGTGCTCAAATTGGGTTGAGCAGCAAGTCAGGGCGGCCCGGGTCACCGAACCGTTTGACGTCAGCCAGGCCTTGGATGCGATGATCAGTGACGTAGTAGGCCGCACTGCTGGGGGGCGGCCGACGCCGCCGACACAGACAGCGAGACCTACGCCGGCTCCTGCGCCGAGAATATCGTTGCGTTCGATTTTCGGGCGCTGGCGTCAATAGCGGTTGACATCAGCGCGTCAGCGCTTGCGGGAGAACCAGAAGGCGTCGGTCATGCGTGTCATGCCGATGCGCTCGTAGAAGCCGACGGCATCGGGCATCGAGATCAGGCTGATGGCGACCGAAGGGCCGAGCTGGCGGCGCGCCTCGTCCATCAGGCCTTTGCCGATGCCGAGCCCTTGCGCCGAGGCGGACACGGCCAGCTCGGAGATATAGCAGACCCAGGAGAAGTCAGTCACCCCGCGCGCGACGCCGACAAGCGGCTTGCCCTCGCTGTCGAGACGCGCCGTCAGCACCAGGTTGGCGTTACTGAGCATCGTCTTCAGGCGCGCCTCGTCATCGATCGGGCGCGTTTCGCCGAGGCCGGATTCGACCAGCACGCGGCGGAATTCGGCGACATTGAGGGCGGGCTCGCTGGCGTAGAGGACTTTGGAAGGACGGGCCATGGTCGCAGACTGCACCGGCTGCACAGAATTTCGAAGCCGTTTTTTGAGGTGTTCCAGTTCCGTCCACCCTGCCCGCCTTTGGCCCAAGGGCAGTGCACGAACAGTTGCCTTTCATTTGCCGCCGGCTTTGTGTAAACCGTCCCGCAAAATTCCCCGCAAGCCAAGAAGACGGGCAGGTACCATGGACAAATTCACCAAGCTCACCGGCGTCGCGGCGCCCATGCCGATCGTCAACGTCGATACCGACATGATCATCCCGAAGGATTATCTGAAGACGATCAAGCGCACCGGGCTTGGCACCGGCCTGTTCGCCGAGATGCGCTACAAGGACGACGGCTCGGAGAACCCGGATTTCGTGCTCAACAAGCCGGCCTATCGCAAGGCGCAGATCCTGGTCGCCGGCGACAATTTCGGCTGCGGCTCGAGCCGCGAGCACGCGCCCTGGGCGCTGCTCGATTTCGGCATTCGCTGCGTCATCTCGACGTCGTTCGCCGATATTTTCTACAACAACTGCTTCAAGAACGGCATCCTGCCGATCACGGTCAGCCCGGAAGACCTGGACAAGCTGATGGACGACGCCTCGCGCGGTTCCAACGCCACGCTGTCGATCGACCTCGAAGCCAAGGAGATCCGCGGCCCGGATGGCGGCGTGGTCAAGTTCGATCTCGACGACTTCAAGCGCCATTGCCTCTTGAACGGCCTCGACGACATCGGACTGACCATGGAGAAGGCCGGCGCCATCGCGTCCTTCGAGAAGAAGAACGCCGAGCTGCGCCCCTGGGCCTGAACGGCTGAGGCACGGTGATAGATAGCCCGGCCGCAAGCGGCCGGGTCCGTGGCGGCTGAACGGAGGGACAGTCATGACACGCCCGCTTCTGGCCGGCGCCTGCGCCTTGGCGGCGATCCTTCTGGCGGTGTCCGGGGCGACCGCGCAGAGCCAGACGGCGCCGCAGGCGCCCGCGCCTTCCGACCAGCCCGCCGCCAATCAAGGGGCGGCCGATCAAGGCGCATCGAGCACTTCCGACGCCGCTCCCGCCGACGCTGACAAACAGGCGCCGATCCCGTTCGAAGGCGGCCAGCTCACCATCACGCAGCCGGAGCAGGACGGCGAGAAGGTGCTGGCCTATGACGGCAAGCAGCTGGCCAGCAACTACGACGTCTCCTTCGACAGGATCGTCAAGATCGGTGACATCAACGTGGCGCTGGTCGATGTCGGCGACGGCGGCAACCAGTGCGGCCCGGCCAAGGTCATCGTCTGGAAACCGAAGGACGGCGAAATCCGGACCACGACGGTCGAGCAGGACGAATGCGGCGCGCCGCCGGCCGCGATTTCCGACGACGCCATCTATTTTGTGCCTTTCCTGCTGCCCGGAGCAACCAAGCCGGCCTTGCAATGGTCGCCGACTGAGGGGCTGACGACCTCCGGAAACCTGACCTACACGCCGGAACCCGGCACCGACTGGAAGGACGTCGATGCGTCGAAATACGACAACATCATCGACGCGTTCCATAACGAAGCGGTCTACAAGGCGGCGCGGGCGCTGCTGGGCGACGATATGCCCGACATGGCGACCAGTCTGCTGGTCGGCGGCGGCACCGAAAAGACCGCTTCCGGCGCCTTCTATGCCACCGGCTGCGTGCCGCATGACTGCGGCGGCAATGACGGCTTCATGGCGGTCGACCCGGTCAAGCACAAGGTCTATTTCGCCCGCCGCGGCGACAATGGCGAGCCGAATGCCTGGCCGCCGGTGAAGGACTGGCCGGCGGATATCAAGAAGGCGTATGACGACACGCAGGGGAATTAGCCCGAGCGTCAATTGCCAGCTTGCGTTCCTTCGCGCCCCCCGCTGTCCCGCCAGCATCGCGTTGTCTGGCTCACGACTGGGCTGTGGATGCGTTTCAGAATGACCGAACAAATCCTGCGAGGGCCCCCATGCGCAAGCTGATCTCCACCGGTTCCCCCTTCGAGAAAACCGCCGGCTATTCGCGCGCGGTGGTGCAGGGCGACTGGTGTTTCGTCTCCGGAACGACCGGCTACGACTATGCCACGATGACGATGCCCGACACGGTCGAGGCGCAGACGCGCAATTGTCTTGCCACCATCGCCAAGGCCCTTGCCGACGGCGGCTTCGACATGGCCGATGTGGTGCGGGCGCATTACTATATTACCGACCAGGCCTATGTTGACGTGGTCTTCCCGATCCTCGGCGAGGCGTTCGGGGACATCCGCCCGGCGGCGACGATGATCGTCTGCCAGCTCAACAAGCCGGAGATGAAGATCGAGATCGAGGTGACGGCGCTCAGGCGCACTGTCTGATGCCTGTCGCCTAGGCTGCGAAGCGGCTGGGCACAACGACGGCGTGGAGCGAGGAGCGGCCATGGTCAAGGTCAGACGCATCGTCGCCAATATCGAAACGCCCGACATTGCGGCGGCAAAGCGCTTCTATCAGGGCGTGCTTGGCCTCGATCAGCTCATGGATATGGGCTGGATCGCCACGTACGGCTCCCAGCAGACCATGGCCGTCCAGATCAGCTTCATGTCGCAAGGCGGGTCGGGCACGCCGGTGCCGGACCTCTCGATCGAGGTCGACGATGTCGATGATGCGCTGGACCGCATGCGCAAGGCTGGCTTTGCCGTCGAATACGGCCCGGCCGACGAGCCCTGGGGCGTGCGGCGCTTCTATGTGCGCGATCCGTTCGGGCGGCTGGTGAATATCCTGTCGCATCGGTGATGGCGCGCCTACCGGCCTCTTGCGAGATGCTGGCAGGGCAGAGGGGGTGTGAAGGATCTCGAGGCTCGTCCCCTTGCGCACAGCCCGCCCGGCGTTTAGCAAGGCCGCGGTTCAATTCTCTCCCCAGGACGGTTCTCCATGGCTTCGAAAAATCTCTTCCTGCTCGCCGGCGACGGCATCGGCCCCGAGGCCATGGCCGAAGTGAAGAAGTTGATCGCGGCCATGAACGCGAAGCTCGGCAGCGGCTTTGCCACCGACGAGGGGCTGGTCGGCGGATGCGCTTACGACGCGCATGGCGCGGCGATCTCCGATGCCGACATGGAAAAGGCTGTTGCTGCGGATGCCGTGCTGTTCGGCGCCGTCGGCGGGCCGAAATGGGACAAGGTGCCCTACGAGGTGCGCCCCGAGGCCGGCCTGCTGCGCCTGCGCAAGGACATGGAGCTGTTCGCCAACCTGCGTCCGGCTATCTGCTATCCGGCTCTGGCCGCCTCCTCCTCGCTCAAGCAGGAGGTGGTCGAGGGCCTCGACATCTTGATCGTGCGCGAGCTCACCGGCGGCGTCTATTTCGGCGAGCCGAAGCAGATCATCGACCTCGGCAACGGCCAGAAGCGCGGCATCGACACCCAGGTCTACGACACGTTCGAGATCGAGCGTATCTCCGGCGTCGCTTTCGAGCTGGCACGCACGCGCAAGAACCATGTCACCTCGATGGAAAAGCGCAACGTCATGAAGTCGGGCGTGCTGTGGAACGAGGTGGTCACCCAGACGCATCAGGCGAAATATGCCGACGTCAAGCTCGACCACATGCTGGCCGATGCCGGCGGCATGCAGCTGGTGCGCTGGCCAAAACAGTTCGACGTCATCGTCACCGACAATCTGTTCGGCGACATGCTCTCGGACATCGCCGCCATGCTCACCGGCTCGATCGGCATGCTGCCGTCGGCCTCGCTCGGCGCGCCGGACGTCAAGACCAAGAAGCGCAAGGCGCTCTACGAGCCGGTGCACGGCTCGGCGCCCGACATCGCCGGCAAGGGCGTCGCCAATCCGATCGCCATGATCGCCTCCTTCGCCATGTGCCTGCGCTATTCCTTCGGCATGACGGTGGAAGCCGACAAGCTCGAAGCGGCGATCGCCGCCGTGCTCGACGACGGCCTGCGCACCAAGGACATCATGTCCGAGGGCATGACCGAGGTCGGCACCACCGAGATGGGCGACGCCATCATCGCCAAGTTCCAGGGCTGATCCCCATGGCAGAGGCGGCGGTCGACGTCCGCTGGGCGACGACCGAAGACGCCGAGGCGCTCGCCACCGTGCTTTGCGCAATGGCGGCGCATTATCGGCAGTCACCGCTCGACCATGCCCGGGCGACGGCCACGGCAAAGCAGTGGCTCGGCGAGGAAAGCCCGGCCTATCCGCATTTCGCGCTGGCCTTCGCCGGTGGCGAGGTGGCCGGCCTGGCCTCGGTCGCGATCGCGCATCCGGGCATCGATCTCGACCGGCTGATGTTCTTGAAAGACCTGTTCGTACGCCAAGAGGCTCGAAACGCGGGAGTGGGTGAGGCACTGATCGGCTTTCTCGCCGGCTATTGCCTCGACAAGCGCATTGGCCGCATCGACCTCACCGCCGAGGACTGGAACGAGGGTGCGCTGCGCTTCTACGAGCGGCTCGGCGCCGAACGCCACGGCCAGAAGATCTTCCTCAGGCTGTCGGGCGAGGCACTAAGGACGGCGGCCGCTAGAATCTGACTCCGCTCGGCACCGGCCCCCACTTGTTGTCGCCGGCCTGGGTCGGGATCAGGCCGAACACCAGGGTGGCGAGCCAGCCGACATAAGGCACGAAGCAGAGGATGGCGAGCCAGCCGGTCAGGCCGAGATCATGCAAGCGGCGCACGACGAGCGCGACCCACGGCAGGAACGTGAGCAGGACGTAAAGACCGAGAAGGCCGAACATGACGACCGGCTCATCGCCGCCGCCCTCGACGTTGCCGCGCGACAGGTCTGCGGAGAAGCCGACGCCGATGGCGACGACAAGACCGATCGTCCAGAACAGGCAAAAGCCCCAGAGCTCCTTGCGCCGGGCGCGGCCGGAGAAGTTGACGTAGTTCGTCGTCACGCCACGCCAGAAATAGCTCCAGAGGCCGGTCGATTCCACCGTTTCGGCCTCGGCGTTGCGGCCGAAATGCGGCTGCCCCGCAGGCGAGCTGCCCGGCAGCGGACGGGCAGGAACTGGAACGGCGTTGTCAACCGGATCGATCATCCGGCCGCGGACCGAGAAGACATTGCCGGCACGTTCGCCGTTCGGCTGGAACTCGACCTGGGCTCCCCTGGCAAGCGTTGTCTCGCGACGCAGGTCCTCGCGCGCGAAACTGTAGCGCCTGCCGTCGGCGCCGCTGATGAAGCCGAAGCCCTGGTGCTCGTCATAGTGAAGAACTTCGCCCCGCATCAGATCCCCCCGAGTGTCGAATTCTTTCCCTTTGCTCGATTTGACATGAGCGCCGGCCGGCGGGCAAGAGCGATGGCGTTCAGCCGGCTATCGCAGAGGCGGCAAATCGGGATAGAAGCCGCAAGTCGCCTAATAGACCGCGAAGCAATGGCCCAGAAGGACTCGACACTGCTGCCAGAAGCGGCCGACGCTCCCCGCGGCCAAAGACGGAAAATCTGCATCGACGCCACCGGCCTGCTCGCCTGGCGCGGCGCGCTGGCCGGCATCCAGCGGCTGGAAGACTTCATGGTCAGGGCAGCGCTCGCCGATCCCGACCCGGATGTCGAGGTGGTGACGCTCGATCTCTCCAGCCATCGTTTCCGGGCGCTCGAAAAATTCGAGATGGAGCAGTTGGGTGTCAGCGAGATCGCGCCGTTCCGGCAGCGGCCGCGACCGCAAGCCGCTGCCGCGTTGCGGCAGGGGTTCCAATCGGTGAGGCGCCATCCAATGGCCAAGAGTGAAGCCGATCGCCAGCTTGCGGGAATGGTGACGAACGGCCGTCCCGGCTTCACCTTCACGGTGTCGAAGCTGTTGCTGCGGGCCTATCGCTTCTCTAGGCGAGCCGGTCTCCGGGCGGGTTTGCTTCGGGGCGATGCGGCGCAGCCGACGAAGAATGTCGATCGTCGAACGGTGCTGATCAGCAATCAGCTGCTGGTCGGCGAAAAGTTAGCGGCGGTTTGCGCCGGCCCCGACAACATAGCCTTTCTTTGCCACGACATGATCCCGACCATGCGGCCCGACCTTGTCGCAAAGAACAGATGGCAGGCCGCCTTCGGGCCCAATCTCGAACGGCTGGTGCGGTCCGGCGCGGCGGCCTTCTGCACCTCCGAGACCGCGGCGACGATGCTAGGCGATCACATGCGCAAGGCCGGAATAGATCTGCCGGTCGTCCATCGCTTCCCAATGCCGTCGCTGCTGCATGAGAGGGCCGCGCGGCTGAGGATGACGTCGCGGCTCGAGGCTGGCGAGCCCTACATCCTTTATTGCTCGACCATAGAGATCCGGAAGAACCACATCATGCTCGCCCGCATCTGGCAGCAGGCGCTCGACGAAGGCGTTCGGCTGCCGAAGCTCGTCTGCGTCGGCCGCTGGGGCTGGATGGTCGAGGAGCTCAGCGCCTATCTCAAGGCTCATCCGGGGCTGAAAGAAAAGATCGTCTTCGCGGGTCCGGTCAGCGACGAGGAGCTTATCGGCTATTATCGAAGTGCCAGCTTCGGCGTTTTTCCCTCGCATATCGAGGGCTGGGGCTATGCCGCTTCGGAGTGTCTGGATTTCGGAGTCCCGGTCATCGTCTCGACCACGCCGTCGCTGATCGAAGCGACCGGCGGCCTGATGCCCGCTGTCGGTTCGACCGACCAGATCGGCTGGTATGGCGCAATCCGACGGATGACAGACGACGGTGCCTGGCGCGATTTGCTGGCCGGCCGTATCGCCGAAGAGCACAGGCCGACATCGCCTGCCGAAAGCTGGGCGGCGATAAAGGCCGGGCTCAAGGCGGCAGCAGTCTGCGCCAATTGACTCTTTACGCAAAGCGCGTAAAAGCCGGCAGCGAACGGGATCGTCTTCAATGCGCGGCCATTTGGCTCTTCTGGCATTCGATGCCCCCAGCCACGATGCACAGCATCGGGCCGGGCGTTTCGACGCGTCCGTCCGTTCTCGCAAAACTACGGCCAAAACCACCACCAAAACGGTGTGATTCCCTTGGCCTAACCACCCTCTCCCGGGTTCGGCCTGGGGGACAGAACCCGCATGAGGCCGGCGGGTTTTCTCCAACAACCAAGCGGGGAGGGACAGGAGATTTCGATGAGTTTCAAGGTTGCGGTAGTCGGCGCCACGGGCAATGTGGGCCGCGAAATGCTCAACATTCTGGACGAGCGCGGCTTCCCGGCGAGCGAAGTGGTGGCATTGGCCTCGCGCCGCAGCCAGGGCACCGAAGTGTCCTTCGGCGACCGCACGCTGAAGGTCAAGGCGCTCGACACCTACGATTTTTCCGACACCGACATCTGCGTCATGTCGGCCGGCGGCAATGTCTCCAAGGAGTGGTCGCCCAAGATCGGCAAGCAGGGCTGCGTCGTCATCGATAATTCCTCGGCCTTCCGTTACGACCCTGACGTGCCGCTGATCGTGCCGGAGGTGAATCCGGACGCGGTCGAACTCTTCTCGCGCAAGAACATCATCGCCAATCCGAACTGCTCGACGGCGCAGCTCGTCGTGGCGCTGAAGCCGCTGCACGATGTCGCCACCATCAAGCGCGTCGTCGTCGCCACCTACCAGTCGGTCTCCGGCGCCGGCAAGGAAGGCATGGACGAGCTGTTCACGCAGACCCGCGCGGTCTTCGTCGCCGACCAGGTCGACGTCAAGAAGTTCACCAAGCGCATCGCCTTCAACGTCATCCCGCATATCGACGTCTTCCTCGACGACGGCTTCACCAAAGAAGAGTGGAAGATGGTCGCCGAGACCAAGAAGATGCTCGATCCTAAGATCAAGCTGACGGCGACCTGCGTGCGCGTGCCGGTGTTCATCGGCCACTCGGAAGCCGTCAACATCGAGTTCGAGAAGCCGATCACCGCCGACGAGGCGCGCGAGATCCTGCGCGAGGCTCCCGGCTGCCAGGTCTTGGACAAACGCGAGAACGGCGGCTACATCACGCCGCTCGAGTCGGCCGGCGAGGACGCCACCTTCATCTCGCGCATCCGCGAGGATTCGACCGTCGATAACGGCCTGTCGATGTGGGTCGTCTCCGACAATCTGCGCAAGGGCGCGGCGCTCAACGCCGTCCAGATCGCCGAGTTGTTGGTCGAGCGGGGCCTGATCCAGCCGAAGAAGAAGGCGGCTTAGTTCCGCTCACGGGCCGCACCGCCGCTTCGCGGCTGGCCCTCCGCGAGGGCGCCGGACGACCGGCGGCCCGCGGTCGCGGGCTCGGCCTTCGGCCGTTTTGTTTTCGCTCACGGGCCGCGCGTCGCGGGCGGCCTTCCGCCGATAGCTCTCTTTTTCCCGTTCACGGGAAAGGTCGCGGCAGGAGGATGAGGGTGGCGCCGCAATGGGTGTGACGAGCGATGCCCGCTGCTTCCATGTGCTGAGGCGCTAGCCACTGCTCTCCGCAGCCAGCTGCCGCAGGAGGCCGAGCGCCTCGTCCGCCCGCTCCGCCGGGACGAACAGATGGTCATGGTAAAAGGCCGAAACCGGATTGACGCCCATGCCGGCAGCGGCGAGCCGCGTCGTGATCGCGGCCAGAAAGCCCACGGCGTCGAGCGACGAATGGATGTCGAGCGTGATCATCCGGCAGCGGAACGTGCCGGCGAGGCCGGCTACCTTCGCTTGGTCCTCCGACACGATCAGCGTCAGACCTTCCCGCTCGCGAAACTGCATGACCGGATCAAGACCGTGCGGCACGGCCACACCCGGCGCCAGCGTCGCGAAAACATGGACATCGGGGAGCAGTTTCGGCGTCATCGACGCCAGTAGTCTTTGGAGATTGGTCTCGCCGGTCATTCTCTCTCCTTCGGTCATGCATTCTCACTCAATCATGCGTTCGAAAAAAGCGCACCGGCCCTTGTCGGATCGCCGCCCTGCCCGCCGTCCTTGGCTCGAAGCTGGCAAAACAGCCAGGCTCCAACCAAGGAGGGAACACCAATGAGCATTTCAGAAACCGCTCCCGTCTCGAACGGCGCCTTGTGGACCGGGCGCGCGCTTAGCGCCATTGTCATCCTTTTCATGATCTTCGACGGCGTCATCAAGCTGCCGCCGTTGCAGATCGTCACCGAGACGATGGCGCAGCTCGGCTGGCCGGAGGACCCAAACACCGCGCGGCTGCTCGGCATCGTCGGCCTGATCTCGACTGTGCTTTATGCGCTGCCGCGCACGTCCGTGCTCGGCGCCATCCTGCTCACCGCCTATATGGGCGGCGCCATTTCCACGCATGTGCGCATCGGCAACCCGCTGCTCTCGCACACGCTGTTCGGCGTCTATCTCGCTGTTGTCCTGTGGGGCGGGCTCTATCTGCGCGACCCCAGAGTGCGCGCGCTGATCCCGTTCAGCCGCTGAGCCGGTTCGCTCTGGTGATTCCACCGGCTGCGGCGACCGCAAGGCTTCGAAGCCGGGTTGCCAAGCTGCGTTACCGAACGCTAATTCGTGAGCACTCTCAATGCTGTCGAGGCCGGTTGGCGCAACCCGCGCCTGCCTTCGAAACAGCAATATTCGTTCCCTTCGGGATCAAATTAGCCGTTTGCGAGTTAAAGCTTGGCGGCGAGGACGGCGATCCCGTGAGAGAGGAACTGAAATGAAGAAAGCGATTACCATTCTGGTGCTGACGGTGGCGCTGGGCGCCTGTTCGCAGACGGAAAAAGGAGCGGCGATCGGCGGCTTGGGCGGTGCTGCGGTCGGAGCGGCCGTCGCCAATGACCCGGTCGAGGGCGCAGTGGTCGGTGGCGCTGTCGGCGCCGTGGCCGGCGCGTTGATCGGCCGTGCCAGCGAAAGCGGCAAGTGCCGTTATCGGGACCGCTACGGGCGCGTTTATATTGCTCGTTGCCCGTCGGGATATTGAGATATCGACGGGCCTGACCAAAAGAACGGCGGGGTTGGCCCGCCGTTCTTTTGACCTGTTTTGACCGAGGCCGAGATTACTCGGCGGTCGCGGCTTCCGCCTCGGCGGGTGCTGCGGACGCGGCCGCAACGGCAGCGGCGGCGTCTTCCTGGGCCTTCTTCAGCAGGGCTGCGCGCTCCTGCGCCTTCTTGCCGGGCAGGGCCTTGTTCGGGTTGGAGCGGGCCGGACGCTTGGCGATGCCGGCCTCGTCCAGGAAGCGCAGCACGCGGTCGGTCGGCTGGGCGCCGTGCGAGAGCCAGTGCTTGACGCGGTCGGCATCGACCTTCACGCGTTCGCCGTCCTTCGGCAGCAGCGGGTTCCACGACCCGAGCGCCTCGATGAAACGGCCGTCGCGCGGCGAACGGGCGTCGGCGACGACGACGTGGTAATAGGGACGCTTCTTCGAGCCCGCACGGGCCAGTCTGATCTTCAGTGCCATTCTTTATCTCCTAACAAGCTCTGTGTTGGTTGATTGGGTTGCGGCTTTGGCCTTGTGCAAGTCGTAATCCCAAGACCGCTGCGCAGTTTGGGCGACATACACCAGCTTCAGCCGGTTTTCGTCACGCCGTTGTTAGCGGCGATCTGTTCGTGATGCCGGATGACTTCGCGGATGACGAAGTTCAGAAATTTCTCCGCAAAATCCGGATCGAGATGCGCATCCTTCGCCAGTTGGCGCAGGCGGGCGATCTGCTGCTGCTCGCGCGCCGGGTCGGCTGGCGGCAGGCCATGCTCGGCCTTCAGCACGCCGACCGCCTTGGTGCAGCGGAAGCGCTCGGCCAGCATATGAATGAGGGCGGCGTCGATGTTGTCGATCGAAGCGCGGTAGCCCGCCAGAACGGCGCGTGCCTCGGCCATATCCTTCTCCTCGTTCATCGCCCCCTCACTTCTTCTTGCCAAGGCCAGGCAGCCCGCCGCCGCCGAGACCGGGAAGGCCCGGCAGTTTCATGCCGCCGGGCAGGCCCGGCAACCCGCCGCCGGGAAGTCCGCCGGGCAGTCCACCCGGCAGGCCTTTGCCGAGACCGGCAGCCTGGGCCTGCTTCTGCAAGGCCTCCAGCTGCTTCGGGTCCATCTTGGAAAGGTCGGGCATGCCGCCGCCGGGCATCATGCCGCCAAGGCCCATCTTCGAAGCCAGGCCTCCCATCATGCCGCGCATCATGCCGCCGCCTTTGCCCTTGCCGCCCATCGCCTTCATCATGTCGGCCATGCCGCGATGCATCTTCAAGAGCTTGTTGATCTCGGCCGCGTCGGTGCCGGAGCCGGCGGCGATGCGCTTCTTGCGCGAGTGCTTCAAGATATCGGGGTTGGCGCGCTCGGCCTTGGTCATCGAGGAGATGATGGCGAGCTGCCGGCGGAACATCTTGTCGTCGAAGCCGGCCGCGGCGAGCTGGTCCTTCATCTTGCCCATGCCGGGCATCATGCCCATGATGCCGCCCATGCCGCCCATTTTCGACATCTGCTGAAGCTGCGCGGCAAGGTCGTTCAGGTCGAACTTGCCTGACTGCATCTTCTTGGCCATCGCCGCCGCCTGCTCGGCGTCGATGGTCTCGGCGGCCTTCTCGACTAGGCTGACGATGTCGCCCATGCCGAGGATGCGGTCGGCGATGCGCTTGGGGTGGAATTCCTCCAGCCCGTCCATCTTTTCGCCGGTGCCGATCAGCTTGATCGGCTTGCCGGTGACGGCGCGCATCGAAAGCGCGGCGCCGCCGCGGCCGTCGCCGTCCATGCGGGTCAGCACCAGGCCGGTGATGCCGACGCGCTCGTCGAAGCTTTTCGCCAGGTTGACCGCGTCCTGGCCGGTCAGTGAGTCGGCGACCAGCAGGATTTCGTGCGGCGACGACACCTTCTTGATGTCGGCCATCTCGACCATCAGCGGCTCGTCGATATGCGTGCGGCCGGCCGTGTCGAGGATGACGACGTCGTGGCCGCCGAGCTTTGCCGCCTGCACGGCGCGCTTGGCGATATCGACCGGGCTTTGGCCGGCGATGATCGGCAGCGTGGCGACCTTGGTCTGCTCGCCAAGCTGGCGCAGCTGCTCCTGCGCGGCCGGACGCCGCGTGTCGAGCGAGGCCATCAGGATTTTCTTGTTCTGACGCTCGGTCAGCCGCTTGGCAATTTTGGCCGAGGTCGTCGTCTTGCCGGAACCCTGCAGGCCGACCATCATGACGACGACGGGCGCGGGCGCGTTGAGGTCGATAGCGACGCCCTCGGCACCGAGCATATCGACCAGCTCGTCATGGACGATCTTGACGACCATCTGTCCGGGCTTGATCGACTTCAGCACCGCGGCGCCGACCGCCTTCTCGCGCACCTTGTCGGTGAAAGAGCGAACCACCTCGAGCGCCACATCGGCCTCAAGCAGTGCCCGGCGCACCTCGCGCAACGCCGCAGAGACGTCCGCCTCCGACAGCGCACCGCGGCCGGTCAGGCCGTTCAGGATGGAGCCAAGGCGCTCTTGCAGGGACTCAAACATTGATCAGACCGCCGTGCGAGAGCGCCTTGGATTCATGCCGATCGCTGTCGGGCCTGCGGCCCTCCACGCCTCTTGTGCGCTCCTGCAGTGATTCAAACATCTTGCTTCCTTCGATCTCGGTTCATTCGACCCGAGAGGTAGTGCGTTCGCGCCGGGTCGCCAAGCCAAAGCGCAAAGCCAAAAAGCACCCGGGGGCGCATCGCGCTGCCGGGTGTTGGCCTCCAGGATCGGTTTACAGCTCTCGCCTCAAAGAGGCTTCGGCGTCCTGGTCGGCTTTCGCGGAGAGGGTCTCGTCGCGGAATTCGTGCGCGTCTAGACAGGAAATCGGCGGCGGAGTCAAGGCTGGGGTCGTTTTGAAGAGCAAGACACCGCGCCCAAAGGGGGTTCAGGGCAGCTTTTCGCCGTCCAGGATGCGCGTATAGAGATCGAGATAGCCGTTTGCCGTCTTGGCGATGGGAAATCGCGCGGCGGCGGATGCACGGCACTGCTCAGGGGACAAGCCGGCGATGTCGGCCAAGGCCTTGGCGAACTCGGCATCGGTGTCGAAGAGGCGACCGGTGGCGCCGTCGACGATTTCGGGCAGCGCGCCGCGCCGTGTCGTCAACACCGGCGTGCCGCAGAGCATCGCTTCGACCGGCGCCATGCCGAACGGCTCTTCCCAGGCGATCGGGTTGAGAAAAGCTCTGGCTTCTCCCAGCAGGCGCAGCTTCTCGTCGCCGTCGACGACCCCGTGGTAGCGGAAGCGGCGGCCGAGGCTCTTGAAGAAGACACCCTGGCGTCGAACCTTGGTGCGCTGCAGGAGCTGCCAGCGCGAGCCGCCGGCGATATCGAGCTGGAAATCGAAGGCACGGGCGAGATCGACAGCCCGGTTGAGGTTCTTGCCGGCGCGGGCGATGCCGGCCAGAAACAGGAGCCTGCCCGTCTTGCGGGCGGACAGCCGATAGGCGTCGACCGGAAAGCCGTTGTGGACGAAGGTTTCCCGCCCATGGTTGCGCGCATGGCTGGCGCTGACGAAGTTCCAGTTTGGCCTGTTTTGCGTGAATTCCGGGTCGAAGCCGTGCATCGTATAGAGCGCCGGTCGCGAAATCTCGATGTACCAGCCATTGAAATGCACGATGTCGGTGTCGGCCGGGATCGCAGCGCGGCATTCAGCGGCCGAAGAGGCCTGCCGCACTTCGCACAGCGGATGGCTCGAGCCGCGAGCGGCGATCAGGACCACCTTGTGGCCGAGACGCGAAAGCTCTGTTGCCAGCCAGTCGACCTGCCGCTCAGTGCCGCCATAGCCTTTGCAGGGAATGGTGCGTTCCGCCACCAGCGTGATGCGCATCAGGCGAGCCCATCGGTTTTCTGGTTGACCACGGTTTGATCAAGAAACCGGTTTCCGCTTTTTTGGATCATGGCTCGTCCGGCCCGACCTTCAGGGGGGAGCGGCGATGCAGAAGCAGGAGCATCGTCAGCAGCGTGCTTACGATGCCGATCGCGGCGATGAGAACGGCGTCCCAATTGGTCCAGCCGGGGCCTTCCAGCGGCTTGGCGTTGAACAGGGCGAAGGAATTGTAGCTCTGCTGGTGCGAGATCAGCAGGAAGCCGATCAGATTGTTGCCGAGATGGGCGCCGAATGCAGCGCCGAGATTGCCGGTCACATAGACCAGCAGCGTCAGCAGCAGCGCGAAGGCGGCGATCGAGACCAGCACGCTGGCATTGATGGCAAGCGTCGAGGCCGGGCTCCAATGCAACGCGGTGAACAGAAGCCCCGGCAGCGCGGCCCAGATCAGCGGGCTGCCAAAGCGGCTGGCGAGGCCACGCAGCAGATAGCCACGGAACAGAGCCTCCTCCGATGAGGTCTGCAGAAAGGCGAGCGGCACGATCGCGAGAAGCAAGAGCAGCCAGGACGAGAACGCGATCGATCCGCGGACGATCTCCGGCTGCAGCCAATAAAGCAGCACCTCGGAGAACAAGGAGGTTGTCAGAACCGCGACCAGGCCTTTGAGAAACCCGCCGCGCGAGATGCGGCGGTCTGGGCCGATCAGCGCCGAGAGCGGCTCGCCATGAACGAAACGCATCGCGGCCCAAAGACCGATCCAGATGCCGGCAAAGGACGCCAGCGCGGTGAGGATGCCGGCGGGAGAGGCAAGGAAATCCTGGATCGGCTGTCCGGTCGCCGGGCCCGGGAGGCGCAAGACGATGAAGGCGGCGGTGCCGGCGACGAGCACGACCAGCGTCACGGCGAGCCAGAAGAGAACGACGATCGCCGTTCCGAGCAGGAGCCGGAGCAGGGTGGTTTTCTCGTTCGGCGAGCGCCGGTAGCGCTCGAAGGCGGCGTTGTCGATGATCACACGGGGTCCCCTGCCGGGCGCTTTACGGTCGCATGATCTAGGGGATCGGCGTTTTCGGCGCAATCTCTCCCGTCAGATCCAGCAACCAGTTGGGCCGCTCGACCGCGGGGATCATCGAAACTGGCGGCAGATCAGCCACGGCCTTCCATCGGCGCCGGGCCACCCGTCTAACGCTGCCGCCGGGAATCCGAGCCGGTCGACAACAATTTCGGCTCTCGATTAACCGTTTTGCCGCTTTTTGCCCTTAAGAAGCTTGCCATGAAACGCGTTATCGCCATCGCCGACCGCGCGGCCCTCGTCTCGTTGAAGCTGCTCGCAGCGCTCAACCTGCTGTTTTTCCTTTCGTTCCTGCTCGTGCTGCTGCTGGCCGGCCGCGCGCATGCCGAAGCGCCCGCCTGCGGCGGCAGCGACCTGCTGGCGGGTCTTGCAAAGAGCGATCCCGCCGCCTTCAAGAAGGTCGAGACCGAAGCCGACGCCGTTCCAAACGGCCGGGGGCTGTTGTGGAAGCTCGAGAAACCAGGCGAGGAGCCGTCCTATCTCTTCGGCACCATGCACATGACGGACGCGCGCGTCACCACGCTGCCTGCCGCGGCCCAAAAAGCCTATGAAGGCGCCGACACCATCATCATCGAAACCACCGACGCCCTCGACAAGGCCAAGATGATGGCCGCCATGGCCGCCGAGCCTGGCCTGATGATGTTCACGGACAACACGACGCTGTCCTCGCTGCTGTCGCCCGAGGATGCGGCAGTACTGAACAAGGGGCTCGATGCACGCGGCATTCCGCCTCTGACGGTGGCCAAGATGAAGCCGTGGATCCTGTCGGCCATGGTGGCGCTGCCGGCCTGCGAGGTGGCGCGCCAGAGCGCCGGCGCGCCGGTGCTGGACGTCAAGCTGGCCGCCGACGCCAAAGCGGCCGGCAAGGACGTCGAGGGGTTGGAAACCGCCGTCGACCAACTGCGCGCCATGGCTTCGCTGCCGCTCGCCTACCACATGAAGGGGTTGGTCGAGACGCTGAAGCTCGGCGACAAGGTGAACGACGTCAACGAAACCATGATCGTGCTCTACCAACGCGGCGAGGTCGGCATGTTCTGGCCGCTGTTTCGCACCGTGCTGCCCGACACGGCGGACGACCAGGCCGGCTATGCCGCCTTTGAGCAGACCATGATCACCAGCCGCAACAAGGTCATGGTCGCGCATGCCATGCCGATTCTGGCCAGGGGCAATGCCTTCATGGCGGTCGGCGCGCTGCATCTGCCCGGCCCTGACGGACTGGTCGAAGATTTCCGCAAAGCGGGGTATAGTGTTACCGCCGTCAACTGAGTCGTCTGGCGGAAAATGCCGGTTTTTCAGCGCTTTCCGTCCGCCTGCGTGAAACCCATTAGGGGATCCGCGCGTTGATGGCTGCTATTTGATGCCTTTCATTCCAAGGAGGACACGTTTCATGGCGAACCCTAACGACCCCTACACCCCGTCGAGCACGCCGCCCTCGAGGGGCGGTGGTGGCGGCAGCGGGTGGCTGATCGCCCTAGTTGTCATTATCCTGGCCATTGTTGCGTATTATGTTTTTGGCAGAACCGGTGGCGAGCACGCCCCCGCGACTTCCGAGCCGCCGGCCGCGACGACGCCGGCCCCGGCGCCTGCAACGCCTGAACCTGCGCCCGCAACGCCTGCTCCAGCTCCGACGCCAGCCCCGGCACCCGCGCCCACTCCGACGCCTGCCCCGGCTCCGGCACCTGCGCCGTCTCCGTGATCAGGCTATAGCTCCACGACGAACGGCCCGCCGAAAGGCGGGCCGTTTTTGTTTAACTACACCTTTGCCATCCTCGGGCGTTCGGCGCCGGCCGTGACGAGCACCTAAATATGGATCGGCTTGAAGAACGTGGCCAGCGCCGCTTCCTTGACCGCCTCCGACATGGTCGGGTGGGCATGGCAGGTGCGGGCGAGGTCTTCCGAGGAGCCGCCGAACTCCATCAGCACCGCCGCCTCGTGGATCATCTCGCCGGCGCCGAAGCCGACGATATGAACGCCGAGCACGCGGTCGCTCGCCTTGTCGGCGAGGATCTTCACGAAGCCGTCGGTGTGCAGCATGGCCCGCGCGCGGCCATTGGCGCTGAAAGGGAACTTGCCGACCTTGTAGTCGATGCCGGCCTTTTTCAGCTCCTCTTCGGTCTTGCCGACCGAGGCGATTTCGGGACTGGTGTAGACGACGCTCGGGATAACGTCGTAGTTCACATGACCGGCCTGGCCGGCGATCGTCTCGGCTACCGCCACGCCCTCGTCCTCGGCCTTGTGCGCCAGCATCGGCCCGGCAATGACGTCGCCGATGGCATAGATGCCGGGCAAGTTGGTCCTCAGATGCCCGTCGGACTTGACCCGGCCGCGCTCGTCCATCTCGATGCCGGCTTCTTTCAATCCAAGGCTGTCGGCATAGGGGCGGCGTCCGGTCGCGACCAGCACGACATCGGCCTCGATCGTTTCCGCCGCGCCGCCCTTGACCGGCTCGAACGTCACGCTGGCGCCCTTCTTGGATTTGGCGACGCCGGTGACCTTGGCGCCGAGCTTGAACTCGAAGCCCTGCTTGGACAGCAGCCGCTGGAATTGCTTCGAGACCTCGCCATCCATGCCGCCGAGGATGGTGTCGAGGAACTCGACAACCGTGACCTTGGCGCCGAGCCTGGCCCAGACCGAGCCGAGCTCGAGCCCGATGACGCCGCCGCCGACCACCACAAGACTGCCCGGCACCTTGGCCAGCGACAGCGCGCCGGTCGAGGACACGATCACCTTCTCGTCGAAGTCGACCTTGACACCCGGAATGCCGGCGACGTCGGAACCGGTGGCGATGACGATGTTCTTGGTCTCGATCTCCTCGACCTTGCCGCCCTCGCCGGTGACCGACACCTTGCCGGCGCCGATCACCTTGCCGGTGCCGCGGAACGAGTCGATCTTGTTCTTCTTGAAGAGAAAAGCGACGCCGTTGACGTTGGAGGCCACGGTCGCATCCTTGTGCGCCAGCATCTTCTTCAGATTGAGTTTTGGCGCGCCGACCTCGATGCCGAGCATATCGAAGGCATGACCGGCTTCGGCGAACATCTCGGAGGCGTGGAGCAGGGCTTTCGACGGGATGCAGCCGATATTGAGGCAGGTGCCGCCGAAGGTGGCGTTCTTCTCGACCACCGCTGTCTTCAGGCCGAGCTGTGCCGCCTTGATGGCGCAGACATAGCCGCCCGGTCCCGATCCGATGATTACGACGTCATAAGCCATGATGGTGTCCTTCTGGTCTGGCCTTCAGCGGCCGCCGCTCACATTCAGGATCGCGCCCGTTATATAGGAGGCCGCGTCCGACAAAAGGTAGAGAACCGCGCTCGCGACCTCGTCGGCCGTGCCCGCGCGCTTCAGCGGCAGCAGATCCTGCATCCGCGCCACGCGCTCCGGCTGGCCGCCGGAGGCATGGATGTCGGTTTCGGTGATGCCTGGACTGACGGCATTGACGCGGATGCCTTCCAGCGCCACCTCGCGCGCCAGACCAACGGTCAGCGTGTCGATCGCGCCCTTGGAAGCGGCGTAGTCGACATATTCGCCGGGCGAGCCCAGTCTTGCCGCCGCCGAGGACAGATTGACGATGGCGCCGCCCTTGCCGCCGTGACGGGTCGACATGCGCTTGACAGCCTCGCGGGCGCAGAGGAAGGAGCCGACGACGTTGATGCGCATCATGCGCTCGACCCGCTCGGCGCTCATCTCGTCGACACGCGCCTTGATGTCGACGATGCCGGCATTGTTGACGAAGGCGTCGAGCCGGCCGAAAGCCCGGTCCACCGTTTCGAACATCGCGATGTCGTCGGCCTCGTTGCCGACATCGCCCCTGACCGCGAAGGCCTCGCCGCCCGCGGCTTCGAGCTCGGCGACGAGCGCATCGGCGGCGGCCCGGTTGGAGACATAGTTGATCGCCACCCGATAGCCGGCCCGACTGGCCTGCCGGCAGATCGCGGCGCCGATGCCGCGGCTGCCGCCGGTGACCAGCAGCGTCTTCTTGTCGGCATTCATTCCTGGCAGCCTTTCAGGGCAAAGACGTCCCACGGTACTTTTGAGAAGCCCGCCGGACCATAAGCGGCTGACATTTCGAGCGACGGTCCGAGATCGGGAAAGATCAGGCTCTTCGGCGCATCCGCGCCCTCGGCCGGCAGCAGACCCACGACGCCCTTCTCATCGGCGCTATAGATCACGCCTTCCCAGACCGTGCAGGCGGCGAGCTCCTCGCCGGTGACGTCGCCGGTCGGGCATTTGTACATCAGCGAGCCGTGCGGCCGCCCGGCGGAGCCCTCGGTCCACATGGCGATGCCATCGAGCACGGTATTGTTGTCGAGTATCATGCGGAATGTGTTGGCGATCGTCGCCGAGGTACCCGTCGGGCTGAAATCGATCTCGGCGCCGCTTTTCGCCTCGCCATAGGCGGCAAGCTGGATCGGGCAAGCGGCCTGGGCATCGGCTGCTACGAGAGCCGCACCGGCGGCAAGCGCGACCGGCCTCGCGGTGCTGAGCCAACGGGCCTTCACTCGCCGCCCCGCCCGCGAGCCTTCATGCTCCACCTCAGAGATCGAGCACCAGCCGCTCGGGATCCTCCAGGCTTTCCTTGACGCGGACGAGGAAGGTCACCGCTTCCTTGCCGTCGACGATGCGGTGGTCGTAGCTGAGCGCCAGATACATCATCGGGCGGATGACGATCTGGCCGCCGACCACCACCGGCCGCTCCTGGATCTTGTGCATGCCGAGGATACCGGACTGCGGCGCATTGAGGATCGGCGTCGACATCAGCGATCCGTAGACGCCGCCGTTGGAGATCGTAAAGGTGCCGCCCTGCATGTCGGCAACCGAAAGCTTGCCGTCGCGCGCGGCGAGGCCCAGCCGGCCGATCTCCTTCTCGATCTCGGCGATGGACATCTGGTCGGCATCGCGCACGACCGGGACCACCAGGCCCTTGTCGGTGCCGACGGCGACGCCGACATGCGCAAAGTTCTTGTAGATGATGTCGGCGCCGTCGATCTCGGCATTGACCGCCGGGATCTCCTTCAGCGCATGGGTGACGGCCTTGGTGAAGAAGCCCATGAAGCCGAGCTTCACGCCATGCTTCTTCTCGAACACGTCCTTATACTTGGCCCTCAGCGCCATCACCGCGCTCATATCCACCTCGTTGAAGGTGGTGAGCATGGCGGCGGTCGACTGCGCCTCCTTGAGCCGGCGCGCGATCGTCTGGCGCAGCTTGGTCATGCGCACGCGCTCCTCGCGCGAAGCATCGTCGGCCGTCGACGGCGCGCGGGCCGCGACCGGTGCGGGAGCAGGAGCAGGAGCCGCTTTCGGCGTCTCGGCCGGCTGCGATGGCGCGCCCTTAGCGATGGCATCGAGGACGTCGCCCTTCAGCACTTGGCCGCGCTTGCCGGAGCCCGTCAGTTGCTCGACCGAGAGATTGTGCTCGGCGATCAGTTTGGCCGCAGCCGGCGCCGGCGGCATGGTGCGCGGCTCGACCGGGCCGGCGTCGCCGGCCATCTTGGCGGTTTCGGCGGCGGCCTGCTTCGTCGTGGATGCGGCGTCCGGACTGGACGCCTGCGCCACCGCCTGCGGCTTGGTGGCGGGAGCGGCGGCTGCGCCGCCGGCCGAAATCGAGCCGAGCAGCGCCCCGACATTGACCGTCTCGCCTTCCTTGACGGTGATCTCGGAGAGCGTCCCGGCGCCCGCGGCGGGCACCTCCACCGTCACCTTGTCGGTTTCGAGCTCGACCAGCGGCTCATCGGCGGCGATCGCGTCGCCGACCTTCTTGAACCACTTGCCGACGGTCGCCTCGGTGACGGATTCGCCGAGAGTGGGGACGCGGATTTCGGTAGCCATTGTGCCTGTCCGTTCTCTTGTCTTCTTGAGGTCTGTTTGGTCCGGGTCTGCTTACTCGCCCAGCGCGTCGTCGAGCAGGGCGGAAAGCTGGCTGAGATGCTTCGACATCAGTCCGGTGGCCGGCGAGGCCGAGGCCGGCCGGCCGGTATAGCGCACCCGCTGATGCTTGGCGTCGATATGCGCCAGCACCCATTCGAGATAAGGATCGATGAACGACCAGGCGCCCATATTCTTGGGCTCCTCCTGGCACCACACCATCTCGGCGTTGCGGAAACGCGACAGCTCGGTGATCAGCGCCTTGGCCGGGAACGGGTAGAGCTGCTCGACGCGCAACAGGTAGATGTCGGTGATGCCGCGCTTCTCGCGCTCCTCGTAGAGGTCGTAATAGACCTTGCCGGAGCAGAGCACGACACGGCGGATCTTGGAATCCTTCACGAGCTTGATCGGCTGGTCGGCCAAGAGCTGCGCATCGTCCCACAACAGTCGGTGGAACGAGCTTTCGCCCGCCATCTCCGACAGCGTCGACACCGCCCGCTTGTGGCGCAGCAGCGACTTCGGCGTCATCAGGATCAGCGGCTTGCGGAAGTCGCGCTTCAACTGCCGGCGCAGGATGTGGAAATAGTTAGCCGGCGTCGTGACGTTCGCCACCTGCATGTTGTCCTCGGCGCAGAGCTGCAGGAAGCGTTCGAGGCGGGCCGAGGAATGTTCCGGCCCCTGGCCTTCATAGCCGTGCGGCAGGAGGCAGACGAGGCCCGACATTCTCAGCCACTTGCGCTCACCGGACGAGATGAACTGGTCGAACACCACCTGGGCGCCGTTGGCGAAATCGCCGAACTGCGCTTCCCAAAGCGTCAGCGCCTTGGGCTCGGCGAGGCTGTAGCCATATTCGAAGCCGAGCACCGCCTCTTCCGAGAGCATCGAGTTGATGACTTCGTAGCCGGCCTGCGCCGCAGACAGATTGTTGAGCGGAATGTAGCGGGTTTCGTCGCGCTGGTCGTAGAGCACGGAATGGCGCTGCGAGAAGGTGCCGCGCTCCGAATCCTGGCCGGAGAGCCGGATCGGATTGCCGTCGAGCAGGATGGCGCCGAAGGCCAGCGCCTCGGCGGTCGACCAGTCGATGCCGTCGCCGGATTCGATCGCCTGGCGGCGGTTCTCGAGGAAGCGCAGGATCGTCTTGTGCGCCTCGAAATCCTTCGGCACCTCGGTCAGCTTCTTGCCGATTTCCTTCAGCGTGCGGACCGGCACCGCGGTCTTGCCGCGCCGCTGTTCGTCCTGGTTGTCGGCCGTGCGCAGGCCGGACCAGGCGCCGTCAAGCCAGTCGGCCTTGTTCGGCTTGTAGGACTGGCCGACTTCCCACTCCTGTTCCAGATGCGCGCGCCAGTCGGCCCGCATCTTGTCGACCTCGGCCTGGGTGATGTGACCCTCGGCGATCAGCCGGTCGGCATAGACCTGCACAACCGTCTTATGGCTGCGGATGTTGCGGTACATGATTGGCTGCGTGAAGGACGGCTCGTCGCCTTCATTGTGGCCGAAGCGGCGGTAGCAGAACATGTCCACCACCACCGGTTTGTGGAACTTCATGCGGAATTCCGTCGCCACCTTCGCGGCATGCACCACCGCTTCCGGATCGTCGCCGTTGACGTGGAAGATCGGCGCTTCGATCATCTTCGCCACATCCGACGGATAGGGCGAGGAACGCGAGAAGCGCGGATTGGTGGTGAAGCCGATCTGGTTGTTGATGATGAAGTGCAGCGTGCCGGCGACGCGGTGGCCGCGCAGGCCGGAGAGCCCGAACATCTCCGCGATCACGCCCTGGCCGGCAAACGCCGCGTCGCCATGCAGCAGCAGCGGCATTACCTTGGCGCGCTCGGACAGCGGCACGATCTCGCCGCGCTCGCGGCCAGCGAGCTGGTCCTGCTTGGCGCGCGCCTTGCCCATCACGACCGGGTCGACGATTTCCAGGTGCGAGGGGTTGGCCGTCAGCGACAGGTGCACCTTGTTGCCGTCGAACTCGCGGTCCGAGGAGGCGCCGAGATGGTACTTCACGTCGCCCGAGCCCTCGACGTCGTCGGGAGCGGCCGAGCCGCCCTTGAACTCGTGGAAGATGGCGCGGTGCGGCTTGGCCATGACCTGCGAAAGCACGTTGAGACGGCCGCGATGGGCCATGCCGAGCACGGCCTCCTTGAGGCCGAGCTGGCCGCCGCGCTTGATGATCTGCTCCAGCGCCGGGATCAGCGACTCGCCGCCGTCGAGGCCGAAGCGCTTGGTGCCCTTGTACTTGACGTCGATAAATTGCTCGAAGCCTTCGGCCTCGACCAGCTTCGACAGGATCGCCTTCTTGCCGGTGGCGGTGAAGGTGATCTCCTTGTCGGCGCCCTCGATGCGCGCCTGGATCCAGGCCTTCTCCTCGGGGTCGGAGATGTGCATGAACTCGACGCCGAGCGTCGAGCAATAGGTGCGGGTGAGGATATCCAGCATCTGCCGGATGGTGCCGAACTCGAGCCCCAGCACATTGTCGAGGAAGATCGGCCGGTCGTAGTCGGCTTCGGTGAAGCCGTAATTCTCCGGCGACAGCTCGTTATAGTCCTCGAGCGGCTTGGCGATGCCCAGCGGGTCGAGATTGGCGTGCAGGTGGCCGCGCATGCGAAAAGCGCGGATCATCATGATGGCGCGCACGGAATCGCGCGTCGCCTGGTGAACGTCCGCATCGGAAAGGGCCGCGCCGTTGACGACCGCCTTTTCCTTCACCTTCTTTTCGATGTGCTTTTCGACCAGGCCCCAATTGCCGTCGAGCGCCGAAACCAGCTCGGCATTGGCCGTCATCGGCCAGGACGGCTTCGCCCAGGAGGCGCCCTTGGCGTTCTTGCGCACGTCGCCCGCATCGTCCTTCAGCGCGGCGAAGAAGTCCTGCCATTCCGGATCGACGGAGCCGGGGTTGTCCTCATAGGCGGCATAGAGCGCGTCGATATAGTCGGCATTGCCGCCATAAAGGAACGAGGTGAGCGAGAATTGGTCGTTGGCCTGATCTTGTCTTGCCATTTTCGTCTGCGGAGCCTGGCTCCGTCTCCTTTTATGGAAGGGAGTAGGGGAGTAAGGCAGTAGGGGAGTAGGGCATTTTTGCCGCTGATCTTTCCCTGCTGCCCTATTCGCGCCCTTAACCTTTGATCGCCTCGACCAGCGTCGTGCCGAGCCGCGCCGGTGACGGCGAAACCTTGATGCCGGCCGATTCCATCGCCGCGATCTTGTCTTCCGCGCCGCCCTTGCCGCCGGAGATCACCGCGCCCGCATGGCCCATGGTGCGGCCGGCGGGCGCCGTGCGCCCGGCAATGAAGCCCGCCATCGGTTTCTTGCGGCCGCGCTTTGCCTCGTCCTTCAAGAACTGCGCGGCGTCTTCCTCGGCCGAGCCGCCGATCTCGCCGATCATGATGATCGACTTGGTCTCGTCGTCGGCGAGGAACATCTCGAGCACGTCGATGAACTCGGTGCCCTTGACCGGGTCGCCGCCGATGCCGACAGCAGTGGTCTGGCCGAGGCCGACATTGCTGGTCTGGAAGACCGCTTCATAGGTAAGCGTTCCCGAGCGGGAAACAACGCCGACCGAGCCCTTGCGGAAGATGTTGCCGGGCATGATGCCGATCTTGCATTCGTCGGGGGTCAAAACTCCCGGGCAGTTCGGGCCGATCAGCCGCGAGGAGGAGCGGTCGAGCCGCGCCTTGACCTTGACCATGTCCATAACCGGGATGCCCTCGGTGATGCAGACGATCAGCGGGATCTCGGCCTCGATCGCCTCGATGATCGCTTCGCCCGCGCCTGCCGGCGGCACATAGATGACGGAGGCGGTGGCGCCGGTCTTCTCCTTGCCCTCGGCGACGGTGGCGAAGATCGGCAGGGTCTCTCCCTTCGCGCCGGTCCAGGTCTCGCCGCCCTTCTTCGGATGGACGCCGCCAACCATCTTGGTGGCGTGATAGGCCAGCGCCTGCTCGGTATGGAAGGTGCCGGTCTTGCCGGTCAGGCCCTGCACCAGCACCTTGGTATTCTTGTCGACGAGAATGGACATCGCGCCCCTTTTCTAAAAACCGTTGATCGAGGAAGGCGAAACGCGCCGGTAGAGGCCGCTCACCATGTCTTGCCAGGCGTCGCTGCCGGCGGGCTTGAAGTGCAATCGCATGCGGTAAGTATCAGTGCCGTCAAAGCTGTAAGTCACGCGAGCCGAGCCGCGCGGCGACGACCGTTCCAGCACAAGCTCGTTGCCGTTCCATGTGCCCGTAGCCGGTGAGGCCGGCACGAAACCCATCGAGTCGAACTGATGCATGGTGACGACGTCGTTCGGCTGATCGAAGCCGAACACATTATGCGCGCCGAACGAGATCGTGCCGTCGCGGCGCTGGCGGTAGCGCTGGACCACGAACTGGCCGCCGAACTGCGTTTCCGCAAGCACTTCCGAAGTCGCGGCGCCGGCATCGGTCCATTGCGTCGCCGCGACATCTTCCTCGCCACGCCACGCGCCGACCAGCGCCTGCAGGCGCTGGTGATCGGCCGAGAGGGATGAGAAAGGCGTCGCGTTCATGGCTCAGAGCCGCTTCAGATCGGTGACGGTGAGGTCGCTTTGGGCATTGCCGGTGTTGAGGGTGGTCGCCGGCTCGAACATAAGCACCACGGGCTCGACAGTCAGCGAACGCGGCCGATGCTCGACGCCGCGCGGCACGACAATGAAATCGCCCTCGCCGAGCTCGACCGGCCCGTCGCGGAAATCGATGGCGATCTTGCCGCGCAGCACGAGGAAGGCCTCGTCCTCGTCATCATGCGCGTGCCAGTCGAAAACCTCGCCGAACTTGGCGACCTTGGCGATCTTCGCATCCGCCGCCTCGATCAGATTTATCTTGCGCGGAGGCATCCGCTTTAGCCCTTCACCGCCTTGACGATCTTCTTGGCCGCGTCGTCGAGGTCGTCTGCCGAGACGACGTTCAAGCCGCTGTCATTGATGATCTTCTTGCCGAGCTCGGCATTGGTGCCTTCCAGCCGCACGACCAGCGGCACCTTCAGCCCGACTTCCTTGACCGCGGCGATCACGCCCTCGGCGATGACATCGCACTTCATGATGCCGCCGAAGATGTTGATCAGGATGCCTTCGACCGCCGGATCCTTGGTGATGATCTTGAAGGCCGCCGTCACTTTCTCCTTCGAGGCTCCGCCGCCGACATCGAGGAAGTTGGCCGGCTCGGCGCCGTAGAGCTTGATGATATCCATCGTCGCCATCGCGAGGCCGGCGCCGTTGACCATGCAGCCGATATTGCCCTCGAGCGCGACATAGGCGAGGTCGTATTTCGACGCCTCGATCTCCTTCTCATCCTCTTCGGTGGTGTCGCGCAGCTCCATCACGTCGGGATGGCGGAAGAGAGCGTTGTTGTCGAACGACACCTTGGCGTCCAGCACGCGCAGCCGGCCGTTCTTCATGACGATCAGCGGATTGACCTCGAGCAGGCTCATGTCCTTCTCGACGAAGGCCCTGTAGAGCAGCGGGAACAGCGTGCCGCCGTCTTGCGCCGCATCGCCGTCGAGCTGCAGCGCGGCGTTGAGCTTCTTCACATCATCGGCCGTCACGCCCTTTTCCGGATCGATGGCGACGGTGAGGATCTTTTCCGGCGTGTCATGCGCGACCGCCTCGATATCCATGCCGCCCTCGGTCGAGACGACGAAGGCGATGCGCCCGACGGAACGGTCGACCAGGATCGACAGATAGAGCTCGCGGTCGATATCGGCGCCGTCCTCGATATAGAGGCGATTGACCTGCTTGCCGGCCGGTCCGGTCTGCTTGGTGACCAGCGTTTGGCCGAGCATCTCGTTGGCGTTGGCGACCACTTCGGCCGCCGACTTCGCCAGCCGCACGCCGCCCTTGGCGTCGGGGCCGAGTTCCTTGAACTTGCCCTTGCCGCGGCCGCCGGCATGGATCTGGCTCTTCACCACATAGAGCGGGCCGGGCAGCGTCTTGGCGGCGGCTTCCGCCTCGCTCGCCTTGAACACCGGAACGCCGCTTGCGACGGGCGCGCCGAACGACTTCAGCAGCGCCTTGGCCTGATATTCATGGATGTTCATGCGCTTGGTCTCCGGAGAGGGACGATTACTTGCCGGCGAGATGCGGGGCGATCTTGGTGCAGGCCTCGGTGAGGCCCTGCACGGCCGCCACCGAATTGTCGAACATCTTCTGCTCGGCCTTGGAGAGGTCGATCTCGATGACGCGCTCGACACCGCCGGCGCCGATCACCACGGGGACGCCGACATAGGTCCCCTTGACGCCGTACTGGCCGGACAGGTGCGCCGCGCAGGGCAGCACGCGCTTCTTGTCTTTCAGGTACGATTCGGCCATGGCGATGGCCGAGGCGGCCGGCGCGTAATAGGCTGAGCCGGTCTTCAAGAGGCCGACGATCTCGGCGCCGCCGTCGCGAGTGCGCTGCACGATCTGGTCGAGCTTCTCCTTGGAGGTCCAGCCCATCTTGACGAGGTCGGGCAGCGGGATGCCCGACACGGTCGAATAGCGGATCATCGGTACCATCGAATCGCCATGGCCGCCGAGCACGAAGGCGGTGACGTCCTCGACCGAGACCTTGAACTCTTCCGCCAGGAAGTAGCGGAAGCGGGCGCTGTCCAGCACGCCGGCCATGCCGATGACATGGCTGGTCGGCAGGCCCGAAAACTTCTGCAGCGCCCAGACCATGGCATCGAGCGGGTTGGTGATGCAGATGACGAACGCCTTCGGCGCGTATTTCTTGAGACCCGCGCCGACCTGTTCCATGACCTTGAGATTGATGCCGAGAAGATCGTCGCGGCTCATGCCGGGCTTGCGCGGCACGCCGGCGGTGACGATGCAGACATCCGCGCCCTCGATGCCGGCATAGTCGTTGACGCCTGTCAGTCTGGAGTCGAATCCGTCGACCGGCGAGGACTGGGCGATGTCGAGACCCTTGCCCTGCGGAATGCCCTCGGCGATGTCGAATAGCACCACGTCGCCGAGATCCTTCAGGCCGATCATATGGGCGAGCGTGCCGCCGATCATGCCCGAGCCGATGAGCGCTATCTTGTTGCGTGCCATGTCAGGATGTTTTCCCTTTGTCTGTGACGGTGCCGTGACGGGGGCCGGGGGCCGGAAGGAATGCGGGAAACCGCGGGATTTCGCCGAACCCAATAGCTCCGGCATGGAGAAAATTCAAACGGTTATTTTGCACCCAGTGTTTTCAATCGGTTAGATGCATTGGGAATTACGTAAACGTCAAAATTTTCGAAGGTAACTGAACAGAATTTATACAATAAACGATGAAATCAGAAGGCCTTCATCCCGGCGATGACGCCGTTGTGATTTTAGGACGGGCGGACAGGCAAGTGGGGCGGCCGAGCGGTTTGGGAGGTGCGCATTCAAGCGACGAAGCGCTTATCGCTTCGCGCCGCTCTGTCTAAGGATGACGACTCCAGGCGGCTACGTTCACGCCTGCCGCGCCTCCGCGGGCTCTGCCCCGACTTGCCGCCTCTCCGCCCAGCCTTCCAGCCAGTCGCGGCTCTGCATTTCGATCAGTCGCGAGGCAGTGCGCTCGAATTCGAAGACTTCCGTGCCGCGCCTGGCGGTGTAGAGCCCCTCGGGGGGCGCGGCGGCGCTCATCACCAGCCGCATGTGGTGGTCGTAAAGCGTGTCGATGAGCAGAATAAAACGCTTGGCTTCGTTGCGCTTGCCTTCGCCGAGCACCGGCACATGGTCGATGAAGACGGTCGAGAAGCGGTCGGCGATGGCCAGATAGTCGCGCGCGCCGAGCGGCTTTTCGCAGAGATCGGCGAAGGAGAAACGGGCGGCATCGCCGGCAGCGCGCGGCACCACGAGCTGACGCCCTTTCAGCGTCAGCGTCATCGCCGCGGTCGGCCTGCCATGTGTCATCGTCTTCCAAGCGTCGTCGAGCGCGCGGTCGGCCGCGGCGTCGGCGGGCGTGACATAGATCGGCAAGCGGTTGAGCTTTTCCTGCCGGTAGTCCTTTTCGGCATCCAGCGTCAGCACATGCGCATGACGTTCGAGCAGGCCGATGAAGGGCAGGAAAAGCTGCCGGTTGAGGCCGTCTCGATAAAGGTCATGAGGCGCGACGTTGGAGGTGGCGACCAGCACGACGCCTTTGGAAAACAGCGCCGAGAACAGGCGCGACAGGATCATGGCATCGGCAATGTCGGTGACCGAAAACTCGTCGAAGCACAGCACCCAGGCCTCCTCGGCCAGCGCCCGCGCCACCGGCGGGATCGGATCGTCTTCCTTGACATCGCCGTTCTTGCGCGCCGCCCGGTGTTTTTGGATGCGGTCCTGCACGTCGGCCATGAAATCGCTGAAATGGACGCGGCGCTTTCGCCTGACCGGCAGGAGATCGAAGAACATGTCCATCAGCATCGTCTTGCCGCGCCCGACGCCGCCATGGATGTAAAGGCCCTTGACAGCCTCGCGCGGCTTGTTGCTGCGCGCAAACAGCCAGCCCAGCGCGCTCGATTTCTGCGCCAGCCTTTTTGCGGAGATCTCGTCGGTCAGCCGGTCGAGCGCAGCGACGACGCGCTCCTGCGCAGGATCGCGTTCGACCACGCCGGTTTCCACCAGATGGTCGTAGCGCTGCCTGACGGTCGCATGCGTCTGAAGGCCGTCACGCAGGTGCATAGGTCACGTCGTTCTCGGGCAATTCGGAAAGCGGCTTGCCGTCCGAAACTGCGTGAAACAATAGGGGAGGGTCCGCCCTACCTTGTAAGCGAGATCGGCTGGCCGTTGGAAGTCTGGCCGTCGAACTTTTCGCCGCCGGAGGAATAGAGCCTGGCCAGCGTGCCGCCGTTTTCGTCGTAGAGCGTCAGCTGCTTGCCGGCGACATTCCACGACTTGATGCCGTCGATCGGAGCCGGGCAATGCAGCGGACCGGCGCGGTAGCCGGCGCCGAACTTGGTCTGCGGCGTCGCCACTTTGCAGCTCTGGCCGGAGACACTGACATTCCAGACGCCGGCGACGCTGGCCGCGGTCAGGTCCGCGGCGCCCGTGGGCGCCGAACCGTCCGGCGGCAGCGAAGCCATCTGACTGTTCTTCGGCGCGGTGGGGAATTGCGACGGGTCGGTGGTGCCCGGAGCAGCCGGCGGCGGCAGCTGGTTCTGCGTCACCGTGCCGGAGGGCGCCGGCGTGAGCGGCGCCGGCTGCTGATCGTCCATCGATGAGAAGCGCGAGGTCGAGCAGCCGCTCGCAACGAGCGCGGCCAGCGATACGGCCAAAAGGCCAGTCTTCGAAAAAGTCATTCCAACCTCCGTCGGATCCGGTGGGGGCGCCGTCCGCGTAAACACTCGCTTCACCAAGATGGCGAAGGTGGCAGAATTTCAACCCGATATGGTTAAAATAGGGTTTTCGGAGCTGGTGTTGCAAATTTGTCGCGACGGCCTTCCTTACCGGGGCGCCAGTCGAGAAATTGGACCGTAACGTCTTGAAATTTCAGGCTTGCAGCGGCGCGCTGGGCACGAAGAGATACCCGTCCGGACCAACGATATAGCATTCGCGCAAGCCATGCGGCTTGTCGATCGAACCGGCCAACACGATGTGGCCGAGTGCTGCCGCCTTTTTTTCGACCGCATCCGGATCGGCGCCATAGAGGCGCAGCTCGATGCCGGCGCCACGCGTTTCGGCTCCGGCAAAGACGCCGGTCATCGGATTGTCGAGATAGGAATGGTCGGCATGCAGCATGAAGATCGAGCCCAGCAGCTCGATGGCCGCGAAATCCTCGTCGGCATAGATGATGCGCGCGCCTAGCACATCGCGGCAGAAAGCCTCCATCGCCGCCATGTCGGTGACAAGCAAGTTGACGCCCAGCCCATGCGGCAGCGAGCGGCCGAAATCCTCGGCCTTCATCCACGGTGTCCCGGTCCGCTTCTTCGCCACGGTGTTGTTCCTCCACATCGTCGATCCTAGTCGAAGCAGACCGTTGGCCCTTGGCATTCCCCAGCAAAATGCTTGCGCCAGGCGGCGGCGTTCTTATTTCAGGACAAGCGACAGGGAGTGGGCGGAGAAACGATGGCCGCAAGAACAAGAGCAGCCAACCGCTACTATAGCGGCCCACTCAGCGATCATTTCGACGGTAGCCTCTTTTTCAATCCCGAGGGCAGGCCGCCGGCGCGCTTCACCGATTTGCTGAAGTGGCAATTGAGCGGTGGGCGCTCGAAATGGCCGGCGGCCTGGCCGAGCCCATATCCCCAGGCGAAGCCCGAACAACGGATCGAAGGCGCTGCGCTTCGGCTCACCATGGTGGGTCACGCCTCGCTGCTCATCCAGACAGCCGGCCTGAATATCCTGACCGACCCGGTTTGGTCCGAGCGTGCCTCGCCTTTCGGCTCCGCCGGACCGAAGCGGGTCAACGCGCCGGGCATCGCCTTTTGCGACTTGCCGCCGATCGACCTGGTGCTGCTCAGTCACAACCACTACGACCATCTCGACCTCGCGACCCTCAAGCGGCTGAAGCAAAGCCACGACCCGATGGTGATCACGCCGCTCGGCAACGATGCGATCATCGGCACTGCCGTGCCCGGCATGCGCGTGTCGGCACATGATTGGGGCGACAGCGTCGAAGTCGCCAGCGACGGCATCATCCACATCGAGCCGGTGCATCACTGGTCGGCGCGTGGCGGGCGCGACCGCCGCATGGCGCTTTGGGCGGGATTCGTCATCGATACGGCGGGCGGCAAGGTCTATTTCGCCGGCGACACGGGCTTCCACGGCGGCACCAACTACCGCCGAATGGCGGAAAAGCATGGCTGGTTTCGGCTGGCCATCCTGCCGATCGGCGCCTATGAGCCGCGCTGGTTCATGGCCCCGCAGCACCAGAATCCGGCGGAAGCCGTCCAGGGCATGAGGCTGTGCGGCGCCGTCCATGCTGCCGGCTGCCACTGGGGCACCTTTCAGCTCACCGACGAACCGATCGAGGAGCCTGCGCAAAAGCTCGCCGAGGCATTGGCGGCCGAAGGCATTTCGCCGGAGCGTTTTCGCGCCATGCGCCCGGGCGAAGCATGGGATGTGCCGCCGCCTGGCCAAGGAACCCAGCCCGGGCAAACGCGTTGGTTGCACAACGCAAATCCGCCTCGGAGCCTTCCATGATCAAATGGATCATCATCCTTCTTATCGTTGCCGCTGCGGCAAGCCTGCTTGGCATGCCCGCGCTGGTCGGCGCCGCCGCCACAGGTGCCCGCATCCTGATCGGTATTGTGCTGATCATCTTCCTGCTGATCGTGCTCGGCGTCTTCGCCGTGACTTAGCCCGCATATTCGCCGCGGCAGGCCAGAGCCGCGTCCTGGCCGGGAGTCGCGTTGCACTGGTAATTCCCGCCCGTTTCCGCCATATAGCGCCAAACGGAATTGGAACGACCGGTTAGATGGCAGGCACTGCCCCATTCGCCAAGATGAACGGCATCGGCAACGAGATCATCGTCGCCGATATGCGCGGCCGTGCCGACAAGGTGACGGCAGCCGCGGCGATTGCCCTCAATGCCGACGCGGCGACCAAGTTCGATCAGATCATGGCGATCCATGATCCGCGCACGACCGGCACTGCTTATTACGTTGACATCTTGAATTCGGACGGCACCGGTGCGCAGGCCTGCGGCAATGGCATGCGCTGCGTCGTGCAGGCGCTTGCGGCCGAGACCGGCCAAAAGACCTTCACCTTCGAAACCCGCGCCGGCATTCTCAATGCTCAGGAACATGCCGACGGCTCGATCTCGGTCGACCTGGGCAAGCCGCGTTTCGGCTGGCAGGAGATCCCGCTTGCCGAGGAGTTCCGCGACACTCGCATGATCGAACTGCAGATCGGCCCGATCGATGCGCCGGTGCTGCATTCGCCTTCGGTCGTCTCGATGGGCAATCCGCACGCGATCTTCTGGGTTGATCGCGACGTCTGGTCCTACGAGCTCGACCGATTCGGTCCGCTGCTCGAGAACCATCCGATCTTTCCCGAGCGCGCCAACATCACCATCGCCCAGGTCACCTCGCCCGAGATGATGATCATCCGCACCTGGGAGCGCGGCGCGGGTCTCACCAAGGCCTGCGGCTCCGCGGCCTGCGCCGCCGTGGTGGCTGCCGCCCGCACCAAGCGCACCGGCCGCAGCGTGTCGCTGATCACGCCCGGCGGCGGCGAGCTCAATGTCGAGTGGCGCGACGACGATCACGTCATTTTGACCGGCGCGGCCGAATGGGAGTTTTCCGGCAGCTTCGACCCGTCGACCGGCGCCTGGGCCCGCGACACCGAAAGCGCCGCCTGATGTCCGCTCTTCAGAAGGGCCCGGCGCCCGAAGGGCCTATCGGCAACGGTATCGACGTCGTCACGTTCGGCTGCCGCCTCAACACCTATGAATCGGAGGTGATGCGCCGCGAGGCCGAGAGCGCCGGCCTCGGCGCGCTGGAAGGCGGCGCCGTCATCTTCAACACCTGCGCCGTCACCGCCGAAGCCGTGCGCCAGGCCAAGCAGGCGATCCGCAAGGCCCGTCGCGAGAACCCTGAAGCGCGCATCATCGTCACCGGCTGCGCCGCGCAGACCGAGCCGCAGAATTTCGTCGCCATGGACGAGGTAGACCTGGTGCTCGGCAATGAGGAGAAGCTCAAGGCGAACTCCTACCGCGCGCTGCCGGACTTCGGCGTCAACGATACCGAGAAGGCGCGCGTCAACGATATCTTCTCGGTGCGCGAGACGGCGAGCCACATGGTCGACGCCATCGAGGGCCGGGCGCGCGCTTTCGTGCAGGTGCAGAATGGCTGCGACCATCGCTGCACCTTCTGCATCATTCCTTACGGCCGCGGCAATTCGCGCTCGGTGCCGATGGGCGCCGTGGTCGAGCAGGTCAAGCGTCTCGCAGCCAATGGCTATGCCGAGATCGTGCTCACCGGCGTCGACATGACCAGCTTCGGCGCCGACCTGCCGGGCAGCCCGAAACTTGGGAAGCTGGTGAAGACGATCCTGCGCCAGGTGCCCGAGGTGAAGCGGCTGAGGCTGTCGTCGATCGATTCCATAGAAGCCGACGACGAGCTGCTCGACGCGATTGCCACCGAGCCTCGGCTGATGCCGCATTTGCACCTGTCGCTGCAATCGGGCGACGACATGATCCTGAAGCGCATGAAGCGGCGGCATTTGCGCGATCAGTCGATCCGCTTCTGCGAGGACGTGCGGAAGCTCCGTCCCGGCATCGTCTTCGGAGCCGACATCATCGCCGGCTTCCCGACCGAGACCGAGGCGATGTTCAAAAACTCGGAGAAAATCGTCGAGGAATGCGGCCTGACGCATCTTCACGTCTTCCCGTTCAGCCCGCGCGAGGGCACGCCCGCCGCGCGCATGCCGCAGCCGCGCCGCGAGGTGGTGAAAGAGCGCGCCGCACGGCTGCGCGCCGCCGGCGAGGCCGCCTATCGCCGCCATCTGGCCGCCCTTGCAGGCACGCGGCAGTCGATCCTGATCGAGCGCGACGGGCTCGGCCGCACCGAAGGTTTCACGCTTGCCGCGATTGGCGTTGGACAGCCGGGTGAGATCGTCGAGGCGGTTGTCACCGGCCATGACGGCGCCCGGCTGATCGCGGCGCCGCTCGCCGCGCAAGCCGCCTGAGACTGCAAGACGTATGGCTGGTTTCTTCAAGAAGATATTTTCGTTCGGCAAGAAGGAAGTCGTCGAGGAGCGCGTCGACGAGACCGCGCCCCTGCCGCCGATCAAATGGGACGCGCTCGAGGCGCTGAAACCGGAAACCGAGCAGGAGCCTGCGTCCCGCAGCGCCGACGCCGGCGCCAATCACCCTCGAGCTGCGCTCGGCACCTCCCCCATCGAGGGGGAGGCAGGACCTGCGCCACAACCGGTTCCCGAGGAGCCGAAGACCGAACCCCCACCGGACATTCCGCCGGCGCCGGAACCCGTCATCCCGCCGGCACCGGAGCCGGTTGTTCCATCCGAGCCGGAGCCGCTGCCGCAGCCCCAGCCGGAAGAAGAGCCGCGGCCCGCCCCGGAGCAGCCGCAGCCGCCTGCACCCGAGGAAGTGCCTGCTCCGCCCGAACCTGCACCTGAGCCGGTGCCCGCGCCGGCACCGCAGGAGGTGCCTGCACCCGCGCCGGCCGAGCCGGAGATCGAGCCTTCGCGTCCGGAGCCGCAGCCGGTGCCAGGGCCTGTCGAAGTGCCGACGACGCCCAGCGAAGTCCCGGCCGAGGCGCCAGCGCCGATCGAAGTTCCACCGGGCGAGGCACCTTCTATCGAGCCATCTTTAGAGGTCGGCGCCGCGTCTCATCCGCCTGCCGGCACCTTCTCCCCGTATAGTGACGGGCAGAAGGAAGAAGCGCCAACGCCGACGCCCCCTTCTCCGCGTTCTTCACGGGGAGAGGATGAGGGTGAGGCGCAGCGTCAGCCTGCGGAGGATTTGCCGCCACCGGAGCCGGCTCCGCCGGCGGAAGCCCTGCCTCCCATTCGCCAGGCTGCGCCGGTCGAGCCGGGGCGGATCCTTGCCGAGATTGCGCCCGAGCCGGAAGCCATTCCCGCGCCGCCGCCGACCCCCTCTGCCGGCAAGGTGACGGTCGCCAAAAAGGTCGAGCAGAAGGCCGAGCCGCAGAAGGCACCGGAGCCGGCGCAGCGGCGGTCCTGGTTCCAGCGCATGCGCGACGGGCTTGCCCGTTCCTCGCGCGAGCTCACCGGCAACATCGCCGGCGTCTTCACCAAGCGCAAGCTGGACGAAGACACGCTGCAGGATCTGGAGGATGTGCTGATCCGCGCCGATCTTGGCGTCGAGACGGCGCTGCGCGTCACCGATTCTCTCGCCTCAAGCCGATACGGCAAGGACGTTTCCGACTCGGAGGTCCGCGCCGTGATGGCGGCGGAAGTCGAAAAAGTCCTGACCCCGGTCGCCAAGCCGCTCGAGCTCGATCTCAGCCACAAGCCGCATGTCATCCTGGTCGTCGGCGTCAATGGCACCGGCAAGACCACGACCATCGGCAAGCTGGCGGCCAAGCTGACCGAAGGCGGGCTTTCGGTCATGCTGGCGGCCGGCGACACGTTCCGCGCGGCCGCCATCGAGCAGCTGAAGATCTGGGGCGAACGCACGAAGTCGCCGGTCATCGCCACCAAGCTTGGCGCTGACGCCGCCGGCCTCGCCTACGATGCCTTCGAGAAGGCGAAGGAGGCAGGCTCCGACGTGCTGATCATCGACACGGCCGGCCGCCTGCAGAACAAGACCGAGCTGATGGCGGAGCTGGAAAAGATCGTGCGCGTGCTGGGCAAGCTCGATCCGGAGGCGCCGCACACCGTGCTGCAGACCGTCGACGCCACCACCGGTCAGAATGCGCTCAGCCAAGTCGAGATCTTCCGCAACGTCGCCGGCGTCAACGGCCTCGTGATGACCAAGCTGGACGGCACGGCGCGCGGCGGTATTCTGGTGGCGATCGCCGCCAAGCATAGATTGCCGGTCTATTTTATCGGCGTCGGCGAGCAGGTCGACGACCTCGAACCCTTCTCGGCCAGCGAATTCGCCAGAGCGATCGCCGGCGTTGCTTGAACGATCCCAAAAGCGCCGACTTTCGGGACAACAAGGACTTCCATGAACATCCTCGAACGCGACCCGTCCGACCCGCAGAAACAGAAGAAGGAGGGCATCAACCCCCCGCTCAAGCTGGTGCTCGAGCTCGGGCCGCTGCTGGTCTTCTTCTTCGCCAATGCGCGCGGCGAATGGCTGGCGCAGAAATTTCCGGCCTTGGCCGAGCTCGGCGGCCCGATCTTCGTCGCCACCGGCCTGTTCATGGCCGCCACCGCGTTGGCGCTGATCGCCTCGTGGCTGCTCACCCGCACCTTGCCGATCATGCCGCTGGTGTCGGGCGTCGTCGTCCTTATCTTCGGCGCGCTGACGCTCTATTTGCAGGACGACGTCTTCATCAAGATGAAGCCGACCATCGTCAACACGCTGTTCGGCGGCGTGCTGCTCGGCGGCCTTTTCTTCGGCAAGTCGCTGCTTGGCTATGTCTTCGACTCGGCTTTCAGCCTCGATGCCGAAGGCTGGCGCAAGCTCACCTTCCGCTGGGGCCTGTTCTTCCTCTTCCTGGCCCTCGTCAATGAAGTCGTGTGGCGGAATTTTTCAACGGATGCCTGGGTTACCTTCAAGGTCTGGGGCATCATGCCGATCACGCTTCTCTTCACCTTCAGCCAGATGCCGCTGATCATGCGCCACTCGCTGGAGGAAAAAACCAAGGAAGAGCAGGCGAGTAAATAGAGCAGGTTCCGGGAGGGGGCGGCATGGAATTCCTCACCACGCGCGATGAGTTGAGGACGATCTACAAGACGCCGCGGCCGACCGACGGGTCGATCCGCAAGGAACTCAAGGCGCTCGATGGCCACTGCCGTTCCTTCATCGGCAAGAGCCCATTCGTGCTGATCGGCTCCTCCGACGGCGCCGGCAATGCCGACGTGACCCCGAAGGGCGACAAGCCCGGCTTCACCGCCATCCTCGACAGTTCCACCATCGCCATCCCTGACCGTCCAGGCAACAACCGGCTGGACACGCTGGAAAACATCGTTCGTTACCAGTCGGTAGGGTTGCTCTTCCTCATTCCCGGCATGAACGAGACGCTGCGCGTCAACGGCGAAGCCCACATAACCATCGACGCCGGACTGCGCGCCCGCCTGGCCGTCGACGGCAAGGAGCCGCTGAGCGTCATCGTGGTGACGGTCAAGGCCGCTTACATGCACTGCGCCAAGGCCTTTATGCGCTCCGAGCTGTGGGAGCCGGAGACCTGGTATGACCGCGCGAGCCTGCCGACGCTCGGCCAGATCATCCGCGACCAGCTGGCGCTTACAGAGAGCGCCGGCGAGATCGACCGCGAACTGGACGACGATTACCGGCAGACCATGTGGTAGGCTCCCGGGCACGATTCGTCCGAACCGCCCCGTCACCCTTGCTGAACCTCCTCGCCATATCCGGCAGCCTGCGCGCCGCCTCGACCAATTCGGCCCTTGTCGCGGCGCTTGCCGCCAACGTGCCCGCGGATTGCCGCGTCACCGTCTATGACGGGCTCGGCCGCTTGCCGATCTTCAACCCGGATGAAGAGGGCGAGCGCACGCCGTGTGAGGCAAGATACCTGATCGAGGCCGTCACCCGCGCCGATGGCGTCATCGTCTCCTGTCCCGAATACGCCCATGGCGTGCCGGGCGGCATGAAGAACGGGCTCGACTGGCTGGTGTCGCGCGACGCCGCCGTCGGCAAGCCGGCGTTGCTGGTGCACGCCTCGCCGCGGTCGCTCTTTGCCCGCGCCGCCCTTGCCGAGATCATGCGCACGATGTCCTTCGCGCTTTACGAAGAGAGCGCGCTGGAGATCGCGCTGCTCGGCAAGAAGCCGCCGGAGGTGGAAGAAATCCTGGCTGAGCCGACCAGTCGGCAGGCGATGCGCGACGCGGTTCGGGCTTTCGCCGGCTTTATCCGCGGCCGCTGACGCCGTTGCCGGTCAATAGGTCTTGGCCCCATTCACCATCAGCCAGACCACATAGAGCGAGGTGGTGCCGCAGATGTAGAGGCGGTTGCGCTTGGCGCCGCCGAAGACGCAATTGGCGACGACTTCCGGCACTTTGATCTTGCCGATCAGCGTGCCGTCCGGATCGTAGCAATGGATGCCGTCGGCGGCGCTCGTCCAGATGCGCCCGCTTTCGTCCAGCCGGAAGCCGTCGAACAGGCCGGCCGTGCAGTCGGCGAAGACCTTGCCGCCCGAGACCTTCTTGCCGGCCTTGCCGACATTGAAGACGCGGATATGCGCGGGGTTCTTGGCGCCATGGGTGCGGCCCGTGTCGGCGACATAGAGCAGGCTTTCATCGAGCGAGAAGGCGAGCCCATTGGGCCTGACCATGTCGGTGATGACGGCATCGATCTCGCCCGTGCCGGGGTCGACGCAGTAGACATTGCAGGCGCCGACCTCGCTCTCGGCGTGGTCGCCTTCATAATCGCTGTCGATGCCGTAGGCGGGATCGGTGAACCAGATCGAGCCGTCGGAACGGACGACGACGTCGTTGGGCGAGTTGAGCCGCTTGCCGCGCCATTTGTCGGCGATGGTGGTGACCGAACCGTCATGCTCGGTGCGGCTGACGCGGCGGCCCGAATGCTCGCAGGTGATCAGCCGGCCCTGCCGGTCGACGGTATTGCCGTTGGAATTGCCGGACGGCTGGCGGAAGACGCTGACGCTGCCATCGGTCTCGTCGTAGCGCAGCATGCGGTTGTTGGGGATGTCGGACCAGACGAGGTAGCGGCCGGCGGCGAACCAGGCCGGGCCTTCCGCCCACCGGCACCCGGTGAACAGCTTCTCAACCCGCTCATTGGCGTTGAACAGCCGCGAGAAACGCGGATCGAGAAGTTCATAGTCAGCGGCCGTCATGCTTTCCCTCCCGGCAATCAAAAGACGCGCGATCAAGCCAGCACAGAGCGGAGAAGGCAAGATCGCGGATGCCTCTCACGGCATGTTGACGCGTGGAGGGGCTAAGACGCCATTAACCGGCTATGCGCTGCTTGCAATGGTGCATTGCAACATCTTTCTTTTGCAATGCACCATTCCTATGTCATTCTCGCAATCGATCAGGGAGGAATAACTCAGAAGGAACCTCGTCATGATCTTCGATAACCTCGTCACCCGCGCTCGCACCAACCTCGCCAAGCGCCGCCACTACAATCGTCTCGTCGCAGAAATCGAGAACCTGTCGAGCCGCGATCTCGCCGATCTGCGTGCCGACCGCTCCGAGATGCTCTACCAGATCCACAAGCAGATTTACGGTTGAGTCCGAGGCCTGTCGAGCCGGCCTTTGCGCCGCGTCGCTTCGCTCCTTGCCTCGCACTGGAATGACGACGCAAGGGGCGCCTAACCCGAAACCGCCAGGGCCTTCTCGATCTGCGGCAACAGCAAATCCTTCGCCGATTCCGGCGTCAGCGGCCCGACATGCTTGTAGGCAATCTTGCCGTCCTTGCCGATGACGAAGGTCTCCGGCACGCCGTAGACGCCCCAGTCGATCGCCGCGCGCCCGGCCGGATCGACGCCGATCGCCTGGTAGGGATTGCCGAGATCGCCAAGGAAGCGACGGGCGTTTGCCGGCTCGTCCTTGTAGTTCAGCGCGGCAAGCGTGAACCGCTTGTCCTGCGACAACGCCAGAAGCACCGGATGCTCTTCCCGACACGGCGCGCACCAAGATGCGAAGACGTTGACCAGCGTCACTTTGCCGGCGAAGGATCTTGAGTCCAGCCCCGGCAGGTTCGAGCCTCCGAGCGGCGGCAGGTTCGTCTGCGGCGCCGGCAGGCCGATCAGAGCCGAGGGAATTTCAGACTCGTCGCGGCCGGACAAAAGCTGCGACAGGAACAACCCCGCCAAGCCCAGGAATACCAGCAGCGGAAGCAGCACGAACAGGCGGCGACGGGGCGATGCCGGGGCTCCGGTTTCCGCGCTCACGGCTTCGCCGTCCCGGCCTTGTCGGAGCGCCGCCGCACGCCGGCCGCGTCGAGCGCCGCGAGCTCACGCTTGCGCGCCCGCTGGTCGAGCAGGATCCAGGCGATCAGCCCGACGAGCACGATCGCGCTGATGGCATAGGCGGCGGCGACATAGAGAGCATGCGCGCTCATATCAGCCGCTCCATCTGCGCACCTTCCGCGCCTGCCATGCCAATCCGTTCGACCATGCCTTCCCTTAACTCTGCGGCACATGCCGCGCAATCAGGCGCGGCGCCGCAGTTGAGAAACGCCCCAGCGCCTCAATCCGTCCCGTGCCTCAACGCCAGCGCCGCGGCCAGCGGTCCGACCACGGCAAGAAACAGCGTCAGCGCGGCAAGAATGAGGAAGGGCTGCAGGAACGGCGCGGGATCGGCCACCGCGCCATAGCTCGCCGAGACGCCGAAGATCAGCACCGGAATGGTGAGCGGCAGCACCAGCACGGAGATCAAGAGCCCGCCGCGCGGCAGCGCCACAGCCACAGCCGCTCCGGCGGCGCCGATGAAGGTTATGGCCGGCGTGCCGACAAGAAGCGTAAATGCCGTCGCGCCGATACCGAGCGGCTCCATGTTCATGAACAGGCCGAGCAAAGGTGCCGCGATCACCAGCGGCAGCACGCTGCCCGCCCAATGCGCCAGACACTTGGTCAGCACCGTCAACGCCAGCATGTGACGGTCGCTGTTGAGCACCAGAAGATCGAGCGAGCCGTCCTCCCGATCGGCCTGGAAGAGGCGATCGAGCCCAAGCAGGCAGGCGAGCAGGGCGGCGATCCACAGGATCGCCGGACCGATGCGCGACAACAGGTTGAGGTCGGGCCCGACGCCGAACGGGATCGTGGCAATCACCGCCAGGAAGAAGATGACGCCGATCAGCGCGCCGCCGCCGGCGCGGATGGAGAGGCGGATATCGCGGAGGAAAAGGGCTAGCATGACTTGATATGCCTTCGCCCAGGGGTGCCTCGCGCCGACATCAGTCACCCATCCTCAACGTCTTTGCTCCCTCGAGCCCGAGCGGCAAATGCGTGGCCGCCACGATGATGCCTCCCTCTCGGCAATGCCCTCTCATCAATCCCGCGAATCGTTCCTCCGAAGCCTTGTCCAGCCCAGCGGTCGGTTCGTCGAGCAGCCAGACCGGCCGGCGGCTGACCAGGAGCTTCGCGATCGACGCGCGCCGCTTTTGCCCGGTCGAAAGGTAGCCGAACGGCAGGTGCCCGAGCCCATCCAATCCGACCGTCTCCAGCGCCTGCCCCACGCTCAAACCAGCCTCGCCCTGGAAGGCGCGCCAGAAGCCCAGGTCTTCTTCGACGCTCAATGCCGTCTTCATCGCATTGAGATGGCCGAGATAGTGCGAGGCCGAAGCGACCGATGGAAACTCGTCGCCGCCGCCCTCGACCTTCACCTTGCCTTCGGCCGGCGGCAGCAAGCCGGCGATGACCCGCAAAAGCGTCGATTTGCCGGCGCCGTTCGGCCCGGTGACGACGAGCGCCTCGCCCCTTTCGAGGGCGAATTCGATGCCGGAAAAAACCGTCTCGCCGCCGCGCTCGCCGCCCAGATTTTCGGCGATCAGCCGCATCCTTGCCCGTCCCGAAAGCACCGTTTCGCGGCCGCCGCCGCATCGCACAAATTTGCTTTTCGACTGTCTAGAACTATTCCAGAAAATTCTCTATATGCGGTTCATCCGTGCCAGCGGTCGGCGCGGGAACAGAATTAGCGCCGAACCAGCGCACGCGCCGCCTTCAACGGCTCGGGTTGCTCGGGAGCGGACAGCGGAAATGGCCGTACCCGCACCTTTGCGCGTGATTGCATGCCAACGGCGTCCGTTCCCTTTCAGGCTGAACAGACAAGGACGGATCGCCGTGACGAAATCCCTCGATAGTTTCAACTGCCGCCGCACCCTGACCGTGGGTGGCGCGGACTATGTCTATTTCGACCTCGCAGAGGCGGAGAAAAACGGCCTTGGCGGCATTGCCCAGCTGCCCTATTCGATGAAGGTGCTGCTGGAGAACCTGCTGCGCAACGAAGACGGCCGCTCGGTCACCAAGGAAAGCATCCAGGCGGTCGCGGCATGGCTCACCGACAAGGGCACTGCCGGCGTCGAGATCGCCTACCGCCCGGCGCGCGTGCTGATGCAGGATTTCACCGGCGTTCCGGCCGTTGTCGATCTCGCGGCCATGCGCGACGGCATCAGGGCGCTCGGCGGCGATCCGGAAAAGATCAACCCGTTGGTGCCTGTGGATCTCGTCATCGACCACTCCGTCATCGTCGACGAATTCGGCACGCCGATGGCCTTCGCCCGCAATGTCGAGCTCGAATATGAGCGCAACGAGGAGCGCTACAAGTTCCTGAAGTGGGGCCAGCAGGCCTTCCGCAACTTCCGCGTCGTGCCGCCGGGCACCGGCATCTGCCACCAGGTCAATCTCGAATATCTGGGACAGGTGGTGTGGACCAACGCGGAAGAGGGCGAGACCACAGCCTATCCCGACACCTGTGTCGGCACCGATTCGCACACCACCATGATCAACGGCCTGGGCGTGCTCGGCTGGGGCGTCGGCGGCATCGAGGCCGAGGCCGCGATGCTTGGCCAGCCGGTCTCCATGCTTCTGCCGGAGGTGATCGGCTTCCGCCTCACCGGCAGGCTCAAGGAAGGCGTCACCGCCACCGACCTCGTGCTCACCGTCACCCAGATGCTGCGCAAGAAGGGCGTCGTCGGCAAGTTCGTCGAGTTCTTCGGCCCAGGCCTGTCCAACATGACGCTGGCCGACCGCGCCACCATCGGCAACATGGCGCCGGAATATGGCGCCACCTGCGGCTTTTTCCCGGTCGATAGCGAGACCATCCGCTATCTGACAATGTCCGGCCGCGAGGAAAGCCGCATCGCGCTGGTCGAGGCCTATTCTAAGGCGCAGGGCATGTGGCGCGACGCCGGCTCGGCCGATCCGGTCTTTACCGATCTGCTCGAGCTCGATCTCGGCGACGTCGTGCCGTCGATGGCCGGCCCGAAGCGCCCGGAAGGCCGCGTCGCGCTGCAGGATATTCCCGCCGGCTTCGCCAAGGCGATGGAGACCGAGTACAAAAAGGCCGTCGAGATCTCGAAGCGTTACGCCGTCGAAGGCACCGCTCACGATCTCGGCCATGGCGACGTCGTGATCGCCGCCATCACTTCGTGCACCAACACCTCTAACCCAAGCGTCTTGATCGGCGCCGGCCTGTTGGCTCGCAATGCCAACCGGCGCGGCCTGAAGCAGAAGCCGTGGGTGAAGACCTCGCTGGCGCCCGGAAGCCAGGTGGTCGCCGAATATCTCGAGAAATCCGGCCTGCAGAAGGAACTCGACCAGATCGGCTTCAACCTGGTCGGCTTCGGCTGCACCACATGCATCGGCAATTCCGGCCCGCTGCCGGCGCCGATCTCCAAGACCATCAACGACAAAGGCCTGATTGCTGCCGCGGTGTTGTCCGGCAACCGCAACTTCGAAGGCCGGGTTTCTCCGGACGTCCAGGCGAACTATCTCGCCTCGCCGCCGCTGGTGGTGGCGCATGCGCTGGCCGGCACCGTCACCAAGGACCTCACCACCGAGCCGCTCGGCGAGGGCAGCGACGGCAAGCCGGTCTATCTCAAGGACATCTGGCCGACCTCGGCCGAGATCCAGGAGTTCATCGAGAAGAACGTCACGCGCGAGCTTTTCGCCCGCAAATATGCCGACGTCTTCAAGGGCGACGAATATTGGCAGAAGGTGAAGGCGCCGGAAGGCCAGACCTATGCCTGGGACGATCATTCGACCTATGTGCAGAACCCGCCTTATTTCGCCGGCATGGGCCGCGCCTTCGGCAAGGTCGGCGACATCAAGGGCGCGCGCGTGCTTGGTCTCTTCGGCGACAAGATCACCACCGACCACATCTCGCCGGCCGGCTCGATCAAGGCGGCTTCGCCGGCAGGCAAGTACCTCACCGAGCACGGCGTCGGCGTCGCCGACTTCAACCAGTACGGCACGCGGCGCGGCAACCATGAGGTGATGATGCGCGGCACCTTCGCCAACATCCGCATCCGCAACCACATGCTGGGCGAGAACGGCCGCGAAGGCGGCTACACGATCCACTATCCTTCGAAGGAGGAGATGTCGATCTACGACGCGGCCATGGAATACAAGAAGGAAGGCGTGCCGCTAGTCATCTTCGCCGGCGTCGAATATGGCAACGGCTCCTCGCGCGACTGGGCAGCCAAGGGAACCAACCTCCTTGGTGTCCGCGCCGTCATCGCCCAGTCCTTCGAGCGCATCCACCGCTCGAACCTGGTCGGCATGGGGGTCATCCCCTTCGTCTTCGAGGACGGCACCTCATGGGCTTCCCTCAACCTCAAGGGCGACGAGCTGGTCGAGATCGACGGCCTGGATGCCATCAAGCCGCGCCAGAAGATGACGGCCAAGGTCACCTATGGCGACGGTACGCTGAAGAACGTGCCGATCATCTGTCGCATCGATACGCTGGACGAACTCGACTACTTCAAGAACGGCGGCATCCTGCAATACGTGCTGCGCGATTTGGCTGCGTAGCGACAGGGAATAGGCGGTAGGCATAGGCAGGGGGAGATTTTCCCACTGCCTGGTGCCTACTGACGTCCTAGTTAAACTGCGGCAGGCCAAGCATTCTCCGCCCGGCTCAAAGTCCAAGTCCGATTGGCGCGCAATAGAAATCCTCCGGCAGCAGCAAACTTACCCCTTCGCGGCGATGCGGTCCCGAAAATCGAACCGGTTCGAAGAATGCAGTGGCCCCTCCTGTCGCCGCCTTACCTACGGTCGCGGCGACAAAATTTCACCGCAACGTGACTTCCCGTTGACTGTCCGTTCTGCCACATATTTTAGCAACCAGAACAAGGCCGGCGTGACCGGCGGGAATTGGAACGGTCATGGCATTGCGAGGACCATTGCGGCTTACGGCAGTTGCGCTGGTCCTCACGGCGTTGAGCCGCGTGGCCTCAGCAGCCGAGCTTGAGAAAGTCGCGACCGGCAAGCCGCAGACTGAAAAGCCTTTGGGCGTCGTCGAGTTGTTCACCAGCCAGGGCTGCAGCTCCTGTCCGCCGGCCGATGAATTCTTCGCCGAGCTGGCGGCGAAGGAAAATGTCGTCGCGCTCGCATATCACGTCAATTACTGGGACTATCTGGGCTGGCAGGACACGCTGAGCAACAAAGAGAACACCGAGCGGCAGTATGACTATATGCGCGCCTTTGGCAGCCGTTCGGTCTATACCCCGCAAGCCGTCATCAACGGCCGCAGCCATGTCAACGGCGCCAATCGCAAGGAGATAGACGGCGCGCTGGCCCGCATGGACAGGACCGGCGAGGGCATGCGGGTCGGCATCAAGGTGAGCCGCACCAGCGATCGGGTCATGATTGACGCCGGCGATGCCGGCAATGGGCCGACCGACGCCCATGTGGTGATCGTCTATTTCGATCCGCCGCAGATGGTGAAGATCGGCCAGGGCGAAAACAGCGGCCGCAACATGACCTATTGGAACGCCGTTTCCGACATCCAGATCGCCGGCATGTGGAACGGCAAGGCGCAGCGTTACGAGCTGCCGATGACGGAGATTGCGAAGAAGGGCGGCTGTGCCGTGCTGCTGCAGTCCGTCGGCAAAGACGGCGTCCCGGGACCGATTCTCGGCGCCGCGCTCATCCGCAAGCCTGACCGGCTCTGACGGCTCCGCTGACAAAACCTGATCGCCGACGAAAGCCGGCCGGGGCCCACGAAGCAGAGCATCCAAGGCAAAGCGACCCGAGCCGCACCCGATTCTCCTGACGACGCGGCTACGCCTGCGTCAGTTCAGGGCTGAGGACACGGATGCGATGCACGAATGCTTTGCCGACCCGGAGGCGATGCGGTTTTGGAACGCACCAGTCCACACCAAGCGGACCGAGACCGAGCGCACCCTGCTCAGATATGTCGCCTGCACCCCGTCCTACCATCGGCACTGGCGGTCGCCGACATTGAGACTGACCGCTGCCTCGGCCTCGTCAGCTATCACGATGGCCACATCCGCAACAAGCGTGCGGCCATCGGCTATTTCATCAACCCCGCATATCAGAGCCGGGGCATGGCCACCGAGGCTGTCTCGGCGATGCTCGACTTCTGTTTCGACCATCTCGGCCTGCACCGTCTGCAGGCGTTCATCGATCCCAACAACACCCCGTCGCGCAAATTGGTCGAGAAACTCGGATTCGGGCGCGAAGGCCTACTGCGTGATCATCTGCGTGTCGGCGGCATCTGGCGCGATGAGATCCTGTATGCGCTCCTTAGGACTGGTCGCTCATCCAGCGCAGCGGTTCCAGCTCTCTTCCCTGATCGTGCATTGTGATGACGCCCGCCGGGCCGCGAGACAGGGGCCGGCGGGCCAGAGCGGACAGGCATGAAAAAACCGGCGTCAGCTTGCTTCTGACGCCGGTTATTCAGGTTTTGGGATCGTCGCACCTGATTTTTCCAAGGAAAAACCGAGGTTGGTTCGATCCGACGCTGACCCGTGGGCGGGGGGCTTGGGGTTTACGAGCCGGTGCCGGACCGAACCGTCTCAGGCAACGCGGGTAAACTCGTCGGACATTGGGGCATGAGCGCGGATAATTTGTGGCGACAATGTGGCAGAGCATCACCAATTCCAACACGCGTTTTGCAAACGTGACTGGACCTTTCGGAAACGGCGGACCGCAAGCCTGCTTCGCCGGCCCTTGCAATTCCGCCGCGAAAGCGCGAACCTTGGCCGGCGCAAGATTCAATCGAAGGATCGCGGCATGACTGATCACAGCAGCGGGACGGAGGATGGGGAAGCATCCGGAATACTGATCCCGCTGCATGAGGCGCGCAGCGCACGCCTCGACCAGCCGGTGCGCTTCGACCGGCGCGAGCTCGACCAGATCCTAAGGCTTTACGGACGCATGGTGGCGGCCAATGAATGGCGCGACTATGCGATCGACCATCTTTCCGATCGCGCTGTCTTTTCGGTCTTCCGCCGCGCCAGCGAAGTGCCGCTGTTCCAGATCGTCAAGGACCCGAAACTGGCGCGCCGACAGGGCGCCTTCGCCGTCATCGCCGCCGGCGGGCGCATCCTCAAGCGCGGCCAGGAACTCGGCCGCGTGCTCGGCGTCTTCGATCCCAAGCTGAAGCTGGTCGAAGCTTAACTGTCCAATTTGCCGCGAAATCTCCGCTCCGGCAGTGACTCCGGATCCGGCGGCACTTCCGCGCCGCCATTGAGCGGCAGCTGCATGAACACGGTGTCCAGCCAGCGCCCATGCTTGTAGCCCGAGCCTTCCAGGCGCCCGGAGTGACGAAAGCCGAGCTTCTCATGCAGGCGCACCGAGGCGCTGTCGGCATGGCCGTCGCCGATCACCGCGACGATCTGGCGAAAGCCGGCCAGGCGCGCCGCCTCGATGAGCGCCAGCATCAGCAGGCGACCGATGCCCTGGCCCTTGGCCTCGGGCGCCACATAGACCGAGTCCTCGACGGTGAAGCGATAGGCGGGCCGGGGCCGGAACGGTCCGGCATAGGCGTAGTCGAGCACGACGCCGTCCCTTTCAGCCACAAGATAGGGAAAGCCGCCTCGTGCCAAACTGTCGAATCGATCGCCCATTTCGGCGCGGCTGGGCGGCTCCAGTTCGTAGCTTGCGGTACCGTGCGTGACCGCGTCCGCATAGATTTCGGTTATTCGGTCGAGGTCGGCCGCAGTAGCGGCTCTGATCGCCAGGTTGCTCATAATTTGTGCAGTTCTTCCTGTTGCCTCAATATCAGCAGAGGAGCGCACAAAAGGAAAGGGCGGCCGTTGGGTCGCCCTTTCCGAAGTCTATGGTCCAGCCGGACGGCTACCGTTTAGCGGCGGTCGCCCATGAACTGCAGCAGGAACATGAACAGGTTGATGAAGTCGAGATAGAGCTGCAGCGCGCCCATGATCGCCTTGCGGCCGGCGACATCCGCGACGTCACCCTCGAAATACATCTCCTTGATGCGCTGCGTGTCGTAGGCGGTCAGACCCGCGAACACCAGCACGCCGATCGCCGAGATGGCGAAGGCCAGCGCCGACGACGCCAGGAAGATGTTGATGACCATCGCGATCAGCAGCCCGATCACGCCCATGATCAGGAACGAGCCGAACGCGCTCAGGTCGCGCCTGGTCGTGTAGCCGTAGAGCGACAGCCCGCCGAAGGCCGCGGCCGTGGCGAAGAAGGTCTGGGTGATGCTGGTGCCGGTGTAGACGAGGAAGATCGTCGACAGCGACAGGCCGACAAGGCCGGCATAAACCCAGAATGTGGTCTGCGCCGCAGCCACGCTCATCGATTGGATCCTGAAGGACAGGAACATCACGGCAGCGAGAGGCGCCAGGATAACGACCCAGCGGAACGCGCTAGCATAGATGAGCTGGCCGAAGGCGGTGAGCTGGCCGTCGCCGGTGACGGCAAGCTGGAATGCGCCCCAGGCGGCAAGGCCTGTGATGAGCAGGCCAAGCCCCATCAGATTATAGACTTTGATCATATAGGCCCGCAGGCCCTGATCGATATCGACGCGCGCGCCGGAGGCGGCGGACGTCTGGTAGTTGCGAATGGGATCAGCCATTGGAAATCCTCTATTGCTTCTGCCCCGTCCGGTGACAGGTCCTTGGAGCGACCTCCTTGGACCAGGCGCCGCTGGCGGGACTCCAGCATGCCTAGCGCGAAATATGAGCGTTCTCGACCTCAAGAACAAGACGGTAACGAGCGGTAACGCTTCGTGAGAAGGCAAAAGCCCGATTTTCAGCCTTTTCCCGCCGGCATTCTTACCAAGATTTAACGCAGACAGGCCATCGAAGGGCGCTGCCGGATCAAAGCTCGCGCAGCACCGGCGCCGCCTTGTGGCCAAGCACCCGCCAGGTGCCGGCAAGGCCGATGCCGACGGTGACGGCGAGCGAGACGAGGATCGTCGCCACCGCAACTTCCGGCATGAAGTGCGACGGCAGCGTCATGATGCGGGCCACCACGAACCATGCCGCGACGCCGCCCGCGGCAAGCGCGAACAGCGCGGTCGCAAGACCGATCAGCACATATTCCAGCGAGAAGGCCGCAATCAGCGTCCTCCTTGTCGCGCCGAGCGTCTTCAGCACCACCGCGTCGTGGATGCGCGCCCGGTTGCCGGCGGCCAAAGCCCCGGAGAGCACCAGCACGGAGGCGATCAGCGCCACGCCGGCTGCGGCGCGGATCGCAGTGCCCAGCTGCGCGACCAGCCGGTTGACGATGTCGAGCGCGTCCTTGACCCTCACCGTCGTCACTGCCGGAAAGGCGCGGGTGACAGCGTTGAGCAGCCGCGCGTCGTCGGCCGTGGTGGCCTTTCTGTCGGTCAGCGTCGCCAGCCAGCCATGCGGCGCGCCGGCGAACGTATTGGGCGAGAAGATCATGACGAAATTGATACCCATGGTTTCCCACTCGACCTGGCGGAAGCTGGCTATTCTTGCCGTCACGTTGCGGCCGAGCACGTTGACCGTGACGGTGTCGCCGAGCTTCAGCCCGATCGCTTTGCCTTCCTCGGCCGAGAACGACACCAGCGGCTCGCCGGAATAGTCCTGCGGCCACCATTTGCCTTCGGTCAGCGTAGCGTTTTCCGGCTGCTTTGCGTCATAGGTCAGCCCGCGGTCGCCGCGCAGCACCCAGGCGCCGTCGGTGGGGACCTTCACCTTGTCGACGTCGATGCCGTTGAGCGCCATGATCCGGCCGCGCAGCATCGGCACCTTGAGCAGCATCCCTTGTGGCGCTTCCTTTTCGACCAGGCCGGCAAAGGCATCGACATCGCTGCTCTGGATGTCGACGAAGAAGAAGTTCGGCGCCCGCTCCGGCAGGCTGCCGGAGATCTGGCGTCTGAGATTCCCGTCGATTAGCGCCAGCGTCACCAGCAGCGTCAGGCCGAGCCCGAGCGACAGCACCACCGATGGCGTCAGCGCGCCGGGCCGATGGATATTGCCGAGCGCCAGCCTGAGAGAGACCGAGCGCAGCCGCGGGCTTCGCCGGGCCAGCCATTGGACCAGCGCCGCCACCAGCCGCAGCACCAGGAAGGCAAAGACGGTGGCGCCGACGAAGATCGAGGCGATGCGCCGATCGTCGGCGGAAAGGATGGCGAGCGCCGCCAGCGCGAGCACGATCGTCAGCGCGGCGCCGACATAGGGCAGGCGCGGCAGGCCGCGGCTTTCGAACCCCATTTCGCGAAACAGCGCCGTTGCCGGCACGTCGCGGGCGCGGCCGAGCGGCAGCAGCGCGAAGGCCAGCGTCACCAAAAGGCCGAACAGTGCCGCCATCGCAAGCGCGCCGGGATAAAAGCCGCCTTGCGCCGGCACCGGAATGACCGACTGCAGGAGCGCGCTCGCCACGAACGGCATTGCCGCACCCAGGATCAGGCCGAGCACGATGCCGAGGCCGGCAATCAAAAGGATCTGCACGAGATAGATGGCGAAGACGAAGCCCCCGGAGGCGCCGAGGCTCTTGAAGGTGGCGATGACGCCGCGCTTGCCGTCGAGATAGGCGCGGACCGCATTCGCCACGCCGACGCCGCCGACCACAAGCGCCGTCAGCCCGACCAGCGTCAGGAACTGCGAGAAGCGCTGGATGTTGGCGGAAAGCGCCGGGGCTGCGTTGCTGCGCGTGCGGATCGACCAGCCGGCCTGCGGAAAATCCTTCGCCGCTTCGGCTTGAATGCCTTTGATCCGCGCCTCGCTCGCGCCATCGGGCAGTCGGATCTTATAGGCGTTCTCGACCAGGCTGCCGGGCTGGACCAGTCCTGACGCGACCAGCCCGTCGTGCGAAATCATCAGTCGCGGCGCGAAGCCGAAACCGTCGGAAATCGCGTCGGGTTCGCTGACCAATCGGGCCCTCAGCTCGAACGTTGTGCCGCCAAGCTTCAAGCGGTCGCCGATATGCAGATTGAGGCGATCGAACAAGAGAGCGGGCGCGGCGGCGCCGAAGATGCCGGATCTTTCGCCGAACAATTCATTCCTGGGCAGAGGCGGATCGGTCTCCAGCGTGCCGTAAAGCGGATAGGCGTCGTCGACCGCCTTGGCTTCGACCAGCGCCTGGTCGGAGCCGTCCTCGAGCCGCGCCATCGAGCGCATGCCGGAATTCAGCGAGACCGTGCCGAGGCTCTTGATGAAGCCGAGCTCGGCGTCCGAAGCGCTGCGCTGGTTGATCTGGAAGCGCAAGTCGCCGCCGAGCAGCGTCTGGCCCTGGTTGGCGACGCCGGCGGTAATCGCCTGCGCCACCGAATTGACGCCGCCGATCGCCGCGACGCCAAGCGCGATGCAGGCGAGGAAGATCATGAAGCCGGACAGGCCGCCGCGCATTTCGCGCAGCGAAAAGCGGAGGGCCAGCCTCAAAGTCCGCATCAGGCCGGCACCTTAGCCTGTCTTGGCGCGTCCTCGATGCGTCCCGAGCGCATCGACACCTGGCGCGAGCAGCGGCCCGCAAGCGCCGGATCATGCGTGACCAGCACCAGCGTCATGCCGCGCTCGGCCGCCTTGGCGAAGAGGAGGTCGGCGATCTGCTTTCCCGTTGCCTGGTCGAGGTTGCCGGTCGGCTCGTCGGCAATGAGGATGCGCGGCGAAGGCGCCAGGGCCCTGGCGATCGCCACGCGCTGCTGCTCGCCGCCCGAAAGCTCTCCCGGATAGTGCGTCACGCGGTCGCTCAAGCCGACCGCCGCGAGCTCCTGCGCGGCCACCCCGAACGGGTCGTTGTGCCCGGCGAGCTCCAGCGGCACCGCGACATTCTCGAGCGCCGTCATGTTGGGGATAAGGTGGAAGGACTGGAAGACAATGCCGATGTTTCGCCCCCGAAATGAAGCAATCTGGTCCTCGCTTCTGCCGTTGAGCAATTCTCCGGCGATCCGAACCGTGCCCGAATCGACCCTTTCCAGCCCGGCCAGAACCATCAGCAAGGTGGACTTGCCGGAGCCCGACGGGCCGACGATCCCGGTGGCTTCGCCGGCGGCCACATCGAGGCTGACGCCCTTCAGCACATGGACGGAGGAGGCGCCCTCGCCGAGCGTCAGCGAGACATCCCTCAATGCGATGACGGCTTCTGTCACAATGAATGCGCCCTATATGGTGGAAGAAGGAGGCAAAAAATGTCTCCTTTGCATGAATCGTGTCGGTCATATGGGGCTCGCCGCATGGCTTTCAAACACTCAGCTGCCGCAGCCCTCACTCTTCTCCTGGCGGTTTGCGGCGCTATTTCGCCGGCGCGCGCCGATACGTTCAAGATCGTCGGCTTCGGCGACAGCCTGATGGCGGGGTTCAGCCTTGGTCCCGATGAGGGCTTCACCGATAAATTGCAGGCGGCCTTGAAGGCAAAAGGCCTCGACGTCGCCGTCGGCAATGCCGGCGTTTCCGGCGACACCACAAGCGGCGGCCTCGCGCGGCTCGACTGGTCGGTGCCCGACGGCACCGGGCTCGTCATCCTCGAGCTCGGCGCCAACGACATGCTGCGCGGCGTGTCGCCCGAGATCGCCGAGAAAAATCTCGACGCTATGTTGGCCAAGTTGAAGCAGCGGAACATCCCGGTGCTCCTGGCAGGCATGCTTGCAGCGCCCAATCTGGGCGCCGAGTACCAGAAGGCCTTCGACGCCATCTACCCGAAGCTTGCCGCGAAATACGCCGTTCCGCTCTATCCGTTTTTTCTTGACGGGGTCGCCGGCCACCCGGCCATGCAGCTGGAGGACGGTCTTCATCCCAACCCGAAGGGAATAGACGTCATGGTCAAAGGCATTCTACCGGTTGTGGAAAAAGCCATCGCCGCCAAGGGCGGCGCGTGATGGGACCAAAACGCCACGGTTTCCCCAGGGGAAAGCTTGTGGACAACAAACCGCTTGCCCCGCATGGCTATCGATGATTCGCTAGGGGCGAGAGTTTCGATTCGAGGACAGGAGGCTTCCCATGCCACGTCTTTTCACCGCCCTCGAAATTCCGCGTGATGCCGCGCTTTCACTCTCGCTGCTCCGGGGCGGCCTGCCCGGAGCCCGCTGGATCGACGTCGAAAACTATCATCTGACGCTGCGCTTCATCGGCGATGTGGAGGGCCATATCGCCGACGACATCGCCAATGCGCTCGATCGCGTCAACCGTCCCTCCTTCTCCCTGGCGCTCTCCGGCGTGGGCGCTTTCGGCGGCAAGAAGCCGCACGCCGTATGGGCCGGCGTGTCCGCCTCGCCGGACCTGGTGGCGCTGCAGGGCGAGATCGACCGCATCTGCCAGCGGCTCGGCCTGCCGGCCGATCCGCGCAAATTCTCGCCGCATGTGACGCTCGCGCGCCTGCGCAATTCGAGCCCGGCGGACGTCGCGCAATATCTGTCGGCGCGCGGCAACTTTTCCACGCTGCCCTTCCGGGTCGGCCGCTTCGTCTTGATGTCGTCGCGCGATTCGGTCGGCGGCGGCCCCTACATCGTCGAGGAAGCCTGGCCGCTGGTTGGCGCCGATCCGCTCGCTTCCAGCCGCTTCGCCAGCGCCTCCGACGCCTCGCGGATCATGCGGTAGACCGAAACGAAGGCCTGCTGGTCTTCGTAGTAAGGGTCCGGCACATCGCGCGCATTTCCGCTGGCAAACTCCAGGAAGAGATGGATGCGGTCGCGCGCGGCCTGCGGCGCTAACGCCTTCAGATCGCGCACATTTGTCCGGTCCATGCCGAGAATCAGGTCGAAGCGCGAGAAATCGTCCAGCGCTATCCTGCGCGCCTTTTGCGCGGAAATGTCGATGCCGTGCCTTGTGGCAACCGCGATCGAACGCGGATCGGGCGCGGAGCCGACCTCCCAGCCGCTGGTCGCGGCCGAATCGAGCAGGATGTCCCGACCTTCCCCGCGCTCGGCCCACACGGCGCGGAAGACGCCTTCGGCCAAGGGCGAGCGGCAGATGTTGCCGAGGCAGACGAACAGAATGGATTTTATGGGCTTTGCGCTCATCGATCCGGCGCTATGGTTGGAATACCTCCGAATAGCACGGGAACCCGACATGACCAGGGAAAAACTCAACAAGGAAGCGATCACCGCAGCGCTGGCGGAACTCGAAGGCTGGTCGCTGGCGGCCGACGGCGCCTCCATCAAGCGCAGCTTCGGCTTCAAGAACTTCTCCGAGGCCTTCGCCTTCATGACCCGCGTGGCGCTGGCCGCCGAGAAGATGGACCACCACCCCGATTGGTCGAACGTCTACAAGACCGTCGACGTCACGCTGAACACGCATGACGCCGGCGGCGTCACGGCGCTCGACATCGAACTGGCGAAGCGGATGAACCGCTATTTCGGCTGACGACTGCCGATAAGTCCGATTCCGATTTGCCGGGCTGGCAACGGTGGAGACCTTGCAGGGGGGTGCCGCTTTCACCACATCTTCCGCGGTGGCCGCAACGCAAGCTGGCGCGTGGCCGAGGAGAGATTGATGGCGCAGGAATCCCGTTTCGATTTCTTTGGCTTCGGCGACAGGCTCGCCGGCGAAGGCGAGGTGCGCGAGAAGTTCTGGCGCACGGCCAAGAAGGCTGCCCGGCAGATCCCGTTCATGGAAGAGGTGGTCGCCGCCTACTATTGTGCCATGGACAAGGACACGCCGCTGCGCACCAAGGGTATCCTGCTTGCCGCGCTCGGCTATTTCGTGCTGCCGGTGGATTTCATCCCCGACTTCGTGCTCGGTCTCGGGTTCACCGATGACCTTGCCGTGCTCACCGCGGCAATCACCGCCGTCAGCGCCCATATCACCCCGGCGCACCGGCAGGCCGCCAGGGACGCCCTCGCCGACAAAGGTTGATCCTGGCTGACTTTTCGCCACAACGAAACCGCGAAACCGCCCGCGCGAAAAGACAAACTCTTGCCGCTTTCGTGCCCTCCAAGTTCGCGGCGGGACATCGCGACCGCCGCGTGGAAGCGGCGGCGCGAATGGCGGCGGTTTCCTGGGGTGAGTTCCTTTTGTTGGGAAAAATTCACCGTTTGGTAACCCTGATTAAATCAAAATGAAGCGACGGCAGGACGCCATGCGACCCGCCTCCGCACCATTTCGGAATACGGGAAGAACGATGCGCGGATTGATTGCTACAGTTTCCAGCCTGGTCCTGGCGGCCGCCTTCGCGGCGCCGGCGCTGGCGCAGCAGGCGACCAAGATCGGCCAGCACAACGCCTGGGGCACCTACAGCTATCAGTCGGCAGGCGGCAAGGTCTGCTATGTGCTCACGGTGCCGACCGACAAGCAGCCGCCGAAGCTCGACCATGGCGACATGTTCTTCTTCGTCAGCCAGCGGCCCGGGCAGCAGGTGTCCTATGAGCCGCAGTTCATCGCCGGCTACAACTTCCAGGAAGGCTCCAAGGCCACCGTCACCATCGACAAGAAGTCCTTCTCGATGTTCACCCGCGGCAAGTCGGCCTGGGTCGAGAACGCCGCTGAAGAGCCGGTGCTGATCGCCGCCATGAAGACGGGCACCGACATGAAGGTGCAGGCGAAGTCCGGCCGCGGCAACCCGACTTCCTACGTCTTTTCGCTGAAGGGCATCTCGGCCGCGCTGGCCTCGATCGCCAAGTGCAAATAGGCTGAGGCTCCCTTGGCGGAGGATAGCAATATCGAAGTCCGTGTTCCGCAAATGCGGCCAGGGACAAGCGACTAAGGCGACAGCGCCAAGCTCGCCATTCAGCCTTGCTGCTCGACGGCCCTGCGCCGCCTGATCGCCTCGGCGATGAACACGCGTGACAGCGCGTGATAGAGCGGCTCGTTGGAGATCAGCCGCGCCGTGCCGTAGCCCAGCATCGCCGCGCACATCAGCGCGATGACGTTGTCGTGGTTGCCGGTCATTTCGAGGATGATGACGAAGGCCGTCATCGGCGCCTGCACGACGCCGGCGAAATAACCGGCCATGCCGAGCAGCGCGGCGAGGCCTGTTCCGGCGCCGAACGCCAGGCCAAGCGTGCTGCCGAGACCGGCGCCCACCGCCAACGACGGCGCGAAGATGCCGCCCGGAATGCCCGACACCATCGACAGCACGCCGGCCGCGAATTTTTCCAGGAAGAAGAACGCGGGTAGCGGCGCGCCTTCGACGGCGCCGCGGGCCTGAGCGTAGCCGGTTCCGAAGGTAAGGCCGCCCGAGACGAGACCGATCGCGGCAACCGCCAAGCCGCAGATGCCAGCCACGAGCAGCGCGCGCCACAATGGCTGCAGGCCATTCCAGCGTCGGACGCGCCGCGTGATCCTCAGCGCCAACAGCGAAAACAGCGCGCCGAAGCCGCCGCCGATGACGCCGCAGGCAATCACCAGCGGCCAGTCGGTGGCGAAGGCCACCGTGTCCCTGGCGACGCCGAAATAGGTGTAGTTGCCGAGCAGGCCGAGCGAGGCGAGGCCGGCGAGGATCACCGCCGTCAGCACCAGCCCGTTGGTCCGTGACTCATAGGCGCGACCCATCTCCTCGATGGCGAAGACGATGCCGGCGAGCGGCGTGTTGAAGGCGGCGGCGACGCCGGCAGCCGAGCCGGCCAGGATCAGGCCGCGCGCCTGCGCCATGCCGCCCCAGCGCGCCGCCTGAAGCATGAGTGAGGCGCCGACCTGCACCGTCGGGCCCTCGCGGCCGATCGATCCGCCGCAGGCGAGACCGATGACGGTAAGCGCAACCTTGCCCGCTGCCAGGCGCAGCGAAAGAAGGTGGCCGCGATCCTCGTCATCGCGCAGGTGACGGGCGGCGATCGCCTGCGGAATGCCGCTGCCTTGCGATCCCGGAAAGAAGGAATGGGCAAGCCAGGCGCAAATCACGAAGCCCGCGGGCGTCATGACCAGCGGCAGATAAAAGCGCCAGCTGCCGCTATCGCCGCCGGTGACGACGTGGAACAGCGCCTGCGCCCGGTCGGCCAGCAGGGCGAACAGCACGCTGATCAAGCCGATCGAGATGGCGCCGGCCCAGAACACAAGGCGCGGCTGCCAGACGCGGCGCGACGCCCACATAGCCTGCGAGCGCCGCAGCATCGGGTATCTACGCGATATGCCGGCCATGCCTGTCCTCTGGGTGATGACCCGCCCCTAGCACACTGAGAGGGAGGATCAAGCCTGCGAGGTCAGGTCAGGTCGAGGCGAGCGACGAAAATCGGAGATCGAGGAGCCAGGGTAGGACCGCGGTTTGGATATCCCGCCGGCCTGCGCCGGCGGGCAGCAGGGTTGGCGAGTCCGACCACTCTCACATCGCCATCTTTTCACATTCGGCCTGGGCCTTCTTGGTCGACGTATCGATCATGTAGGCTTTGCCTTTGGCGTCGGTGATTATCATCATGCAATGCTTGATCGGCTTCGCCATCTTCATCATTTCGGCGCTCATCTTGGCGTCAGGCATCATGGTGCCCATATGGCCGTCGGGCATGATCGCCGTCACTTGCCCACCCTTCATCATGGTCATCGTGCCCATCGTATCCTCGGCGAACGCCTGCGAGGCAAAAAGGCTTGCGAGACCGGCGACGGCAACAAGCTTGATCGAATGCATTCCGCGTACTCCATTTCTGCAAGGGCATAGTCGCCCCTTTCAGGTTCGCGGGTGCGCTTCGAGCTGTTACGCCAACACGAATATGTGATCTCACCCGAGGCGGGAATAGCGACACCGGCCGCCTCTGCCGCCGACATGACTCCGGCCGCAAGCTGTGCTATGCGCCGCGCTTCATTTCAGGCACGATGCTGAAATCGGCCGCAAACCGCTTATATTGGCGCAACCATGACCCTTTCATTCGATCTGACCGCCGAAGGCGCCCGCGACGCCTTGCGCGCCCGCGCCACGCCGGCCGAAAAGCCGTCGCTGATCGGCCTGACGCGTGCCGAGCTTGGCGCCGCTCTGGTTGAGGCCGGCATCGTGCCGGAGCGCCAGGCGAAGATGCGCGCCCAGCAGCTCTGGCACTGGATGTATGTGCGCGGGGTCTCCGACTTCGCCCATATGTTCAACATCTCCAAGGATCTGCGCGCCGAACTCGATAAGCACTTCACCGTTGCGCGGCCCGACATCGTCGAGGAGCAGATCTCTTCCGACGGCACGCGCAAATGGCTGTTTCGCTTTCCGCCGCGCGGCGCCGGCCGTCCGGTCGAGATCGAGACCGTCTATATTCCGGAGGAAGGCCGCGGCACGCTCTGCATCTCCTCGCAGGTCGGCTGCACGCTGACCTGCTCCTTCTGCCACACCGGCACGCAGAAGCTGGTGCGCAACCTGACGACGGAAGAAATCCTGGCGCAGCTGCTCACCGCGCGCGACCGCCTCGGTGACTTCCCCGACCGCGACACGCCGGACGGCGCCATCGTGCCGGCCGAGGGCCGCAAGGTATCCAACATCGTCATGATGGGCATGGGCGAGCCGCTCTACAATTTCGAGGCGGTGAAGAAGGCGCTGCTGATCGCTTCCGACGGCGACGGACTTTCCCTATCGAAAAGACGCATCACGCTGTCGACCTCGGGGGTCGTGCCGGAGATTGCCCGCACCGGCGAGGAGATCGGCGTTATGCTGGCGATCTCGCTGCATGCCACCAATGACGACCTGCGCGACCTGCTGGTGCCGATCAACAAGAAGTATCCGCTGAAGGAGCTGATCGCTGCCTGCCGCGCCTATCCGGGTCTCTCCAACGCCCGCCGCATCACCTTCGAATATGTGATGCTGAAGGACGTCAACGATTCCCTCGAGGACGCCAAGGCGCTGGTCAAGCTGCTCAAGGGCATTCCGGCCAAGATCAACCTGATCCCGTTCAACCCCTGGCCCGGCACCAACTACCAGTGCTCGGACTGGGAGACGATCGAGAAGTTCGCCGACTACATCAACAGTGCCGGCTATGCCTCACCGATCCGCACGCCGCGTGGCCGCGACATTCTCGCCGCATGCGGCCAGCTCAAGTCGGAATCGGAACGCATGCGCAAGGTGGACCGGCTGGCGCTTGAAGCGATGATGATCGCGGGACACGGCGAGGCGTGAGGCGTATCATCGCCTATCTCGTCCGCTTCGCCGCCATCCTGATCGGCTATGTGATCGCCTCGCTGGCGGCGAGCGCTTTCCTCAACGTGCTGTTCCTCGGCTATTTCGGCTATGCGCCGGAGCCCGGAAATCCGACGATCGCGCCCGCGCTCTATTTTTCGGTGCCTTTCCTGGCACTGTTCGTCGCCTATTTCGGCTTCATGCCGGCAGCGATCGTCATCCTGATCGCGGAAGTGCTCGGCCGCCGCGACTGGCTGTTCTATGCGCTGGGCGGCGCCGTCATCGCCGTCGTCTTCCTCGGCTTCGCGCATAACATCGGCGACGGCGATTTCGATGTCGCCGACAACAATGTCAGGCTCGCGCTGATCGGCAGCGGCATGGTCGGCGGCATCTTCTATTGGCTCTCTGCCGGCCGCTGGGCCGGAAGCTGGCGCCGCGAGGCGCTGCCCGATCTGGAGCCCTGAGCTCGGCGCGGGCTTTACTTCGCCTGTGCCGTCAGGATCTTGAGCGCGAAAGCCGAGAACACGCCGCCGAACAGATAGTCGACCACGCGCGTGACGCGCGGGCTCGCCTTCATCGCCGCCGCGAATTTCTCCGCCGCGAGCACCATCGGCGCCGTCACCGGGATCGACAGCACGATGAATGTGATGCCGAGGAAGAACAGCTTGCCGGGTGCGTTCGGGTCATGCGCGGAGACGAATTGCGGCAGGAACGTCATGAAGAACAGGATGATCTTCGGGTTGAGGAGATTGACCCCGAGCCCGGCCGCCCAGCTGCGGAACAGCGAGATTTGCGGTCCCGTCTTCTTCTCCGGCGAAAAGGCCGAGCCTTTGGCCACCGCCTGCCAGGCTAAAAACACCAGATAGCCGGCGCCGAAAATCTTCAGCGCAAAGAAAGCCATGGGAGAGGCCACGATCAGCGCCGAGACGCCGACCACCACCAGCGTGGTGTGGACCAACGTGCCGCATAGCGCGCCTGCCATCGAGGCGAAGCCGGTGGCGCGGCCCTGGCTCAGCGTGCGCGACACGAACAGCGTCATGTCGGGTCCCGGCGTGATCGCCAGGATGACCGTGGCGATGGCGAACTGGATGAGCGTCGAAGTGTCGGGAATGAAGGACATGGGTCGCCTTGGGGGTCGCCTCGGACTGGATCGCACTGCCTATAGCGCGGCGTTTTTTCCCTCGCCAGCCCCTGCCGGAAGCAAACATCTGGCCCAGCCTGTGCCATGGCGAGGCGCAGCTTCGTCTCTTGCGCCGCCCGGAACGGCCGTGATACCTCGCCCGCGAAGCCATTTTCCCGCGGAACCGCCAAAATGTCCAAGATCAAAGACGTCAAGAAAGTCGTGCTCGCCTATTCCGGCGGCCTCGACACCTCCATCATCTTGAAATGGCTGCAGACCGAGCTCGGCGCCGAAGTCGTCACCTTCACCGCCGATCTCGGCCAGGGCGGCGAGCTGGAGCCGGCGCGCCGCAAGGCCGAGATGATGGGCATCAAGGACATCCGCATCGTCGACGTGCGCGAGGAATTCGTTTCGGACTTCGTCTTCCCGATGTTCCGCGCCAACGCCGTCTATGAGGGTACATATCTGCTCGGCACTTCGATCGCCCGGCCGCTGATCTCCAAGCACCTGGTCGAGATCGCCAAAGAAACAGGTGCCGACGCCATCGCCCATGGCGCCACCGGCAAGGGCAACGACCAGGTCCGCTTCGAATTGTCGGCTTACGCGCTGAACCCCGACATCAAGGTCATCGCGCCGTGGCGCGACTGGTCGTTCAAGTCGCGCACCGATCTCATCAACTTCGCCGAGCAGCATCAGATCCCGGTGCCGAAGGACAAGCGCGGCGATGCGCCGTTCTCGGTCGACGCCAACCTTTTGCATTCCTCCTCGGAAGGCAAGGTGCTCGAGGATCCGTGGAGCGAGCCGCCGGAATTCGTCCACCAGCGCACCGTCTCGCCGATGGACGCGCCGGACGTCGTCACCGAGATCGAGATCGAGTTCCTGAAGGGCGATCCGGTCGCGCTCAATGGCAAGAAGCTGTCGCCGGCTGCCATGCTGGCGGCGCTCAACGACCTCGGCCGCGACAACGGCATCGGCCGCCTGGACCTTGTCGAAAACCGCTTCGTCGGCATGAAGTCGCGCGGCGTCTACGAGACCCCCGGCGGCACCATCCTGATCGCCGCCCACCGGGCGATCGAATCGATCACGCTCGACCGCGGTGCCGCGCACCTCAAGGACGAGTTCATGCCGCGCTATGCCGAGCTGATCTACAACGGCTTCTGGTTCTCGCCCGAGCGCGTGATGCTGCAGGCAATGATCGACAAGAGCCAGGAAGACGTCGAAGGCGCGGTGCGGCTGAAGCTCTACAAGGGCAATGTCATCGTCACCGGCCGCAGGTCGAAGAAGACGCTCTATTCCGATGCGCTGGTCACCTTCGAGGACGACCGCGGCGCTTACGACCAGAAGGACGCCGCCGGCTTCATCCGTCTCAACGCGCTGCGGTTGCGGACGCTGGCGGCAAGGAACCGCGAAGGCTGATATCCGAACGTCGAAAGTTGAGATAAGCGGGAAAACCCGGCGGAGACGCCGGGTTTTATTTCGCGTATCTAATCTAAGAAAAGTTCAGACCACTTCAGAGAAATTATCGTTTGACCTTTCCGCCGCTCCAATCAAGTTCGCTAGCGGGATGCGGGGGGTTTCAACAGTGGCGGTTGCTGCGGCCACAACGGCGCCGCGGAACTCTAAATTCCGTACCTGCTCAAATGTTATCACCGGCTCCTTCGAGGTTGCCGCTTCCGAGAAATGCCCCGTAGGCGGCAGCTACTCGCAAGCTGCCGGAGTCCCGACGGTGATCGAGGACAGGCCGAAGGCGGCTCCTTCAGCGCCGCGGAACCCCAAATTCCGTACCTGCAACGGCACTACCGGTACCTTCCAGATTCCCGTTTCCCGGAAATGTCCATTGAGCGGCTACGCGAACGATTGAGAGTTAGGTGATGAGATCGAACCTGGTCGTTCCGGGTGGTTGGGTTTTGATCCTTGCTCCGTAACAAAAAGCCCGGCGCAGGCCGGGCTTCTCGTTGGAATGGAGATATTGCATCAGTTGGCGTCGATCGCCTCGGCGATGCGGGCGATGGCCTGCTGGTAGACGCTTGCCGAATTCCAGCCGGCGATGGCGCCCATATTCGCCTCATATCCCGCGCCGGCCTGCCAGCCATGGGCTTTGAGGAAGTTGGCGGTGGAAGCCAGCGCGGTGTTCCTGTCGCGCAGATTTCCGTTGCCGACGCCATACTTCAGAACATTTCCGGGCAGGAACTGCGTATGGCCGATCTCGCCATGCATGGCGCCGACCGAGGAGGCGGTCAGCGCGCCGCGATCGACCAGCTTCAGGGCGGCGATGGCATGGGGGGTGAAATAGTCCGGGCGGCGGCAATCATAGGCCAGCGTCAGAATGGCGGAGACCGTGTTCTGGTTGCCCATCGACGCGCCGAAGCCAGTCTCCATGCCCCAGATCGCAAGCAGGACGCCCGGCGGCACGCCGTAAGTCTGTTCGATCCTGTCGAACATCGCCGCGTTCTGCTTCTTCAACGCACGGCCCTTGGAAATAATCGCGGCCCCGCCACGACGCTGCATGAACGCTTCCACCGAGCCGCTGAAAGCCTTGTGGATCGCGCGGTCGGCAGCGATCGTCCTTGTCGCGTAAGTCGCGCCGGCCAACGCGGACAGACCCCTCTGGCCCACGCCCTCGGCTTGTGCTTCCGCGGCAAATTGCTGTTTCCATGCGTCGAAGCCGGCGCCGTTCTTGCCGCAGCTGGCCGCGGCCTGCGCGCCTGTTGCCAGCCCGAAAGCCGCCACAACGGCGGCCATGAAAATCCTTCCCTTGGCAAAAAATGCCATATCGTTCTCCTGGTTGCCTGAATCACGTCCCGGCTGCAAATCTGCCAGTGAAGCGCCCGGTTGTCACCGCCCGCGCGGGCTGCGCGGCGCTTGAAGCTGGCGAATGCCGGGGAATTTGCCCACGATCAAGCATAAATTATGGCGCAAGGATTTATTGTGGCGTGTCTTGAGGGAAGACGTCGATATTGTGATCATTGGCGCAGGCTCGGCTATGCGGCTGCCCATCCCGGCTGTTCCGAAGCGCGCGCCACACTGATGCAGGCGGTGGCGGAGAAGATCTTCTTCGCCGGCGAGCATGTCGCCGGACCGCTCACCCAGGCTTTGTTGCGGCGCGACATTGTCAGGCGAAAGCGTGGCCAGGCGGGGCGTCGCCCTGCTCGCGACGAAATAGAAACGGAACGACGGCCGGCGACGGGCGTTTGGGCGTTGCCCAACTTCGTTGACCTTTTTCTCGCGGTTCGATGACCGATGAAGCTGTTCGACTGCCCTCATTGCGGCCACCGTCTCTATTTCGAGAACGCGCAATGCCTGAACTGTTCAAGCCTGGTGCTTTACGATCCGGAGCGGGCGTGTTTCGTGCTTTGCGGCGGCGACGCCGTTCCATGCGGAAATGCCGACGAGTGCGCCTGCAACTGGCGGGCCGAGCCGGGCAGGATTTTCTGCCGCGCTTGCGCGCTCAACCAATTGATCCCCGACCTTTCGGTGGAGGGCAACCGCCGGCGCTGGATCCGCGTCGAGGCGGCCAAGAAACGCGCCGTCTATTCGCTGCTTGCCTTCGGCTTCCCGGTGGCGCCCAAGGCCGGACCGCAGGACGAGGCCGGGCTCGCTTTCGACTTCCTCGCCGATCCGATCGGCGGCGGACCAGGCGGCGAGCGCATCCTGACCGGCCACGACAACGGCAGGATCACCCTCAACGTCGCCGAGGCCGATTCCGCCGAGCGCGAGCGGCGGCGCGTCGAAATGGGCGAGAACTACCGCACCTTGCTCGGTCACTTCCGCCACGAGCTCGGCCATTATTACTGGGACCGGCTGATCCGCGACGATCCCGAGCGACTTTCGAGCTTTCGCGCTCTGTTCGGCGACGAGCGGGTTGACTACGAGCAAGCGCTGAAGGCCCACTACGCCAAGGGCGCGCCGCCGGACTGGGAGCAGCGCCACATCTCGGCCTATGCGGCATCCCACCCCTGGGAAGACTGGGCCGAGACCTGGGCGCACCACCTGCACATCACGGACACGCTGGAGATGGTGCATGCGCTGAATTTTCCGCTCGGCCGGCTGGAGACAGTGGAAGCCAACGACCTGCCGCCTGGCGATACAGGGGGAGATCCGCTGCGGGAGCCCGCCGAACCCGATCCGGCGCCGGAACCGTTCGAAAGGATCCTCGCCCGCTGGCTGGTGCTGTCGGAGGCCTCCAATTCGATCAACCGCTGCATGGGTCTGCCCGACCTTTATCCCTTCGTCATTTCGGAGATGACGGCGCAAAAACTGGCCTTCGTTCACCAGCTTTTGACCGACTTGCCCACAACAAATGGAACAATTCGTGAGCAGGCGACGGCACTTTAGCCGGAACGCATAAGGTTCTGGTTCGTTTTCGAGCCCGAGGGAGCGTTGAGAACGGAGAGAAATCATGAAAAGTCTATTGTTTCCGGCACTTGCCGGTGCGCTGCTTGCCATGTCGGGCGCGGCGCTTGCCGACACGCCCGTCTCGGCAGTGACGGATCTGAATGTCCGCGCCGGCCCTGGCCCGCAATATCCCGTTATCGGCGTGCTGGCTGCCGGCCAGTCGGCGACGCTCAGAGGCTGCATCGAAGGCAGTAAATGGTGCACCATCGCCGAAGCCGGCGGCAAAGGTTGGGTTTATTCCGACTATGTGACAGCCGAATTCGGCGGCAGCCGTGTTGTGGTGACGCGCCGGCCGGCCGATGCCGGCATTGCCGTCGTGGCTCCGCCGACCGATGATATCTACACCACTGACACCTACACCGGCGCCATCGTTTCCGGCGACGATGCCATCGAGCCGATCGCCAGGCCGCCGGCCGAGGTCGGCACCTATGTCACCACGCACCGGGTCGAACCGCTCTATCTCGAGGGCGAAGTGGTGACCGGCGCGGTGCTGCCCGACACGGTCGAGCTGCGCGAGATCCCGGATTACAACTACCGCTATGTCTATGTGAACAACCAGCCGGCGCTGGTTGATCCGGGCACGCGGCGCATCGTCTATGTGATGCGCTGATCCAGGGTATTCGAAAGGGGGGGGGCGGGGGGCCGGGGGGGGGGGGGGGGGGTTTTTTTAGGGGGTGGGGGCGGGGGGGGGGGGGGGGGGGGCCGCGCGCCGGATTTGCAGCGCCGGCGGGATTTGGTGGTTGA
>NZ_JARTVP010000080.1:0-215 GCF_029625865.1 Mesorhizobium sp. WSM4887
GTCGAGCCGGTCGCACCCGTTGCACCCGTAGCGCCGGTCGCACCTGTTGCACCCGTCGAGCCCGTTGCTCCGGTATCGCCGGTAGCGCCTGTGGCGCCGGTTGCTCCGGTCGCACCCGTCGAGCCCGTTGCTCCGGTATCGCCGGTGGCGCCGGTCGCACCTGTTGCTCCGGTCGCACCTGTCGAGCCCGTTGCTCCGGTATCACCCGTAGCGCC
>NZ_JARTVP010000009.1:0-204975 GCF_029625865.1 Mesorhizobium sp. WSM4887
CGAATCGGATGGCCGTCCGGTTCGAGGCTCAGTCGCTCTTCTCGCACAAAGTCTCCTCCGCGCAGATACAAGGGGTGCTGGACGGAGTGAGGCGCTGGGGAATGTCGCTGCGCTGTCGTCGTGGCCGCCAAGCTGGAACACCCCTCATCCGTCTCGGCGCTGCGCGCCGATCCACCTTCTCCCACAAGGGGAGAAGGGGGAGCTTTTCAGCCCACCGCCACCATCACCGCTCCCGCCTCGACCTTCGCCGGATAGGTCCTGAGGTTGATGCATGGCGGCAGGCGCTTGGCGGCTCCGGTGCGGTAGTCGAAGGCGCCGGCGTGCTTTGGGCATTCGACCTCGTAGTCCATGACCAGGCCGTCGGCGATGTGCACCGCCTCATGCGTGCAAAGCCCGTCGGTGCAGAAGACCTCGTCGTCGGGCGAGCGAAAGACGGCATAGGTCTGGCCGCCATGGTCGAAGCGGCGGGCGCCTTCCTGTTCGATGTCGTCGAGCCCGCAGGCCCTGATCCAACCGGTCATTTTTCTTCCCTTCAGATCTGTCTTGCCTTCAGATCGAGGCGAACCCATCGGGGCGGCGAAGCCGGCCGCCCCGATGATCCGGGTCTAGTTCTTGTTCAGGTATTCCGCCGCGTTGGCGGGCGTCACCAGTTCGAACGGCACATAGACGACGCGGTCGACCTTCTCGCCTTTGGCAAGCGCGAGCGCCGCATCGACACCGCCGCCGCCCTGGCCCTTGGCGTTCTGGAACACCGTGACCGAGAGCTCGCCGGCCTTCATCGCCTGCAGGCCGTCCTGCGTGGCATCGATGCCGCCGACCACGACATTCTTCAGGTCGACGCCGTTGGCCTTGAGCGCCAGGATGGCGCCGATGGCGGATTCGTCGTTGTTGGCGATGACGGCGTCGGGCGCCGGGCCGGCAGTCAGCCAGTTGGTCATCAGGTTCTGCGCGTTGTCGCGCGACCATTCGGACGACTGCTTGTCGGTGACCTTGATGAAATTGCACATGTCGGTCGAAAAGATCTGCTCGACATCCTTGGTGCGCTGGAGCGCCGCCTGATGCACCAAGCTGCCCATGATGATGTAGGCGGTAGCGCCGGCCGACTTGCCCTTGGCGCGCAGCATCTTGCAGACCTCGAAAGCTTCCAGCGTGCCGGACTCGACCTCGTTCGAGCCGACATAGACCTGTTTCTCCGGCAGGTTCTTCATGTCCGATGGCTCGAGGTTGACGAAAACCAGCGGAATGCCGGCCTTGGCGGCTTCCTCGCTCATGGTCTTCGAGGCATTGGTGTCGACCAGCGTGACGATGATGGCGTCGACACCGCTGGCGATGAAATTCTTGACCTGGTCGAGCTGTTTGGCGACGTCGTTCTGGGCGTCCTCGACCTGAATTTCGGCACCCTTCTCCTTGGCGCGGGCCTGCATGCCATGCATCAGCAGCGTCTGGAAATTGTTGTCGAAGTTGACGATCGAGACGCCGAGCTTGGCGGCGAAGGCGCCGGTCGAGACAGTCGCGAACGCGGTCGCCATCAAAGCGGCGAGCGCCGTCGAGATGAGAAGCTTCTTCACGGGTTTCCTCCCTCTGGATTTGGAGTGCCGGCTCACTCCTGTCTTATTCGCCGGCCCTTTCGGGATCGTTGAAGCGGGCGGCTCAGGCCGGCCACGTGGCTTTCTCTGCAGCTGTCATTTCGCGGCGGCGTTGGCGCGCGCCTTCTTCTTCTCGTAGCGGGCCTGCATGCGCGCCTCGCCGTCCTTGCTGCCGTCATGGAAAGTGCCGAACCAGCGGTCGAACGGGATCAGGCCGTCGCCGTAGTTCACCTCGAAATATTTGTGGTGCAGGTAATGGATATAGGCGTGGCTATCGACCGATCTGTCCTCGGTCAGTTCCACCTTGTCGAAGCCGACATGGCCCGGGATCGCGCCGAAGCCGGCATAGTGGAGCTGGTAGAGCGCCAGCAGCGGGTTGGACGGAATGATCAGGTGCCAGAAGGCGACGCCGAGATAGCCGAGCTGCTCCACCGGATGCATCGACAGCGACGACCAGGGCGACGGGTTGACCGAATTGTGGTGCACCGAATGCACCCATTTGTAGAGCGGCCCCCAATGGATCGTCCGGTGCAGCAGGAAGAAATGCGTCTCGTGGATGATCGGCACCACCAGCGCCAGACAGAACAGGTAGACGGGATTCTCCGCGAAGGTCAGCCACGGCACGTAGCCGTTGGCGTAGGCGTAGAGGATTGCCACCTCGATCGCCGTCCAGATCGGCATGCCGGTGCCGAAGGTGCGCAGCATGTTGTCGATGTTCTGGTTCTCGAAGAAGAAGGCTTTGCTCTTCTGCTCCGAGGGCCATTTGCCGTTGTATTTGAAGCGGTTGCCCTGGGCTCTCAAAATGTAGAGTCGAAGCTCGAAAGCGCCGAAGAAAATAAGCAGCGCCGCGCAGTTGACGATGAAAAGGCGCAGGATCCAGCCGATGGCGAGCGTCTTCATCGTCTCGACGTCCGGCAGCACGTAGCGCCACCACACCACTGCCGAGAGGGCGAAGAGCAGGTTGTAGGGCAGGAAATAATGCGGCAGCCACTTCAGCAGCGCCAGCGGTCGCGGCGGAAACGCAAAGAGCGGCGCGGTGCCGGCCGGTTCGTTCGGGGCCCAATCGCCCCTCTTGTTGCGCGTGCCGTATTGCAGGTCGTCCATGGCTGGTCTCACAGCGATTGAGAGAGCGTGAGGAGGCGGTCATAGGCGGCATCGTCCATGTCCACCTGGTGCTTCGCTTCCGGGTAGCTGCCTGCGGCGACGTCGCGGCCGAAGGCGCGGAACGCACTGATGCGCCTTTCCTGCAGCTCGGCCTCCAGCGTGACGAAGTCGGCATAGCGCTTGGCATGGCGCGGATAGTGGCCGGTGTGGGTGCCCAGCACGTCGCAGGAGAACAGATACTGCGTGTCGCAGGCAGTGCCGCAGCCCATGCCCATGGTGATCAGCGGCGTCGAGCGGGTGATGTGGTCGGCGAGCCTGACCGGCACCACCTCGACCTCGATGCAGGCCGCACCCGCATTCTCCAGGTCCTTGGCCGCGCGCAGCACCTTGAAGGCCTCTTCCGCCGTGCGGCCGACGGCTCGGAAATTCGTCCAGGTGGCGCGGTTCGGCACCAGGCCGACATGGCCGGTGACGGGAATGCCTTCCGCGGCCATCGCCTCGATGAAGCGCGGCGAGTGCGATGAATAGACCGCGTCGGCGCCGCGCTTCATCATGGCGAAGCCCAGCCGCACCGCTTCCTCGGGCGACGCGACCGCGCCATGCGGCATGCCGACGGAGAGGAACGCGTGAGGCGCCGCTTGGCGGATCGATTCCAGATTGTGGTCGGGCTCGCAGGAGAGGATGACGATGTCGCAGGCGACCGCGGCCGCCGCCTCGGCCGGCGTGTCGACATGCAGCTGCAGCCATTTCCTGCTGCCCTTGGCGCTTTGCAGGTCGTAGGCCGTCAAGCGTCTTGCCACCGATGATCCTCCCGTTCGCGGGCGGACGATCAGGCTTGTGAAAGGTCCCCCTCACCCGGATTGGCAGCCGACTTGCGAAGCGCAATTCGGGGCCATCCGACCTCTCCCCAGGGAGAGAGGAGCCAGGCTGCGTCGGTGCCGGCCCTCTTCTCCGCTCGGGAGAAGGTGGCCGCGCAGCGGCCGGATGAGGGGGAGAATTCGCACATGCTCGTCTCCCGTTCGCGGTCGAGTTAGCACCGCGATGCCGGCCAAGGCTCGCGCAACCTTGATCAAATCAGATCAAAGGTTCTCGGCAGTGAAGGTGATGAAGCGGATCGGCGGGTTGTCGACCGGCAGGTCGTGCAGGTTGAGCGCCGCCAGCACCAGGTCGATGGCGCGGCGCGCCTGCGCCTCCGGCGCCTGGTCGAGCACGACGTCCATCGTGCCGTCATGCAGGCCGCGCGTGCTGCGCTCGGTTAGTTCATGGCCGACGAAGAAGACGTCGCGACCGCGTGGGTGCCGGCGCAGCACTTCGTTCAGCGCCGTGTTGGCGCCACCGGCATTGTACAGGCCGGCAAGGTCGGACCAGCGCACAAACGCCTCATGCAACTGCTCGGCATTGCGGTCGCCGTTGTCGAAACCGAACAGGGTGGCGATGGGTTCGAAATCCCGCCCCTCGTCGATCAGATAGTCGAAGAAGCCCCGTACGCGGTCGCGGTGGACGCGATAGATCTGGCTGTGACAGATCGCGACCACCTTGCCCGGCCGCCGCTGCATCTTCGCCATCAGCAGCCCCGCCATGCGGCCGGCGGCGTAATTGTCGATGCCGACGTAGGTGCTCTTGGTGCCGGAGATCTGGGTGACGATCTGCACCGTCGGGATGTTTTCCGCCTCCAGCTTCGCCACCGCCGCGCTCACCAGCGGATGGTCGGGGACGGCGAGGATGAGGGCGGCGCGCCGCATCTCCGGTTCGAGGATGCGCTTGGCGATCGCCGCCGGATTGGCCTCGTCGAGAAAGGTGCGGTGGACGGCGATCGAGCGGTCGAGCGTCGCCGCGATGCGTTCGAAGGCGCGGGAGAGGCGCGCGAAGAAGGTGGCGTCGGGCCTGACCAGGATCACCTCGATGCGGATGACGCCGCGATGCGCTTCGGGCAGTCGGCGCGGATAGTCGAGCGAGCGCGCCGCCGCCACCACCTTCTCGACCGTCTCGTGGCGCACCCCGCCCCTGCCGTTCAAAACGCGCTCCACCGTCGCCGTGCCGACCCCGGCGCGGCGGGCAATTTCGAGGAAGGTGGGCTTTGGAATGGGCGGGCTCCTGGGGGTGCTGAGGCACGGAGCCTAGCGGTTCTGCCTTTGCCCGAGAAGATGGCCGTACAGGTCAGCGGTGCTTATCTGGAGTGCTGAACTCCCGGTGAGTCTTCGACAGGTACACGCCGACCTCGCCGATCCGCTCGATGGCCTTGCGTGCCAGAACAGTCGACTGAAGAATACGCAATGCGAAGGGAACCGCGTTTGCCGCTGCGGTCGACAAGCCTGTTCTGCGAAGGGCAGCCCTCCGATGGGCATGCTGCTTTTCGAGATAGTGGGCCAAGGTGATAACATTCCGAAACGGCGCGCTGATGTCCTGCCCGCCGCCGGATAGGTCGTAGCCATGCCAGATTGGCCATTCGCTTGGGCGTTGCACGGCATGCTCCTGAGATCGGTGTCCAGCGCGGACAATCTGCTGGAGGTCCGTGAGAGACACGCAACAACCGGCGTGATCAAATCGTGAAAAGCGCTGACCGCACGAGATCGCAGTTGAATTAGCGACAGCTAAGCGAAAGAATTGCCTCGATCATGGTCAGGGATGGCTTCCGATGACGGCGCCTCATCTTCACCTGCTGGGCGGTTTCGACTTTGTCGGCGTCGGGGCAACGGCTCCCGCCTTCAGCCGCAAGGCGCGCGGCATGGTGGCCTATCTTGCGCTACAGGCCGGCCAGGCGCAGTCGCGCGAGAAACTCGCGGCGCTGCTGTGGAGTCTCAACGACGAGACCCAGGCTCGTTCGAGCCTGAGGCAGGCAGTTTCGTCCGTGCGCAAGGCAATGAGCGTCTCGGGCGGTGGCCGCCTCCTGACCGAGGGCGTAAACATCGCGCTGCATCTCGACGATTTCGAGTTCGACGTGGCTCGCTTCCAAGCGCTGGTGGCGAGCCCCAAGCCCGAAGATCTCGAACAAGCCGTCGCCGTCTATCGCGGCGACCTGCTCGACGGGCTAGGCCTGCGGGAAGAGCCGTTCGAGGAATGGCTGCGGATCGAGCGTGAGCGTTTGCGGGCGATTGCCGTCTCCGTGCTGGACAGGCTCATCAATCACTACACAGCTGCCGGTGATCCCGCCGCGTGCATGCGTGCCGCCATGCGGCTGCTGACGATGGAGCCGCTGCGCGAGGATGTTCATCGTGCCCTGATGCGAAGCTACGCGGCGCAAGGGCGCATCAACCTCGCGCTGAAGCAATATGAGCTCTGCCGCGAGGCGCTGCAGCGCGAGCTGCGGCTGATGCCGGAAGCCGAAACTCGGAACTTGCACGAAGAGCTGCGCGCCCGCCGTACTGCATCACCTGCCCGGCCTCTGGCTTCGAGCGCCGAATCCGAGTTCTCGCGCCCACCGACCCACTATGTCAAATCGTCGGGCGTCAACATCGCTTACCAGGTTACCGGCGATGGGCCAGTTGACATCCTCTATGTGCCGGGCTGGGTCTCCAATCTCGATGTTGCCTGGGCATCGCCGCGTTTCACCCGTGTGCTGAAGCGGCTTGGCTCCTTCTCGCGCCTGATCCGCATCGACAAGCGCGGCACGGGCCTGTCCGACCGCAATGTCGGTCTGCCCACGCTGGAGCAGCGCATGGAAGACGTGCGCGCCGTGCTGGACGCTGCCGGCTCCAATCGCACGGTACTGTTCGGCAGTTCGGAAGGCGGCCCTATGTGCATGCTGTTTGCCGCCACCTATCCCGAGCGCACTGCGGCGCTGGTGCTCACGGGAGCTTATGCCAAAGGTGGCTGGGCGAAGGATTATCCCTGGGCGCGAACTGTCGAAGAGGTGCAGCAGGATATCGATATCGTCGAAGGAGAGTGGGGCAAGCCCACCGACATGAGCAACGCCGCTCCGAGCCTAATGGAAAACATGGCCGAGCGGGAGTGGTACGCCGCCTATCTCAGGAATTCGGCCTCGCCGGCCGACGCCATCGCGCTCTGGCGCTGGGGCACCGAGATCGACGTGCGCGACATCCTGCCGGCCATTCATGTGCCGACGCTTGTCATGCAGAGGACGGGTGATCGCTGGGTGAAACAGGAAGAAGGCCGCTATCTGGCGGCTCATATCGAGGGCGCCCGGTATGTCGAGCTTGCCGGCAGGGATCACGTGATCTGGGGCGAGGACAGCGACGGCCTGGTCGAGCAGATCAAGGCCTTCGTAACCGGTGCCCTGCCCGCTTCGCCCGGCGAGCGCGTGCTCGTATCGGTGCTGGCGCTCGCCATCGTCGATGCGGCCGAGGGCGCGAAAGCCTCCGAGCAGGCGGACATCGTTCGCGACGAATTGCTGCTTGGCGGCGGCGCGGAGATCAGGCGGTCGCGCGGCAGGTTGCTTGCCTCGTTCCAGCGGCCGACGCGCTCGATCGAATGCGCAATGGCGATCGCCAACCGCTTGAAGCCATGCTGCGTCGAAATTCGCGCGGCAATTCACATCGGCGAGTGCGAGGCGCGTGGCGATGACCTTTCCGGCATCGCCATCGAAGTCACGTCGCGGCTGCTGGACCATGCCCGGCCGGGCCAGATCATCGCATCGCGGACGATGCGCGACCTAGTCGTCGGCTCCGGCCTGACCTTCGATGAACAAGGTGAGATGAAAGCAAGCGGCCTGCCGGGCGCGCTCCAGTATTTTGCCGTCACTGGCGCTCCGCCAGGCTTGTGACTTTCGTCAGAACATAAACGCCGCCGTCGTCGGGTTTGGCCCCGTTCGGCCGTCGGCGGAGTCCATGCGGCGGATCGTCTGCATGTCTTCGCCATCCATCTCGAAATCGAAGACGTCGAAATTACCGGCGATGCGGTCCTGCTGGACCGATTTCGGGATGACGACCAGCCCTTCCTGCAGATGCCAGCGGATCGTCACCTGCGCCACCGACTTGCCGTGCTTCTTGGCGATCGCCTGAAGCGTCGGGTCGGCAAGCAGCCGACCGCTGCCCAGCGGGCTCCAGCTTTCGATGCGGATGTTGTGTCTCTCGTGGAACTCGCGTTTGTCGCGCTGCTGGAAGCGCGGGTGCAGCTCGATCTGGTTGACGGCGGGCGTTACACCGGTCTCGCCGATGATGCGCTCCAGATGGTCCTGCTCGAAGTTCGACACGCCGACCGACTTGATGCGGCCGGCTTCCTTCAGCTCGACGAGCGCCTTCCAGGCGTCGAGATATTTGTTTTGGCTGGGCACCGGCCAGTGGATCAGGAAGAGATCGATCTGGTCGATGCCGAGCTTTTGCATGGTGTCGTCGAACGAGCGCAACGCCGCGTCGCGCTGGTGGCCGCCATTGCGCAGCTTCGAGGTGATGAACAGCTCGTTCCTCGGCACGCCGGCCGAACGGATCGCCTCGCCGACGCCTTCCTCGTTGCGGTAACCCTCGGCAGTGTCGATCAGGCGGTAGCCGGCCTCGATGCCCCAGTGGACGACCTTGGCGGTAATATCAGGATCGACCTGCCACACGCCGAGGCCGATCTGAGGAATGGTCGAGCCGTCGTTCAGTTTGAGCTGTTCAGGCAATGAGAGGTTCCTTCTGTGCGGTTTCTTGCCTCGCTCTATCTAGGCTGCGCTTTCAGCAATACCAGCCGATAACGGGTTTGTGTATTCGCCGAAACGCCTGCAAGAGCCCTTCAGCCCTCGACGCCGCCCAGGCCGCGCTATCCCGCGAACGTCTCGACGATGATGCGGGCCATATCGGCGTGGACTGCCTCGCGCGACGCCCGCGGCGCGGTGGATCCGGTGTAGTAGACGGCTGCGAGAATGGGTGCGCCCTCGGGCGGCCAAAGGATTGCGACGATGTCCATAGACGATGCGGTCGTCGAGCTTGGCCTTGCCGTCATCGACGGCCTTGAGCACGCCCGCGGCGGCGAGGAACTTGAAGGTGCTGGTCATCGGAAACAGCTCGTCCGCCCGGTACTCGATCGCGGCGTTGGTCCCGATATCGAGAACCATGACGCCCAGGCGCCCGCCATTCCTGGCTTCGAGCGCTTCGACCGCCTTGGTCGCGGCCACCACATCGGGCTTGCCCGGCCGCGTCGCCGCCTGGATACGGACGATCGGCAAGGATGCGAATGCGCCGGCAAGCGCTGAACGCCGGGTGATCGAGGTCATCTGTTTCTCCATTTTGGGCAGGTTTTTTGGGGCGCAGGCGCAGCGCCGGTGCAAAGTGCATTGGCCAAGGAGCGCCGAAGCGATCGGACGCGCGGCTAGTCGGTGAGCCGCGACAGCACCTGGTAGGCCGCCCGGACTCGCGCCTCATTCGGGTAAGCCTTGTTCGCCAGCATGACGATGCCGATCTTCCTCGACGGGACATAGGCGACATAGGCGCCGAAGCCGTTTGTCGAGCCGGTCTTGTTGAGCACCACATCGGCGCGTGGCGCCATCGGCGGCTCGATCGCAGTTGCAGGGATCGGCTGCAGCATACCGGGCGCATTCCCGGCGACGATCTTCGCCAGGTCGATCGGATAGGGATACTGCTCCCAGATCAGATCCTGGATGAGTTCGCCCGCACGGAAATAGCCGGTGTGGGTGGCTTCGAGCGCGCGTGCGACATCGTCCGGCACCTTGCCGACGCCCATGTTGGCCTCGATGAAGCGGATCATGTCGACTGCGTTCGACTTGATCCCGTAGGCCTCTTCGGCGAGCAATGCCGGGGTGACGCGGACAGGCTTGTCGTTGCGGTTGTAGCCCCAGGCGTAGGATTTCATCTGTGCGGCCGGGACGTTGACGTAGGTTCGCCGCAAGCCGAGTTCCGGCAGCAGCCGTTTTTCCATCAGCGCCGGGAAGCTCGCGCCCATCGCCTTGGCGGTGGCCATCCCGAGCAGGCCGATGCTCGGGTTGGCGTAGGTGCGGGTGGTGGCGGCCGCGAATTGCGGCTTCCATTGGCGATAATAGGCGATGAGCTGTTTTTGCGTCTTCACCGTATCGGGCAGCTGCAGCGGGAAACCGCCGGCCGTGTGCGTGGCGAGGTCGAGCAGCCTGACATCGCCCAGCGCGCTGCCTTGAAGCTCGGGCATGTGCTTGCCGACCTTGTCGCCAAGCGCCAGCTTGCCCTCGACCTCGGCATAGGCCCCGAGCGTCGCGGTGAAGGTTTTGCTGATCGAGCCGAGCTCGAACAACGTATCGCGCGTGACGGCGGCCTGGGTGTCCTTCTCGGCCACGCCATAGTCGATGAAGAAGCGCTCGCCGTTCACGGACACGGCGACGGCCATCCCCGGAATGTCGTACTGGGCGATCACCGGCTTCACCGCCTCATCGACGAGCTGCCTTATCTTGGCGTCCTGATCGGCGGCGCGAGCGCCCGACAGACTGCCCGGGGCGCAGGCGAGGACGACGGCAGCGATGGTGAAGCGAAGCCGGCTGCACATGATCTGCTCCCTGTGGATCGGACGATTGCGGGTTTATGACCCCTTCGAACCGGCTACAAACGATGATAAATCGCAACAGCTATAAGATAATCTTGGGCATCGATGGTTCGACCTTACCTGCCGCTCAATGCATTGCGGGCCTTCGAGGCGTCGGCCAGGCATCTCAGCTTCACACGTGCCGGCATCGAACTGGCGGTGACGCAGGCCGCCGTTAGCCAGCAGGTTCGATCGCTCGAACAGCGGCTCGGCGTGCAGCTGTTTCGCAGGTTGCCTCGCGGCCTCAAGATCACGGCGGAAGGCGAGGCTCTGCTGCCGATCGTCGGCGACGCCTTCGACCGCCTGGCGCGATCGCTGGAGCGGGTCGGATCTGGAAAACTGCGCGAACCGCTCGTCGTCGGCGCCGTCGGAACCTTCGCCGTCGGCTGGCTGCTTCCGAGACTGGAAGACTTCCGGCGCACCCATCCGTTCGTCGAGCTGCGCCTGTCCACCAACAACAACCGCGTCGACCTGGCGGCCGAGGGATTGGATTTTTCGATCCGCTTCGGCAACGGCGCCTGGAATGGACTTGATGCGACGGAACTTTTCGAAGCACCTCTGACGCCGCTTTGCACGCCGGAACTGGCGGCGACGCTTCACGCGCCGCAGGACCTCGGCGCGCTTACCTTGCTGCGCAGCTACCGTCAGGACGAATGGAGCCGCTGGTTCGAGGCCGCCGGCATGGAAGCGCCTGCGAACTTCGCGAGCGCGATCGTCTTCGATTCTTCACTGGCGATGATGGAAGCCGCCGAACAAGGGGCAGGCGTTGCCCTGGCTCCGGCGCTGATGTTTTCGCGACAACTGAGCAAGGGGTCGATAAGGCGCCCTTTCCAGGCCTCCATATCGCTCGGCAGCTACTGGCTGACCAAGCTGAAGTCCAGGGAACCGACCGCCGCGATGTCGGCCTTTGCGGACTGGATCACCAGCTAGGAACCGGACCAGACAAAGCGCTCCCGGCTTGCCGAGCTTCAGCCGGCTTTCGCCGCGTCCGATGCCCCGAACCTCAGCCCATCCATCAAGAGCTTCACCAGCCGCCCCGAGCGGTCCCGCCAGTCGGGCGTGTTGGGGGCGGAGTAGATGCCGCCCAGCGCATGCAGCACGTCCGACGCATCGACGTCGGCGCGGATCTTCCCCGCAGCTGCGGCCTGTTCGACCAGCCCCTTCAGCGCGCCGGATACGCGGCCTGAGGTATCGGAGAACAGCGTCGAGTTGGTGGTGAGCAACAGCCGCAGGCTTGTCGCCAGACCGCGCTTGGTGGCGATATAGTCGACGAAGCGCTGCATCCAGAGTTCCAGCGCTACATCGGCCGGATGAGCGCCGGCAAGTTCCTCGGCCGCATGGCAGAGCGCTTCCACCTCGCGGCGGTAGACCACCTCGACCAGATGCTCGCGCGTCGGGAAATGCCGGTAGAGTGTGCCGATGCCGACTCCTGCCCGCTTGGCGATCTCCTCCAGCGAGGCATCGACACCCTCGGCGGCAAACACCTGCGCCGCCGCCTCGACAAGCTTGTCGCGGTTGCGCCGCGCATCGGCGCGCAGCAGCTTTGGCGCCGGCGTTTCAGGCTTTTCGGCAGGCTCCGAGGGCTGTTCAGTCAGTTTTTTCTCCACTGTCGCAATATGGGGCTTGAACCCATGCGGGTCAGCCCCCACGTAAATAAACGGAGGCGCCTCCGTTTTAGTGGAGTTGCCTTATCATATAATCAGGGGAAGCGATATGTCACGGGGTAAGCGCCTAATCTCCCCCCTCGAGGGGGAGATGTCGCCGAAGGCGACAGAGGGGGTCGCCGCGCGTGAAACGCCTTGCTGGCGCGCGACGCGCGAGGGCGTTGGCGCTCTACGTGAGACGACCCCCTCTGCCCTGCCGGGCATCCCCCGCAAGGGGGGAGATTAGCTGCTTCGACGCCTTGCCCCTCTCCTCCCAAGCCCCATTTCCCTCCCCCTAGCGTCCAGCAATCGGAGCCCGACGCCTCATGACCAGCCAGACAATCATCGACCCTCCCGAAGACGGCCATTTCAGGAACGGCCAGGCCAGCAACGGCGCAAGCCCCACCACCTTGTCCATCCACCTCACCATCAACGGCCGTGACCACGCGCTCGATGTAGAGCCGCGGGTTACCCTGCTCGACGCGCTGCGAGAGCGGCTCCACCTCACCGGCACCAAGAAGGGCTGCGACCAGGGCCAGTGCGGCGCCTGCACCGTCCATGTCGAGGGTGAGCGGGTGCTGGCCTGCCTGACGCTCGCCGCCCAGGTCGAGGGACGCTCGATCACAACAATAGAAGGGCTCGCCGACGAAGACGGCACGCTGCACGCCGTGCAGGCCGCCTTCCTCGAACAGGACGCCTTCCAGTGCGGCTATTGCACGCCCGGACAGATCATGTCGGCGGTGGCCTGCATCCGCGAGGGCCATGCCGGCTCCGACGAGGAGATCCGCGAATACATGGCCGGCAATCTGTGCCGCTGCGGCGCCTATCCGCACATCGTCGCCGCCGTCCGCCAGGCAGCCGAGGGACTCCGCTCATGAGAGATTTTTCCTATCTTCGCGCCGACAGCGTCGAGGCCGCGCGCAACGCGGCCGCCCTTCCCGGCGCCATGCTGCTTGCCGGCGGCACGACGCTCATCGATCTCGGCAAATGCGGCGTCGCCGAACCGGCCACCGTCATCGACATCAGCCATATCGAGGGGCTCAACGCCATTGATGTAACCGCCGACCGCGCCGTCATCGGCGCGCTGGCCAAGATGAGCCATGTCGCCGACAACGCCGAGGTGAAAAGCCACTTCCCAGCGGTTTCGGAAGCGTTGTGGCAGGCGGCCTCGGCGCAGCTCCGCAACATGGCGACCATCGGCGGCAACCTGATGCAGCGCACGCGCTGTCCCTATTTCCGCGATCCGCAGAACTTCCCGGCCTGCAACAAGCGCGAGCCGGGCAGCGGCTGCTCGGCGATCGGCGGCGTCACGCGCGGCCATGCGGTGCTCGGCACCAGCGAAGCCTGCATCGCCACCTATCCGGGCGATCTTGCCATCGCGCTGGTCGCCTTCGACGCCGAGGTCGATCTCGGCGAGCGGAAGCTGAAAGTCGAGGACTTCTTCCTCGCCCCTGGCGCCACGGCCGAACGCGAGCACGACATCCGCCCCGGCGAAATGATCACGGCCATCGAGATCCCGGGCTCCGCCGCGGCCCGGCGCTCGACCTATCTGAAGGTCCGCGACCGCCAGTCCTATGAGTTCGCGGCGGCGAGCGCTGCCGTCGGACTGGAGCTCGAGGGCGACGGCCGCACCATACGCGACATCCGCGTCGCGGTCGGCGGCGTCGCGACGAAACCGTGGCGGGCGCGCGAAGTCGAAGCGGCGCTGAAGGGCAAGCCGCTCGACGAAGCGTCCGTTCGCAAGGCGAGCGATCTCGCCATGGAGGGCGCCGTCGACCACGGCGCCAACCACTACAAGATTGCATTGGCGCCCCGCGTGATCGCGCGCGCCATCCTGAAATTGGGAGAAACGGCATGACCGTTCATGACATGAAACACGCAGGCTCCGACAGCGCGGGCCTCGAAGCGGTGGGCGGGCGCCTGTCGCGCGTCGACGGCCCGGCCAAGATCACCGGCGCCGCGCGTTACGCGTTCGAACAGCACCTCGAAGCCCTGACCCATGCGGTACTGGTCGGCGCGACGATTGCCGCCGGCAAGGTCACCGGCATCGACACGCGCGCGGCGGAAACCGCGCCAGGCGTGCTCGCGGTGCTGACGCCCGACACCATCATGGACTTGAATTCGGCATCGGACTGGTTCGGCAGACAGCCGTCCGAAGAAACCTATTGCCCGCTCGTCCGCGAGGTCACCTTTTCCGGCCAGCACATTGCTGCCGTCGTGGCCGAGACCTTCGAGCAGGCCGTCGCCGCCGCGGCGCTGGTCAAGGTCAGCTATGACGAGACGCCGGCAGTCGTCGACCTGAGCGACGGCAGCGACGGTATTCCGGTCGACGCCATGACCAAGGAATGGGGCGACGCCGAAGCCGCCTTCGCCGAGGCACCGGTGCGCGTCTGCGCCGCCTACAACACGCCGCGCGAGTTCCAGGCGGCGATGGAGCCGCACGGGCTGATCGCGCGCTGGGAGGGCGACCAGCTCACCATCTGGGAACCGAGCCAGTGGCTCGACGGCATGGCGCGCACCTATGCCGAATGGTTCGGCGTGCCGTTCGAGAATGTGCGGCTGGTCTCGCCCTATATCGGCGGCGGCTTCGGCTCCAAGGCGCTGGCGCTCGCGCACAGCGCGGTGGCGGCGGCGGCGGCAAAGATGCTCGGACGCCCGGTGAAGCTGGTGCTCAACCGCCCGCAGAATTTCACCTCCTATGGCGGCCGCGCCGCGACGCGCCAGACGGTTGCGATCGGCGCCGACAAGGCGGGCCGCATCCAGTCGATCGTGCATCGCGGCGTCAACGAGACGGCGGTCGACGGCATGTGGGTCGAGCCGCTCGGCTCCGTCACCTCGATCATGTATGCGACGCCCAATTTCTCCTCGAAACAGAATGTGGTCAGGGTGAACACGGTGGTGCCGGGGGCGAAGCGCGCGCCGGGCGAGAACCCGAGCGCCTTCGGTATCGAATGCGCCATCGACGAGCTCGCCCATGAGCTCGGTATCGACCCGCTGGAGATGCGGCTGATCAATTATGCCGAGCAGGATCCCCACGCGAAGAAGGCGTGGTCGACAAGGCAGTTGCGGGAGGCCTTTGCCGCCGGCGCGGAAGCCTTCGGCTGGGCTAAGCGTTCGCGCGAGCCGCGCTCGATGCGTGACGGCCACCAGCTCATCGGCTGGGGCGTCGCGGCCGGCACCTATCCGGTTCGGCGCGCCTATGGCGAGGCCGTGGTGAAGCTCCTGGCCGACGGCTCGGTCGAGGTCGAGAGCTCCTCCATCGACATGGGCCAGGGCACCTACACGATCCTGGCGCAGACCGCGGCCGAGACGCTTGGCGTGCCGGTGGAGAAGGTGTCGGTGAGGCTGGGGGATTCCCATTTCGCCCGCGCCGGCGTCACCGGCGGCTCGCGGCTTGCCGGGGTCATGACCGGCGCCGTCTACAAGGCGGCGGGCCAGGCGCTGGACGAGCTGATCGGGCTGGCGCTCTCCGATCCGCGCTCGCCCTTCCATGGGCTGCAAGCGAACACGCTGCAAGTGAAGGGTGGCCGCATCGCCTCGCCGCGCGGTGACGGCCCGGAGTTCTCGATCGCCGAGCTGATGCGCGCCCTCGGTCGCGAAAAGATCGAGGCCAAGGGCGACACTGTCCCGGCCAGCTTCACGCCGGAGCAGCGCTACAACAACTACACTACCATCGCCATGGCGCTGCCACACACCGAGGGCGATTATTCCCGCCACTCCTGGTGCGCGCATTTCGTCGAGGTGCGCGTCGACGAGGATTTTGGAACGGTGCGCGTGTCGCGCGTCGTGTCGGCGCTCGATTCCGGCCGGCTCTACAACCCCAAGCTGGCGGAGAGCCAGTGGAAGGGCGGCATCATCATGGGTATCGGCCAGGCGCTGCTGGAAGAAGGCATCGTCGACCGCCGCCATGGCCGGATCGTCAACGGCAATCTCGCCGACTACATGCTGCCGACCAATGCCGACATCCCGGATATCCAGACGATCTCGGTCGGCATCCCCGACCCGCATTCCTCGGCGCTGGGCGGCAAGGGCGTCGGCGAGCTCGGCATCGTCGGCGTCGCTCCGGCGATTGCCAACGCGGTGTTCCACGCGACGGGGAAGCGGGTGCGGGACCTGCCGATTACGCTGGAGAAGTTGATTTAGCGCCGGCCTTGTCTCCCCCCTCGAGGGGGAGATGTCGCCGAAGGCGACAGAGGGGGTCGCCGCGCGTGGGGCGCCAACCTACAACCGTCGCAATAGGCTGAGTCCAGTCGGACCGACCCCCTCTGCCCTGCCGGGCATCTCCCCCCTCGAGGGGGGAGATCACTTGCCCTGGCTGTGGCCCTTCAAAAACTGGCTGAGCAGATCCATCGGCAGCGGGAAGACCACGGTCGATGAGCGCTCGCCGGCGATGTCGTGCAGGGCCTCGAAATAGCGCAGCTGCATGGCCTGCGGTTCGGCCGCCAGCATGCGGCCGGCCTCGACCAGCTTGGCCGCCGCCTGCTGCTCGCCGTCGGCGTTGATGACCTTGGCGCGCCGCAGCCGCTCGGCCTCTGCCTGCTTGGCGATGGCCCGGACCATGCTCTCATTCAGGTCGACATGCTTGATCTCGACATTGGAGACCTTGATGCCCCAGGCGTCGGTGCGCTGGTCGAGGATGTCCTGGATGTCGCTGTTGAGCTTGTCGCGCTCGGCCAGCATCTCGTCCAGCTCGTGCTTGCCGAGCACCGAACGCAGCGTGGTCTGCGCCAGCTGGTTGGTGGCGGTCATGAAATCCTCGACCTGGATGGTCGCCCGCTCGGCGTCGACGATGCGGAAATAGAGCACCGCGTTGACCTTGACCGAGACATTGTCGCGCGAGATGACGTCCTGCGGCGGCACGTCCTGCACCACAACGCGCAGGTCCACGCGCACCATCTGCTGGATGAAGGGAACGAGCAGGATGAGGCCGGGCCCCTTGACCCCCGTGAAGCGGCCGAGCGTGAAGACCACGCCCCGCTCATATTCCCTCAGGATGCGGATCGCCGCCGACAGGAACATGATCACCAGCAGCGCGAGGATCAGATAGGCGACATAGCCGAGCGTCATCGTTTTGCTCCGTCGTTTCCCGCTCCGTTGTGACCTGCACCACGCCGCCGCACCGTCAGCACGAGATCGCTGACGGCGGTCACCTCAGCACGATCTCCGGGCGCGATCGGCTCCTCGGCCTTGGCGCGCCAGCGCTCGCCGAGCGCCAGCACATGACCTTCTCCGCCTTCCCAGTCGAGAACGTTCACGGAAAGACCGTGCATGGCCCCGCCGCCGACGCGCGGCGGATTGCGGCGCGCCGCCCAAAGATAGCTGCCGGCCAGCAGCGCGAGGCCCAGCGTCAGCGCCGCGGCGGGGCCGATGACCGCCCAGGATATGGCGAAGCCCGGCCCCTCGACCTTGAGCAGCATGGCCGCGCCGAGCAGGAAGGCGGCCGCGCCGCCGACACCCAGCACCACTGTCGGACTGAAAGCCTCGACGATGAGGAAGGCGACGCCGAGCAGCATCAGGGCGAGACCGGTATAGTTGATCGGCAAGAGATCGAGCGCGTAGAGGCCGAGTACGAGGCAGATGGCGCCAATGACGCCAGGCGCCACCGCACCTGGGCTCGTGACCTCGAAGACGATGCCGTAGAAGCCGATCAGCATCAGGAGGACGGCAACGTTCGGATCGGTGATGACCGCGAGAAGCCGGATGAACCAGCCGGGATCCAGGACCTCGACGGCCAGGCCCTTCGTCGCCAGCACCTCTTTCTTGCCGGCCACGTCGACGGTGCGGCCGTCGGCGAGCTGCAGCAGCTCCGCCGTGTCACGGGCGACGAAGTCGATGACATGTTGCTGCAGCGCCGCACCTGCCGAGAGGCTCGCCGCCTCGCGAACCGCCTTCTCGCCCCAGTCGCCATTGCGCCCGCGCAGTTCGGCGAGGGAGCGGATCAGCGCCACCGCGTCGTTGGTCGCCTTGGCCGTCATCGGGTCCCCGGCTGGCTTCCCGGTGTCCTTGTCGTCCTTCTCACCGCCGGGAAGCGAGGGCAGCCCGCCGATCTCGACCGGAGTCGCGGCGCCCAGATTGGTGCCGGGCGCCATCGCCGCGACATGGGTCGAGTAAAGGATATAGGTTCCGGCGCTCGCCGCATGACCGCCGGCGGGCGCGACATAGCCGATGACGGGAACGGGGGACGCCAGGATATCGGCGATCATCTCGCGCATCGAGGTGACGAGGCCGCCGGGCGTGTCGAGCTGAAGGATGAGAGCCCCGGCGTTGCGCTCGGCCGCGGTCTTGAGCGCTTCCTTGAGCTGGCGCGAACTCGCCGGACCGATGGCGCCGTCAATCGCGATGCTCAAGGCCATCCTCTCCCCCGCCGTTTCGGCCGAGGAGAAGGGGAAAACCGCCGCGGCGGCCATGAAAGCCGCTGCCAGAAGGGCCACCCGCGCGAGTTTCACGCCTCAAAGCTCCTTGGGATTCAATATGGGGTTGTGCCGGGGCAAGTCCAATGACGGCAGCGGAGCGGGTAATTTCCCTCCTCACGATTCCACGGCAATTTCGACGTCGCCTCCAACGCTGGCTCCCTCGCCCGTACGTCATTGTCCCCATCGACGGCGCGAATGAACGCGTTCGCAACAATGGAGACGAGAATGACGACGATGGATCGTTTGCAGTACGAAACCGACCGCACAGGCTTCAACCTGTTCGGCTCTGCCCGCCGCGGTTTGCGGCTGGCCTATCACGCCATGCGGATGCGCAGCGATCGCGCCGCGCTGCGCGCCATGCCGGACTATTTGCTCAAGGACATGGGCATCAGCCGCTCGCAGATCGAGCACTACACGTCCACGCGCGCCGCGCTCGCCGCAGCCGGCAGGACGGACGCCTGAAGCGGATGAACGAGTGCATCGGCGGCCGGCCGCAAGGCTGGTGAAAACCCCGGCTCGCCGGGGTTTTCGCGTTCCGGCGCGAAGCATTGCCCGCATTGGAACCGGTCGCGGGCTGCCCGCCGAAATGAAACGGCCGATGCAATTTCCACGGTGGGCGTATCAGAAATTCCACGCTGCCATCCACTCTCGTTCAAACGCATCGGCGTCAGAAAGGAGCCGTCACGGCAACCAAGCCGCAAAGCAACCTTCGGAGTAGTCACATGCAACCCAACACCAAACCTGCCCGCGTTCCGCTCAACGGCGTCGACACACCGAACCTTCTGGCGACCATCAATTTCGTCGCCGGTCAGCCGGAGCTGGCGAAGTTCCAGTTCCGCGCCCACAACGAATGGATCGAAGGCACCCACAGCAAGAGCGTCATGCATGGCTTCCACGGTGCCGGCCAGGAGCAGAAGCACGAGAAGCCCTTCTATGCCGACAGCGACCATCCGGCGATCCTGTGCGGCGCCGACAACGCCCCGACCCCTGTCGAGTGGCTGCTGCATGGGCTGGCGAGCTGCCTGATGGCGGGGCTCGCCAACATCGCCGCCGCGCGCGGCATCAAGCTCACCAGCGTGAAGTGCTCGGTCGATGGCGACATCGACCTGCGCGGCATCCTCGGCATCTCGAACGAGGTACGCAACGGCTTCCAGAACATCCAGGTGTCGTTCGAGGTCGAAGGCGACGCGCCGGCCGAGAAGCTTGAGCAGCTGGTCGAGCAGGCCCGCGCACGCTCGGCCGTGTTCGACGTGCTGACCAACGGCGTGCCGGTCACGGTCGGCATCAAGACCATCCAGTGAACTAAAGCGCGTCGACCTGAAAACGGTTCAGGCGACGCGCCTTAGTTCTTTGTTCTGACGCATGTCGTTGTCTCAGAACCGCTGCACACTTCTGGGCGACATGCGTTAGCTGAAGCGACGGTTCGGAGAAATCCGGACCGTCTCTCCCCAGGGCCTCGGAACAGAGCCATGAAACATGCTGACGTCGTCATCATCGGCGGCGGGCAGGCCGGGCTTGCGCTCAGCCATTGCCTTGGCCGCGCCCGCATCGACCATGTCGTGCTGGAGCGCGGCCGCATCGGCGAGCGCTGGCGCACGCAGAGCTGGCGATCGCTGAGGCTGTTGACGCCGAACTGGCTGAACGGCCTGCCCGGCTCGCCCTATGAGGGCCCGGACCCCGACGGCTTCAGGACAAAGGACGTGTTCGTCCATGATCTCGAAACCTATGCAAGCCGCTGGCAGGTGCCGGTGGAATGCGGCGTCGAGGTCACCTCCTGCACGCGGACCGGCGGCGGCTTCGCGCTCGCCACCGGCGCCGGCGACTGGTCGGCCAGGGCTGTGGTGGTGGCGACGGGGCATTGCGACCGGCCGATGGTTCCTTTCGCGTCGGAGATCCGGGGCGGGCCGCTCTCCCTCCACGCTTCGCAGTATCGCTCTCCCGGCGAGCTGCCGCCCGGCGGGGTGCTGATCGTCGGCGCCTCATCTTCCGGCGTGCAGATCGCCGACGAGCTCGCGCGCGCCGGCCGACGTGTGATCCTGTCCGTCGGCAAGCATACGCGCCTGCCGAGACTGTGGCGCGGCAAGGACATCTTTTTCTGGCTCTGTCAGATGGGCGTGATGGCCCAGCCGCTCGACGGACTTGCCAATCCGGAGAGCGCCAGGCGGCAGCCCTCGCTGCAACTCGTCGGACGACCGGACAAGGCCGATGTCGACCTTGCCACGCTGCAGGCGCTCGGCGTCGAGCTCACCGGCCGCGTGCGCGGCATAGCCAACCGCGAGATCGCCTTTGCCGACGATCTTGCCGCGCAGATCGCGGCGGCGGACGCGAAGCAGGGGCGGCTGCTTGCCGAGATCGACCGCTTCGCCGGCGCCGCGCGGCCCGGCCGGCGCGAGCCGGTGCCGGTGCCCTCTGCGCGCCGCCAGCGGCTTTCGCTGTCGGAGGGGGCGACCGGCACGGTGATCTGGGCGACGGGCTATGCCCGCTCGTTCGACTGGCTGGAGCCGTCGGCGGTCGGGCCGGATGGCGAGCTGGCGCACCGCGGCGGGATCACCAGCGTTCCCGGACTCTACGCGCTCGGCTTCCGCTTCCTGCGCAAGCGCGATTCCAACTTCATCGGCGGCGCCGGCGTCGACGCGCAAGCGATCGCCGCCGAGGTCTCCATCTATCTCGACCGCAAAGGTCGCCAAGCCGCCTGAGAGGCCGCCGAGAGGACACCGGAGATGCCAACGACCGCGATTTCCCTGCCGCCGACGCCCAAGCGCGCCCATTACGACGCCATCATCGTCGGTGCGCGCTGCGCCGGGGCCTCGACGGCGCTGCTGCTTGCCCGCGCCGGCCTGACGGTGCTGGCGATCGAGCGCCGGCCCTACGGCTCAGACACGCTGTCGACGCACGCGCTGATGCGGCCCGCCGTGCTGCAGCTGTCGCGCTGGGGCCTGCTCAAACCGCTCCTCAGGGCCGGCACGCCGCTGATCGAGACAACGACGTTCCACTATGGCGACGAGGAGATCACCATTCTGCTCAATGCCGGGCCCGATCTTCCCGGGCTGATCGCGCCTAGGCGCACCGTGCTCGACCGCATGCTCGTCGATGCCGCGCGCAAGGCCGGCGCCGAGTTCCTGCACGACGTGGCGGTCGGCGACCTCTTTGCCGACACGCGCGGACGCGTGCGCGGCGTCGAGATCCGCGGCGCCGGCCGCGCGGCCTTACGTTTAAGCGCCGACATCGTGATCGGCGCCGACGGCATCGGCTCCACGGTGGCGAAATGCTGCGACGCGCAAGTGCTCAGAAGAGGCACGGTCTCGGCTGCCCATGTTTATGGCTACGCGCCGGTCGAACCCGGCGCCGGCTATCACTGGTATTTCCGCGACGGCATCGCCGGCTCCCTCATTCCGACCAATGCCGGGCTGGCCTGCATCGTCGCTTCGGTGCCGACCAAGCTGTTCGACGAGCGCTTCCGCCTTGATCATTTCCGCGCCCGCATGGAGGTGCTCGAGGCGCTTTCGCCGGCACTGGCCGAACAGGCGAGCCGGGCGCCCGACGATGCCCGCCTGCAGGCTTTCCGCGGCGTGCCGGGCTACATCCGCCACGCTCACGGACCAGGCTGGGCGCTGGTCGGCGATGCCGGCTTCTTCCGCGACCCGCTCACCTCGCACGGCATTGCCGACGCGCTGCGCGATGCCGAAGGCTTGGCGCGGGCGATCCTGGACGGATCGGAGGCAGCCTTCGCGACCTGGCAGCAGGAGCGCGATCTCTTCGCCCATCAGATCCTCGACACCACTGACGCCATTGCCGGCTTCGACTGGTCGCTGGCCGATATCGGCGAGCGGCATCGCCGCTTCAGCGCGGTGATGAAGGCCGAGGTTCGGGCGCTCGCCGCACACGCGATCCCGGTCCGCCGCGCCGTGCCCGCCATGAGCGGGCTGGCGACTTATCGAGAGCCGGCAAACAAGGACGAACCGCAGGCAATGGCGGGCTCGAGCCTCTATCGCAACCGAACGGGAGTAAGACCATGACCGTACATTTGATGAAGGACGGGTGGATAGGCGTCATCAAGGGGCGGCCGCAGGTCGGCGCCGTCGCCGAGCGTTCGCGGCGCACGCAACCGCAGGATATCGACGCCTTCGCGGAGATGACCGGCGACCGCAATCCGCTGCATTACGACAAGGCGTTGGCCGAGGCCTCGGTGTTCGGCAAGCTCATCGTGCAGGGCGGCATCACCTCCGGCATCCTGAACGCGGTGGTCGCGGAGGACCTTCCCGGGCCCGGCTCGGTGTTCCTCGAAGTCTCCTGGAAATTCGTCAAGGCGGTCGGCGTCGGCGAACTGATCACCGGCCGCGTCGAGGTCAAGGACGTGCGCGCCGACAAGCCGATCACGAAATTGGAGACCTCGGTGCGCAACGAGGCCGGCGAGCTTTGTCTCACCGGCACCGCGACGGTGTTCACCGTGCCGCTTGCCGGGGGCGAGGCGGACAAATGATCGCCGGCAACGGTTCGGCCCGGCTGTCGGTTCTCGAGCCGGGCCGATAGCCGTCAATAGTCGGTGTCGCTTTCGACGGTGACCGGACGACGGTGGTAGCGGTGATGGCGCTCGACTGAGCTCGTGACGACGACGCTATCCGAGCGGTGATGGCGATGCCAGGCGCGGCGGCCGTTGTCATAGAATGCGACGGTGCCGTGATGGCGGTGATGAAGGCGGTGGCCTTCCTCATTGATGACGATGGCGGGACGGTGATGGTAATGGTGCCTGTGATGCGTCGTGATGACCACATCGGCCTCGGCGGCGGATGCGACGGCGGGTGCCGCGACGCAAAGCGCCAACGCTGCGAGAAGCACTGTTTTCATTGCAATATTCCTGGTTGGTGGAGCGTCCCTTCGCCGGATAAACCCCTGCCGGGCTGTTTGGTTCCGGCCTGGATCGGGCTGCCCGGCAGCAACGCAGCGAAGGTCATTTCGGGCGTTCGCGCCGCAGCGCAACATATCTGAGGTAAGTGCTCGCCGCGGCGTCGCAGGCGCGTCGCGACGGTCCGTTCGCGATCAACATGGCCTTGGCAAGCTTGTCGGAGAGCCCGTATTTGCTGGCGAAGGACGCTGTTTCATAGGGCTGGTCTACCAGATCGTCCGCGAGTCCGTCGGTCATATATCGCCTCCCGATGCAATGGCGCGTCAGAAATGCGGAAGCATGACTTAGGTTGCGGCGGTCGATCCTCTTCTTTGCTTTCCGGACTTCAGTCCGACGGCGCTTCGGACGGTTGGCGGATGAGTGGAACGAACGCTCTTGGTCGCCGTTTGCCGGCAAGCAATTCGCCGATGGGAGGATAAATATGGAAGACCCGACCAACAGTGTCCTGGAGGCTCGCTGGCTGCTTGCCGTGCCGGCCTCGATGGTCCTCACCGTGCTGATAGCCGGGTTCCTGCTTTCATAGCGTCGCCCATGAATCGGCTCCTCTTCATCCTCGCCGATTTTCTGTCTAGGCCGCCCGGCTTCTATGCGATGGTTATCGCGATGGTTGCGTGCACCTTGCTCGTACCCTTCGGACTTACCAACACGGTGACCTATGCCCTGTCGGCAGCGGCCATCATCATCACGGGGATCGTGCTTATCCAGGGGTACCGGGACACGGCGGCCATCCACGCCAAACTCGACGAGATCGTGATCGCGCTGCGGCAGACACGCAATGACGTGGTTGGGCTCGAGCATGCGGACACGCAAGAGATCAAGTCGAAGCTGGTCGAGCTGGAGCGCGAAGCGGAAGCCGGCTCGGCCGAGGCGGCATCGCAGAACGAAACGAATGAGGCCGGTGCCGCAGCGGGCGGGGGGCGTTGGGGTAGCTGAAGCACCGGCCGAAGGGGGCGGAATGGGCACCGCCGCCACCCAAAGATAATCTTCCCACGCCAAGATTAAATTACGCGATCGCGGTAGGAGATTTCCTACGACCCTGCCGTACCGGCGACGAAGGCCCGGACGTGGGCGACGAACTCGTCGAAGGCCGGCTCGCCCTCAAGCAGGATGTGGTTTTGGCTTTCCAGCTCGAGGAAGCTGGCGCCGGGAATGCCTGCCGCCATGGTGCGGCCGGACTCGACCGGGGCAACATTGTCTTCCCGCGCGTGCAGCACCAGGGTCGGCACTCGCACTTTTTCGAGCAGCTCGCTGACATCGATCACGGAAAAGGCGGTCTGCAGGCGCCAGGCGTCGTCCGGCAAAACCGTGCGCCGCATCAGATCGTCCATCCAGGCGAAATGTTCGTGCGTGGCGCCGGGGATGAACATGGAGCAGAAGGCTTGGCGGAACATGGGGTTCGACTTGCCCCAGCTCTCGCGCATCAGCGTCGATACGGCCTCGCGCGTGGCGATCTCGCCGGGGTCGCCGCGCGCCCGCCAGCCTTTGACGTAGCCGCCGTAGAGGATCATGCCCGAGACTTTCTCGGGGTGGCGTATGGCATAGGCGATCGAAACCGCGCAGCTCTGCGACAGACCAAGAAGCGTGAAGCGATCGAGCCCCGCGGCCTCGACGACGCATTCGAGATCCGACACCATCGTGTCGAACGAGACGTCGGCCACGTGGCGTTGCGACAGGCCATTGCAGCGCTCGTCGTAGCGCACCAACTGGTTCCGGCGTGACAGTTCCCTCATCCAGTGCCGCCAGATCGGGCTGTCCCAGTCGAAGGTCAGATGCGACATCCAATGCGCGGCGCGCAGGATGGGCGGGCCGCTGCCGGTCTTGGCAAAAGCAAGCCTTGTGCCGTCGCGAGCCCGGCAGAAATGGACGGCGCGGCCGGGATCCTGCGCGGGCGTCGGGCGGTTGGCAAGCTGAGTGGAAGGTGATTGCATCTGGGCCACGTCCGTGGCGCCGCGTTGCGCGGAGCGTCCCGTCGGCTGGGCGGCTGCCGCCCTCACCTTCTCTTCCAGCGCCGCGATCTCTTCCGCCAGGCCGATATCCTCCGGCAGCAGCCGGCGCAGGCGCCTGGCAAGTGGCAGCGCACGCCTCGGCTCGCCGGCCAGGCGCTCGATCAGCTCGCGCAACATGCCGAGTTCGGCGATCTCGACCTCGCTGGCGACGCCCGCGCGCCAGGCCTCGTATTCGAAGCAGCGTTCAAGCGAAAGATCGGCAAGGAAATCGCCGCGGATCGAACCGGCCACGGCCTCCAGCTCTTCCGTCGAAGCCATGGAAAGATCGGCCTTCACCAGCGGCAGCAGCCGGGCATAGTCCGTGCCAAGTTTCAGCGAGACAGTGTTGCGGTCGGCGACCAGAGCGGATTCGTCGTCGCCGAGCACCTGGCGGATCTTGGACAGGCTCCAGCGCAAGGCGCCGCGCGGATCGTCGGGAATATCCCAGAAGATTTCGCAGAGCCGCTCGCGCTGGTGCGCCTTGCCGGTGACGGCGAGATAGGCAAGCAAGGCTCTCGTCTTGCGCGACGGCGGTAGGTCGAGCAGCGCGCCGTCGCGGACCACCTGGAAGTCGCCGAGCACGCACAGGTCCAGCAGCCCCTTATGCGGAGCGTCGGTCATCCGGCCGGGCACCCTTCCACTGCCATCTGGCTCCTCGTCGATGCGGCGGGAGAAGACCGCACCGGAATATCAAAATCGGCTAATTTACGGAAGCCGATACGGCAAGACGGGCGTTGGGAATGTGCGATGGGTTACATTGGCGGCGATGCGTAATCTCTCTTCGAGGGGGAGCTGTCGCCGAAGGTGACAGAGGGGGCGCTTCGCGTGAAGCGCCAGCGCTCTCCCCGACATCAGACGGCGTTGGCAATCCAAGTGAGACGACCCCCCTCTGTCCTGCCGGACATCTCCCCCGCAAGGGCGGAGATTGGATGTCACCAACGCTTTCGCAAATCTCCAACCGCCGCAATCGCCACCGCCACGATCACCAGCCCAGCCGCCACTGCGAACGTAAACCCCATCCCGCCGGCGACTGCTTCCGGTGTCGCGGCGCCGATCTCGCCAGTGCCCACCGCGAAGGCAAACACCGCGCCCATCACCGCCGTGCCGGTGATCAGGCCGAGATTGCGCGACAGGCTGAGCATGCCCGAGACAACGCCGCGCTCGTTCTTATCGACATTGGCCATGACGGCGGTGTTGTTCGCCGCCTGGAAGAGCTGATAGCCGGGCGTCAGCAGCATGATCGCCGCCGCGTAGCCGGCGACGCCGAACAGCGCCGGCAGCAGAGCAAGGGCGACGCAGCCGATGGTCATCAGCACCAGCCCGGCAACGACCATGGCGGACGCGCCCAGGTGATCGACGATGCGGCCGGCAGTCACGCCGCACAGCGCCGAGACGACCGGGCCGATCGACAGCACGGCGCCGACCTGCGCCTCGTCCAGGCCCAGCGCGCGCGACAGGAAGAAGGGCCCGACGACAAGCGTCGCCATCATCACGGTGGAGACCAGCCCATTCATGGCAAGGCTCGGCGCCAGCACCGGATCGCTGAACAGCGCTGGTTTGACCAGAGGCGACGCCACTCTTCGCTGCGCATAGAGGAACAGGCCGGCGCCGAAAACTGCCATGCCGAGCAGCGCGATGTTCGTGCCGCCGAAATGGCCGCGTCCTGCCGTCATCGCCAGCGCATAGGCGGCGAGCGTCAAGGCAAGCAGCAACGTGCCCAGAACATCGAAGCGCGGGCCAACGCCCTGCGCCTCATTGCGGAGGATCGTCGCGGTTTGATCGCCCGGCAGGAAGCGCCGGGCGAGGATCATCGCCACGACGCCCAGCCCGGCAGTAACGAGGAAGATCGCGCGCCAGCCGAGGTAAGCGATCAGCACGCCGCCAAGCGACGGCCCAAGCGCCGTGCCGATCGCCGACATGGTGCCGAGCAGGCCCATGGCGCTGCCGGTGCGCTCTTTCGGCATCGTCGTGCCGACCAAGGCCATGGTCAGCGCCATCATCACCGCGGCGCCGAGGCCTTGGGTGGCTCGGGCGGCGACCAGCAGCGGCAGCGACGGCGCAAGCGCGGCCGCCAGCGACGCGGCGCTGAACAGGCCAAGACCGGCGACCAGCAGCAGCCGGCGGCCGACGAGATCGCCAAGCCGCCCGACGCTGACGATGAGCGCGGTGATGGCAAGCAGATAGGCAAGCACCACCCATTGCACCGCCTGGAAAGATGCGGAGAACGCGGTGCTCAGCGTCGGCAGCGCGACATTGGCGATGCTGGTGCTGAGCGAGGACAAAAGCATCGCCAGCGACAGGCTGGCCAGCGCGCCGCTTGCCGAGCGGCTTGCGCAAGCGCTGCGTGGATCTGCGATATCGGCCATGGTTCTTCTCCGGCTCGGCTGGAACTTGCCGGGAGAATATGCGCCTGGCCGATATGGCGGAACGTGCAGCATTTGCACTCGAATAGTGCATGAAGCGCCATGTCACTGCATCGAGGACGTGCTAAGATCGCACCATGTCGCGACCCGATCTCAACCTGCTCGTCACGCTGGACGTGCTCATCGCCGAAGGCAGTGTCGCGAAAGCGGCGCGGCGGCTGAAGCTCAGCCCCTCGGCAATGAGCCGCGCGCTCGCAAGACTGCGCGAGGTGATCGGCGATCCGCTTTTGGTCCGCGCCGGGCGCGGCCTGGTGCCGACGCCGCGCGCCATCGAGCTCGGGACGGATGTCGGCCGGCTGGTGAAGGAGGCGGAGGCTGTGCTGCGCCCCGCCGAACGCCTTGATCTGAAGCGGCTTACGCGCAGTTTCACGCTGCGCAACAGCGATGGTTTTGTGGAAAATTTCGGCCCTGCCCTTCTCGCGCGCGTCGCCGAGGAAGCGCCGGGCGTGCAGCTGCGCTTCGTGCCGAAGCCCGACAAGGACAGCGCGCCGATGCGCGAAGGCAGTGTCGATCTCGAGACCGGCGTTGTCGGCGGCTCGACCGGCCCGGAGGTGCGGGCGCAGGCGCTGTTCCGCGACCGTTTCGTCGGCGTGGTGCGCATCGGCCATCCGCTGTGCGACGGCAAGATCACCGCCGCCCGCTTCGCCGCCGGCCGGCATATATTGATCTCTCGCCGCGGGCTGGATCGCGGGCCTATCGACGACGCGCTGGAACTCGCCGGGCTGACGCGGACGATCGCCACCGTGGTCGGCGGCTTTGCGGAAGCGCTGGCGCTGGCGTGCGGCTCCGACCTCATCGCCACGGTGCCCGAGCGCTATACCGGCAAGCTGCGCGAAGGCCTGCTCACCTTCGCATTGCCGGTGAAGCTCGCCGGGCTCACAATCTCGCTGCTATGGCACCCGCGCCTCGACGCCGACCCCGCGCATCGGTGGCTGCGGGGCCTGGTGAGGGAGGTGTGCGGCGGGCGGTGAGACAGCCGATCTCCTTTCGCGGCGACCGGCACGCAGGCAGGCGAGGCGCGAAGGAACGCCGCGCCGACAGACCAGATTTTGGCCCCAACAAAGTGTGGAGACAGGTTCCTTGGCGACGCCGGGACGGAGCGGAGGGACGCCCAACAAGAACCCCCGCTCCGTCGCTGCGCGAGCACCTCTGCCCGATCTGCCGGCTAGGACCTGCGCCGGGACACTTCGAGCAACCGATCGCCCACCCTCATCGGATGGCGAATTTTAGCATCCCTGCATGTGCGCATCATGAAGCGGTTCACAGAGCGGCAGCGTTCCTCTCCGCAGTCTTTGAGGGGCGACGAAACCGCTAGCGCGACGGGTAATTCACTGCCGTTTGCCCGCCAATGCTGCGTTGCCGAAATGCGCCCAAAAAAAGTCAGGTTGAGAACCGGACCTCAAAACGCCTCAACCAGTGAAAAACCAGCCTATTCAAACGTGTAGGCGGCAACATTTGTGTCGCTTGCCGCAACGGCCGAAAAGCCCGGAAATCCGCCATTTCGGAGCCTGCCGGCGCGGCAACCGCGGAAATGCGGCAGCCCGATTTCGGCATTGCACAACGGAAAAAAACGCTGTTCCGGAGGCGCCGCCGCCGACGTTGACAGCCAGCCGGGCCAATGGCAATCCGCAGTGACTGGTCACGCCATGACCGTTGCTGTTGGGGACGGACGGGGTTCAGCAGCTTGGCGGCGGCGCCGGACGGGCGGGCACTTGCGTAGTGTACCGCCCGCTCCTGGCCGGCAGCGGCGCGAGGTTTCGCGTACGAGGCTCAGAAAGGGTGCCCAGACCGCTACTGACGAACCGTTGCCAGCTTTTCAAGCGTCGGCTCGCTATAGGCCTTCTTGATCGCAATTCCCTCCTGAAGGCGCTTCGCGCGGGCGAGCGCTGCCGGGGAGCGACCATCAAGCTTGCGGCCGGAAGCGTTCACCAGGCGCTCCGTACGACGCAACAGGTCGTAAGAGCGGATCAGCGCCCTTGCTCTCCTCAATCAGTTGGTCCTGGAAATCTGCGGCCGCGTGCCCGCGCGCGGGCTAGTGGGGATTCTTGTTCTCGAGCATGCCGCTCTCCCTGTTCAGACGGGAGCGCGGATCAACGTCTCTCAGTCGCCAATGGTGTCTGGTGGGTGGTTACCAGCGATACGGCAGGGTACGCCGATTGGTGCGCCGTGGCAAAGCCAATAGTTTCGACCGATCTCGGACCGCCGCAAAGGAGTGCCGCAGGGCGGCCTGGCTCGCCTCAGAAGGTAAAGCCGGACGACGGCGCGGCGGCGGTCGCGGCCGACAGCCTGCCGCGCTTTTGCAGCCGCGGCTTTTCGTAAGTCTTCTTCATCGTCCATTCCTGGGCGGGTCAACGACTTGCGCAGGTGAACGCGATGCGGCCGCCCTGTCAAGCTTAGCCCGGGAATGCTTGCCCTGCTGGCTGTTGCTTAGGTCAGCGCGGCGGGAGCGGGGCCGACGACCCGGCAACGACGCTCGACAGCTTCTGGCGCTTCACCAGCACCGGTTTCTCATAGATCTTCTTCATGGATATGCCCCTTGCCCAATTTGCCGCCTCAAGACGCAAGGGAAGTGCCGTTTTGTCAAAAAACGTTTTCGTGAGATGCGTGCAAAGCGAGCCGGCTGCAACCGAATGCGGGCAGGCTGTGGTGAGCCGGCAACATCGAGCCTGCTGAGGTTCGTTCCTAGCCCGCGTGCTGCAGCCAATGGCGGTCGAACACGTCGAGGATGGCGCGGTACTCGGACGGCGGGATTTGGTTGACGCCGCCGTCGCTGTCGGCACTGAGGAACTGGCCGAGCTGCCGGTCGACCGCTTCCGGGTGCTCCATGACGATGCCGAGGCTCGCGAGATCGGCGGCGATCGAGGTGCCCGGCGGCAGGTACCCGCCCCATTGCTCGGCGGCTGGCGCATCGCGCAGGCGCACCAGCAGGATTCTTGTCAGCGAGGGCTGCGCCTCCGGGCCGATGATGGCGGTGCCGACCATATAGCCGCCGAGCACGCTCACCGGCTGCGTCTGCGGGAACAGGCAAAGGAAGAACTGCGCTTCGCCGCCCACCTCCTTCAGATGTAGGTAGAGGCTGCGCTTTGCCGGCGTGACCGGCCCGCCGAGCTGCAACTGCCCGGTCGGCAATGTCTCGCGATATGTGGCGGTGAACGCATGCGCGCCGGGCCCCGCCTCGATCGACAGGCGGCCCCTGATGAGCTGGCCGCGATAGTAAGGCGACTAGGCGCGCGAATAGCAGGCATAGGTGCCGGCAAGCGCCAGCCCGGTGCCCTTGTCGTCATGCCCGGGCGAGGCCTCGACCTGCGCGTGGGCGCGGCGTTCGAGCTCCGTCGCGTCGATGCCGTGCCGGGCCGCGATCGCGGCCGTGAAGCTCGGCAGATCGCTCTCGGCGATCCAGGCGCCGGGTCGCTCGAGGCGCAGCACTTTCGCCCAGTCTTCGTAGACGCTGTGCTCGCGAGGCTGGGCGCGGCCTTGCAGCCATTTGTCGGCGCGGCCGATATCGAAAGCCGTCTTCGGATTGACCGCTCGGAACGCCGCCGCCAGATCCTTGCGGCTGGCGGTTCCCAGCACGACCGAAGTCAGTCGTAACTTCTGCGCGATGTTCAGTGCCATCCGGCTGCACCTGTTCCGTCCCGACAGAATCGGGATTGGCCTCTTGTTCGAGCGAAGATCATGCTTTCACGGCCGCCGCAAGCTCACTGGGCAGTGCAACCAGGAGCAAGCAAGCCGTCCCGCCGGCTCCGCAGCAGCGCCGCAAGACGATCCAGGCCAAGCCATCCGCCTGCACTGGACCTGCATTTCTAGCGCGCTCCGAAGGATCCGGGCTTCTGCCCGGATCGGCGAGGCAGAACAGAAACGGCCGGACAAGGGCCGAACCAGACAGCCACCCGGCCAGCCTGAGGGCTGGGGCGTGGCGCCGCCGGCGGGGCCGGCGCCTGCCCGCGCGGATCGCAAAGCCGCGCGGTTCGCGCGGGCCTTCGGGCCGGTCAATTGAGGGGGAAAGTCGCCTCCCTCATCCAGCCGCCTGCAGCTCCTTCTTGCGGGCCGGCCGGCGGCGTGGCCGGCGTTGCGGCGCAAGCTTCAGCATCACCGGCGGCTCGCTCGACAGGGCGCCCGTCACGGCGCTGACCATGCCATGGGCGACGAAATCGGCGTTAAGCCCGGCGGCAAGTTCGGCCGCGGCCTTGGCGTCGCTGTTGCCGATTTCCGACCAGGACACGATGCCGACCCTGAGACGCGGTTTCAGCCGCTTCAGCCGCCGCACCATGAAGCGCGCGTGCTTGGTGGAGTCGCGGTTGAGGAAACCGATCACCACCGTATCGACGCCGCTCAGGTCGAGGCGGCGGATCCCGGCAGGTTCGAGGTCAATGAAACTCGCTCTCGACACTTCGGCGCCCTGCACCTCCAGCACCTGCGCCAGCATAGCGGCGGCGGCGTCGTCGAGCTCGCCCCGCCCGCCGGCGCAAAGCACGGAGAAGCCCACGCCATCCGGAAGATCGACCTCCTCGGATAGAGGCTCCTTGCCGTCGCCGGCCTTCCGATCGTTCGCCTTGCCTTCAGCAGCCTTGCCCGCGGTGATCTTGGCTGAGGCTGCCTTGCCCGGCGAGGCCTCGGCCGAGGCAGTGGTTGCCTGCTGGTCCTCTTCCTCCTCGGCTTCCGCCTCCTCCGCTTCCTCCTGGGCGCTGGCGTCCAGATTGGCGACGAGCGTCAGCGCGCTCGCCGCTACCTGTTTGCGCTGTTCGTCATCCATGACGCCGCGCATGCGGTCCTGCTCGCCAAGCAGCAGCGCCGGAATCGCCACCTGGTCGTAGAACTCGAACAGGTATTTTTCTTCGAGCATCTCCTCGGCGTGGTCGGTCGCCTCGTCCGGATCGGCGGCAAGCAGCCGCTGATAGAGACGCGCATGAGGCTCGAGCACCGGCTCGTTGCCGAACAGCACGTCGAGGAACTCGAACTGCGGAACGTGGCGGCCGAGGACGACGAGGCAGACGGTGAGCGGCGTCGACAGCACCAGGCCGATCGGCCCCCAGAGCCAGGTCCAGAAGATCGCCGCGACGATGATGGCGAGCGGCGAGAGGCCGGTGCGCGAGCCATAGAGCCATGGCTCGATGACGTTGCCGGTGATCAGCTCCATGGCGATGAACAGTGCCCCGGTCCACAGAAGCAGCGACCAGCCGGGCGCCACCGCCAGCGCCAGGAACAGCGGCAGCAGCGCGCCGATGATCGGCCCGATATAGGGAACGAAGCGCAGGGCGAGCGCCAGCATGCCCCAAAGCAGCGCATTGGGTATGCCCAGCACCCACAGGCCGATGGTGATCGGGATGGCGTAGATGACGTTCACCACCAGCTGCATCAACAGATACTGGCCGACCCGCTTGCCGGCATCTTGCAGCGCCTGGGTGGTGCGGTGGAGATCGCCATAGCCGACGAGACGGATGAAGCGGTCGCGCAGATCCTCCCGCTCCATCAGCATGAAGATGACGACGACGACCACAAGGCCGGCCGAGCCGAGCGGGCTGAGCAGCGGCTCGATGACCTTTTGCAACACTTCGAGCGGCCTTTCCTGCGCGACGATCTCGACCGGGATCGGATCGCGCTTCGGCGTCTGGGCGGCGGACGGCAGTTGCGGCTCCTGGCGCTCGAATTCCTGGCCGACGCGCTCGATCACGCCGCTCAAGCGCGAGATGATGCCGTTGCCCAGCCCGTTTTCCTTCAGCGCGCGGATCTTTGTCAGGATGTTGATCTGATAGACGGGGATGTTCTGGGCGAGGTCGCTGACCTGCGTGGCCACCACGAAGGAGAACAGCGCAAGCGCGGCAAAGGCGCCCAAAACGCTGGCAATCACGGCAGGCAGGCGCGGAATGCCGACGCGTTTCAACGCCGACACGAGCGGCGCGATGGCGAAAGTCAACAGCAGCGCGACTGCGATCGGCAAAAACACTTCGCGCCCGAAATAGAGCGCCGCAACCGACGCGACGACGGTTGCGACCGTCGGCAGCGCCGTGCGCGGATGGCTGCGCGAGGCAGCAAGCAGGCCCGCCAGCCCCGGTTCCGGCTCGCGCGTGCCGTTCTGACGATTATCCGCCACCGTGAGTCTCCACCCTGCCCGCCATGATTGGCTTTCGCCGGCGTGCAACGCGCGGATCGGAGGATGGTTGCGAGGCGCGATCAGTTGGAGGGAGGATGAAGCGGCTGATGCAAATCTCCCCTTGCGGACAAGGGGAGATTTGAAGCGCTCGCCGCCGCACCAGAAGGCTCGTGCCCGGCTATTTTACCGGGATCATGAGATGCGCGTAGGGCGTGCCCGGCCACATCACGTAAGGCTTGGACGTGTCGGGCTTGGCATCGGTCGGATAGCCTTTCATCATGTCCATCGCGTTGACGATCATCACATGCGGCCCCGTCTCGATCCAATTGTTGCCTGCCTCGGGCTTCGTCGCATAAGGATCGGTATTGCTGCCGTCGGTGCCGCCGGACAGCATATACATGAAGCCGACCTTGCCTTTGGGGGGTTCCTTCTTTTCCAGCCAGGCCATCGCCCATTCCATCGAGTTGGCATCGCCGCACATCGGATCCGGACCGGGCGAGGCCGGATTGTCCGGCATGCACCAGAAGCCGGTCTTGCCCTCGCGCAGGGTGCGCATGTTCCCCTTTTCATCCATGGCGTAGACCGCAGCGCCACTCGCCACTGCGGCGGGTGCGGCGGACTCGGCGCTTTTGATCAGCGCAGCGTCGTCGGCAGCTGCGCCCTGCATCGCAATCAAACTGCCCGCTGCCAACAGCGCAGCGACCGTCAGAAGCCGTTTCATGGCCGTTCTCCGGTTCGAGTTGATGTCTTTGTGCATGATGTCGGACGTCACGGCGTCCCAGAGCCGTTCGTCGGTGCATTGATCCTACCAGATTACCTGCAGGCGGACAATTTGCCTTTAGCGTTCGCCAATGTCCTTCCATGCTCTCGAACGCTGGCGAAACCGGCGGCTGAGCTCCTTCGTCATCCTGGGCGAAACGAGGCGCGCAGACCCTGGCGTGCCGAAGCGTCGGCTGCCGCCGGCGTTGCTGCCGCCTCCCTTTATGTTGCACTGCGTTAGATTTGTTGCATTGCGGTATGAGCCCATAGGCGCGAGGCTTTCCCAAGGCGGGATACGAACGACCGTTGCGAGGTTCGCCTTCGTGTCAGCACCATCGCCGGACTTCCGGCCCGATATTGAGGGGTTGCGGGCGCTCGCCGTGGCGGGCGTTGTCGCTTTCCACTTCGGCTTCACCGCCCTGCCCGGCGGCTTTGCCGGCGTGGACATCTTTTTCGTCATCTCCGGTTACCTCATCACCCGCCATCTGGTCAGCGAGATTTCGCTCACCGGCCGGCTCGACCTCCTTCGTTTTTATGCCCGACGCGCGCGGCGGCTGCTGCCGGTGGCGCTGTTCGTCATCGCCGCCACGCTTGCCGTCGGCACGCTGATTCTGTCGCCGGAGGAGCAGGCGCTCTATTCCAAGGGCGCGATGTTCGCGTCCGCCTACATGATCAATCTGTGGCTGATCCGCTGGTCGTTCGACTATTTCGCCAGCGATGCCGCCAACAACCCCTTTATCCATTACTGGTCGCTGTCGGTGGAGGAGCAGTTTTACCTCGCCTGGCCGGCGCTGCTGATGCTGGCGGCCTGGCTGAAGCCCGGCAAGCGGACGATCATGCTTGCGATCGGCATTGCCGGCCTGGTCTCCTTCGCGGTCTGCGCCTGGCTGACCCCCATTTCGCAGCCCTGGGCCTTCTACTTCTCGCCGCTGCGCGCCTGGGAATTCGCCGCCGGCGGGCTGGCTTCGATGGCGCCGGCATGGCTGCTCCAGAACCGCCCGCGGCTCGGGACGGCGTTCAGCCTGTGCGGGCTGGTCCTCATTGCCTTCGCTTACCTCACCTTCAGCGAGGAGGCTCCCTTCCCCGGTTTTCTGGCGCTCGTGCCCGTGGCCGGTACTGTCCTTCTCTTGCTGGCGGGCGCGGCCGGCGTCAGGGACGGCATTCTTGCACGCAATTTCGAACGGAAAACCGCGGGGCTCTTTTCCTCGAATTGCGTAAATGCCGCCCTGGCGCTGCCGCCCTTGCAGTGGATCGGAAAGGTTTCCTACTCGCTCTATCTCTGGCACTGGCCGGTGATCGTCTATGCCGGCATGCTGGTCGAGGAGCTGACTTTTGCGCAACGCCTCGCCTGCCTCGGGCTGACGTTGGCGCTCTCTGCGCTGAGCTATCATTTCATCGAGAATCCAATCCGCCGCAATGGCTGGCTTATGGCCAATGCGGCGCGGGCGCTGGTGCCGGCCCTCCTCCTGACCGGCACCGGCGTCGCAGCCGCCTACGGCAACGCAGCGCTTGCCGTGCGCGCCGAGGACCCCGAGCAGCGCGCGATCGCGGCAAGTGCGGCCGAGCCGGCCACCGCGCGCGCCAAGGCCTGCGTCGAGGGCTACGACACGGTGACGCCGAAACCCTGCGTGTTCGGCAATGGACAGCGCGTGATCGCACTGTTCGGCGATTCCCACGCCGATCACTGGTCGACGCCGCTGATCGAGGCGGGAAAGAAGAACGGCTACCGCGTCGAGACCTGGCTGAAGAGCTCGTGCCGGCCCTCACGGTTTTCCTACTTTGTCACGAAGCTCAACCGCGACTACCGCGAATGCGACCAATGGCGCGAACAGGCGATCAAGGAGATCATCGCGGCCAGGCCTTCGCTGGTGGTGATCTCCGAACTGGCGCTGACCTCCTCGCGCAAGATGGCGGCGGGCAAGGGCGAGCCGGACACGCCGGACGCCGTATGGCGGGCCGGCCTGCGCTCGACACTGACCAGCTTGAGCAAGGCCGGGCTGAAGATCGCCTTCATCCGCGACGTGCCGTTCAACGACGAGAACATCGACACCTGCGTGTCGCGCGCTCTGTGGCGCGACAAGGCGCCCTCGCTCTGCGACCAGAGCCGCGCCTATGCCGCCAACGACCAGATGGCGGCGGTCGAGCGCGAGATCGTCACCAGCGTGCCCAATGCCACCTACGTCGACCTCACCGACCGCTTCTGCAACGCCACCACCTGCCACGTCTTCATCGACGGCCAGCTCGCCTTCCGCGACCAGCACCATCTGGCGACGCCGTTCGCGGAATCGCTGGAACCGGAGGTGGAGAGACGCGTGATCTCGAAGGTGGGAAGGTAGGGCGCCGCCCCTGTCGTTCGTCATGCTAGGGCGGAGCAAGGAGCGAAGCGACGCGCGCAGACCCTCGGATCCATGCCGTGACGCTAAAGCGTTGCACCAGTGACAGAATTCTGCACCGTAGCGCTTCACGCCGAAGGTCACCGCATGGATCCTCGGGTCAAGCCCGAGGATTGCGACCGTGCGACCGTCGGCGTTCCTTCACACCTCGTCTGTCCTGCCAGACATCCCCCGCAAGGGGGGAGATCAGCAGCTTCTGCTCACTCCGCCACAACCACAAAATGCTTGGTCACCGGCTCGAGGATCTTCCAGGTGCCCTTGAAATCGGCTTCGACCACGAAGGCGTCGCCGGGGCCGACCTCGACCGGCTCGCCGCCATCGGGCGTGATGAGGATGCGGCCGGCGATCATGTGGACGAATTCATAGTCGGTGTAGGTGGCGTGATAGGTGCCGGGCGAAGCGCGCCAGGTGCCGGACATCACCTTGCCGTCCTCGCTGGTGTGCTGGACGGCGGTCTGCATGGTCGGCGATCCCTCGACCGCGATCCAGCCCGGCAGATCGCCGCCATCGCCATGCTCGACGGGGCCGAATTTCAGGATAGTGGGCTTGGTCATGGCAGGCTCCTGCGGTTGGGATTGGCTGGACGTGGCAATAGACGACGACGCCGAGCGCGCACGCGCTGCACGGCGACAGCAGGTGGCAATATGGCGACTCCGAAGATCGAAAACAGCGGGGCGAAGAAAAGCGTGACCTTCCCCGCAAGGGCGAAGATCGTCAGCTTCGGCGCCGCTTCGCTCCTTGCTGGGCCCAGGATCGCCGCCCAACTTTCTCGGAACACCACCGGTCCCGAAACCGTTTGTGCCTCGAAGGGGCAACCATCGACCTCAAGGAGGCAGCGATGAAAAAGCTTCTGCTTGCTTCGATGATCGCCATCGCCTCGGCGTTTGCGATCGCGCCGGCGAGTGCCGGTAGCGTTCAGTTCGGCATCGGCGTCGGCCCCAGCTACGGCGATTACTATGGTGACTACTATGGCGGGTATTACCCTCACCGCTATTACCGACACGTCTACGATGACGACTACTACACTCCCTATCGCGAGCGTTATGTGGTGCGCTATCATAACCGGTATTATCGCGATCATTGCCGGATCAAGATCGTGAAGCACTGGCGCCACGGCCACCGCGTCATCGAAAAGATCCGCATCTGCCGGCGCTGACCGACCAGCGAGCGGACATCTCCCCTCGGGCGAGGGGAGATGTCCGGCTGCGGCTGCGCCGCCTTGCAAATTCCCGCCAAAATGCCATCTAGAAGCCGGCATTCATAAGGGAAAGCAAAAAGTGACGCAGCGAAGCGGCAGCGCCGACCTGCCGCTGCATGGCGGGCGGGTTCCGAAATGGCTGGGCGATCGCATGACGAGGCTCGGCGCGGTGCTGTGCGAAGCCATCATCCATCATTACGGCCGCGACGAGCTTTTGCGGCGCCTCGCCCATCCCTTCTGGTTCCAGTCCTTCGGCGCCGTGATGGGCATGGACTGGCATTCTTCTGGCATCACCACTTCCGTCATCGGCGCGCTGAAGCGGGGCCTCAATCCGATGGCCGGCGAGCTTGGCATCCATGTCTGCGGCGGGCGCGGCGCACATTCGCGCAAGACGCCGGGCGAGTTGCTGGCGATCGGCGACCATGTCGGCCTCGACGGCCAAGCTCTTGCCACTGCCAGCCGGCTGGTCGCCAAGGTGGACAGCGCCGCCGTGCAGGACGGCTACGACCTCTACCTGCACGGCTTCATCGTCAGCGATGACGGGCGCTGGGTGGTGGTGCAGCAGGGCATGAACGGCGACGCCCGCCAGGCGCGCCGCTACCACTGGCTGTCGGAGGGGCTGGAAAGCTTCGTCGACCAGCCGCATGCGGCGATCGAGGGCGAACGCCAAGGCGAGATCGTCAACCTCACCGACCACCGCGCCGAGAAAGCGCGCGACGGGCAGATCGCGCTTCTGAAGACGATGAGCCCGGAAAAGATCCTGAGCGAGCTTGCCGTTCTGGAGCCAGCCGAAGCGCCCGAGCCGGCCGCGCAACCGCTGCTCCCCAACCTCGTCATGCCCGCGCATCACGACGTGCGCGAAAGCGACATCGTCATGCGCCGCCTGCACGGCAACATTGCCGCCGCGATCGAGAGCGGCCCGAAGGATTTTCCCGAACTGCTGCTGGTGCCCGGCGTCGGCCCGCGCACGGTGCGCGCGCTCGCCATGGTGTCGGAAGTGGTGCACGGCGCGCCCTGCCGCTTTTCCGACCCGGCGCGCTTCTCGCTCGCCCACGGCGGCAAGGACCGCCACCCCTTCCCCGTGCCGCTGAAGGTCTATGACGAGACGATCTCGGTGCTGAAATCGGCGGTGAGCAAGGCGAAACTCGGGCGCGAGGAAGAGCTGCAGGCACTCAAGCGGCTGGACGGGGAATCACGTCGGATGGAGCGCTATGTGACGGGGCCGAGCCTGAAGGAGATCGTCGCCGGCGAGATGGATCAGTCTCATCTGCTGGGGGGACGGAGCGTGTTTGGGTGGGAGGGAGCGGCAGACCGCAAGGGCCCGAAGGCGCTGAAGAAAGACTTTTGAACTGGCGTGCAACCCTGACAGTTCAAACTATGATCGCCTTCAGCTACAGCTTCCTAAGTTCGACAACGCCCGCACATTCTCCGCCCACGTGATAGAATTTCCCCGCCCCCTTATTGCCCCTCAGCTTAACATATAGAATATTCCTTTCGTTTCGTCCTTTATGCACAAATCTGAGTATTATCGTCGATACGCCGTTAGGCGCAACGTTTCCCTCCCATGAAGGGGAATGTATTTGACCATCTGCAATCCAAATGTTCGATGTGAGCTCAGGCCATCCACAGGACGGATTCGTGGCTCGTCTCGTCAAAGCCCACATTCCGTCGAACCCACCAACTGTACTCCGGCAACGACCTCCTCGTGCCTCCGTTCCATCGGGACAGGAAAGAGGGCAGATAGTGTCTCTAATCTCCTGCAACCTTTTCAGAACATCTGCGCTCGGCTCGGCCGACGCGAGATTGATCCCGCGGAGGCGCGCAAAATCTTGCAACGCTTTCTTGCTGGCGAGACCCCACTTGCCATCGATTTGGCCCGCAAGGCAGCCGACGCGTGATAGTTCCCTTTGGGTGGAAAGCGCCAGATCTCTGTAGCCTTCATCGTCGCGTCTACCTATTGGCTTATCTGACGACGTTGCTTGGGTCTCTCCTTGCAGGCGACGTTTTTCCTCGTCCAGGACCTCGATTTTCAACTTCGCAAGCGCTGCGAATGCGCCATTCGGATATCGTTCAAGATATGCCTGAAAGAAATTCTTGTTCCCCGAGTCCTTGATCGTCTCCCAATATGCAATCTCGACGGCAGTCTCGGCCTTGGCAGGCGTATTCGTAGCAGGCGATTCCGACTTCGGCTCCGGAGCCACGCCCGGATTTAACACTACCTCACCCGTCAGCGAAGAATTGTCCCAAGGAACCTGCTTTCCGTGTGTCGCCTCGAGCACATCGCGTCGCGCGTAAATGAGATCGCGAGTGACATCCTGCCCGGGCGTACCTAGGTGGCGCAGCAGGGCAGTGGTGAAGGGCGAGTTTCTGCCCACTCCATCGAATGCAACGTTCCCCGGCTGTGTTGCGAAAGCGATGAGTGAACCTACTCCGCCACCGAGCTTGGCCAGTCCCTCACCTACCGAGGCCGATCGGGTTCCCATTGACTGAGCAAGGTTTCTGGCGAAAGGGTTGTCTCGACATGCATCAAGGAAGACAAGACTAACCTTGGAGTTGCGCTCCATGGCTGCAACTACAAGGTCCATTGACAAGACCTCAAAGTCGAGATCGTCATAAGATGCTAGGTGAGCGTCGACCGGCACCATATAATTTATGCCATCAACCTGCAGTCCGTGCCCAGAATAATAAAATAACGCGATATCAGCCGTATTTAGCTTCTGGATGAAGTTACGCACTGCACCACGCATCGTCGCAAATTCGAGATCCGAGCCGCTAACCACCTCGAATCCGAGACCTTTCAGCTTCAACGCCATATCGCTGGCATCATTCGTCGAATTGGGTAGTCGCCGTACCTTTTGATAGGCCGAGTTGCCGATCACCAGTGCGATGCGTCTGTCTGCAAGCGCCTCGGCGGAGAAGACTGTAAATAGCAGAACTAGTAGAAGATAAACGCTACGCATGGCAGGAGCAGTTCTCCTCCGAGGCGAATGTCTAAGCTGGCAGTGTAATGCAAAATAGGGACGGATAATAGGAACGCGCCAGCAGTCGCCGATTTGCACCGCTGTGCGGTAGCTGCTGCCGAAGCTGTATCCTGACCAACCAAGAATCGTGTTTTGACCGTCGTTTACAAAACTCACCCCGCTTTCCGTCCCATCATCCCGTAATGCACCGCCAACAAATCCAGCCCGACCTTCAGCAGCTTGACCACCACATCGCGGCCGTCGCCGGTGCGTTCGGCGATGGCCTTCACCGACTGGCCTTCGAGGCAGATTTTTCGGACCACCTCCGCCACCTCCCAGTGGGCGAGCGCGGCCGCAGCGTGGGCGTGCGCGCGGCCGGCTGAGAGCACGCGGTCGGGCACGCCGCCGCCGACGCGGCCGCCGTCGACGCGCTCGCTCCAGGATTGCGGCTGCAGGCCCTCGCGGGCGGAGCGCTCGAAATCGTCGCGAAAACGCTGGCCTGCCTCGCGTTGCTGGCGGGTGAGCGATGTGATGCCGGTGAGCGGATCGACATTGCGCAGGCGCACGATGCCGCCGGTCGAGGTGTAGCCGCCGTTCGACACCTGGTAGACGCGGCGCGCCTCGGCCGTGCCGGGGGTGAGGCGCTGGCGGCCGAAGGCGTCGGGCTTCAGCGCGAAGTCATGGCCGATCTCGCGGCGGATGCGCACCTGCTCGGCCTCGCCCTTGGGGAGTTTCGGGGGTTGCGGTTTCTTGGCGGCTTTGCGGGGCATGGGCGGTGTCCTTTGTGGTGGGTGGTGTGAGTGACCAACGGGAGAGGCTGCGTTCCTTCGCGCCCCCCTCTGCCCTGCCGGGCATTTCCCCCACTTGGGGGGAGATTGGCAGCTTGGGCGCCCCCGCTCAGACCTGCGAGGGTGGAGGTTGGCGAAAGCGGTGGCGAAGTCTGATCTCCCCCCTTGTGGGGGAGATGTCCGGCAGGACAGAGGGGGGCGCTGTCCCGCCGGCATATCGATCATTGTCGGCTCCCCCCTCCGTCGCGGCTGCGCCGCACCACTAGCCGGGGCGAACCACGGGTCTCGCCCGTCCTTCGGACCCCCCACTTCGCGGCGGCGAAGAAATGAGCGCCCGCTTCGCCAACAGCTCCCGCATCAGCCGCCGTTCCCGCACCTCGATCGAAAGCTGGGCGCTGGACGGGCAGAACTGGGCGTTGTCGACCTTCGCCTCGCCGCGGATGAAGCGCTGGATCGCGGCTTGCACATCGGCAAGCTCGGCATCTTGCACGGCTGCGAGATAGCCGCGCAGCTGCATCTCGGCATCAGCGAGCGCGGATTGCGGGAAGCAACTGAACATCGCGGCCAGAGCTTTCGCCGCCTGCTGCAATTCGGCTGCGGTCATTGATCTCCTCGATGATGGCGTTGGCGGCATCGACATGGGTCTTGCGGCGATGCCAGTTCTGTCCGGCTGAACGGCCCGAAAATGATTTCTCGTTCTTTTGCCGCGGAGCGGCAGCCCGGGAAGAAAACGCCAGGGCGTTTTCTCCCGATGGATCTATGGCTATTGGATTGTTGGATTCTGGATTCTTGGATTCTGGACTCTGGGGCTTATCCTCCCCCTTATCCCCTGACTTAACCCGCCGCTTATCCAAGCGCGAAAACGTCCTTTCTTTCGAAAGGCTTGGGTTGCCGCCCTTGAGGCCGTTGCGGCGCACCACACGCGCCTTACGCGCGTCCGCGATCATGCGCCGGGAGTAGATGCGGCCATGCCGGTCTCGCGAGAAGACGCGGTTCTGCTCGAGCTCGGCAAGCAGGCGTCCCAGCTCCATTTCTGTGCAGCCGGCAAGGCGCGCGAGCGCCGCCTCCTCCAGCCCCTTGCCGGCGATGGCGACATAGCCAACCGGCTCGTGCGCGGCGGCAATGCAGAGCATCCGCATCCACAGGCCTTGGGCCGCCAGCGAGCAGAGGCGCAGGTTCGGATCCGACTCCCAATCCGACCAGAAAAACTTCGACCAGGTCGTACCGCTCATGGGATTGCCTGATGAGAGGCCGGGCAGCGGCAGGTGGCTAATCTCCCCCCTTGCGGGGGAGATGGCCGGCAGGCCAGAGGGGGGTGCTGTCCCGCCAGCCTATCCGCTCTGCTTGTCCTCCACTTTGCCCATTGTACTGCTGTCGTACCTTGAAAGGATTGGCGAGGCTGGCGTTCCTTCACACCCCCCTCTGTCCTGCCGGACATCTCCCCCGCAAGGGGGGAGATTGAGCACTCCGCCGCCGGCGCCTTCATTGTTGCCACTCTCACATCCCCCTCCCGCGATGGCCGTGAAACCGCGCATGATGATGCGCGCAGTAGGAGCGCGTGGCCGACGTCGGCAGGCCGCAGCAGAGCATGTCGGGACCGGGGCGCGCGCCGACAGGATCCTCGTCCGCCTCCTCGCGCAGCGCGAGATCGATCGGCGCGCGGCAGCGCTTGAACAGGCAATCGAGGAAGCGCATCGCCGCGACATGCGGCTGGCGCCCGGGGTTTACCGCGGGCGGCGGCGCGGGGAGCTTGTAGAGCTGGACGTCGGACTTTTCGCGGGTGCCGGGGGAAAGCCAGGCGGGCGGCATGCTGCGCGCGGGTTTGCGGGCTTTGGATTTTTTGGGTTTGGATGGAGTGCGGGCATCCGGCTCCGTGGATAGCTCAACAGCCGATAGGTTGGCGGGACAGCACCCCCCTCTGCCCTGCCGGGCATCTCCCCCGCAAGGGGGGAGATTGGCAGTTGCGGCGCCGGCGCCCTCAATCAGTTCGGCATGCCTGGAAAGCGCTGCCGGCTCGGAGAGCGTGACACCTCCAGCCGCCACCCTGCCCCGCCGGCCCGGCCGGTCCGGCCGTGCATGTTTCCGCGGCCTGCCGCCGGCGCGGCCACCCTTCGGGTTGGCGAAGCCGATGGCACGAAGGCCGGCGTTGCGGTGCACGATACCGATAATGGCGTTGCGCGAGACCGGGCTGCCGCGCAGCGCGCTGAAGCGGCCGGCGATGCGGGAGGCCGATAGCCCCTCCTTCAGCCAGGCGGCGATCTCGTCGATTTCCTTTTCGGTGTAGGCGGCAGCCATGTCTCATTCCATTGCTTGCGAAGGGTTGCGAAGCGCTCGGCATGTGGCCAAGCGCCAGGGTTCGGCCGCGGGGCCGTTGGTCAGGTCCGGGGAAAGGTTGAGATCAGGCGGCGCCGGGCGCCGCACCAAGCAGGCGAAGAAGGGCCGCCTCGGCGGCGGCCCGGGTCAGGCCCGACACCGCCAGGCCCGCCTTGCGGTCGAACAGGATGACGGTGCCGTCCTCGGTGCGGATGCAGGAGACGAGCCGGCCCGAATTGGGGGCCGGAGCCGGGGGAGGAGCGGCTCCGGCCGTTCCGGTGAACCGGGGTGCGGGCGGTTCGACCGGATCCGGGGCAGAGGCCCCGGAAAGCGTCCGGACCGGGGAGGAGGACGGCCCGGACGATTGGAATTCGACAGGCGAGGCAAGCGCGTTCATGCCGCCTCCGCTTGCATGGCGGCCGCGGCGCGATGGCCCGCCAGCCATTCGTAGCTGATACCGGCAATGCCGCGCCTGCGGCTCGCGGCCACCACATGCGGCCAGTGCTGCGGCGCGATGCGGCCGCGACGGCGCATCTGGCGGGCGGCTTCATAGCCGCAGCCGACATCTGCGGCGAAGGCGCCGATACTCTGCCAGGAATCAATTAGCCCCGATATGCTCGTGGGCAGCCCCGAGATGCTCGTTGGCAGCCCCGAGATGCTCGCGGGCGGCCCCGGCACATTCGCGGCGAAGATGCTCGCAGGGAATGCGGAAACGCTTGCGGTAGGCTCATTCATGCGCTAAGCGTACGTTATGTACGAATGACGCGCAAGCGAAATCGTACAATTTGGACGATAATTTTCAGGCATTTTGTACGATGATGGATTCTCGGCACAGATTGCAGCAAGCGCGCGCCCAGGCCGGCTATGCCTCGCCCAGCGATGCCGCTCGGGCCTTGCGCGACATCAACAAGAACACGCTTATCAGCCATGAGAACGGCAACCGGCCGCTGTCGCGCAAGGCGGCGGAGAAATACGGCCGGCTGTTCGGCGTCGACCCCGGCTGGCTTTTGTTTGACGTCGACGGCGCCGAAGCCGCGCCTGTGCACCTCGCCGCCTCGCCCATCACCATCGACGTACCGATCGTATCGTGGATCAGCGCCGGCGAGCTCGGCAGCCAGGACAGCGTGGTCAACCTTTCGGACTATCCGACGATCCCCACCGCCGATCTCGAGGAAGGCGAGTGGATTGCGCTGCGCGTCGACGGACCGTCGATGAACAAGATCTCGCCGCCGGATTCGATCATCTTCGTCAACCTGCGCGACAAGCGGCTGGTGACCAATGGCTGCTATGTGATCGCCGACGAAACTGGCCGCGCCACCTACAAGCGCTACCGCCCGAACGACACCCCGCCCTTCCAGCCGGCGTCCTATCTCGACATCCCGCCGCCGGAGCTCGAAGGGGCGATCACCATCATCGGGCGGGTCAAGCGCTCAATGATTGATATGTGAGAGACAATCTCGCTGAGAAACCACCGCTCAACGAAGAACAAGAAGAACTTCGCGTTGCCAGGCTTTGAGGGTTGCGTTCTTTGGCCGAGAGCGAGCACAGGATAGCGTTCGCAATTTCTGCTTGCATTTCGGAACAAAAACGGAACTATATAGGCAATTGCAGCCGCTGCCGCGGCAACTCCGGGGGGAGGATCAAAACATGTCACGCCGCACCGGCGCGTTCACCCGCGCATTCGTTGCATGGCTTTCATTTGGCCCGCTTTTGGCGCCGGCGGGAATAGTGGTGACGCTTGGCGGGCTTCGCAGTCCGGCCCTCGCAGAGAGCAAGGATTACGCTACTTGCTTCAGCGACGGCGCCCTCTCCGCCGACCAGCAGATTAGCGCCTGCACGCCCATCGCCGAGGACAGCGCCGAGATTCCCGATCTTCGCGTTAACGCCTATTTCTGGCGTGGCCTGGCTTACACGCAGAAGAACGATATCGACCGCGTCATCGCCGACATGACCGAGGTGCTCGCGCTTGATCCGACATACGTGCCCGCCTTTACCAATCGCGCCATTGCCTGGGAGAGCAAGGCAGATTTCGAGCGAGCCGTCGCGGACTACACTCGCGCAATCGCGCTCACGCCGGACGATGCCAACCTCTATGCCGACCGCGCCAGGGCACTCAACAAGAAAGGCGAGCACGACCGTGCGATTGTCGAATGCGACAAGGCGATCGACATCGATCCCGCCAACGAGATGGCCTATGGCGTGCGCGGCGTCGCCTGGGAGGACAAGGGCGACGCCACGCGGGCCCAAGCCGACTATGACAAAGCAGAGAGCGTCCGCGCGGACCCCATCACGCCTTACCATGACCGCGCACTTTCATGGATCGCCAAGGGCGAGCGCAGGCGCGCGGAAGCCGATTGCAAGCACATCGCCGGCGTCGATGCAGACAAAGGGCGTGATTGCTCACGCCGGATCGCCGAGGCTTTTGGCGAGCCGCGCGACGGAGGTGGCGAGAAAACCGCCACCGCCCAAAATGCGGTCGGCATAGAATGGCAGGAAAAGGGCGACCATACCCGCGCCATCGCCGCATTCGACGAGGCGATCCGGCTCAATCCAGCAAGTTCCGCATTCTACTTCAACCGCGCCAAGAGCTGGGGCTTAAAGAAGAATTATGCCCGCGCTATCGCCGATCTGGATGAAGCCGTACGCCGCGACCCGGCCAACGCCCCGGCTTACCGCGTGCGCGGCATGACTATGGCTCGAGTCGGCAATTCGAAAGAGGCGCTTGCCGATCTCGACAAAGCGATTTCCATCAGTTCCGACGATCCAAAATCGTATTTCGAGAGGGCGCTTGTCTGGGAGGCGAGCGATCCTGATAAGGCAATAGCGGACCTGGACAAGGCAATCGCGCTCGACCCGGCCAACGCGGACTACCGAAAGGAACGGCTGAGCGTCCAGATTGGCAAGCGCAGGGCCGAGGGGCAACCCGTGCTGCAGTCACCGGGCGCTACGACCAGTCAGGCTCATGTCCCAATCCCAGCTGAGCCGCAGGCGGCCAAGCCTATCGCGCCTCCCACGTATGAGCCGCCGCAACTCTATGCCAAGCGCGACAATTCCGCCGCCATCGACTGGAATATGAAATCGGGGTTGCAGCAGATGCAGGTCGACCCCAAGGGCGCGATAGATACATTCAGCTTTGTCATCGGCCTCGATCCCTACAACGCCGATGCCTACTACCACCGATCCATCGCGGAGGCCTTGCTTGGCAATTTCGACCTCGCCGTCGGCGACTGCCGGCGAGCCGTCGAGCTCGACCCGAAGCGGGCAGGCACGTGCAGGGAACACCTGCCCGGCGAGCAAGGCAAGCCGACCGCCGCGAAGCCAGGCAGGGATCCGGCGACCGCCAGGATCCTGCTCGAGCGCGCCCAGATGCGGCTGTCGAAATATGGCGTGGACGGCGCATTGCTCGATTTCGACAAGGCCATCAGCCTCGATCCCGAAAACGCCGACGCCTATTTCGGTCGCAGCCGCGCCCGGATGCTCAAGGGCGATCAGGCCGGCGCGGCAGTCGATTGCCGGCGTGCCATCGAACTCGACCTGAAGCGGACTGGAAGCTGTGACGAGCAGGCTGCCGTTGGCGAAAACAGGCCGGCGCCGCCAGTGGGCATGCAACAGTTGCAGCCCTCTGTTGCGGCCGCCGTTGAAACCTTGGCCAAGCAAATCGGCCAAGGCAAAGCGAGCCCAACGCGAATACTGTCCGCTTCAAAGATGCTGGAGGCGGACGAGGCGACCGACCCACGTGTCCTGAGCGCCGTGCAGAGCGGCGACACCTTTTCCGACGCGGGCAAATATGACCATGCCATCGCAGAATATGAGAAGGCGATCGCGCTCGACCCCAGTAGCCCATTCGCCTATTTCGGCCGCGGCAAGGCCTTGGCCGCCAAGCGCGCCTACGACCTGGCGATCGCCGACTACGATCGGGTGATCCAGCTCGTTCCGGATCTGGTCTCGGCCCATATCCGCCGGGGGATGGCCAAAACCATGTCGGGCGATGTCGAGGGCGCGCTTGCCGATTGCGGCCATGCCGCCACGCTCGACCCGAAGGCGCGCGACGCGTTCTTTTGCAAGGGCATGGCCTGGCACGCCAAGGGCGACGGCGGGCGGGCGATCGCGGCCTATTCATTAGCGATCGCGATCGATCCGAAAGACGCCGCCAGCTATTATGGGCGCGGCATGGCACGGGCCGACAGGAAGGACTATGACGGCGCCATCGCCGATTTCGACCGGGCAATCGGCCTCGACCCGCACAATCCGGATTACCTGGTCAGCCGCAAGGCGGCCGACGCGGCAAGAGGAAAAGGCGATGTCGCGGCCGAAGCCGGCGGGCCTGATCCGAAGAAGCTCAAGGCTTTCATCGATCTCGGCGATGCCCTCTACAAGAGGCACAAATATGATCGCGCCATTGCCGAATACAGCAAAGCCATCACGCTCGATCCGAAAATGGCGTCCGCATATCTGGGGCGCGGCATGTCGCTGGTAGCGAAGGGCAAGTATGACGCGGCCATCGATGATTACGGCAAGGTGATCGAACTCTATCCTGCCTACGTCGAAGCTTACCTCGGCCGCGCCGTCGCCTGGAGCAAGAAGAACGAACTGGATCGAGCGATCGCCGATTTCAGCCGCGCGGCCAAGATCGACCCCAGTTCTGCGCCAATCTATTTCGGGCGTGGCAGCGCCTGGCTCGCCAACGGCGATTACGACCAGGCGATTGCCGACTACGACCAGGCGCTCAAGCTGGATCCAAGGCTGGCCCTAGCCGAGGAGGGCCGCAAGCTCGCCGTGGCGGCCAAACGCAAGTCAGCCGGAAGCGATCCTGTCGGCTCTGACCAGAGCAAGTTGAAGACCATCGTCGACCACGGCTACGTCTGGTACAAGAAACGCAAGTATGCACGCGCCGCCACCGCGTTCGAACAGGCCATCGCGCTCGATCCGAAAAACCCCGCCGGCTATCGCGGACGGGCGATGGTCCGCACCGACACCCATGACTATGATGGCGCCATTGCCGATTTCAGCAAGGTCATCGAACTCGCGCCGAAGAGCAGCGATGCCTATTTTGGGCGTGCCGCTTTGTGGGGGAAAAAAAACGAGCTTGACCGGGCGTTAGCCGACTATGACCGAGGCCTCGAGATCGATCAGAGTTGGAGCATGGCCTACTACGGACGGGCAACCAAAAGGCTGGAGAAGGCCGATTACGAGGGTGCGATGACAGACTTCGACAAGGCGATCGAACTGGATCCCAAAGTCGCGCGCTTCTACATCGATCGCGGCTTTGCCTATGCGGCAAAAAAGGACATCGACAGCGCAACGCGAGACTTCAACAAGGCGATCAGCCTGGACCGGAAGAAGAGCGCTGGCGCCCATTTCGGTCTAGGTGCAATCAAGGAAAGCCAAGGCGACCACGATGGCGCCATCGCCGAGTACAGCCGCTCTATCGAGATCGACCCGACATATGCCGACGCCTACGATTTGAGGGCACATTCCTGGAGAGCTAAGGGCGATTTGAAGCGCGCCGAGGCCGACCGCAAGAAGGCGCTGAGCCTCGGACTGAACTAGACAGGCATTTTAGAGGGGCGGATGTCGCGTTGGAAATGGTTGCAGGTGGAGGCGGTCGTCCCCTTTGAGCTTCGTTGAGGCAAAAGTGCTACCAGCGATGTTCGGTGGCGGCAGATATCACCATGAGTCGGTGGCGAAGCCGCCCCAGCCTGTGACCACCGCCTACATCGATGCCTAGATCCGGAAGCAGGATCTCCAGATCGTTGAGGCTATCGCCCGCGAGTTTCCGGACGACTAGGATGCGATGCTGCGCAAGATCACTGCCGCCGCCCAGACCGGAAGCCAAACAGAAGTGCGCAATACCAGCAGACAGGCCGTCGCCGATCTGCGGCACAGATATGCACCGCTCCTGCCTTCAGCGCCGGACAGCGCGGTCTCGCAAGCGCTTTCGGGCAACTCGACATGCTCAATCATGTCATGGCGCGCGAAACGCCGGCCACCTGCAACAGTTACCTGCGCTATGTCTCGAAGTATGGCCTTTCCTTCAGCGCCTTGCCGTTGCGGTCGAGCAGAATTCCCGAGGCAAACAAATACCCGCCCATCGCTTCCATCTTCGCCATGTCCATGGTGCCGATGGCGCCGTTAGCACCCTTCAAAAAATGCCGGTCGTTCAGCGCCGGGTTGGTGAGCGTGTCCTTGTTCGCCGCGATCAGCGGGTCGCCTGCGTGCTTCGCGCGGTCGACGGCGAAGGCGTAGCCGGCCCGCGTCCCTCGAAAAAAGCAGCGGCGGCTTGTCGGTTGGCGCCAAGGAACGCGTTTCCGGAAATGATCAAGGTAGTGTGCTCGTCCGGCAGCCGTAATCGGCGTAACGGAAGCTGCGCTGCTCCAAGCTTCCAAGCCCGGCCTCAACGCCTTCCAGGTCGAGTCTTCGGGCGTGACGTCGACCGCACCGGGCAAACCGTTTCCCCAATCCGCAGAAGAGTGGCCCATCTCTCTTAGGAGATGCCGGTCGTTATAAGATTTTTACCAGTTTCTTATAACGCTCTTGAAATCTCGCCGAATAAGGCCCAGTTATAAGAAAAATGCAGGTTTCTTATAACGCTGCGCACGCCCGGGAGCGGCCATGAAGACCATCGATCTTGCCTATCGTACCCTCTATGCCGAGCTGGTGCAGCGCAGCCTGGATGCCTCCTTCGAGACCGATTTCTCGACGGCAGGCAATTTCGTGCGCGTGCCGGTGAAAGGCCGCGACTACTGGTATTTCGAAGAGACGCGGCCGCAAAAGTCCAGGCGCTATGTCGGCCCGGCGGAAGATCCCGAGATCGCCAAAAGGGTCGCGGCCTTCAAGGAGATCAAGGACGATCTCAGAGCTCGCCGCAAGCTGGTCTCCACGCTGGTTCGCGACGCCGGCCTGGCGGCGCCCGATGCTTTCAGTGGCGACGTCGTCGAGGCGCTGGAAAAGGCCGGGCTCTTCCGCCTGCGCGCGGTGCTCGTCGGCACCGTCGCCTTCCAGACCTATGCAGGGCATCTCGGCGTCAAACTGCCAGGAGCCGCGCTGCAGACCGGCGATGCCGACTTTGCCCAGTTCCATTCCGTCTCGGCCGAAGTCGACGACAGCATGCCGCCGCTCATCGAGGTGCTGAAGGCGGTCGACCCGACATTCCGGGAAATCCCGCACCGAACCGATGCGGGGCGCACGACGCAGTTCGAGAATGCTTCGCGCTACCGCATAGAATTCCTCACTCCGAACCGAGGCAGCGACGAGCATGCTGACCATGCCAGCCCGATGCCGTCGCTGGGCGGCGCCTCGGCGCAGCCCTTGCGCTTCCTCGATTTCCTGATCCGAGACCCGGTGCGGGCAGTGCTGCTCCACCGCTCCGGCGTGCCGGTGCTGGTCCCCTCTCCCGAACGCTTTGCGGTCCACAAGCTGATCGTCGCGGCGCGACGCGCGGGAAGCGCTGCCGCCAAGCGGGAAAAGGACCTGCATCAAGCGGGCCTGCTGGTCGAGGCGCTCGAGACCACGCGTCGGCGAGACGACCTCGCCCATGCCTTCGCGGAAGCGTGGAACCGGGGCGAAGCATGGCGTGAGGCGCTGCGCAAAGGCTTGCAACTGCTTCAGCCGGACAGGCGCGAGATGGTGGACCTGGTCCTCGGCAGGGCGCTCGACGAAGCGCGCATCGAGCTCGACGGTTTCATGAGACGGTCCAGGTGAGGTATCGTTCAAATTGTACGAAACCGGTCTTGACCGTCTTTCGTACATAAAGTACGATATTGCCGTTCGTTGAGGGGATGTTCTTGAACACCGCGAACCATGCCGCTTTCGCCGACCTTTCCCGTCCATTGCTCTCGCCTTTGCCGCTCGCCGAGCGCGAACGCCTGGCCGGCGCGTGGCGCATGGCCAGCCAGGACATCGCCGACGACATCCGCTTCATCCGGCAATATCTGAAGGTGATCGCGGAGAAGGACGACCGGCTTTCGACCGGCACGCTGGTGCACGGCCGCGCCTATGTCGAGGCCTGCGCGGCCTGGCTGCCCGAAACGATCGCGCGATATTTGAGGAACCTCAGGCTGATCAGCGAATGCGAGTGCGCGATGACTGCGGCGGCCGTGCGCTTTGCAAAATCGAGCGATGCCTGGGAGTGAGATGTCTTCCTTCTTCGCGGAGGAAGACCACCAATCGCGACGAGACAGAGGGGGCGCGAAGGAGCGCGGCGACGGAACGGTTTCCGCCCGCGCCGGGTGCAGAGAATTCCATTTTGCAACCTTCGGATGCACCTCGACAAATGTATCGTTTCACACAATTGCCAATTGGTGGACGTGGGCGAGCGGCCGGTAGTTAATTCCTTTCGGGCGAAGGAAGGCATAGTCGCGTACCAGGGAGGAACTCGTTTGATAGACCAGCAAATCGACATCGGCGCACCAGCCGACGATCAGCCTTACGAAGTCACCTCATTCGCCAGGAAGCATGGGCTGACGATCCCGATCGCGGACGCGGTGCTTTTTGCCAAGGGTCCGTCGCCGTCGCGGGCGGCCTGCGATACCGCCGCGCTGGCTTTCCTCTGCGCCGTTGCGCAATACGCCAGAAAACAAGGGAGGCGATAGCCGTTTAGCCTCCACCTCCGCGCCCTAAATCTTCGGGCGCGGGCTTGCTACATTTCGATTGTGCGGATGGCAGCGGCGGAACGGCCGCTGGGGTCAGGTCTTGGCTTTCGGCTTGGCAGGAGCCTTGGCCTTGGCGGGGCCTTTGGCGGGCGTTTCGGCCTTGGCCGACTTCGGCTTGGCGGCGGCCGTCTTTTTGGGCGCGGCCTTGGACTTCGGCTTTACTTCGGCGTCGATCTCGGCGGCCGCCTGGTCCCAGTGCTCCATATGCGCGCCTTGCGGCCGGCCGGCCTGCTCCCAGATCTCGTGCGCCCGCCGGCGAATGCGTTCCTGCCTGTCGTCCGTCACTGTCGCCTCCTTTGAGTGGGGCCGCTCCCCGACGGAAACATAGCTGAATTTTCCGGTGGCGTCTTGCGCATCGACGCGTAGGTGCCTGAACTTCGGCAGCGATTTCTTCAGTGCACGTCGGAGACGATCGCAACGCCTAGATACGCCGCCTTCTTTGTAATCAATGCGGCTAAATCGGCGTCAGAGCGTTCGGTTCCGGTGCGCCTGCGCAGCAGGCCAATCGCTTCCTTCATCGATAAGAGGCCAGTGCGGCGTTCGGCCAGAAGCTGGTCGACCGCCTTTGCACAGTCGACTGATTCGACATGGGGGTGATGCATGGCTGCGACTCCTTCCTAGGAGCCGGCATCCCCCCGCCGGCATGGCGGGAGGATCGGGGCTCGTAAGCGTAAGATCACTCGATGACGTGGATGACCCTGCGTGTACCAGGATCGATCAGGACAGTGCGATCGTTGACCACGGCATATCTGTACTGAACGTCCGGCACCTCCCGCAGCTCGACCGTGTCAGGCACCGTCGAGCCGACGCCCAGTTCCAGCCCCAGTATGTTGACCGAGGCGATCGGGTGCTTGTGGACATATTCCTTGACGACAGTCTGCTGCTCCGGCGTGACGATGATCTGGTCCGCAGCGGCAAAGCCTACGCCGGCGATCAGAGCAAGGCCGGCAACAGCAGGAATAAGGGTGCGTTTCATCATAAGTCTCCTGTTGTGTTGGCGAGCTCCGCCCGCCTCCGCCGTCGCGGAAACCTGGCAGGTCGAACATAGGAGCTCCCGGGGCAAACGCGTGCATTGGGGTCTTGTTCCGTCTGCGGCGCCTAATTGATTGTTGCCGGCGGAACCGCCGGGGCAGCTTCGCATTGTTTGAATTGAATAAATTCGACCAGCAAAGGCCCGCCATGACTGCAGTTCACATCACAAGCGACATGCCGCTCCGCGCGCCGGTGGCGATCGCAGTCGGGGCCGGTTTCAAGCGGGAGATCGCTTCCCTGGCGGCGATGCAGAATTTCCTCAAAGAATGGCCGCCGGCAATGCGCGGCGACTGTTATGCCGCGGCCGTGCAGACCTGCGAGGCGGCGCGGACAGGCGAGAGGAAACTCGGGGAAGCGCGGCAGGCCTTCGTGGCATTCGCTCAGAAGGCCGGCATTCTGTGGACCGGCGTCGACCCCGTCACCGCGCTACGCGAAGCCAAGATCAGACGTCTCAAGGCCAAGAGCATAAGCCAGCAGCGCCGGCAATGGCCGCTGGCGTGACAGGCTGCTGAAGTCCGGGCCTATAGGATCGGGCTTATCGAACCAAGCATCATCGAAAAAGCCCTCGCGGCCGAAGGCTTTTGTCGCGTAGCGCCGCTCACTGCCGCCCAGTGCTGGACGGCAGCCAGTCGACATCGATAACGGCTGTCAGTTCAGCGAAGCTTCGCACGACTCGGTGAGGAAAGATGCGGCGATCAGATCGTCCGCATCGATGCGTAGGGAGCCATCGCCGCCCCCCATTATGGCCGCGACCTTCTGGAAGGTCTTTATTTCATGTGCGGTGATGTGGGCGTCTTCCATCCTGGCCCGCAACTCGGCGACGCGCATCCCGAGCGAGCGGGATGTTCCGATTTCTCGTTTCGACATGTTAACTAGTCCTCCTCGCCCCTGCCCATGCCTGTTCGCCGCCGCCCGATTCTGGCTTTCTGCCACCGGTTTGTGTTGCCTATGAGACAGGTTTGTTTCTGCCACTGGTTTGTGTTGCCTATGAGACAGATTTGACCCAAAGCGCCCAACTTGGGTGTGGGTCAAAGGTTCCGTTAGGATATCGTAAATTAATAATTTTCCGTTAACCGCCCGCCGCCGTGACCGGCGGCGGGCCATCCGTTCGGCCGATTACGCTATCGGTTAATTGAGCACCTTGATGATCTTGCGCGTGCCGGGGTCGACGATCACCGTCCGGTTATCGACCACGACATAGCGATATTTGACGTTCGGCACCTCGTGCAGTTCGACCGTCTCGGGAAGCGTGCTGCCGATGTTCAGCTCGATGCCGGGAACCTTCACCGAAGCCAGCGGCTGCTTTTGCACATATTCCTTGATGACGGTTTCCTGCTCGGGCGCGATCACGACGGTGTCCTGCGCAGCGACGGCGCCAGCGCCGGCGAGAAGCAGGAGGGCCGCGGCGGCGGTGGTGATGTGCATTTTCATGGTCGTCTCCTTTGTGTGGTCAATCGCCTCCTCTGCTGCGCCTGCGATTTCCACAGCCGATCGGCACCGTCCTAACGCCGAGGACCGCGGCTTGTTCCTGCAAAATTCCGCGCATCCGCCGGCGTAAGAACGCCGCCGCCGCTTGGCAAAACAATCTCGGAACAATGCCTTCCAAGTCGTGTTTAACCAACGAAGGGACCGACTTTCCGAGGAGAAATCAGATGAAGCATCTTCTGATCACGAGCATGATCGCGCTCGGCGTTGGTTGCGGCGCCGCGATGGCGCAGACCGAGTCCGTGCAGCCGAGCGGCGGCGATAGTTGTGCCGCCGGCCAGGCCGACTGCCCGAAGGGCGGCAAGGCTGGCGAGCAGGCCCAAGGCAAGATGAAGTCTCAGACCGAGCAGAATGCCCAGGGCACCACCAAGATGAAGACTGAGCAGAATGCCCAGGGCGAGGCTGGCACCAGCACCGAGCAGAACGCCGAGGACAATACGCAGCTGAAGAAGAAGCAGCAGGCGCAGGGCAAGGCCGACACAAAGACTGAGCAGAACGCTCAGGACAATACCACGCTGAAGAAGAAACAGCAGGCCCAGGACAAGACCGGCACCAGCACCGAACAGAATGCTGACAGCAACACAAAGGTGCAGACCGAGCAGAATGCTCAGGGCAAGACCGGCACCACCACCGACCAGAACGCCCAGGGCACCACCAAGATGCAGACCGAGCAGAACGCTCAGGGCAACGTCCAGACCGACCAGGACAAGACGGCCTCGATCACCAATGTGACGGTCGAGCAGCGGACGCAGATCACGCAGATCATCCGCGAGACCAACGTCCAGCCGGTTCGCGATGTCAGCTTCGACATCTCGGTCGGGGTCGAGGTTCCGCGGCAAAAGATCCGGCTGCATCGCCTGCCGGCCCGCATCGTCAAGATCGTCCCGGCTTACGAAACCTATATGTATTTCGTGCTGGCCGACGGGCGCATCGTGATCGTGGATCCGGACACCTACAAGATCGTCGTGATCCTGGAGGCCTGATCCAGACAGCATTTCAGACAGGAGGCCTGCCGTGCCGCATGGCATGGCGGGCTTTTCTTATGTCGCTTCAGCCGCGGGCGCAAACGCCCCTCTCCCCGAGGCCGGGGCAGCCCCATCAAAGCCTTATCGCCCGCCCTCACCGGAACACAGCCGTCGGACTGAGGTCTGGTTTGGCAGGGCATTGGTCCCCCTCTCGAAACATACAGGCAGTTATCTTGTTGGATCATGACTGGCGAGCATAGGTCCCTTCATCGTCGGTTGTTGTTGCACCCGCCGCTACCTGCGATGCGGCGGGTGCTCCTTTTGGGGGTGCTGCATGCAACTCGGAGAGATCATTGCGAACCTGTTCGCCGCCGTTCTTCTGATCTGCGTTGTGGCGCTTGTGTTCTTCGCAGGCGGCAGGCCACTCTGGCCGGATCGCGAGGCCAAGATGGTCATCCTCTTGCCGCCGGATGCCATGAGAACGGGATCGGTCAGGGCGCTGGCGCACGTTCGCCTGCCCGACGCCTTCGATACAAGAATGGTGCAGCCAAGGCCCCAATCCCGATAGCCGGTGGGCCAGCCCCTAGCCGGCCGCGACGTGATCCGGCCGAAATGGGGGTCAGAGCTAACCCTCCACTTCTTTCGCGGAAAGGCGGAGAGGCCGGCCTCCCGCCGATGAAGGGACGTGCTCGGCGGGCGGGCACTGCGGCGATCGTCAGAGGGCGTCAGCTCAGCAGCATTGCGGCAGCGGCGAAGACGATGCGCGTTCCAAAAGCAGGCGCAACAAGCCAGCGCGCCGCGTAGACGCTGCCGTCCATTAGCTACTCCTGATCATCGTTCCGCGAGGGAACGGAATCGGCCTCGGCTGGGTTCCTCAGGCGTAGGTCCTTCGGCGGGCCGGAATTAAGACCTATGGCAAGGGGTCTGCGTGAAGTCTTGCGATCCTGGCGGAAAAAGTGCAAGGGTCAAAATGGGTAGAGCAATGGGCGAGATCGTCGAAGACCCTAACTGGTCGCGGCGCTCGGTTGGGCAAATGTATTTTCCGCAGTTTCTTGTGGGAATGACGGCAACGCTTCTGGTGGTTCTCGGCTGGACCTTCATGTCCACCGGGTCCGTCTGGCAGTCGCTTGGCTGGACGTTCCTGGCGGGCGTGGTGCTGCAGGCAGGCTACTTCGTGGCCGTGCTGTGGCTCGTGCAAGCCGAAGGCCGGGCCACGGGCGAGAGCAAGGCGAGCGACGCCGGCGCCCCCGCCAAGCCCGGCCCGTTCGAGCGCGACGGCATCGTCCACGCGCTGATCTCGCGGCTGTTCCCGAGGCTGCTGCCGTAAGGCGGCTCAGCGTCCGGCCGAAGCCCCAACGCCGTCATCGTTGGGCGTAGCGACGCGAAGCGGAGCGAAGACCCGAGAACCCACGCTGTGACCTCGTCGAGGAACGCAGCGCGGCGGAATTCTCAACCGTCGTAACGCTCTGAGCTTACGGCCTGCAGTCTGCGCCGCGTCGCTTCGCTCCCTGCTCCGCCACAGGATGACGTGCCAATCTTGGCCGCGTGCGATCGAGCAATTGAGCGCGTCGCACTGGGCCGGTTCAGGCGACGCGCTGTTGGGTGCACCGTTACTGCGCCGGAGCAACCGTGGCCGAGCGCACCGTCTCTGCGGACGAGAAGACGATGAAGGCAAAGGTCAGCACCGCGGCGGCGACGATCAGCGAGCCGATCGCCACGACCGGCTCGATCTCCGGATGGCCTGCGGCCAGCATCCAGTAGAGCGCCGGCAGCATGATCACGAGGCCAACCGTGTAGAGACCGTAGTGGATCATGGCGATGCGGCGCTCGGCCTTGGCCGGATTGAGCGCGTAGTAACCGCCGAAGATCGCGCTGGTCACCCAGCCGAGAAGGTTGATGTGGGCGTGCGCCGGGAAGGCGCCGTGGTCGCCCGAAATCGCCATCTGCAGCCCGGCGCCTATGCCCAGGATGAGAAAGACGATGGCCGTCTTGAAGAAAAGCTCCGAAACCCGTGGCATTTTGTTGTCCTCCCAATGCCCTGTGAAATCCTTCACCCGCTAAGTCTACACACCGCAATGCATATTAGCCACACGACAGCGACGTTTTGGTGTGCATTGCGCACAGCGTCAGGCGAGGCAAAAAGACTCGCAAGGTCGGCGGCGGCGGGGCAGCGCTCCCGGGCCTGCAGTTGTTTTCCCCAATGCAGGGCGGCTCGCAAAAGAAATTGCCCGTTCCCCATTCCAACGCCGGCTTTTATATCGTAGCACGACATTCACAGCGAGATCTCGGGGGTGGCAACCGGGGGCCGGGAGCTGACCACGCAGCTCCCGGTCAAACTCGTTTTCGGCGCGCCGATTTTCGACTACCCGGTCTGCGTCACCGCCGTCGGTTCTGCCACCGTTTCAAACACGTGGCACAACGCCGACCAAAACCGACGAAAGGCTTCCAGCGGTGCGGACGCCGAGGGATTTTTAGCTATTCCTTAACTAATGTTATTCGGTCGGTACACCCCCGCATGTTAACCTTCGGACGCGGGTAGAAGCCGTCTGACCACCTCGGCTTTTGCTACTTTTGGGCTCGCCTCAAGGGCGAGCCTTTTTTTGAACTCCGCCTGTGCCTCGGCGTGGCGTTTCTGCTCGCCGCAACCAGGATTCCCCCCGGCCTTCCCTGGGTCAGTAGCCATCGTTCCAATGCATTGCCGTCAAGCCAAACAAAATGCCGCCGGGTCGCCCCGGCGGCATGCATGCACTCCACTGCGGCAGGTTCGCCGCGTGTGCCTTATGGCGTGGACGTCGCCGCGGCCGCCTGGTCGATCTTGTCGGCCAGCACGTCCTTGGCCCAGTCCGTCACCTCCTGATCGACCGGCTTGTTGGCCATGTCCTGCAGGGCGGCGTCGAGCGTGGCGTCATCGGGCGCAGGGTTAGCGGTCACCGCAGCCTGGGCATCCGTGACCGCCTGGGTGTCAGCGGCGATCGCGGCGTTCTGGGCGTCGATCTGCGCCTGAACGTCGGCAACCTGCGCATCGAAAGCCGCCTTTTCCTCGGCCGTCATGTTGGTCGTGTCGGTTGCATTGAGGTCGGCGAGCTGTTGGGTGAGCGTGCCGAGCTGGGCCTGGTCGGCGGCCAGCTTCGCGTTTGCCGCGTCAAGCTTGGCCTGCGCGTTCTGGGCTACGGCGGCCTGGGTCACATAAGCCTGAATGCCCGCGAACTTCTTGCTCTTGGAATTCATGTAGGCATTGATGTTGCGCTGGAGCGAGTTCAGCCGGCCGAGCTTGGCATGGATGTTCTTCTCCTTCGGGGTGGCGGCCGTAGTGGTATCGTCCGTCGTGTCGTCATCGGTTGCATCGTCGACCTGCGACTTGGCGGCCTTTGCCGATGCCGACTTGCCGTGCGAGGCGCCGCTGTTGCTGCTTTGGCCCTTGCCGCCGCCGTTGCCGCCGCCGTTGCCATTACCGCCGCCATTGCCGTTACCGCCGCCATTGCCGTTGCCGCCGCCATGGCTGCCGCCATTGCCGTTGCCACCGCCATTGCCGCCGGCTCCGGCGAGTGCGGGAGCAGCCGCGAGCGCCAGAATGGCAAGCGAAGCCAAAAGTGTTTTCCGGATTGTCATCATGTTTCTCCGCAGGTGAATCGCCACCAATGCCCAACCGCTAGATCGCGTCATATGAGATTTCCCTAACGGCTTGGAGTAACTTTTAAACAAATTCGGTGGCGGCAAGAGAGTATTCCGAGAAGCAGCTCCGGAAATCCTGCTGAACACCTGTTAACTTGCTGAAATTATTGCGTAAATAAATGGGCCAAGGCCAGGTCCGCCCTCTGGAACAATGAAGGCCCACCTCCCGTCGGACCATGGGCCCAACGCTATGCGGCCAGCGTCCGTCGAGGAGTACAAGACGCCTGTTTATAAAGGCGATTTTCGGACGTGCGCGGCATCGTTTCGGGCAACCCGCGGGAGCGGTGATGCCACCAGCGCTTGGGGCGCGCTACCGAGCTGTTCTTATCCCGCTTTGCGGCCAATCCCAGATATATACTTATATATTCTTCCTCGGCATGCCCTGAAGCGTGTCGCAATCTTTCGGCCCACACAGCTTGTTAAGCTTAGCCCTGGCTTTGACCCGAAACGAAGTCTCACTTTGGGGAGACGTGCTTCAGCTGTTGATCAGCGGCACGGTGACAGTGGTCGAGTAATTGATCGGAAAATCGCTGAAATAGGGAAAGTTGATGACGAAGGCATAGCTGGCGCTGACATGCGCCATCTTGAAGCCGCCGCTCGGCGGGTCGGTGGTGATCGTAACTGTCACGTTCTGCAAGCCGAGCGCCTGTAGTTTCTGCGTCGCGATCGCCTGGATCTGAGCCTGGGTCATCGTCCTGTCAAGCTGCAGCGAGCGCGCCGAGGCCTCGAGCGCATAGCGCACGCTGGACTCGTTGTTCATCGACCAGCCGAAGGCGAAGATGCCGAACAGAAGCATGATCAGGAAAGGCACGATCAGCGCGAACTCGATCGCGGCGCCGCCAGAGGCGTTGCTGGCAAACAGCCTGGTTTTTTGCTTAGCGGACACGGACCACCTGCTGATGGCTGAGCGCGCTATTGCCCGGGAAGACGCCGAAGGTGAACGGCGGAACCCAGGTGCCCGACGCCTGGATCTGGACATAGATGGAAGGTACTTTCGATCCCGCACAGGTGGTCGACGACGTGACCACGGTCGTTCCGCATTTGTAGGTGCGTGTCACCGTGATCGCTGCATCGGAGGGTTTCTTCTCCCAACTCGCAAGAGCGGCGGCCTGAACGGCGGTGTCGTCTCCCCCGCCGGCCAGCAGCAGATTCGCCGCCGTCTTCACACCCGCCCGCATCGCCATCGAGCTGGTGACATAGGACCAGCCATCGGCGATTCCGAACAGCGCGACGCACAGCACCGGCAACACCAGCGCGAATTCCACCGCGGCCGCGCCGGAGCGATTCTTGCGGAAGCGGATCGCTGCCGGCGCCACGCGGCTACTCGACAATCGCAACAGACGGGGCGGCGGGGATGTCTTGCAGCCCAAGGCTCGAGCAGTTCTGGTTGATTGTGGAATTGCCCGACCACTGGATGGTGTCGGCCACAACCTGGGTGCAGCCGTTCGCGCCCGAGAAATTGCCGAGATAATTGACCTGCTGCTTGGGGAAATAGATTGCCCCGGTCAGCGAAGAAGTCGCCGTGCCGTTGAAGGTGCTCTGTGCGGCGTTGCCCGTCCTGTCGCCATAAAACAGCACGCCGGAATAGGTCCCCGAGGTCGGCGCGCTGAGCGTCACCGTGGCGTTGCCGTTCATGCTTATGGTGTTGCTGCCCGTCATATAGATGGTTACGCCGTTGGTGCAGGGTGCAGCGCAGGTGATGACCGCGCCGGCGTTGATCTTCAAATTGCCCTGGACAACGTAAGTGCCGGAAGAAAGCGCGACATTGCCGTTGAGGTTCATACCATTGCAGTAGGTACCGGGCTGGATTGTTTGCGTTGACTTGCCGCTGTTGACATTCTGGCAAGAGCCGCTGGTCGAGGGCGCCGGCAGGCTGGAGAACGGATCGGACGCGGGCAAGGCCTGGGTTATCGGCGACTTGCAGGTCGTGGTCACCGGGTTGTTCAGCGAAACGCCGCCGACCGAGATCAGGCAGTCGGCCTGAAGCCCTGCCGACCCCTGGACCTTGATGGCGTCCGCGGCGCTCGAATTCGACATGACCGAGCAGCCGGTCAGCTTGACGCTGGTGCTGCCGGAGAAAAGCGCCGCCTGCGAGGCCGACTTATTTAGCGCCAGCACGCAGGCCTTGGAAGCATCGGTAATGAGCGCCACCGCCCTCGCCTGCTCCGGCACCTTGGTCTGCGTGAAGATCGAGGTGAACATCCGGTCGAGGTTCTGGTTGAGGATGACCTCGACTGCCTTCTTGGCCGTGTTCGGCCCCGAGGTGGGCGGCGTGTGGACGGTGATGGTGCCATTGCCGAGGCCGTTGTCGGTCGCCGACTGGGTCGCGGCCGCAGTGATCGTCGCAGTGTCCGATCCCTGGATCTTTTCCAGCGCGCCGGCATAGGCGGCGGCGTCCGCCGTCGCCTGCAGCTTCAGGCTCGAATAGTACCAGTAGGACGTCTCGACGCCGAGCCCTGCCCCGCCGACGACGATCGGCAGGGTGAGCGCGAAGATCGTCGCAACATTGCCGCTCTCGCCGCGCCGCAGGCGGCGGGAGACGAACTGTCTGAAAATCCGACCGAATGTGTTCATGGCCGAGCGCGCCCAAGCTATCCCAGCCACCACGTTCAACACCCGGCGATAAACGAATGGCTAATTTTTTTCCTCGACTTGCGATTTTCAGACCCTTGCATGCATATTTACCACCCTGCGCGGCCACGACTCAGACTTAGGTCCCACTCTATATAGGACGTTAGGTCAAGCTGCGGATAAATCAGCGATTTTAGCTTTTGCTGCATTTTATCTTTTTCGGAAATCGGTCGTAGAGACGGCTGGAGTAGTGTCTCTGCCGTTTCCGGCGAGGGGTGCTGCCATGATCAGACGGTTCTGGGCTTCGACGCGCGGCAATTTCGCGCTGGCGACCGCAATCGCCATGGTGCCGCTGATGCTTGTCGTGGCCGGCGCCGTCGATGTGGCCGGCACGAGCGACGACGCGGCGCAACTGCAGAACTCGCTGGACGCAGCCGGGCTGGCGGTGGGCACGAAATACCAACCGACCATGTCGGCCGGCGATGTGCGCCAGCTCGGCCTGACTTTCTTCTCAGCCAATCTGAGCGTCGCCGATGCCGGCGAATATTCGGGCAGCGTCGGGGCCTTCCAGGCAGCGGCCAGCGGCGATCCGAGCGGCTACACCATCGCCCTGTCGTCGAGCATCAGCCGCGCGGCTTTCATCAGCGGCGCGCCGGCCTGGCAGGCGACCCGCTCCGCCTCCGTCGAGGTCAAACCCGGGGCGCAAGCGTGCGTTCTGGCGCTCGATCCGCATGTCGGCTCCGCCGTCAACCTGCAGGGCTCGACCAATGTCGCGATGAACGGCTGCGTGATCGCCGCAAACTCGGACGCGGCCGACGCCATCGACCGCGGCGGCTCGGCCCTGCTCAGCGCGGCATGCGTCTCGACGGTCGGCTCGACCTCGGGGATAACGCCGCCCAACGCAACACTCTCGTGCGACGCACCGCTCGAAAACCAGTACGCATCGTTCGACCCGTTGGCCAATGTCACCCCGCCCGCTTACGGCATGTGCCAATCGATGCCGAACGGCAAGACGGTCACGCTTTCGCCCGGCACCTATTGCGACAAGACCTGGTCGGGAAAGATCACGCTTAATCCGGGCGTCTACATCCTGCGCAATGTCACCATAAAGCCCGGCGGCAACGGTAGCCTCACCGGCCAGGGCGTGACGATCTTCCTGATGGAAGGCTCGCAGCTCTACATCAATGCCAATGAGCAGGTGAACCTCTCGCCGCCCACCAGCGGCGCCTATGCAGGCATCACCATCTTCCAGGCCAAGGGCAACACATCGGCGCTGACGATCAACGGCGGATCCGGCTCGGTGGTCAGCGGTTTCATCTATGCCCCCGACGCGGCGATCTCCTATGCCGGCAATTCGGACATGAACGCGCAGGGCAATTGCCTGCGGCTGGTCGGCAATACCGTAGGCATGACCGGAAACTCGGCGGTGAAATCGGACTGCGCGGCCGAGCTCGGCAATCGCGAGATGTATGCCGGCAGGATGATCACCCTGGTTAAATAGCGCGGCTCTTCCCTCGAGGGGAAATCAGTACTCGCCGACGATATCGGCGCCCGGCTGTTCGTCGAACAAGACCGCGCAGCCACGCTGCAGCGCCACCTGGCTCAACGCGTTCGCCGCCGCTTCGTCGGACGAGACGAAGTCCCCGGTCAAGACGCGCAGTTCCTCGACGGCTTTCGACATTGAAACAAGGCGCCCAGCCGCGCCATCGCTGGCGCAGGCGTCGACGACGCAGAGAAGATCGATCAGTTCGAAGCTGTCCATGGCGGCCTCCGCCCACAGGATCCCTTCGCGGAAGACAACGGCGTGACGGGCGGCCGGGTTCCGCTCGGAGTGGTGCATCATGATTTGGCGACAGCCTGGGCGGCCCGCGCTGAGATCGAGCGAAGCGGCAGGCAGGGCTTAAAAGTACGTCGCGCACGCCTGTGGTCGTTTGGATCGACCGGCAAAAGCGCGGCGAACAGGTTCGCGAATCTCGGCAGACTGCGGGATTGTGGGAGTTGCCCGCCACATCGCAGGAAATGGCGGGCAACTCCACTTTCAAACCGCCGATGAAGGGACGTTACTCGACGGTTGTGCCACAATGAGTTGTGGGCCTACTTGTTTCCAGAAATCGCCCATTCGGACCTCTGCGCTCAAAGGTGCGGCCTCAGGTCCCGCCTGACAAGGGACCGTGGCCCGAAAGCAGGAACATTCCAGCTTTGGCGCCGTTGCCACGACATCCCAATCGGCAGAGGAGAGGAAACCATGGCCGACAGACCTACAGTTGTAAACACCAGTGGCGGGGGCGGCGCCGGCACAGCAGTGGCCATCGTTCTTGCCATCATCGCGATCGTGGCCCTGCTGTTCTTTACCGGCATCATCAATGTCGGTGGCCGCACCGGCGGTGGCGGATCGACGGATGTCAACGTGAAGCTCGATGCGCCGAAGGTCGAGGCGCCCAAGGTGGAGACGCCTGCGGCACCGTCGACGACGCCGGCACCCGCACCGGCCGCACCGGCTCCGGCCCCGGCTCCGGCCAACGGCGGCTGATCCGCCTGACGCAACCGGCAGGCCGGCTGCGCGTTTATCGAATGGCTACTCCAGCTTCGGCCCGCGCATTCCTCTGGAAGGCGCGGGCCCTTTTTCTCTCGGGCCCTCTTTTCTTGGGCAGGTCCGCTCAGTCATCCAAATCCATCGGCCGATGGCCCGGCCTTTGATGCCAGACGACCTGGCGGAAATCCGTCAGCTCGACGACTTGGTCGCAGGTCGGACAGATATAGTTGTCGCAGCACTGGCGAAGCGCCGGCGGAGTGCGGCGCCCTGCCCCGACCGGCGGACGGGCTTCCGTTTTCCCTACCTGATGAAGCATCGATTCCTCCCAGTTTTTCTGATTTTTCGAGTATCGCCTTCCACCTCGCCTATGGCGGTTTCGATGGGCGCGGTGAGCGCGCGCCCGCAAGCGGAAATAAAGATGGACTATCGTGGACGGAGCCTGGCTTTGCCGCGGCACTATTGGCGAAATTCACTTGCCGAGGGTTCACAGGATTCTCCCCAAGGGGCGAGAAACGGGGCGGCCCCTCAACCACCGTCGTGCCAGGCGCAAGGAACAGCAAAACACCGGCAGAGCGTGCTTGCAATAGGCCCTGCGCGGCAAAATCGATTTCGTGCCACGCCCGGCAATTACATTAGCAATCATTCATCGAAAGTCGTATCAATCCGGCAGCGGTCGCCGACGATCGCGCGTCAGGCCCCGCTTGCAATCCTTGGAAATGGGAGGATGCCATGGCCGAAGCTGCAATGAAGGTCACCAAGCTCGCATCCAAGTCGCATAACAATCCCGACGAGGTTCGCTCGCCCGCCAAGACCCGGGTCGAAGTGGTGCGGCTGCCGGGCTACACGCTCGGGCGGCTCAACATGGAGCCGGGCTGGAGATGGTCCGAATGCGTGAAGCCGGTGGTCAAGACCGACAGCTGCCAGGTCTCGCATGTCGGCTATGTCGTGTCCGGAACGATCACCATACGCATGGACGACGGGACGCAGAAGACCTTCGAGGCCGGCACCTCCTATACAATCCCGCCCGGGCATGACGCCTGGGTAGAAGGCAATGAGCCGTTCCAATGCATCGAGGTGCTGAGCGCCGAGCAATACGCCAAGCCGGTCTAGGGGCTGTCGGCCAAGGGACAGCGATCCCCCATGTGGGACGATCAGAGGGGGCGCTGTCCCGCCATCGTCTCAGAACCTGGATCTCCGGCTCGGCCGCACTTCGTCATCCTGGTGTTCGCGCGTCGCTCGGCTCCTGACTTCGTCTAGCATGACGCAGTTTTGGGCCGCGATCCTTCGCGCCCTTCCCTGGTCTCGCGGTCAACCCGTCAAAGGGGAGCACACCGGCGCAACCGGTCAAAGCCCTTGGTTGTGACGGGTTGCAGATGTTCTCATCCCCAGCTGGCCGGCTTGACAGGAAACTCCTTTTGTTCTCTTTATGTTCACACGCATTACCGCTTACAACAGTTGCTGCTAATGCTGCGATGCCGCAAAGCGGATGGATGGAGCCGGGAGCGCGATGGCCGCCACGAACGCCGCTTCGGCCGCTACGATCCTGCATGCCGATCTCGACGCCTTCTACGCCTCGGTCGAGCAACTGCTCGACCCGTCGCTGCGCGGCAAGCCGATCGCAGTCGGCGGCGGCGTAGTGCTTGCCGCTTCTTATGAGGCGAAGATTTTTGGCGTGCGCGGCGGCATGCCCGGCCGCAGGGCGCGCGAGCTCTGTCCGCAGCTCATCTTCGTCGGCGGCCGCTTCGGCGAATACCAGCGTCTCGGCGACGCCGCGATCAAGGTGCTCGACGATTTCACGCCGCTGGTCGAGCGCATCTCGATCGACGAGGCTTTCGCCGATGTCGCCGGCTGCACGCATCTGTTCGGACCGCCGGACGAAATTGCGCGAACCATCCGCCGCCGCGTGAAGAGCGAGCTCGGCCTGCCGATCTCGATCGGCGTGGCCCGGACGAAGCATCTCGCCAAGATCGCCTCGCAGGTGGCCAAGCCCGACGGGCTGGTGGTGGTCGAGCCCGGCACCGAGCTTTCCTTCCTGCACGATTTGCCGGTGTCGCTGATGTGGGGCGTCGGTCCGGCAACCAAAGCCAGGCTCGCCGAGATCGGCGTCGAGACGATCGGGCAATTGGCGCGCACGCATAGCGGCGCGCTGGAGCGGCTGATCGGCCATGCCGCCGGCCAGAAGCTCGCGGCCCTTGCCTGGAACCGCGACCCGCGCCGGCTGGAGACGCATCGCCGCGCCCATTCCGCCGGCGCGCAGTCGGCGCTGGGCCGCAAACCGGCGCTGCCGCGCGTCTTCGTGCCGACGCTCCTGCATCTCGCCGATCGCGTCGCCAGCCGCCTGCGCGCCAAGGACCGGCCCGGCCGCACGGTGACGGTGCGCGTGCGCTTTGCCGACATGCGCGCGGTCACGCGCTCGGTGACGCTGGAGCAGCCGATCCAGGCGACGACCATGCTCGCTGACGTCGCGGAAGAGCTGGTCAGAGGCGTGCTCGCCGCTCACCCGGGCGAACGGGAAATCTCGCTGCTGGCGATCTCGGTCTCGCATCTGGAAGAGCATGCCGAGCTGCAGCTCGAACTGCCGCTCGGCCTGGCGGACGAGAAGCTGAAGCCCGGCAGCCGCAAAGGCCTCGCCCGCTTCGGCGCCGACCGCGCCATAGACAAGATCCGCCAGCGCTTCGGCAAGCAGGCCGTCGGCTACGGCACCGTCGCGCTGCAAGCAGCGCGCTCGGTGCCGGATGAATTCAGGGAGCTGGCGGAGAAGGAGCTGTGAGGGAGGTGCTTTGCATCTCCTCTGGCGACGTTGTAGATTGGCGAAAGCCGACGCGCCCTCCGATCTCCCCCTTGTGGGCCCCTTGTGGGGCCGGCAGAGGGGGCGGCGACCTATCCCTTCGTCATTTTAGGGCGAAGCAAGGAGCGAAGCGACGCAGCGCAGACCCTAGGATGACGAACGGCCGCGATCCTTCGCGCCCCTCTCTGGCCTGCCGGCCATCTCCCCCTCAAGGGTCCACAAGGGGGGGGGAGATCACGCGCTCTGGCGGCTGCCCTCAACCCGCCACAGCCCAGTCCAGCCGCATCGTCGCGCTCATCGTTTGCCCATCTTCAAGCACCGTCAGCCCTTCGCCGTGATGCGCATCGACCGGGTGCGAGACCGGCTCGAAGCAGAAGAAGTCGGCGTCGGATGACGGCGAATAGAGGATATAGACGCCGAGCTCCGGCGAGGCGGTGAGCGTGATCCTGATCCCCTCCTCGAGCTGCGTGATCGAGGCGCGACGATTCCAGCCGTCGAAGGCGTTGTTGACCCAGTCCCACGGCAGCGGGATGGAGCGCGAGAAATCCCAGGCCGGGCGCTCGCTCACCGGCACGACGCCGACCGGCAAATGGCGCTCGTCCTCCAGCCAGACACGCCCGGCCTTGGCCTCGAGCAGGGTTGTGTCGCCGCGCAGGAACCACGGATGGAAACCGAGGCCGTAAGGCAGGCGCATGCCGGCGCGGTTCTCCACCGTCAGCCGCGCCTCCAGCGCGCCGTCCCGCAGCGCATAGGTCACGGTAGCAGCATAGCGGTAAGGACCGATCGCGCCCTCGTCGAGCACCAGCTCCGCCTCGGTGTCCGTGCGGCGGGCAAGCCGCCACGGTTTCTGGAAACCGTCGCCGTGGATCGGAAAGGCTTCGCCCGGAACGTTCGGCGCGACCGCGTGGAAGCGGCCGTCGAAAGTGAAGCCGCCGCCGGAGATGCGGTTCGACCACGGCACCAGGAGTTGGCAGCCGGACGTGCCGGTGCCATCGCCCGGCTTCAGCAGCGGAACCGGCGCGCTGCCGATCACCAGCGCGTCATAGCGCGCGATCGCCGCGCCCTTCTCAGGCGCCAGGACCAGCCTCGCCTGCCCGTCGTTCAGCTCGACCGCGCCGGCCATATCCTCACCAGCCGCCATCGATGGCGATGTTCTGGCCGCTGATCATGTCGGAGGCGGGTGAGACGAGGAACAGCACGAGCTCGGCGATGTTCTCAGGCTCGATGCGCGTCTTGAGGCTTTGGTTCTCGAGGATCCAGTCATTGTACTGCTTCAACCGGTCGCCGAAGACGCGCGCCTCCGCCTCCGAGACCACCGCGCCCGGCGACACGGCGTTGACGCGGATGCCATGCGGCCCGAGCTCGCGCGCGAGCGACTTGGTGAGCCCGAGCATGGCGCCCTTCGAGGCGACATAGGGCACGTAGCCGTCCCAGCGGCCGTTGAGCGTGATCGAGCAGAAGTTGACGATCTTGCCGTAGCCCTTCGCCTTCATGCCCGGCGCGCAGGCCCGCGCCAGCGCAAAGGCGGCCGAGGAGTTGACGCGGATCTGATCCTCATATTCGGCCAGCGAGAACTGCTCGAACGGCCGGTTGATGATCAGCGCCGCGTTGTTGATCAGGATATCGATCCCACCTTCCTTCGCCGCCAGCGCGGCAACGGCCGCTTCCGCCTCGGCCAGCCGGTTGAGATCGCAGCCGACGAAGGCGATATCGCCCCCGGCCTGCCCGGCAAGTCCCGCCACCGTCTGCTCGGCATCGCCGATGTCGGGGCGGTCGAGCACCAGCAGGCGCGCGCCGGCCCGCGCCAGCGTCACCGCCTGGGCCCGGCCGAGCGAGCCGAGGCCGCCCGTCAGCAACACTTTACGACCAGCGAGTGCCTTCATTGCCTAACCCTCACAGGACAGAATGGACTTCGTCGATCGAGGTGTCGCCGATACGCTTGTCCAGCACGATCTCGCCGCGCGCCATCGCGACGATACGGTCGCAGCACTCGAAGACGTGGTGCATGTTGTGACTGATGAAGACGCCCGTCACTCCCTGTTCTTTCAGGCCGCGCACGAAGCCGATCACCTTGTTGGTCTCCTTGACCGAGAGGTGATTGGTCGGCTCGTCGAGGATCATTACCTTCGACTTGAAGTGCATGGCGCGCGCGATCGCGACGCCCTGGCGCTGGCCTCCGGAGAGCTCGCCGACGAGCGCATCGGGGGAGCGCAGATGCAGGTCGACATTGGCGATGGCGCGCACGCTTTCCTCGGCCATCTTCTTCTGGTCGAGGATGCCGACGCCGAGGATCGAGAACCGGGTCGGCTCACGGCCGATGAACAGGTTGCGGGCGATCGACATGGTGGGGACCATGGAATTGTACTGGTAGATGGTCTCAATGCCGAGATCCATCGCGTCGCGCGGGGTGGCGATGCGGACGTCCCTGCCCTCGACCTTGATCTCGCCCTGGTCGGCACGGTGGACGCCGGACAGGATGTTGATCAAGGTCGACTTGCCGGCGCCGTTGTCGCCGACCAGGCCGAGCGCTTCGCCACGCTTGAAGTCGAGCGTGACGCCTTTGAGGGCATGCACGCCGGAATACCACTTGTGCAGATTGCGCACCGAGATGATGGCGTCGCTCACGACTCAGCCCTCCATCTTGATGGCCTTGGCGCGCTTGCGCATCCAGGCATTGGCGACGACGGCGAAGATGGTCAGGAAGCCGATGGCGAATTTGAACCAGTTGGCGTCGACATGGCTGAGCACAAGGCCGTTGTCGATGACGCGGATGAGCGTCGTGCCGATGATGCCGCCCATGACGGTGCCGATGCCGCCTGCGAGCGAGGCGCCGCCGATGACGGCGGATGCGACCGCCTGCAGCTCCATGCCCTCGCCGATCGAAGGCAGCGGCGACCCCAATCGCAGCACCTGCAGCATGCCGGCGAAGCCCGAGAGCACCGAGCACAGCATGAAGCAGACGATCTTGACCCTGGCCGTTGGGATGCCCATCGCGGCGGCGGCCGGCAGGAAGCCGCCGGTGGCCTTGATCCAGTTGCCGAAATTGGTGCGCGACAGCATCAGCGAGGTCAGCACCGCGACCGCCACGAACCACAGAAACGACATGCGGAACATGTTGCCCGGCCCGACGAAGGAGGTGAACAGCCAAGTCGGCAGGTCGGCGGGCAACAGCGGCGGAAAGCCGCCGGAAATGACAACGGTGAGCGATCGCGCCATGAACAGCATGCCGAGCGTGGTGATGAAGCTCGGGATGGCGAAGCGGATGGTGACGTAACCGTTGATGAAGCCGATGGCCGCCGAGGCGAGCAGCCCGGCGAGCAGCGCCAGCGGGAACGGCCAGCCCTGCACCATCAGCACCGCCATCGTCATCGGCATCAGCGCGAAGACCGAACCGACCGACAGGTCGAACTCGCCGCTGATCATCAGGATGGTAACGCCGATGGCGACGAGGCCGGCCTCCGGCAGGATGCCGAGGATGCCTCGCAGATTGTCCTGGTTCAGGAACACGCCGTGGGAGCGGACCTGGAACAGGACAATGAGCAGCACCAGGAGGATCAGCCCGGCCAGTTCCGGCTTCTCGAGATAGGTCTTGAACAGGCGCTTCAATGAAAGGCTCCGGTGCGGTGATTGTGAAAGGTACTGTGGCGCCGCGTTCCTTCACACCCCCCTCTGTCCTGCCGGACCGTCCGGCAGGACAGAGGGGGGTGATGTCCCGCCAGCACTTCGGTGACGGGCGTCTCGGCCAATCTCAAAGGCATGCGACCTCAGCGCATGCCCTGCGCGGACAGCGCCATGATCGCATCGGCGTCCTTCTGGCGCACGATGCCCTGCCCCGTGTCGATGTCGGAAGGCGCAAGACCGAGCTTCTTGTTGAGATAGACTTCCATCACCGGCATGAAGCCCTGCATGTAGGGCTGCTGGTCGACCAGCGCCTGGACATAGCCCTTCTGCATCTGCTGCAGCACTTCCGGCACGAGATCGAAGCCGCCGAGCAGGACCTTGCCGGGCGCGACCCCGCGATCGGCCAGCACGCGCGCCACGCCGGCGCACCAGAAGCCGGTGTCGAAATAGGCGGTGGTGTCGGGATGCGCGTTGAGATAGGCGCCGACGCGGTCGGAGGTGATGGCGAGGTCGGTGCCGCTGTCGATGCGCTCCCACGAAACGTTGCGGTCCTTATGAGCGGCCTTGTATTCCTCGAGGAACTGCATGACGCCGGCGCCGCGGGTTTCCGACCAGTTCTGGCCCGGCGCCGAGATGCCGACCAGCACCTTGATCGGACCATCCTTCGGGAAGCTCTCGGAAATCGCCTTGGCGAGCGAGTAGCCGGCTGGCTTGAAGCCCTGGCCGATGAAGGCCTGGCGCGCATTGCCCTTGGCGCCTTCGGTGTCGTCGACATTGACGGCGATCACCACCACGCCGGCGTCGCGCGCCTCCTTGATGACATCGTCGAAGGCATGGTCGTCGACGATGGAGGTGAGCAGCGCGTCGGGCTTGGCGGCAAGGGCCGCGCGCATGTTCGCGACCTGCTGCTCGATCGATCCCTCGGTCTGGGTGAAGACCATGTTGCAGTTGGCCTCGACCTTGGCGCAGCCATCATCGAAACCTTTCTTCACCGCCTGCCAGAATGTGTTGGAGGCCGACGAATGATGGGTAAAGACGATGTTGAGCCCGTCGGCTTTGGCGGCCGATTGCCCGCCGATAAGGGCGGCGCCGAGCAGAAGCATTGCTGTCAGTTTTCTCATGTTTGTTCCTCCCTATGGATCTTAGATGTGCGCCTTGGGCTAAATGTCCGTCTGGTTGCTGACGCGGCGGTGGACGGTGTAGGCCTTGCCAAGATCGGGACTGAGCGCCAGCCCGAGCCCAGGCCCCGGCGGCACGGTGATCATGCCGTCTTTCACCTCGGGCAGCGCCGTCACCAAGTCGCGGTACCAGGTGCGGTAGAAGGCGCGCACGCTTTCCTGGACGAGCGCGTTGGGCGCGTTGAGCGACAAATGGGTGGACGCTGCGAGCACGACCGGACCGGTGCAGTCGTGCGGCGCCACCGGCAGCCGCCAAGCCTCGGCCATCGAAGCGATCTTGCGCGCCTCCGACAGGCCGCCGCACCAGGAGATGTCGAGCATGACGATCCCGGCCGCTCCAGTCTCCAGAAGGTCGCGGAAAGCCCAGCGGCTGCCCAGCGTCTCGGAGGCCGAGATCGGCGCCGGACTGGCGGCGGCGTAACGCCTCAAATCGCCGAGGCTGTCCATGCGGATCGGGTCCTCGTGCCAATAGGTGGCGTAGGGCCTGAGCGCCTCGGCGATCCTCATCGCCGGCAAGAGTTGCCACATCGAATGGAACTCGACCATGATGTCGATCCTGTCGCCGACGGCTTTGCGAATCTTTTCAAAAGGCTCGAGCGCCGCCTTCAAGTCGGCTGCCGAGATGTCGTTGCCGCGCGTCTTCTCCGCCGCGTGGTCGAACGGCCAGATCTTCATTGCGGTGATGCCGTCGGAGAGCAATTCCTCGGCCAGCTCGCCGGCGCGGGTGAGGAAAGCGTTGAGATCGTCGTAATCGCGCCCGGCGCCGATGCCGTAATTGGCCGTCGTCTGGCCCTTGGCGTCCTTGATATACTCGGTGCCGGCGCAGGTGTTGTAAGTGCGGATCGAGCGACGGCTGAAACCGCCGAGCAGCTGCGCGACCGGCTGGCCGGTGGCCTTGCCGAAAATGTCCCACAGCGCGATGTCGAAGGCGGAGTTGCCGCGCACCTCGGCGCCGCTGGAGCGGAAACCGAGATAGCCGACGAGATCGGCGGCCAAAAGATCGATCTCCAGCGGATCGCGGCCGATCACCCTGGGCGCCACATATTCGTGCAGATATTCCTCGACGGTGCGCGATAGATAAAACGTCTCGCCGAGCCCGGTGATGCCCTCGTCGGTATGAACCTCGACCCAGAGCAGGTTGGGCCGTTCCTCGATGCGGACGGTCTCGATGGCGCGGATCTTCATCAGGCTATCCCCGCGTCGATGAGCGCCTTGACGCCCTTGTCGAAATGCTCGGCCATATGCTCGGCCGCAAGCCGCGGATCGCCCTTGAGGATGGCGTCGGCGATGTCCTCATGGCCCTTGATCATCTTGAGCTGGTCCTCGTCGGAGGAACGGGTTCGCCAGCCAATGACCCAGGTGCGGCGCGTCACGCCGCTGAAGGCGGTGACGATCAGCGAAAAGACCGGATTGTGCGAGGCCGCCGCGATCGCCTCGTGGAAGGCGATGTCATGCTCCATGACGGTCTCGGGGCTCTTGCAACTCTCGCGCATCAGCCGGGCCGACTGGGCGATCGCCGCGGCTTCCGCGTTGGTGCGGCGCAGCGCGGCCAGCGCCACGGTGCGCATCTCGATGGTGCGCCTGACGTCATAGACCTGCTGCACGCTGATCTGCTGGGTGGTGATGCCATGCTCGATCACCATCGACATGGCGCCGGTGTCGAGCTTGGCGACGGTGGCGCGGCGCCCGGCGCTCATGTCGATCAGCCGCATCGCCGACAGCGAGCGGAAGGCCTCTCGCACGACCGTTCGGGAAACGTTGAGCTGGCGCGTCATGGCCGCCTCGCTGGGCAGCGGATCGCCGGGCGCCAGGCCTTCCGAGCGGATGTGCTGGGTTATCGCCTGAATCGCCGTGCTGACCAGGCCAGGACTCGGTTCATCCCGTGGGTCCGTCTGCTCTTGCATCCGTTTCCTCAACACCTGTATGACAGGTTGATGTTGAATTGCTCATATTTCGGCTTAAAGATATATGTCAAGCTGATTTTCTGACACCCTGCCCCGAGGCGCCCCATGCACGAGAAGCAAGCCGGCCTGATCTTCGATGCGCGCGACGTGGTCGGCGAAAGCCTGGTGTGGGACGAGCGCCGCGAAAGGCTGGTTTGGGTCGACATCATCGGCCGCAGGATCCATCGGCTGGATCCGCTGAGCGGCGCGCATGAAAGCTGGCAGACGCCCGATCTCGTGACCTCGGTCGGCCTGCGCAACGACGGCGGCGCGATCGTCGGGTTGCGCAAGGAGATCGCGCTATGGGACTTCGATGGGCCGTTCCGGACGCTCGCGACGATCGAGGACGACAGGCCGGGAACGCGGCTCAACGAGGGCGTGGTGGCGCCGGACGGTTCGTTCTGGGTTGGAACGATGGCCAACAACATCGGCCCGGACGACGCGCCGGTGCCCATCGCCAGCGATGAAGGTCGGCTCTACCGGGTCGGCCGGGAGGGCAAAGCGACGCCGCTCAGCGAAGACCGGTTCGGCATCACCAACACGATGGTGTGGCTGCCCGACGGACGCTTCGTCACCGCCGACACGACGAAGAACGCGCTCTACAGCTATGACTGGGACAAGAAGGCGGGACGGCTCGGCCGGGCGCTCCCCTTCTTCACCGGCTTCGAGCGCGGCCTGCCGGACGGCTCCTGCCTTGACGCAGAGGGCTATATCTGGAACTGCCGGGTGGTTGGCGGAAGCTGCCTCGCCCGCATCGCGCCCGACGGCAGGCTGGACCGGATCGCCGAATTGCCCTGCAGCTGGCCGACGAGCTGCGCCTTCGGCGGCCCCGGCCTCGACACGCTGTTCGTCACCTCGGCGCGCTTCACCATGAGCGCCGAGCATCTCGACGCCAACCCCTTCGAAGGCGGCCTGTTCGCGCTCAGGCCCGGCGTGCGCGGCGTGCAAGGCAACCGGTTCGGATAATCTCCCCATCGAGAGATCGGCAGCAGCGATCAAAAAACTTCACCATCGATGTCGGACTGGCCAATCACCGTTCGTCATAGGAGCATAGACCGGCAATCAACAGGAGAAACGAAATGCCCAGCACTGTCCGCCTGCACCTCGTGCTTTCCACCAAACCTGAAAAAGTCTATCGCGCTTTCATCGAGGCGGACGCGCTGGCGAAATGGCTGCCGCCGAACGGCTTCACCTGCACGGTGCATCACTTGGATGCAAAGGCCGGCGGCAACTTCAAAATGTCGTTCCGCAACTTCACCACGGGCGAAAGCCATGCTTTCGGCGGCGACTATGTCGAGCTCGTTCCGGGTGAGCTCGTGCGCTACACCGACAAGTTCGACGATCCCAACCTGCCCGGCGAGATGCAGGTGACGGTGAAGTTGAAGAAAGTCTCGGTCGGCACGGAGATGGAGATCACCCAGGCCGGCATTCCGGACGCCATCCCCGCCGAGGCCTGCTATCTCGGCTGGCAGGAGTCGCTCAAGAACCTGGCAAGGCTCGTCGAGCCCGAGATCAGTCAGTAAAGATCGATCGCAGGGTCTATGCAGCCGGCCGCGACGGAGCGGCCGGCACGCGGCCCGATTTCCAATCCGCGACGTTACGCGTTTCCCCCGCTTGCCAGAATGGCTGCGCTGGGCTGGATTGAGCAAAGCCGAGCTCGAATGCCGAACGGACAGGCAGAAGGGGGGCGCGATGGAGCCGATTCCAGCCGGATCGTCACCGGCTGACGACAAGGTCGAGCATTACGAGCTCGGCCTCTGCCTGTCGGGCGGCGGCTATCGCGCCATGCTGTTCCATGCCGGCGTGCTCTGCCGGCTGAACGAGGCCGGCCTGCTTCAGAAAATCGACATGGTCAGTTCGGTCTCGGGCGGCTCGATCGCCGCCGGGCTGCTTGCGGTTCTCTGGCCGCGCCTCAGCTTTGCCGACGGCGTTGCCACGAATTTCCGCGAGCTTTACGTCGAAAAAATCCTCGCTTTCTCGCAGGTCTTCCTTGACGCGCCGTCGATCCTCAAGGGCGTGTTCAACCCGTTTTCGAGCGCGGCGCGCGAAGTCGCCACCTGCTACGAGCGCCATCTGTTCGACGGCAAGGTGCCGACGCTGAAGAGCCTGACCCGGCGTCCGTGGTTCGTGTTCTGCTCGAGCAATCTCAGCACCGGCTCGCTGTTTCGCATGTCCAACCGCTACATTGCCGATTACCGGATCGGCATGGCCAAGCATGCGGACCTGCCGGTCGCGACCGCGGTCGCGGCGTCGTCTGCCTTCCCGCCGTTTCTGTCGCCGCTCAGGCTCGACCTCACTCAGTTCGCGTGGGAGAACGACAAGCTCGACGCGAGCGTCGGCCCGCCGGTCCCGGCCGGCCGCGCCGTGCTCACCGATGGCGGCGTCTATGACAATCACGGCATCGAGCCGGCGCTGAAGCGCTGCCGCTGGCTGTTGGTCAGCGACGCCGGCGCGCCCTGGCGAGCGTCCGGCTCCGGCTACTGGAACTGGTTCTCGCAGTTGAAGCGCGTGCTCGACACCACCGACAACCAGGTGCGCTCGCTCCGGCGGCGCGACCTCATCGCCCGCTTCCAGGCGGCGAAGGATGCCGACGACCAGGGCCTGCCCAATGACGCGACCCGGCCCGACTATGCCGCCACCCGCGGCGTCTACTGGTCGATCGCCAGCAAGCCTGACGCCGCCGAGCCGAGCTTCGTGCAAAGCGCGGCAATCGCGCCTGCCGATATCGGCACGTCGCTTCATTTCCTGGGAAGCGAGGAGACGATCGATCTCGTCAATTGGGGCTATTGCGCCAGCGACCAGGCGCTGCGGAGCTGGTACCGGCCGGCGGTGCCGGCTGGAAAGGGCGTGCCACTGAAGGCGGGCGACGTGAAGCCCGGACGCTGTGCGGTGGTGTCGAAGGCGCTGATGAGCGGTTTCAAGGTGTGAGCATGGCGTTCGGACTCCGCGTCCGCTTTCGCCAATCGGCATCGTGGCGCAATCCAAACCGGTTCGTGCCCTGCACCGCCGCGTGCTAACAGAGGCGCTTTCAACAAGGATGGACAGCGACATGGCAGGAGAAAAAGTAGCTCTGGTGACGGCGGGGGGCAGCGGCATGGGCGCGGCGGCGGCGAAGCGGCTGGCCGCCGACGGCTTCAAGGTCGGCGTGCTCTCCTCCTCCGGTAAGGGCGAAGCGCTGGGCAACGAACTCGGCGGTTTCGGCGTCACCGGCTTCAACCAGTCGAACGAGGATCTGAAGCGGCTGACCGACGGCGCGCTGGAACGCTGGGGCCGCATCGACGTGCTGGTCAACAGCGCCGGCCACGGGCCGCGCGCGCAGATCATCGAGATCAGCGACGAAGACTGGCACAAGGGCATCGACACCTATTTCCTCAACGTCGTGCGACCGACCCGGCTGGTGACGCCGGTGATGCAGAAGCAGAAGGCGGGCGTCATCATCAACATCTCGACCGCCTGGGCGTTCGAGCCGAGCGTCGCCTTCCCGACCTCGGCGGTGGCGCGCGCCGGGCTCGCCGCCTTCACCAAGATCTTTGCCGACACCTATGCGGCCGATAATATTCGCATCAACAACGTGCTGCCGGGCTGGATCGACAGCCTGCCCGGCGTAGAGGAACGCCGCCAGAGCGTGCCGATGAAGCGCTACGGCACATCCGAGGAAGTGGCGGCAACGATCTCCTTCCTCGCTTCCGACGGCGCGGCCTATATCACCGGCGAGAACATCCGCGTCGATGGTGGATTGATGCGGGGGTACTGAGGCTCGTTTCGGCAGGCACAGCTGTCGCTCGCCGGTACGCGGCTGCGGCTGACCGCTGGACAATGGCCGCCGCCTCCCGCACCGTTAAGACTGCAAGGGAGACACGAATGAGCGCTTCACTCAGGCTGGGCATTGTCGGCGGCGCCGGCTGGCTGGGCGGCGCGATCGCGGGTGCCGCGCTTTCGGCCGGCGTGGTGCGGGCGGAGAACCTCGCCCTCTCCTATCGGAGCACCAAGCCGGATCGCTTTCCAGGCGTCTTCTGGAGCGACGACAACCAGGCGCTCGCCGACCGCTCGGACGTCATCATGCTTTCCGTGCGGCCGCAGGACTGGCCGTCGCTCGAGCTGGATGCCAAGGGCAAGCTGGTGATTTCGGTTATGGCCGGCATCCGGATGGCCGAGATCGGCGAGAAGCACGGCACCGGCCGCGTGGTGCGCACGCTGCCCAACGCGGCTGCCGAGGTCGGCAAATCGTACACGCCGTGGATCGCGAGCGGCGACGCCACCGAATTGGACCGCGCGACCGTGCGCGCGATCTTCGGAGCCTGCGGCGTTGAGGATGAGGTCGGCAGCGAGCGCGACATCGACTATCTCACCGGGCTGACGGGCTCGGGGCCCGCCTTCCCTGCCCTGCTCGCCGAAGCGATGATGCGCGACGCCGTGGCCTTCGGCCTCAAGCCGGAGGTCGCGCGCCGCGCGGTCAACACCGTGCTCACCGGAACCGGCCGGCTGCTGGAGCTCAACGACGCTTCACCGGCCGATACGGTCGAGGCCTTTCTCGGCTATCGCGGCACGACAGCGGCCGCGATCGAGACGATGCGCGAAGCGGGCTTCGACCAGGCCGTTGCCAAGGGACTGGCGGCCGCGTTCCTCAAGTCGATCGCGATGGGCAAGGCGTGAGCCGACGACGCCGCCCTTTGAGCGCGGAATGCATCAGGCGAGCATCCGCCGGATCTGGCCCCGCCGCTCAGGTGAGTCGTGCCGCCTACGCGAACTCCTCGCGCCGCGATGCTTAATTTTTGATAAAAGAAATTAGTAATATTGTGTAAAACTGAGTGAGCCCTCGCGTGCAAATTGTATTAGGGCGTTCTCACTCTCTTTTCTTGCGAATAATTGATCGCCGAACGGCAAATTTTCTCTGTACTATTACACAATTCCTTGGAACGATACCCGGAATTACAAGTTGACCCGCTAGCGATCGGTTGAGTTCGCATGCCGATTCAAGCAAGCCGTGTATTGCGAGGAGGGTTGTCCGATGAGCAGCTTCGTCAATGCCGTAGGCGTTCCTCTCCCCTATAGCGGCTCGTCCAACCATTGGTACTCGGCGGCGGGGTCCGGACCGGACTTGTGGGGCACCTCCGGAAACGACACCTTCTATGGAGCTTCCGGCGTCAATGTCACCATGCACGGGAGCTACGGCGATGACATCTATTATCTCTATGCCGCGGGCAACAAGGTGGCCGAGGGCTATGGGGCAGGCATCGACACCATCAGCACATGGATGAGCTACACGCTTCCCGACAATGTCGAGAACCTGATCGTCACCAACGCCAAGAACTACGCTTTTGGAAACGACCTGGACAACATCATCACCGCCAAGGCCGGCCACCAGACGCTGGACGGCGGCAAGGGCAATGATGTGCTGATCGATGGCGGCGGCGGTTACGACACTTTCATCATCGCGAAAGGCAACGGAAGCGACCTGATCGCCAATTTTGCCGCGACTGACAGCGTCCGTCTCGATGGCTATGGGTTCACTTCCTTCGACGCCATCCACTCGAACATGATCCAGGCGGGACCGAACGTCATCTTGAACCTCGGATCCGGCGAGATCCTCATGTTCAAGGACACGACCATCGACAAGCTGCAGCCCAGCCAATTCCAGCTGCCGATCGACAAGTCCGACATGACGCTGTCTTTCAGCGACGACTTCAACGCGCTGAACCTCCACAACAGCCAAGGCGGCACGTGGGATACCAACTTCTGGTGGGGCGCGCCGAACGGCAGCACGCTCGCCACCAACAACGAGTTGCAATGGTATATCGACGCCAATTACGCGCCGACGAGCTCGGTCCACCCGTTCAGCGTGAACAACGGCGTGCTCACCATCACCGCGGCGCAAGCGCCGGCGGACATCAAGCCGCTGATCAACAATTACGAATACACGTCCGGCATCCTGACCACGCATGACAGCTTCTCGCAGACATACGGCTATTTCGAAATGCGCGCCGACCTGCCGGAAAACGCCGGCGCCTGGCCGGCCTTCTGGCTGCTGCCGGAAGACGGCTCGTGGCCGCCTGAGCTGGACGTCATCGAAAGATACGGCCAGACCCCGAACTCGCTTCTGATGACCGCGCATACGATGGAGACGGGTACGCACACCATGGTCGGGTCTACGGTGAATGCGATGGATACTGCCGGTTTCCACACCTATGGCCTGCTGTGGACGCCGGACAAGCTTGTCTGGACCTATGACGGCGTGCAGGTCGCGGAAGCGGCGACGCCCTCGGACATGGACAAGCCCATGTACATGCTGGTCAATCTTGCGATCGGCGGCCAGGCTGGCGCGCCGCCGGATCATCTTGCCACACCGGCTGAGATGAAGATCGACTACATCCGCGCCTATACGCTGGACGCTGTGGAGGCTAACCCCCTGATCGCCACCAGCAGCACCACCACCGCAACGCACAGCACTGCCACGCACAGCTTCGGCAGCAGCACGCTGCATCACGGTTCCGAGTTTGGGGGCCACGCTTAAGATTTTCAGGCGATCGGTTCGATGTCCCGGGATCATGCAGCGGCGGCCGATATGACTGCACCGTCGAGCCTGCGGGCGGTGTTCCTGCGCGCCGTCGGCGATGTCGGGCTCTTCTCGCTGTTGATCAACATCCTGCTTCTGGTGATCCCGCTTTATCTGCTTCAGGTCTATGACCGCGTGCTGCCCTCCTCCAGCGTCGAGACGCTGGTCTATCTGTCGGCGATTGCGGTTCTTGCGCTCGCTTTCCTCGGACTGCTGGACGCGATCCGCGCCGTCTACACGCAGCGCGTCGCGGCCGCCGTCGACAGGAAGCTCGGGGCAAGGACATTCGCCCTCTCGCTGGCGCCCAAATATGCCGGCGGCCTGTCGCCGCTGCGTGATCTCGCCTCGGTCTGCGCCTTCGTCCGGTCGCGCGGCGTGGCGGTGCTGTTCGACCTGCCCTTTGCGCCCGTCTTCCTCGCTTTGCTCTATCTGATCCATCCGGTGCTGTTCTGGGTGACAGTCGCCGGCGCGGTGCTTCTGCTCGTCCTTGTCGTCGCGAACCAGCTCGCCATTGGCCGGAACGATGCCATGTCCGCGGAACGCTCGGCGTTGGCGAGCCATGCGGAACAGGTCTTTGCCCGCAATGCCGAAACGCTGCGCGCCATGGGCATGGTCGAGAACGCCGCTCGGGTCTGGGGGCGGCATGTCGGGGCAGCGCTCACGCTTTACGACCGTTCCTCGAGCGCCAATGCGATCTTCAGCGGCGCCTCGCGGGCGCTGCGCATGATGCTGCAGCTGGCGATCCTCGGCGCCGGCGCGTGGCTGGTGCTCGAGGGGCAGATGACGGCGGGTATGATCTTCGCCTCCTCGCTGGTGTCGTCGCGCGCGCTGCAGCCGCTCGACCAGTTGATCGGCGCCTGGCGGCAAATCGTCGAGGCAAAGCGCGCCTGGAAGCGGCTGGAGACGGCGCTTGCTGCGCATCCGGCTGGGAAGCGGAAACTGGCGCTCCCCGATCCATTAGGCGCGATTTCGGTGCAGGACGTTTTCTTCATGGCACCGAACGCACAGCCCGGCACCGAACCTATCCTCAAGCGGCTGAATTTCCAGATCGGCGCCGGCGAAGCGGTGGCGATCGTCGGGCCGAGCGGCGCCGGCAAATCGACGCTGGCGCGGCTGCTTGTCGGTGCCGCGCAGCCGACCGGGGGCGCAGTGAGGATCGATGGCGCCGACCTCAGGACCTGGGAGGAAAAACAGCTCGGGCGACAGATCGGCTACCTGGCGCAGGAGGTGGAGCTCTTTCCCGGCACGATCGGCGACAATGTCGCCCGCTTCGACGCGCAGGCCGAGGACGCCGCGATCGTCGAGGCCGCCAGGCGCGCCCAGGCGCATGAGTTGATCCTGGCGCAGCGCGACGGCTACCAGACAATGATCGGCCCTTCCGACAGGACGCTCTCGGGTGGCGAGCGCCAGAGGATCGGGCTGGCGCGCGCCTTCTACGGCAACCCGCGCATTCTCGTGCTCGACGAGCCCAGTTCCCATCTCGACGGCAGCGGCGAGGCGGCGCTCGAAGTGGTGCTGGTCGCCGCGCGAGCGGCGGGCGTCACGATCCTCGTGATCACGCATCGCCCGGCCATCGCCACGGCCTGCGACCGCGTGATGGTTCTGCGCGGCGGTGTGATCGAGGCCTTCGGCCCAAGCGCCGAGGTGCTGCGGCGGTCCACTGTCGATAGAGGCGCCGGCAACGCCCCGGCCGCCCAGCAGGGGACGGTGGTGACCGGATCATTCGCGCCGATGATCCGCACGCACGGCATCCGCTTCGGATCCTAGACGATGACGATCGAGAGCCTTGCCTGGGATGGACAGCCGCGCACCGACTTCCGGCGCGTGGCCTTCATAGGGTATGCGGCAATCTCGCTCTTCGCGGGCGGCTTCGGCTATTGGGCGGTGAGCGCGCCGCTGTCCGGCGCGGTGATCACGCAGGGCACGATCTCGGCGACGGGCGGCAACATTCTCATCCAGCAGCCCGAGGGCGGCATCATCCAGCAGCTGCTGGTCCGCGAGGGCGACCGCGTGCAACAGGGCCAGGACCTCATCCTGCTCGACCGGACGGCTGCGCAAGCCGAGCTCAACCGTCTGACCAGGCAGTCGATCGCGCTCAAGGCGAGCATGGCGCGGCTGGAGGCCGAGCGCGACGGGCTGGACAGGCTCGCGCCGATCACCGAGGCAGCGCCGGCGCCGTTCCAGCAGGATTTCCAAAACCTCATCCGCGAGCAGCAGAAGGAGTTCGACGCCAGGCTCGCCCGGTTCCGGTCGGAGCAATCGATCATGGCGCAGCGGGTCGCCATGCATCGCGAGTCGGTCGTGGGCTTGAACGCCCAGAAGCTCGCCATCCAGCAGCAGGCCGATGTCGTGAAGAAGGAGCTCGGCATCAAGACAGGCCTGCTCGACAAGGGCCTCACCAACCGCACCGAATATTCGCAGCTGCTGCGCTCGGAAGCCGATCTCGTCGGCCAGGCCGGCGCGCTGGAGGCCAATCTTGCCGGGGCCAACAGCCAGATCGTCGAGGCGCAGGTGCAGGTCGAGCGACTGACCACGCAGCGCGTGGAGGAAGCGCTGACCAAACTCGACGAGGTGCGCACCAACCTCGCCGACATCGAGGAGCAGATCAGGGCAGCCGAAGCGGTGCTTCAGCGCACGACGATCAAGGCGCCGGCGGCGGGCATCGTGGTGTCCTCCACCTATAATTCGAAAGGCAGCGTGATCGCGCCCGGCGAAAAGATCATGGAGCTCCTGCCCACCGCATCAGGCCTCAACGTCGATGCCAAGCTGCGGCCGAAAGACGTCGATCAGGTGCGCGTCGGCCAGCCGGCGAAGCTCAGGCTGTCAGCGCTCAACACGCGGCTGACGCCAGAGGTATCGGCGACCGTGACGCAGATCTCGGCCGACCGGCTGATCGACCAGGCTACCCACGAACCCTATTTCCGCGCCAAGCTGAAGATCGCCGACGCGCTCCCGCCCGGCGTCAAGCCGGAGCAACTCTATCCGGGAACGCCGGTCGAAGCCTTCATCAACACCGGCGACCGGACCTTCTTCGAGTATCTGGCGCGGCCGATGGTGGATTCGTTCGCCCGCGCGTTTGCGGAGAGGTGAGCGGGCGCTCCGCGCGACGCGACGGCGCCCTCCGTCGGGGAGTTGCGTGCCTACGCGGGAACATAAGTCAACCTGATCGCCTCCTCCCCGATCAAATCACTGGCCACGAGGCGGAGCGGCGGCCGGGGGCCGGCGAAGAATGGCTTTCCGTGACCAAGCACGACGGGATGGATGTAGAGACGATACTCATCGATAAGCCCGAGGTCGGTCAGGCTTCGCGCCAGGTCCGGTCCGGAAACGGCGATCTCCCCAGCGAGCCGAGCCTTCAGGTCACGGATCATCTCCGCCAGGCCGCCTTCGACAAGCGTGGCGTTGGGGCCAACGGACTGCAGCGTGCTCGACACGACCCACTTCGGCTGGCTCCGCCACGCCGTCGCGAATTCGCGGAGCTCAGGGGTCCACTCGGAACGGTCCTCGTCCCAGTAGCGCATGACCTCGTACATGCGACGGCCGTACACGCTGCCCGTCAGGCCGCGCACTTGCTCTATCCAGTGACGAAAGAGCGCGGGATCGGGCGCAAATGCCTCGTGGTCGACATAGCCGTCCAGTGACTGATTCATTCCGAAGACGAGCTTCGCCATGCCTAATTCCATCCCAGCATTCTTTCAGGATACCAGTGAATCGCGCCGCTGCGTGATCTGTGACGGCCTCGTCACGCTCCTGGCCAGCACGACGGTTTCAAACGGCGATCTGAAGCGCCCCGTAGCGTTTGACTTCGGCTTCGATCTCCCTGACCAAAGTCTCCAGCGCGGGATTTCGGGAGTTGCGTGCGCGCCTGATCACATAGGCCAGGTCCGGCGGCTTGGGGAAGTGTTTGTCGACGATCTCCATGCCGGGTTGCAGGTGCCGCTGGCTCAAGAGCGCGACGCCGAGCCCGGAGGTCACGCCGGCGACGATCCCGGCTGCGCTGGAGCATTCGAACACGGTCTCGAACACCGTTCCCTCGTCCTGCCCAAGATCGAGGCCCCAGCGCCGATAGAAGCAGTTCTCGTCGAAGGACAGGAACGGGATCGGCTTTTCCTTCGACAGGACCAGATCCGGCGACTTCACCCAGTGCAGCGTCTCGCGGTAGAGGACGATGTCGGCAGGGCGAACCTCGTGCTGGAACAGCTGGACGATCGCGGCGTCAAGGGCCCCCTGGCTGAGCTGCTCCCGCAAGACGAGGCTCATGCGCACTTGCGTACGGACGCTCACCTCGGGATGAAGCCTGCGGAACCGGCCAAGAATGCGCGAGAGATCCGTGCAGGTCGTATCCTCGGTCATTCCCAGCGCGATCTTGCCTTGCAGCGTGCTTTTCGAGAGGCTCAGTACCGCCTCGTCATGAATTCCCAGGATGCACCGCGCATAACCCAGGAGATCGTGCCCGGCCGTGGTGAACAGCGGCGCGTTTGGCTTCCGGCTGAGGATTTCGCAGTCGAGGCTCGCTTCCAGCCGCCTCATCTTGTGGCTGACGGCCGATTGCGACAAACCCAGAACCTCGGCCGCACGGGTGACACCGCCATGTTTCTCGATCGCGACCAGCGCCCGCAGGGCATCGACATCCAGGCGGCGGCTCATAATTCCAGCCATGACAATCCTCGCTCGCAATGAAAGCACCGCGCCAAACCTCTGGCACAGAGCGGGTTTTCGGGCAAATATTTATGTCATTGTTCTAGCTGTTTCATGAGCTATCGAAATTTGTCATGTGCAAGGCAGCGAGTGTGCAGCCATAAGTCTGCGCCAGACAGCGCTGGTGATCCGCTTCAGGAGCATGGCGCACCGCTCGAATAAAGACAGCCCATGACGCTTCTGCAGAACAAGCCTCATCCTCTGGTATGGCCGACCGTGGCGGCAGCCCTGGTCCTAAGCTGGAGCTCCGGCTTCGTCGGCATCCGCTACGCCAGCGAGAACGCCGACGTCATGCTGGTCCTGTTCTGGCGGACTTTTTTGTCCGGACTTATCCTTCTGCCATTTGCTCTTTTGATCGGGCAGCGCATCAGCGGGCGCGCCTTGGCGCAGCAGATGGCGTTCGGCGTGGCGACGATGTTCCTCTATCTAGGCGGATTCGCCCTTGCCATCGGCCAGCGCGTTCCGACCGGCCTTGTCGCGCTGATCTCCGATCTTGTCCCTCTCGCCATCGCGGCGCTGTCGCAGCCCATTCTCGGCCACCGGCTGAGCGCAAGACAATGGATCGGAACAGCCCTGGGCGTAACGGGCGTCCTTATCGTCTCCCTGGACAGCCTCAGTCTCGGCAAAGCACCGGTCTGGGCCTATGTCCTCACGATCGCTTCCATGCTGGTGTTCGCCCTGGCGACCGTGGTGCAGAAGCGGATCAGGACGATCGATATGCCCATCCATCAGAGCTTGTGCATTCAATGCCTGACGGCGGCGATCCTTTTTGCCGCCTGCGCCGAATGGAACGGCGGCCTGACACCGCCGCTCGATGGGCGTTTCCAATTCGGCATGGCGTGGCTGGTGCTGTTCTCGACCTTCTTCTGCTACGGCGTCTACTATATGAGCCTGCGTCACTACACCGCCGCACAGGTCAGCAGCGTGGTCTATCTCAGCCCGCCGGTGACGATGCTCTGGGCGTGGCTGATCTTCGGCGAACCGCTATCGAGAGCGATGTTCCTCGGCCTGGCGGTGACCCTGTTCGGTGTCTGGCTGACGGCATCGAGGAGCGCTGCATCGAAGGACGAGGCGCGTTTGAGCTCATGCGAGCAGCCTGCCGGATAATCACGCGACACCAACAAGGAGTGCAATTCCGTGAAGCTTACCGATTTCAAGGCCCTGACCTTCGACTGCTACGGCACGCTCATCGACTGGGAATCCGGCATGATCGAGGGCCTGAAGCCGCTGACAGAGCGCGCCGGCCGCCGTTTGAGCCGCGACGAGATCCTCGAGGCGCATGCCCGGCACGAATCCGGCCAGCAGAAATGGACTCCGGCAAGACGCTACCGCGACCTTCTGCCGATCGTCTACAAGCGGCTTGCCGAGGAATGGGGCGTCGTCGCCACCGCAGAGGAATGCACGGCCTATGGCGAAAGCGTGAAGGATTGGCCGGCCTTTGCCGACTCGGCGGAAGCCTTGCGGTATCTCAAGCAGCACTACAAGCTGATCATCCTTTCCAATGTCGACAACAAGAGCTTTTCGTTCAGCAACAAGAAGCTCGGCGTCGACTTCGACGCGATATACACGGCAGAGGACATCGGCTCCTACAAGCCCTCCGCCCGCAACTTCGACTATATGCTCGAAAAGCTGGCGACGATCGGGGTGGAGAAAAGCCAAGTCCTGCACACGGCCGAAAGCATGTTCCATGATCACGCTCCCGCCAATCGCGTCGGCCTGGCATCGTGCTGGATCTATCGCCGTCATGCCGACCAGGGCTTCGGCGCCACGATGCACCCCGGCGACATGCCAAATGTGGATTTCCGCTTCGACAGCATGGCCGACCTCGTCAAGGCGCACAGGCAAGAATTGGGCGCCTGAGTCCGCAGCGCGCGGAGGAGGCGCTGAGCGAGCCGATGAGACCCCGAGATAGCTACACGACGCTATGCCGCCTGCTTTCGTGGCGTCCTCTCGCAACCGGATTCAATCCGCCAGCCTTGGAACCAAAAGACCTGCGAGACTGTTCAGCTATCGTTTCATACAACGCTGACGTGCCCTGCCGGTTGGGCAATCGGCGCTTTCGAGGAGTCTCACCATGTCCAGAATTCGTTCAGCCGCGATTGCGGTCATCGCCGCTGTCGGCGTGAGCTTTGCCAGCGCTGCTCACGCCGACAGCGGCACGATCCGCTTCTCCATCTATAAGGCGGCCTTCTTCATCGGCGGCGCCGGCGGCGAAGGGACGCTGACCTTCCGTGGTCGCAACTATCCCATCTCGATCGGGGGCATCTCGGGCGGCCTCGCCTTCGGGGCTTCCAAGACCTATTTCAAAGGCACAGTGCGCCACATTCGCCGCGCCCGCGACGTGGCGGGAGTGTACGGCGCAGCGGGCGGCGGCGGCGCGCTCGGCAGAGGCGCTCAGGTGATCGTCATGACCAACGACAAGGGCGCCGAGCTCCAGCTCACAGGCCGGCAGGTAGGCCTGCAGATCAATGCCGATCTCAGCGGCATGACCATTGGGCTGAAATAAGGGGCGGTCAAAGCGGTCATTCCCTCCGCCAATTGGCGCTACCTGATCCAGCCGCACCGAGTGTCCGGTAGAATGGGAAGGGCCCGATGTCGGGCCCTTTCCCTTGCTTGCCTGGACTGTTTGCGTGGAGGCACGGCACGACGCGATCGCCAACAGTCGGAGGCTCTCTGGCTCAATCGCCGCCTGTAGACATCGCGCTCCCAATCACCCAATCTGAGCTGCGGGAACAGAAGCGCTTCAAAGAAAGCGCGGACCTTCGGGTGCGCATGAAAAATCGATGGACCTTGTATGATCCACGGCTGGCCTGGATGCTTATCGCGCCGGTGCTGCTGCTCTTGATCTTCTTCCTGGTGCTGCCGATCGCCGTGATGTCGGTCTACACCTTCTTCACCTTCGTCACCGCCGGCGTGGAAACCAGCGCGCTGACAACCGCGAACTGGCACGAATTCCTCACCGACAGCTACTATCACGGCTTCCTGTTGAAGACGCTGCGGGTCGGCGCCATCACCGCGCTGCTCTGCGGCGTGCTCGGCTATTTTCCGGCCTATTTCATCTGGGCGACGAGCTTCAGGCACAAGTGGCTGCTGCTTCTCCTGCTCATCGTGCCGTTCTGGATCAGCTTCACCATCCGCACCTTTTCCTGGATCAACATTCTCGGCGAACAGGGCGTCATCAACGTGGCGCTCATAAAGTTGGGCATTGTCAGCGAGCCGCTGCCGATGCTCTACACCGAGGGCGCGGTGATCATGGGGCTGCTGCATTTCCTGCTGCCCTACATGATCCTCAACGTCTATGTCAGCCTGGAAAGCATCGACCGCACGCTGATTGCGGCAGCCCGCTCGATGGGCTGCACCAGTGCGCAGGCGTTTCGCGAGGTGACGCTGCCGCTTTCGTTGCCCGGCCTCGCGGCCGGCCTGCTGCTCTGCTTCGTGCTTGCCGCCGGCAGCTATGTGACGCCGCAGCTTCTGGGCTCGGGCCGCGACGCGCTGTTCGGCAATCTGATCTACGACACCATCATGAGCGAGCTGAACTGGCCGATGGGCGCCACGCTTTCGATCGTGCTGTTCGTCGTGCTCGGTTTCTTCGCCGCCATCTACACCCGCTACATGGGCATGTCGCAGATCGTCAAAGGCCTTGGAGGATGAGGGGATTGGGCGGATGAAGCCTGCACGCCGGAAAGAGGAAGGCAGATGGGCCTGGCGGCTGACTGGCTTCGTCACGCTCTGCGTCTACATCTTCATGTTCGCGCCGATTGCGGCGACCGTCATCCTGTCGTTCAACGCCTCGATGTTCGGCGGCTTCCCGATGACCGGCTTTTCGCTGCAATGGTACGGCAAGCTGATGGCCAATGAGGCGGTGCTGGCCGCGTTCCGAACGTCGCTGTGGATCGCCCTGGTCACTGCGGCCGCCACCACGGCGATCGGCGTCGTCACCTCGTTCGCGCTGGTGCGTTTCGAGTTCCCCGGCAAGCAGACGCTGAGCACGCTGGTGATCCTGCCGGCGCTGGTGCCCGAAACCATTCTGGGCGTCGGCCTCCTGGTGCTGATCAAGGCGGTCGACCAGCCGCGAACGTTGCTCCTCCTGGTGCTCGGCCATATTCTGCTCGCCGTGCCCTATGTGGTGCTGATCACCCAGGCGCGCATGGTGGGCATCCGGCGCGTCTATGAGGAGGCCGCGCTTTCGCTCGGCGCCTCGCGCTTCTCGTCCTTCCGCGAGATCACGCTGCCGCTGCTCATCCCGGCGGTCGTTGCCGGCGCGCTGCTCGCCTTCACCATCTCGTTCGACAACACCTCGGCCAGCCTGTTCTGGCGGCCGGCCGGCGTCGAGACCATGCCTACCCAAATCCTTTCGATGCTGAAGATTTCGATCAGCCCGGAGATCAATGCACTGGGCACGGTCATGATCCTGGTGACCGTCGGCATCCCGCTGATCGGCGGCATTCTCATGCAAAGCCTGACAAAATTGAGAAGACGAGGCGAACCAAAGGAGGAAGCAAAATGAAACTATCCACCACCAAACGGCTGGAACGGCTGCATGACCGCTACGTGAACGGCGATTTGAGCCGCCGCACCTTTCTGAGCCTGACCGCCGCCGCCGCGGCCTCGGCGGGCCTCTCCATGCCGTGGATGAGCCGCGCGCTCGCCGCGGTCGAGCAGGTGCGCTTCGACGGCTGGGGCGGAACCGTGCAGGAGGCGATCGACAAATACGCCTTCCAGCCCTACACAGCCAAGACCAAGATCAAGGTGGTCCAGGGCACGTTCGGCGACGAGAACGAGATCATCACCAAGATCAAGACGGCGAAGCCAGGCGACTTCCAGATCGTGCATTCGTCCGGCGTCAACTACTACATCAAATACGTCAATGCCGGCATGAACTCGGAGATCAACGAGGCCAACATTCCCAACATGGCGAATGTGCTGCAGCCGATGATCGAGCCGTTCCGCAAGCTGACGCCAAAGCTCTCGGCGGTGCCCTACGACTACGGCACCACCGGCATCGCCTACAACACCAAGGTGATCTCGCCCGAGGAGGCGAAGGAAAAGGGTGCCGGCCTGCTGCTCGACAAGAAATACGCCGGCAAGGTCGGCGGCTATGCCGACATGACCACCCGCGTCTGGTACGCGGCTTTGGCCACCGGACAGGATCCCAACAACATCAAGGACATGGATACGATCTGGGCCAAGGTGCGCGAGACGCGCGACCTCGCCAAGAAATTCTGGAGCTCCGGCGCGGAACTGATGGACCTGTTGTCCAAGGGCGAGATCGTGGTGACCGACGCCTGGTCGGGCCGCGTCGCCGCCCTGCAGGATCAGGGCCATCCGATCGGCTATCTCGATCCGGCGGGCTCCTATGCCTGGATGGAGGACATGCTGATCCTGAAAGGCTCGCCGATGACCGAATGCGAAGAGCTGATCAACTTCATGCTCGATCCGGCGACCTCGATCGCGGTGGCCGAGGGCCAGAGCTACCCGCCGTCGCTCGACCCGACCAAGGTGAAGCTAACCGAGAAGATCGAGAAGCTGCCGGCTTTCGACAAGACCGGCTCGATGAAGGCGCTGACCTTCGCCGATCCGGTCTACTGGGCGACCAACGAGGACGCCTGGACCAAGCAGTGGGACAGGATCGCGAAAGGTGCCTGACAGAAGCGAAGCGTCACTCAGCCCCCGGCCGGTCTCGGCCGGGGCACCCGGCACAGCTCCCAACATGAGTGCGGAGCAGCCAGCGGTCGAGTTCCGCGACATCGACATCGCCTATGGCAAGTTCGTCGCGGTGCGCGACTTCTCGCTGTCGATCCGCAAGGGCAGTTTCGTCACCCTGCTTGGGCCGTCGGGCTGCGGCAAGACGACGATCCTGCGCTCCATCGCCGGGCTGGTCGACATTTCGGGCGGCCAGATCATGATCGATGGGCGGCGGGTCGACGACGTGCCGATCTACAAGCGCAACATCGGCCTGGTGTTCCAGAGCTACGCGCTGTTCCCGCACAAGAGCGTGTTCGACAATGTCGCCTTCGGCCTGAAGTATCGCAACGTGCCGAAGCCCGAGATCGCGCGCAGGGTCGGCCGGGCGCTCGACATGGTGCGGCTGCCGGGCAGCGAGAAGAAGCTGCCCTCACAATTGTCGGGCGGGCAGCAGCAGCGCATCGCGCTGGCGCGGGCCATCGTCTTCGAACCGCAGGTGCTGCTGCTCGACGAGCCGCTATCGGCGCTCGACGCCAACATGCGCGAGGAGATGCGCGTCGAGATCAAGAAGATCCAGAAGGCAACCGGCATCACCGCCATCTTCGTCACCCACGACCAGGAAGAAGCGCTCTCCATGTCGGACCGCATCGTGGTGATGAACGCCGGCTCGGTCGAGCAGATCGGCACGCCGGAGGAAGTCTATGAGCGGCCCGCCACCGCCTTCGTCGCCGACTTCCTCGGCAAGGCCAACATGCTTGCCGGCACCGTCAGCAGATCTGACGGGCAGATAGCGGTGACGCTTGCCGCTGGCCAGACGGTCAACGTGATGTCGCCGCGGCCGCTGGCGCCGGGCAGCAAGATCACCGTGGTGGTGCGGCCGCAGAAACTGTCGGTCGGTCCTGCAGCAGGCGGCAACCGGCTCTCCGGCCGGGTCGTCTCGACCTCCTATCTCGGCGGCAGCGCCATTTACGAGATCGACTTCGGCGGCAAGACGAGCATCCGCGCCAACGCGCCGATCAACGGCCGCATCGTCCGGGAGGGCGAGATCATCGAGGTCGGGTTCGATCCGAGCGGCTGTGTTTTGCTGGACGAGAACGGGCAGCGGATTTCGTAGCCTACCAAGCCCCTGTTCGCATCGGCCTTAAGGAATTCACTGCTTCGCCGCTTGAGCAGCCAAGCGGCCTGGATGCCTGAGGTTGGTCGGCGTGATGCCGGTGTGCTGGCGGAATACCCGGCTGAAGTGCCCGGCATTTTCGAAGCCGCACCTGTAGGCGATGTCGCCTATCTGCAGGTCGCTGCCTTCCAGCAGCGACTTGGCGTAGTGAACCCGGAGCGCCAGGTACGCGGCCATCGGGCTTGTGCCCAGCTCGGTCGCGAAAAGACGCTCGAGCTGGCGCCGGGAGCAATTCAACCGGCTTGCGATCTCGGTGACCGATATCTTTTCCTGCAGGCTGCTTTCCATCAGCAGCAAGGCCCGTTTCACCGCACGGCTCGACGCTTCGGGAAACAGGTCGCCGACGGGCTGCACGTCCCGGATGTTGCGGATGCGATCGAGCACAAGGATCTTGGCGGCCTTTTCCGCCGCCTTCTGACCGATGAATTGCGACACGAAATAACCGGCGAGGTCTGCCGCGCCGGTGCCGCCGGCACATGTCGCGCGGCCGCGGTCGACCGAATAGAGGCTGTCGGCATGCGCATTCACATCGGGGAATTCGGCGCGAAAATCCTTGATGTGGAACCAGCTGACGGCGGCGCTGTAGCCGTCCAGCAAGCCGTAGCGGGCCAGCACGAAGCTTCCCGTGCACAGCGCGGTTATCGGCACGCCCTTGTCGGCGGCCCGCAGAAGGAACGCCTCCTTTTCAGCGCTGAGATTGCGGTTGGTGTCGAGCAGGCCTCCGACCACGACGACGTTGTCGAAGTCCTCCGGATTGCCGATCGCCTTGGTCGGCAGCAATTCGACGCCACAGCTCGCCCGGATCGGCAGGCCGCGCTCGCCGACGATCTGCCAGTCGAACTCCACCCTGCGGCTGCGATCGCCCTCATCGCCGGCGAGCCGCAGCGTGTCGATGAAAAGCGACAGCGGCGACAAAGTGAAATCGCGCACCAGGAGAAACGCAAACTTCTTGGCCATGCTTTGCGGACCTGTCCCTTGCGTTATCCGAAGCTCATTCAGACAAGATCGCCGTCCGGGCTGTCATTGTGCCACCGATCCATCCGGTCTTATATTGTGTACCAAGAAAATACAATCCGTTGACTCACTTGCAAGTGCATGCGACTCTTCCAACCGTGCCAGGTATGTCGATTGGCAGAGATGATTCCGAAGGTGCGCCATGAAGGGAAGCAAGGGCAGTCTCTATGACGATCTGAAACGTCGCATCCTGACAATGGAACTCGATCCTGACGAGGATCTGGACGAGGTGGCGCTGAGCGAGCGCTATGGCCTGTCGCGGACCCCTGTCAGGGAAATCTTCCGCCGGCTGGAGGGCGAAGGTTACATCGAGATCCGCGCGAACCGGGGCGCCAGGGTCGTTCCGATGAACCATTCGACCCTTCGGCAATTCTTCCTGGTCGCCCCCATGGTCTACGCCGCCATCGGCCGGTTGGCCGTGCAGAATTTCAAGCCTTCGCAGATGGTAGACCTGAAGGACACGCAGGAGCGTTTCCGCGCCGCCAGCAAGTCAGGCGACGCGCTTTCCATGGTGGTCGAGAACAACAGGTTTCACGAGATCATCGGTGAGATGTCCGCCAACGCCTATCTTCAGCCCAGCCTCGGCAGGTTGCTGATCGACCACGCCCGCATCGGCCATACCTTCTTCCGCCCACGCAATGACGACATGCGCAAGCGGCTGCAGACGGCGGTCGAACATCATGACGGCTTCATCTCGGCCATCGGCGCGCATGACGAGGATGCCGTCGTCGACCTGGTGTTCGAGCACTGGGAACTGTCGCGCGAGAACATGGAAATGTTCATCGCGCCGCAGGGAATGAAGGCGGACGCGCTGGTCGGCGATAACTGACGGCCGCTTAGGAAAGCGATTGCGGCCGGGATAGGAAGAACGCCTGCTGCCGGGCCCGGTGCCGGCAGCGAAATCTCCCGCTTAAGACGCAGATTCCGCGGCCGCCACCTCGGGGCACCGATCCGTCAGGCCTGTTCCAGCCAGACCTTTTGCACCGCCGATCGCCGAGGAAGGCAAGAAGGGCGGAACGCTTCGCCTCGGCATGGTCGTGAAGCAAAAAAGGTCCGCGGGTCGAGATGGCCAATATCAGCCGCACCTGACTGGAGCCGCTGGTCAGGTACCCGCGAATTCACTTCACTTTCGAATCGGTTCTGCTGGAGAGCTGGGAGATCTGCGGCGACGCCACCGAATACCTGCTCCATGTCCGCAAATGCGCGACGGGCGCGCTCTCCAGAATTGTACTCGTGCCATATTTTTTATGTGTACGTAAATTATACAATCTGTTGACTCTCGGATGCTGACGTGCAATCTTGCGCGTTATCAAACGCGATCAACCGGTTTCGAGCGCTGCGAATCCCCGCTTGGGAATTCGCGGATGGCCTCCGTTTTGCCGAATGACGCATTGGTCGAAACGGCCACTCCATCGATGGAGAAATGTCTTGAAGTTTGAGGGCATCTACACGCCGGCGGTGACGCCGATCGGTCCGGACGGTCAGATCGATAACGCGGCCTTCGCCGACGTTCTCGAGTCACTCATCGAAGCCAAGGTGCACGGCATCATCGTTGGTGGATCGACCGGTGAATATTATGCCCAAAGCGCCCAGGAGCGCTTCGAGCTCGGTGACTATGCCAAGCAGGTGATCGGCACCCGCCTTCCGCTGGTCATCGGCACAGGCGCTACCAGGACCGAAGATTCGGTCGAATACGCCAAGGCGGCGAAGGAGATCGGCGCCGACGCGATCCTCGTCTCGTCGCCGCCATATGCCTTGCCGACGGAGCGCGAGAACGCGGTTCATGCGCTCACCGTCGACCGCGCGGCCAACCTTCCGATCATGCTCTACAACTATCCGGCCCGCATGGGCGTGATGATGGGCGAGGAGTATTTCTCCCGCGTCGGCAAATCCCGCAACATCGTGGCCATCAAGGAAAGCTCCGGCGAAATGGGCAATTTGCACCGGCTTGCCCGCAAGTTCCCGCACATCTCGCTTTCCTGCGGCTGGGACGACCAGGCGCTGGAATTCTTCGCCTGGGGCGCCAGGAGCTGGGTCTGCGCCGGCTCGAACTTCCTGCCGCGCGAGCACGTCGCGCTCTACGAGGCCTGCGTGCTCGAAAAGAACTTCGACAAGGGCCGCGCCATCATGAGCGCGATGCTGCCGCTGATGGACTTTCTCGAATGCGGCAAGTTCGTCCAGTCGATCAAGCATGGATGCGAGTTGATCGGCCTGAAGGCAGGCGGCGTGCGCGCTCCGCTGCGGCCTCTCAATTCGGAAGAAAAGCGATCCCTCCAGACTGTCGTCGCCACGCTGAAGCGGACGGTCGCCCAGATCACGTCGGGAGCAAACCAATGCATGAGCCTCTGACCGCCGCCGAATACAAGGCGCTCGCCGCCGAGATTCAATTCCCGACCAATGCCTTCATCGACGGAGCCTTCCGCCCGGCAAATTCCGGCAAGACCTTCAGAACGACCAATCCGGCGACCGGCGAGGTGCTTGCCGACATCGCGGCTTGCGACGCCAGCGATGTCGACTTCGCCGTGGCCAAAGCCAGGGAGGCCTTCGACGACGGCCGCTGGCAGCATCTCGCGCCTGGCGAGCGCAAGGCCGTCCTGCTCAAATTCGCCAAGCTTTTGGAGCGCAACCGCCACGAACTCGCGGTCATGGAGAGCCTCGACAGCGGCAAGCCGATCCGCGAATGCCAGACCGTCGATGTGCCGGACACGATCCATACCATCCGCTGGCATGCCGAGCTGATCGACAAGCTCTACGACAACACCGCGCCCGTTGGCTCGAAGGCGCTGACCATGGTCGTGCGCGAGCCGGTCGGCGTCGTCGGCTGCGTCCTGCCGTGGAATTTTCCGCTGCTGATGCTGGCCTGGAAGATCGGCCCGGCGCTTGCGGCCGGGTGCTCGGTCATCGTCAAGCCTGCCCAGGAGACGACGCTGACCACGCTGCGTGTCGCGGAGCTCGCCCATGAGGCCGGCATTCCGGCCGGCGTCTTCAATGTCGTGCCGGGCGGTGGCAAGGAGGTCGGCGAACCGATCGGCATGCATATGGGCGTCGACATGGTGGCCTTCACCGGATCGACGCCGACCGGCCGCCGTTTCCTGCGCTACGCGGCCGACTCCAACCTCAAGCGCGTCGTGCTGGAATGCGGCGGCAAGAACCCGGCCGTGGTTCTCGACGACGCCGAAGACCTCGATCTCGTCGCCGAACAGGTGGTCAACGGCGCGTTCTGGAACATGGGCGAGAACTGCTCGGCCACCTCGCGGCTCATCGTCGACGCCAAGATCAAGGACGAGCTGCTTGAGCGGATCGGCGCCTACATGCGCGAATGGAAGACCGGCGATCCGCTCGACCCTGAAAACCGCATCGGCGCGCTGGTCAGCAAGACCCATTTCGAGAAGGTGAAATCCTTCCTCGGCGACGTTAAGACCGAAAAGCTCTCGGTCGCCCATGGCGGCGCCACGCATAAGGGCGCCTATATCGAGCCGACCGTCGTCGACGGCGTCACGCCTGCGAGCCGCCTCTTCCAGGAGGAAATTTTCGGGCCCATCCTGTCGGTGACGACGTTCAACTCGCTGGGCGAGGCGATCGCGCTCGCCAACGACACGAATTACGGCCTGACCGCGTCCGTCTACACGGGGAGCCTGCGCAAGGCGATCAAGCTCTCCCGCGAGATCCGCGCCGGCGTCGTCACCGTCAACTGCTTCGGCGAAGGCGACGCGACGACACCGTTCGGCGGCTACAAGGAATCCGGCTTCGGCGGGCGCGACAAGTCGGTCTTCGCGCATGACAATTACTGCGAACTGAAGACGGTCTGGATCGACGTCTCCGACCGTTCGGTCGATGAGACCGTCCGGTGAGCGATCTCGTCGTCAAGCGGCTTCCGGCTGAATCCGGAATCTCTGGCTGGGAGGCGATCAGCAGACGCTGCTTCCCCGTCCGCACGCTCGACGGCGACATCAAGGCCGACTGGCTGATCATCGGCGGCGGCTTCGCCGGCCTCTCCGCCGCCCGGCGGCTCGCAAAGCTTCGGCCGGGCGACAGGATCGTCCTGCTGGAAGCCGGAGAGGTCGCCAAAGGTCCCGCCGGCCGGAATTCCGGCTATATGATCGACACCCCGCACAATTTGTCGTCGGGCGAATATTCTGTCGCCGGTGAGGCCGAAACAAAGGCGGAGATCGCCGAGAATCGCTTCGCGATCGCTTTCGCCGCCGAGGCGGCCGCGGAATACGCAATGTCCGCGCGCACCTTCGATCCCTCGGGCAAGATCAATGCCGCGGCGACCGAACGCGGCATGACACTCAATGCCAATTACGGCCGCTCGCTCAACACGATCGGCGAAGAGCATCGCTTCCTCGACGCGAGCGACATGCGGGAAATCACCGGGTCGTCCTACTATCTCGGCGGCCTCTACACGCCCGGCGCCGTGATGATCCAGCCTGCCGACTATATCCGGGGGCTCGCGGCGGGGCTCGCACCGAAGGTCGACATCTTCGAGCACTCGCCGGTGCTCAAGCTCACCCGGGCCGGAAGAGCCTGGAAGGCGGTGTCGCGCACCGGAAGCGTCACCGCGCCGAAAGTCATCCTCGGCGTCAACGGCCATATCGACGATTTCGGTTACTTCCGCGGCCGCCTGATGCACATCTTCACCTATGCATCGATGACCGCCCCATTCACCGCGAAGTCGACGGGCAAGGACCGGTGGGCCTTGCTGCCGGCCGATCCGATGGGCGCCACGGTCCGGAAGATAACCAACGACGGGCTCTCGCGGATCGTGATTCGGACCCGGTTCACCTATGACTGGCCCGTGCGGGTCAGCGAGAAGCGCTTGGCCGGCATCGCCGCCGAGCAGCGGGCATCCCTCGATGCCAGGTTTCCGGACCTCAAGGATGTGCCGTTCGAATATGTCTGGGCCGGACGGCTTTGCCTCAGCCGCAACCACGTGCCCGCCTTCGGCGAGATCGAAGACGGCCTTTATTCGGCGTGCTGCGAGAACGGCCTTGGGACCGTGAAAAGCACGCTCGCGGGCATCATGGCCGCGGATCTCGCGACCGGCACCCGGTCGAACATGCTCGACAAATATACGGATCAACCCCAACCCGCGCGGCTTCCTCCCGAACCGTTCGCGTGGATGGGCATCAACACGGTGATCCGTTTGCAGGAATTGCGTGCTGGCCGCGAGGGATGAGCTCTCGCCGCGCAATGTGAAGACCGAGCAGACCGCGAAGTCTTCGAACGGGAATGGAAACGATAACTAAGGAGTGAGGAAACATGAAGACGTTGTGGAAAGCGCTCTGCGCTGCCGCGATGGTCGGGATGACCATGCTGTCCGCTCAGGCGGAAGAAAAGACAATCACCGTTGGCACGATGTCGTGGGAGGATCTCACCCCCATCACAGGCATCACCAAGAAGGTGCTTGAGGACGCCGGCTACACCGTCAAGGTGGTCGATTTTTCCGAATGGGGCATCGCCTACGCCGCATTGACCAAGGGCGACATTCAACTGCTCGCCTCGCAGACGGACTATGTCGCGCAGGACTACTGGGACAAGAACAAGAAGCGCCTCGAGAAGATCTCTCCGGTTTCGCACGGCCTCTACCAGGCGATCGCCGTGCCGAACTACGTGACCATCGATTCGACCGAGCAGCTCAACGACAACGCCGACAAGTTCGGCGGCAAGATCGTCGGCATCGAGCCGGGTTCGGGCCTGATGCGCGATGCCGCCAATGCGGTCAAGGAATACGGCCTGAAGCTCCAGCTGGTCGAAGGCAGCACCGCCGCGATGACCGCCGCGCTGAAGTCGGCCGTCGACCGCAAGGAATGGATCGCCGTCACCATCTGGGAGCCGTCCTGGATGATGCAGAAGTATCCCGTGAAATTCCTCAAGGATCCGAAGGGCATCTTCCCGCCGCCGCAGAGCTACTACTGGATTGCCAAGAAGGGTTTCTCGGCCGACCATCCGCATGCCCGCGAGGTCATCGCCTCGGTCTATGTGCCGCTCGCTGATATTACCGCCATCAACGGCGCGGTCAGCGACGGCAAGAAGATGGATGAAGCCGTCAAGGCCTGGACCGATGCTCACGCCGATCTCCTGAAGCGCTGGGAAAACATCAAGGGCGAGTAATCACACCAACGGCGGGCCGCCGAACCGGCTGCCCGCCTCTAAACACGACAGCCATTTGGTGGCCCATGGGGAAGGCAATGAACATGACCGTGAATGCCTCCAACGAAGTGTTGGTCGACTGCAAATCCGTGTGGAAGGTGTTCGGGAGCCGCGCCTCGGCCGCGGTCAAGGCGATCTCCGAGCGCGGGCTCTCCAAAAAGCAGGTGCTGCAGGAGTTCAACTGCGTGGTCGGTGTTGCCGACGCTAGCCTCCAGGTCCGCCGCGGCGAGATCTTCTGCATCATGGGCCTCTCGGGAAACGGCAAGTCGACGCTGATCCGTCTGCTTAATCGCCTGATCGAGCCGAGCCTCGGCAAGATCACGGTCAAGGGAAAGGAGATCGCCAAACTCAATGCCACGGAGCTGCGCGACATGCGCGCCCGCAATATCGGCATGGTGTTCCAAAGCGTGGCGCTCCTGCCGCACCGCACGGTTCTGGAAAACGCCGGCTTCGGCCTCGAGGTGCGCGGCGTCGCCAAGGAAGAACGCAACAAGATCGCCCGTGCTGCCCTCGGAAAGGTCGGGCTCGCCGATTGGACATCGCGCTATCCCTCGGAGCTTTCCGGCGGCATGCAGCAGCGCGTGGGCCTCGCCCGAGCCTTGGCGGCAGACCCGGAAATCATCCTCATGGACGAGCCTTTCAGCGCGCTCGACCCGCTCATCCGCCGTCAGTTGCAGGACGAGTTCCGGCAACTGACGAAGTCGCTCGGCAAGTCGGCGGTCTTCATCACGCATGATCTCGAGGAAGCCATCCGCATCGGCGACCGTATTGCTATCATGAAGGACGGCGTCATCGTCCAGGTCGGGACGGCTGAAGACATCGTGACAAAACCCGCAGACGATTACGTCTCCGATTTCGTGGCGGGCATTTCCAGGATTCACCTGGTCAAGGCGCACTCCGTGATGACGCCAGTGGGCGAATACAAGAGTGCGCAACCGCATAGCGACGTGAACGCCCTGCCCCAAACGTCGCCCGAGGCCGACATCGGCGCGCTCATCGACCTCACGACCCAGTCCGATCGCGATGCGGTCGCGGTGGTCGAGGGCGAAACGGTCGTCGGCGTCGTCACCATCCGCGGCCTGCTGCGCGGTGTCGCCGGCAAGCCTGCGGGGGAACTCGTGGCGGCATAGCTCGGGAGGAGCACTATGGACATCTCGACCATCACCGACACGTTCGACAGTTGGACCGACACGGCTCTCGGCTGGATCAGCGACAATGGCGACTGGCTGTTCGAAACGCTGAGGGCCGGGCTTGAAGGAACCTATGACGGCGTCCTCTGGCTGCTGCAGCTCGCACCGTTCTACCTGATCGCGATGGTCGCGGCGCTGCTCGCGTGGCGACTGATCAATGCCCTCGCCGGCGTTCTCGCCGGGCTTGCCCTGGTCTTCTGCGCGGTCATGGGGCTCTGGGCCGAGACCATGAGCACGCTCGCCCTGGTGATTACCGCCACCATATTGGCGCTGCTCTTCGGCATTCCGATCGGCATCGTGGCGGGTTTCGGCAGGGCGTTCGACCGTTTCCTCGAGCCGATACTCGACCTGATCCAGACGCTGCCACCCTACATCTATCTTCTTCCGGCGATCGCGCTGCTGGGTTACGGACCGGCGACCGCGCTCGTGGCCACTTTCATCGTCGCGATGCCTCCTGCCATCCGGCTCACTGCGCTGGGCATCCGAATGACGCCGCGCGAATTCGTGGAGCTGGGACACGCGACCGGCCTGACCCCTTGGCAGATGTTCGTCAAGATCAGGCTCCCCTTCGCCATCCCGAGCGTCATGGCGGGGATCAACCAGAGCCTGATGATGGCCTTCGGCATGGTCGTCATCGCCGGCATCGTCGGTTCGGGCGGTCTCGGCGAGACGATCTATTCGGCCGTGCGCACGCTCGACATTGCAACCTCTATCAACGCCGCCATCGCCATCGTCATACTGACCATGGTGCTCGACAGGCTCACGCAAAGCGCGGCCAGCCGCGCCAAGGGAGGCGCAAGATGAATTTCGATCTGCTCCGCTTTTCGCCGGGAGGTTATCTTGCCCCCGCGGTGGATTGGCTGAACACCAACTTCCATCCGTTTTTCGACGCCGTGGCCAAACTGATCGAGGCGGTGCTCAGCGGCATCGAAGTCGCCCTGCTCTACCCGCCCGCCTATGTGACGATCGTCTTGGCCGTTGCTCTGGCCTTCTTTCTCGTCGGCACCAGGGTTGCCGTCGTGACGGCCGTTGCGCTTCTCTTCTGCCTGCTGGCCGGCTTCTGGGCCGCGTCGATGCAGACGCTGGCGCTGGTGACGGTGGCGGTGATCATCTCGGTGTCGATCGCGTTCCCGCTCGGCATCCTGGCATCGCGCTCCAAGAATTTCGAGGCCGCGATCCGGCCGGTGCTGGACATCATGCAGACGGTACCGCCTTGGGTCTATCTCATCCCAGCCGTCATGATCTTCAGCCTCGGCCGCGTGCCGGCGATCATCGCGACGATCGTCTACGGCATACCGCCGATGCTGCGCCTGACGACGCTCGCCTTCAACCAGGTGCCGAAGGATCTTCTGGAGCTTGGCCAGGCCACCGGGGCTTCGCCGCGATCGATCCTGTTTAAGATAGAAATCCCCTCCGCCACGCCCACCCTGCTGGTCGGCCTCAACCAGTGCATTCTGCTCTCACTGGCTATGGTCGTGCTGGCCGGCCTCGTCGGAGCGGGCGGCCTCGGCGCGGAGGTGACGCGGGGATTGACCCGCATGGAGATGGGGCTCGGCCTGCGGGCCGGCCTGTCGATCGTGGCGATCGCCATCTTCCTCGACCGGCTGTCGAGGGGCGCGCTGGAGCGCAGCCGGGCACCCGGTGCGGCCAAGCCTGCCTGAACGGAGAGATCATGCGCCGCAGCTTCTTCTGCATCGACGCCCACACCTGCGGCAACCCGGTTCGGCTGGTCGCCGGCGGCGGACCTTTGCTGCCGCACGCCCCGATCGCCGAGCGACGCGAGCTCTTCGTGCGCGAGCATGACTGGATCCGGCGGGCGCTGATGTTCGAACCGCGCGGCCACGACATCATGTCGGGCGCCATCATCTATCCCGCCTACCGCGAGGACTGCGATTTCGCCGTCATCTTCATCGAGGTCAGCGGCTGCCTGCCGATGTGCGGCGCCGGCACGATCGGCCTGGTTACGGCGGCGCTGGAAGAAGGGCTCGTTACGCCGCGCATCCCGGGCAGGCTGTCGATCGAGACGCCGGCGGGAAGAGTGGACATCCAGTACGAGAAGCCGGGCGAATTCGTGGACTCCGTGCGGATGTTCAATGTCGCCAGTTATCTGCATGCGGCCGATGTCGGCGTCCATGTTCCAGGGCTCGGCCGGCTCGTGGTCGACATCGCCTATGGCGGCAATTTCTACGCGGTGGTCGAGCCGCAGGAAAACTGGCAGGGTCTGGAGGGCATGTCGGCCAGCGACATCGTCGACCTCAGCCGGCGTCTGCGCGACGCGTTGGCGACTGTCTGCAATCCGGCCCACCCCGAGGACGAGAGAATAAGCGGCGTCCACCACGCCATCTGGTGCGACAAGCCCTTGGGCAGCGATGCCGACGGCCGCGGTGCGGTCTTCTACGGCGACAAGGCGATCGACCGTTCGCCGGGCGGCACGGGAACGTCGGCGCGCATGGCGCAACTTCGCGGCAAGGGCCGCCTGAAAGTCGGCGACAGCTTCCGCCAGGAAAGCCTGATCGGCACTGTCTTCGAGGGCCGTGTCGAGGCGGAGGTTGACGTTGGCCCTTTCAAAGGCATTCGGCCAAGCGTCGGCGGATGGGCGCAAATTATTGGCCACAATACGATCTTCGTGGACGACCGCGATCCGTTGGCCCACGGATTCCAGATCAGGTAGGCGCTTGCTTCGCTGCCTTGTCGTGGCCTCGGTCGTCCGAATGGCCGAGCATGCGAAGCACGGCCGATATTTACCTAAGCTGGCCAGTCTGGCCATCGTCCTTAGGGATGCGTTTCAATTGTATTAGCATTAGCGCATATTTCTATCAGCCGGTGCCCTCTTAGCGAAGTCCCCGTACTAGGTCCCCGCCGGTTAGGCCCGGTGGCCCTTGCCTTTCGCCACCAAACCCACAAGGGCTCCGGGCCGCTCCCGTGTCAGGGTGTCGACAGACCGTGTCATTCGAACCCCGAAGGACATCGGGCATGGGCGATCGACCGCGCCGATGCGGTAAACTCTCCTTGCACTTGCCATCACCGGGCTACGCGACGCGAGCCGCATGCGGCTTCAACATCGTGGCAAGCACGATGCCGGCGACGATGAAGGCGGCGCCGATGAGATCGTAGTCATGCAGGCTCTCGCCGAGCAGCAGATAGGCGAGGATGGCGACGAACATCGTCTGCAGATAGAGGAGCATGCTCGCCCGGCTGGCGCCGAGCGTCGCCACGCTGCGATTGTAGAGATAGTACATCAGGGCGCCGCCCGGGCCCGCCAGATAGGCGAGCGCGAGCCAGCCATGGGCGTTCAAGGCGGAGCGTTCGTCGTTGACCAGTTCCCACAGATGGAAAGGCAGGGCGACGAGCGCGCCGGCGCCGAGCAGGAGCACCACCAGCGGCAACAGCTCGATGCCGAATTTGGACCGGCGCACCAGCACGGTGTAGAGCGCCCAGCAGAACGCGCTGCCGACGATCCACAATTCGCCCAGGTTGAACTGTAGCTGAAGCAGCGCCGCCAGGTCGCCATGCGCGACGATCACCAGCATGCCGGCGAGCGCAACCACCGCGCCGAGCGCCTGCCAAAGCCCGAGCGGCTCGCCGAGCACGAAACGCGCGAGCACCATCGTCATGACCGGAGACAGCGCCATGATGATGCCGGCCGTGGTCGCGTCGGTGTCGGCGAGGCCGCGGTAGATCATGCCCTGGCAGAGCGTCAGGCCGATCGCTCCGACGGCGGCGATCTCCAGCGGCCGGGATTTGACAAGCGCGATCATCGCGCCGTGATGACGATGCACGATCGGCAGCAGGATGGCGCAGGCGAGCGCAAGCCGCCAGAAGCAGAGTCCCCAGGGCGGCATTTCCGGCGCCACCCATTTGGCTGCGATATAGACGCCGGCCGACAGCAGCCAGCACAGCACCGCGGCCGGATAGCCGGAGAGCGAAGGTATCGAGGCGGCGGCGGACTGTTCCGCCGGATGAGCTATCGGCACCGCCTGCATGTCATGCCCCCGTTCAAAGAACGTCAGCGCCCAAGGATGGCGGCAATATATCTCAATCCCTGGCCGTCACATATATGCGCTTCCATGGACAGCGGCGGCTAAGATGCCTCGCTCTGGCTGGATGTGCCTCGGAGCCGCTACCGCATGCGCCCGCCACCGGAGCCATGCATGAACGACTGCAGCTCGTCCAGGTCGAGGCTGCCGTCGCCATCCTCGTCGGCGGCGTTGAAGATCCTGCCGACGATATCCTGAACTTCGCCCTGCGACAGTGCGCCGTCGCCGTCGGCATCCACTATCGCGAACATGACCTGCATACGGGCGCGGTGCATCATGCGCGGTCCCATCCGATCAGGCCTGCCAGCCATTCTGTCGCCGTCGCGCCGCGCTTGTCTGTCTTCGCGGTGCCAACGTCCGCCATGCCGGGGTCCCTGTTCAGCCGAACGATCTTCCTGCAGCTTCTCCTGGAGCGCGTCGTCGATCATCTGGCGGATCACCTCGCGCGTCGGACCTGCGGGTTGGGCGTTGGCTTCCGGTGTCGCGGTCGGTCCGGGCTTCTGCGGAATGGGCGTGGGCTCCGGCGCAGCACTTGTCTGGGCAAGGACCGGGAAGCTCATGAAAAGCAAGGCAGCAGCGGCGGCTGTGGTTCTGTACGGAAGTTTCATCGGGTTCTCCCTTGAGCTGTGACTGTCTCTCAAACTGAGATGCACAACCAACCTGCTCTCGATCCGATGGTTCCGCGCGAAGCGCCGACGGCCCAAGAAGTGTTTCGAGCCTGCAGAATGCCGGCGCGCTCCTAGGCGCGTGACACGGACTTCGACATCCCGCCAAGCTCCATCGCTCAATCACCTAAGAGCAATGTTTCGCGCTGCCGACGGCAGCAGGCTCTCGGTGCCGGGCGCGGAAACCGGGGCGCCGTGAAGAACCCAGTCGGCCGCGATCTGCCCGATCACCGGTGCCAGCTGGATGCCATAGCCGCCGGCGCCGGCAGCGGTCACCAATGTCGGCTCGGAAGCATCGATTGGGCCGACGAAGGGGCGATGGTCGGCGGTCACGGGGTAAAGGCCGGCCCAACCCCGGCCAAGCCGCGCGCCCGGCAGATCGGGCAGCCGCTCAAGGAGAAGCTCCGCCAGTCTGACCTTAGATCGTTCCTCGCAATGGTCGTTATAATTGTCGGGATCCTCCGGCGCGAGCGAGTCGACCTTGTGAATCTCGGCGATCAGTTCGGTGCTTTTCTCATGGCGGAAATTGAGGCCGCTGCCTTCGCCGTTTACCAGATCCATGACCATCGGCATCGTGTAGCCGAGTGGCTCGTCGAGATGGATGACGACCGCCTCGTGACGCTCGGGCCAAATGTGCAGACACTGGCCGAAGAGTTCGGCCACCTGCGGCGCCCAAGCTCCTGCCGCATTGACCACGACATCGCAATCGATCGGATCGCCGCTGGTCTCCAGCGTGTAGCCGCGCGCTCGCCGCCTTACCCCCAGCAGCTTGCGATACTGGCGGATTTCGCCGCCCTGGGTGCGGACCGAATGCGCCAGGAAAGTGCACATCTCGTGAGGGTCGAGGAAGCCATTGTCGGGCCCGAACAGCCCACCCTCCAGCCCACCCGGGTTGATATGCGGCACGAGTTCTGTGAGTTCGTTCGCACGATAGAGTCGGGAGCGCAGGCCGGCCTCTTCCTGAATTTCCACCGACTTTGCAAACAGTTCCATCTGCTTCTGCGTGCGCGCCAGCCGCAGATAGCCGATATGGTTGAAGCCAAGCCCCTGGCTCTCCCATTGGCGGAAGCGGCGCAGCGCATGAACGCGAAGCATGATCTCAAACGGATCGGTAAATTGCGATCCGACCACGCCGACCGACCTGCCGCTCGACCCGGAGGCGATCGACTGGCCTTCAAGCACGGTCACGCGCGCGCCCTGTTCGACAAGGTGGAGGGCCGAGCACAAACCCAACGTGCCGGCGCCGATCACCACCACATGAGGAGAAGCTGTCATCCGTGATCCTCCTGTCGGCCTGTCTCAGGACTGGCGAGCGATCTCGCCCAGGGTCTCGTCGATCGCCTGCAGAATGGCGCGGGCGTCCGCCTCGGTCATCGGTGTCGACAGCGCGAACAGGCCATAGCTGGCCGACAAGACGCCGCGGCCAAGCAAGCCCTTGTGGAAGGCATCGAGCTTCTTGCGTTCGGCCTGGCCGGGATAGACGGAGCGGTAATCCGTGACGGGATGCGACGTGAAATGGACCTTGAAGAGCGAGCCCAGGCCGACGCATTGGCCGGCAAGACCATGCTTGCCCAATGAGGCGGCGATGCCGTCGCGCAACAACGCGCCGAGGCGATCGAGGTGGGCAAAGCTTTCCCTGGTCAGCGCCCGCATCGCGGCCAGCCCGGCGCGCATCGTGACCGGGTTGGCGGTGAAGGTGCCGCCATGCGGCAAAGCGGGCTTGCCCTGGGTCGGATCGAACACCGCCATGATGTCGGCCCGGCCGCCGACGGCACCCACGGGAAAGCCTCCGCCGATGATCTTGCCCAGCGCCGTCAGGTCTGGCCCTATGCTCCACAGCCCCTGCGCGCCCGAATAGCCGAGGCGGAACGAAATCACCTCGTCGAAAATGACCAGCGCACCCGCCGCATGGGCGATCTCGACCATGGCGTGCAGGTAATCCTGCCGCGCAGGAATGAGACCGGCGCGGTTCGGCATGGGATCGATCAGCACGCCGGCAATGGTATCGCGCTCAGCGGCGAAGACCGCGCGCAGCGCTTCGCTGTCGTTGAAGGGCACGGCGATCACATCGTCCAGCACCCCGCGCGGCGTGCCCCTCGCATAGGGCGTGGAATTCGGCGTGTCTCCCCAATTGGCGGGAGTACTGTCAAGGCTGACTTCGGCGAAGTCGTAGGAGCCGTGATAGGCGCCCTCGATCTTGACGATTTTGGGCCGTCCGGTGAAGGCGCGCGCGGCCTTGATGGCCATCATCACCCCCTCGGTCCCGGAGTTGGCGAAGCGGATCCGGTCGACCGAGGGCAAGCGCTCGACCAGCAGCTCGGCAAGCTCGATCTCGCTGACCGTCGGCGCACCGAAGGCCGTGCCGAACGGCAGCTGGTCGATCACCGCGGCGGCCACATCCGGTTGCGTGTAGCCATGGATCATCGAGGTGAAATTGTTGATGCAGTCGTAATAGACGTTGCCGTCCACATCCCAGACCCTGCACCCCTCGCCTCGCGAGGCATAGATCGGAAACGGATCGACAAAGACCGTGGTGCGCGTGTTCCCGCCCGGCATCACCTTCCTGGCACGTTCGAACAGGGTCTTCGACAGGGGCATTGCGTCTGGATAGTGCGGCATGGTTCGATCGTATGGCTTTGTTGGCGCAGTGCGCAATCGGCCAGGCGAGGCCTGCGACGTGACCACCAAGACCCAATTGAAGCCAAAGCTAGGCCAACCCCGCCATGCGAAGTCCGCTGATGTAGAGAGCGCGCTTTTCGGGCCTGACGATGGGGTGGTGCTCGTCGACCCAGGCCACCGAGAGGTTCGGCTGTAGCCGCAGGGCCTCCTTCAACGCCGCGGCGGCGGTGGCGACATCGCCGGCAAGGGCAGCCGTCGCCGCATAAGTCCGCCAAGCGGTGCCGAAAGCCGGCCGAAGCTGAACGGCCCGGCGCTCCAGATCGGCCGCCACATCGAACCGTCCCGCGGTGAAGTGGCAGATACCCATGGTGGAAAAGATCGCCGCCTGAATGAAATCCCGCGGGCTGAGCCGCGCGGCAATCGCCAGGTGATGCAAGCCATCCTCCGCCATGTCGCCATAGCCATAGGTGGAACCCAGAATGCAGTGCGCGAGCGAGAGCCCAGGATTGCGTTCGATCGCCTCCAGCAATTCGTCTACCGCCGAGCGAAAATTTCGCGACACCATGTGAACATAGCCGGCCGAAAGATGCGCCCAGGGATCGTCCTGATCGCGCACGACCGCCGCTTGTGCCCTCGTCAAAGCGGAGGCCAACAGCTCACGGGGTTTCGGCGTCAGGCCAAGCGCTGCCCGCGCGCCGGTCGTCCAGGCAAGAAGGCTGTTGGCGCGGGCATAATCGGGATCGATCTCAAGCGCCTTGACGAGCAGACCCTCGGCCATGTCGAGGTCTTTCTCGGATCCCCACGTCCAGACATGGGGCATGGCCTTCATCACAAAGCCCCAGGCGTCGAGCCTCTCGGCGGGACGGCTATGGAGGCGCAGACGCTCGGCTTCGTAAAGCTGGGGCTCGATCGAAGCCATGACCTTGTGGGTGATCTGGTCTTGCAACGCCAGGAAATCGCCGCTCTCGACATCGAAGCGTTCCGCCCACACCTGCGTACCCGCGCTGGCATCGCTCAGCGTCGCCGTGATCCTCAGGGCCTGCCCGGACTGGCGCACGCTGCCCTGCAGGACGTAGCGGACTTTCAACTCGCGGCGCAGGCGATCGAGCTCGATGTGCTGCGGGTCATAGGCAAAGGAAGAACTCCGGTCACGCACATGCAGACCTCGCAACCGCGACAGGCCGGTGATGATGTCCTCCGACAGGCCGTCGGCAAAGTAGGACTTTTCGGGATCGTCGCCGATCAGGCGAAAACGGGTCACCGCGATGGACGGCCCTTCGTCCGCTTCGGCTGCACCGTTTCGCGTATCGCTTGCGTCAAGCCGCACCTCGCCGGTCAGCCGGTAGCCCACGCGCGCGACCGACAGGATCGAATGCGAGGCGTCGGGCCCCTCGCCCAGGACCTTGCGCAAGGCGGCGATCTGCACCGACAGGTTGCCCTCCTCGACCGCCAGTCCGTTCCAGGCTGCATCGAGCAGTTCGTCCTTACCGACCACGACTCCGGCCGAGCGCAGCAGGCGCTCCAGAAGCAGCATGGCCCGGTAGCCTACCGAAATCGGCACTCCGCGTCGGTAAAGCATTCCCGCTCCCGCATCGAGCAAGAAAGGACCAAAACTGTAGCGCCGCTCCTCCATCAGCTCACGCTAATGCAATGAGGCGTTTTTTGGAAGTTTTCGGAAGTTTTAGCACCTCGGTTCGCTACATTTAGCGGCCCGCATTTCACCTTGATTGCTCCTGACCGAGAGGAGCGATCCCATGACCGCCGCCACCAAGATCGAAGTTGCCGTGCCCCCCTCTGCCCTGTTCCAAGAAATGTGGGGCATCTATCGCAAGGTTCTGGACAACAACTACCTGTTTCACCGTGAAGCTTATGCGGTGCTTCGCCAGTTGCTGCAAAACCAACGCCCTGGCTTCTCTTTCCTGGACCTTGCATGCGGAGACGCCTCGTTCAGTGCGGCTGCCTTGGAGGGCTTGCCCGTCGGTCGCTACGTCGGCATCGACCTGTCGCGGACAGCGCTCGATGAGGCAACCGCCAATGTCGCCGGTCTGTCATGCGCCGCCGAACTGCGGCGCGGGGAATTCGTAGAGTGGCTGACCGCCTCGGAGGAGCCTGTCGACTTCGCCTGGATCGGCCTGTCCTTGCACCATTTACGCTTCGACAAAAAACTCGAGGTCATGCACCAGCTGCGGCGCCTTGTCGGCCCATCCGGGACACTTCTGGTCTACGAGAACACATGCAAAATGTGGGAGAGCCGGGCCGGCTGGATGAGACGATGGGAACGGCAGCGCAAAGATTTTTCAGCGCTCAGCAGCCTCGAATGGCTGCTGCTCGCCACCCACGTGCATAGCATGGATTACCCTGAGACGGCGTCTTCCTGGCGGAATCTTGGCCGGCGGGCCGGCTTCCGCGAGGTGCGTGAGCACTACAGGAGTCCTTCGAACCTTTTCCGGTTGTTCAGCTTCAAGGCTTAGCGGCTCGCGGCCGACAACTTCGCGTCGACGAGCCGGGCTCGGCGAACTCACACGCGAACCAAAGCTCTACCTGAATGGTCGAAATGCAGGGCGCGAGTGGGCGGGACATCGAGCTGCCAGGCGCGGCATCAAAGCGGTCAGGTCGGGAACATGCCAATCCTGCCTGGCCGCCGGTGGCTATACAAATTCGCGGGCAAAGCTGCCCGCGCTCAGAAGCGCGCGCCGTCCGGCGCTCAATTGCGCATTCCAGACCGGCCAGGCATGAATCATATGCGGCCAGATTTCGAGGCGTGCCTCGACGTCCGCTATGCCGGCGGCCTCGGCGAGCCGCGTCGCGTCCGACAGCAGCGATTCGGCGGAACCGACCTGGATCAGCATTGGAGGAAATCCGGTCAGATCGGCAAACAAGGGCGAGATCAGCGGATCGCGCCGATCCACACCATGGGGAACATAGGCGCCCGCCAGTTCCTCCAGATAGGCCCGGTGGATGATGGGGTCGATCGCGTCCTTGGCTGACAATGTCGTGCCGGACATCGAAAGATCCGTCCAGGGCGAGACCAGCCAAAGGCAGCCCGGCAACCGCTCGCCCGCCGCGCGCAACCGGCCGACCAGTGACAGGCTGAGATTGCCGCCGGCACTGTCTCCGCCGACAACGATGCGATCCGGCGCGATCCCTTGCTCGGCGAGGAAGCGCCACGCCGCGAGCGCGTCTTCGTGCTGCGCGGGAAAGGGATGTTCCGGCGCGCGCCGATAGCCGACCGCAAGCGTGCGCATTCTCATTGCCCGGCCGGCCTCTGTCACCATTCGACGATGGCTTGTGATCGAGCCGGAGCAGTAACCGCCACCATGGAAGAAGAGCAGCACCTTGTCCGTGTCGGACCCGGGCGCCAAGGACCACTCGGACGCGAGGTCGTTGAAAGTCACCGCCTCGCATCGGATATCGGCCGCGACCGGCGAGGACGAGCCGACCTCGTCGAGCCGCGCCCGGCGTTCGTCCCAGCCCACCGGCCGCGGCTTCGACGCCAGCAAGGCGCGAATTGCGTTGATTTCCTTTAGATCGAGGTTTTCGCCCGCACCGCTCATTTCTACGCCCCGACCAAGCGCGCCGCGACTAGTAGCGCTTTGAGCTTTGGCAACGGAAATCGTTGGGATAGTCGCTGGATGTGTCAAGCTGCGTCAGCGAATTCGCCCATGGACTATTTGAATTGATCGGCATGGCACGGCGCGAGCAGAACCCTATTGTGTTTGTGTTAGCTGCAAACCACGCGGAGACGAACGTGACCCTGACCAACCGAGACCTGGTCGAGCTGACGGAATGGCGGCGCAAGCTGCATCGGCAGCCGGAAATCTCCAACGAAGAGGAGAATACGGCGAAGGAGGTCGTCGACTTCCTCGCCGATACCGGGCCGGACAAGGTGCTGACCGGGCTCGGCGGCCATGGCGTGGCGGCGGTCTATGACAGCGGGCAAGCCGGGCCGACGGTGCTGTTTCGCTCCGAGCTCGACGCGCTGCCGATCCATGAGCTTTCGGGCGTCGCGCATGCCTCGCAGGTGCCGGGCAAGTCGCATATGTGCGGCCATGACGGGCACACAGCGATCCTGGCTGCGCTCGGCCGCCAGTTCGGGCGCCAGAGGCCGGCGCGTGGCCGCGTGGTGCTGATGTTTCAGCCGGCGGAAGAGACCGGCAATGGCGCGGCGCGCGTCGTCGCCGATCCGCGCTTTTCCGAGATCCAGCCTGACTTCGCCTTCTCGCTGCACAATCTGCCGGGCGTGCCGTTCGGCGAAGTGCGGCTCAAACCCGGCGTCGTGAACTGCGCCTCGCGCGGCATGCGGATCGTGCTCGAAGGCAAGACCGCGCATTCCTCCATGCCCGAAACCGGCAGCTCGCCGATGCTAGCGGTCAGTGAGCTGATGCCTCAATTGCCGGCGCTCGGGCGCGGCACCTTTGCCGACGACGATTTCGCTATGGTCACCGTCACCCATTGCTCGATGGGCGAAGCGGTGTTCGGCATTGCGCCCGGCTACGCCGAGGTGTGGGCGACCCTGCGCACCCGCCGCGACGAGCGCATGGCGGAGTTGGTTGCAGCGGCGGAAGCGCTGGTGGCAAGAATCGCCGCCCAGCACGGCCTTTCCGTCCGCCACGACTATCACGAGATTTTCGTGGCCAGCGTCAACGCGCCGGACGCGGTGGAGCATCTCGAGCGCGCGCTGGACGAGGAAGGCGTGTCGCGCGGCGAGGAAGCCTTGCCGATGCGCGCCTCGGAGGATTTCGGCATCTTCGGCCATAGCGCCAAGTCGGCGATGTTCTTCCTCGGCGCCGGCGAGCGCTACCCGGCGCTGCACAATCCCGACTACGATTTCCCGGACGACCTGATCCCGATCGGTTCGAAGATCTTCATGCGCGCGGCGCGCAATCTGCTGGGGTGAGCGGGCTGGAAAGGAGGCGCATTCCGGCCGGAATTGCGTCGGAACAGAGAGACAGGGCAGTTCACCTTTTCCATGAAACGCTGAACTGAGACGGTGCGCAGGGCCGGCCGGACAGCTTTCGCCGGCGGTTTGCGTGTGCCGCGTAGCGCCCTGTATTGTTATGCCGGCTTGCCGCTTGTATGAGCGGGGAATGACCTCGATTTCCCGTCTTACCGCGCTCGTGCTGCTGGCGGCCATCACGTTTGCCACCCTCTCACCCGTCCAAATGCGCCTGCATCTCGGTGAGGCGAACATGGAACGCGCACTGGCCTATGCCCTGTTCGGCCTTGCCTTGGCCTTCGGATTCCGCGCCCGTCTGATGCACGCAATGCTGTTTGTCTGCGCCGCGGCCGGCCTATTGGAATTGCTGCAGGCGGTCGATCCCGGCCGGCATGCCCGGCTCCAGGATGCGCTCGTGAAAGCGGCGGCCGGGCTCATTGGGATTGCCTTGGCGCGGATTGTGTTTGCCGTCGCGAGCAGGGCCGTCGATCGTTCGGCAGGTCCGAGGATTTGAATCCCGGCACGGCAGCGCACGCAATAGCCGCGCGGAACCCGCTTGGGGTTCTTCGCTGGCGCGGCGCTATCGCGCGGAAAAGGTCCGCGAGGTCGGCGACCGGATCATCTAAACCAGCTGGCGCGGCACCGGCGCGAGATCGCGCCCGACCTCGATCTGGGCGATGCGGCAGCGCTCATCGAGACACTCCTGGAGAACGTGGTCCACCGCGCCATCGAACGGCACCCCGTCAGCGTCGCCGGCGAACGCGCGATGGACCAGTGCCGCAGGATGATCATGGCTTACCTGACGAGCGTTAATCGCCATGCCGCCTAGCGCTCACGCCGACCAGCACCACAATTTCTTCGCGCGCGAAGCCGTAACTGTGGCGCGCGCCTTGATCGGCGCGCGGCTCGGCCTCGCCGGCGTCGGCGGCATCATTGTCGAGACCGAGGCCTATCGCCCCGACGATCCGGCCTCGCACAGCTATCGCGGCCGCACGCCGCGCAACGCGCCGATGTATGGCGCCCCCGGCACGGCCTATGTCTATCGCTCCTACGGCTTGCATTGGTGCCTGAACGCGGTGTGCCTGCCGGGCAGCGCGGTGCTGATCCGCGCGATCCAGCCGCAATCCGGCATCGCCGCCATGCGCGACAGGCGGGGAACCGACGATGACAGGTTGCTCTGCTCCGGCCCGGGCAAACTCTGCCAGGCGATGGGTGTCGACGGCTCGCATAACGGCCTGTCGCTCATCGCGCTGCCCTTCGAGTTTGCCGCCTCGGAAACCAACGCGGCCGCCATCCTGAGCGGACGCAGGATCGGCATCACGAAGGGCGTGGAGGCGCAGTGGCGGTTCGGCCTCGGCGGTTCGCCTTATGTCAGCCGGAAGTTTTGACAGATCGATAGCGATCGATCACGCCGCCATCCATTCCTGCGCGGCACGCGCCGCGGCCAGTTCCATTGCTTCGGCAGCGAGAATGCCGCGCGACCTGGCGAACGCTTCGAAGGCGACGCGTGCGGCTTCGGCATCCTGTTCACCCGCGACCGCCGCCCGGCACAGCGCGAGGGTCGTTGCGTAGGTCGGGCTGCGGCTGCCCGTCCATTCGTCGAGAAACTGATAGGCCTCGAAGACGGTGTTTATCTCGCGCGGAAAGCCGAGCCCGACGAAGATTGCGACGGGCTGAGAGAAACGCTTGGCGGGCATTGGTGTGGGCTCCATGAGGTAAGCTGCTTCGACAACGCGCGTCCCGCAGGCCGGTTGCAGCTCGAAAGCGATTTTGGTTCCCGTCGACGGATGCTTGCCCGAAGCCTCCGTGTGTGTTTTCTCGCCCGCACATTAGGAAAGGCTTGCGGATGCGAATCGCAATGATCCTCGCGCTCAGCGCGGCGCTGGCTGGATGCGTGACCTCTCCGGTCGACTACGGAGCGAAGCTGTCGCAGCAGGACCCGAAATGGGCCTCGCCGGAATGCCAGCAGGCCCGCATTGCGGCCTCGGACTACGACGTGCGCGAAAAGGAGCACCCCGGCTGGGGTTTTGGCGTGCTGCTCGGCCCGTACAGCATGGGGATGGTGGCAGCCGTGAAGGAGCATGAGCAGCAACAGCGACGGCTTCTTGCCCGCCAGGTGCACCTGCAATGCTCCAGCCAGCCGTTGCCCAAGGAGCTGGATTTCGATCCGGCAACCTACGCGCCGAAGAAGACGCAGTATCCGTAGGCGAAAGCGCGCCGCTGCGACTTCGAATCGGCGGCCGCTGTTTCTTGTTGAAGGCGCAGGTGGGGATGGCCTCGCTTGATGGATGCTTGCATTCAGCGTTCGCCCCACGCCTTCAGCAATGGTCCATCGCGGCCATAGACCGGGTCCTTGCGCGGCCGGCTCACCTTCGGGATCATGCGTAGCGCTTCCGCGTGCTGCTCGGGCTTGGTGCATTCGTCATAGGTGCCGGAGCGCGGATAGGCGCCGACGACGAGGAAATCGTCGGAAGCCGAGAGCCGCTGGTGACCGGTGCCGGCCGGCAGAACCGCCACGTCGCCGGCCTTGACCGTGAGCGCGCGGCCCTTGTCGCCGCCGAAGCGCACCTTGGCCGTGCCGCGCGCAATGCCCAGCACCTCATGGATGCGCGAGTGGTAGTGGACATAGTCGTAGATGCCGTTGCGCCAGCTGTCGCTCCAGCCATTCGCCTTGAATAGCTCCTCGAAGACGGCTGCCGGATCGAGATCGTCCGGCAACGTCACGGCGCCGCGGTAAACGATCAGCGGCCACGACGGATGGTTCGGAACCAGGCCGTCGTCCTTGAAGCGGAAGGCATTGGCTTTCCTCTGCCTTACCAGATCCGCGAGCCTGGACGTGCCCGGTCTTGCGATCCCAGTCAGCTTCTCCGCTGCTTTCTTGATGCTCTCGACAATGCTCAAATCCGGGCCCTCCACAAGTGCCGCTTGCAACGCCTTGCGACCTCGGCCGACCGAACTCAACCCGTGGGGACAGCCTTGGTTCCAGAGGTTGGCGACGCCCGCTCGCGGCACGAGCGACCCCCATTGCTTCCCGGCATCGCAGCGGTCAAGCTGCGGGAGGTTGCCGGCATGCCATGCGCGACGCCGGCAATGGCCGCGCGCCCTTCCCGAGGAGTTCAAAATGCGTGCATTTTGCCTTTCGACCATCGGCGTTTTCGTTTCGGTGGTGCTTGCGGCATCCGCCTTCCCGGTGCTCGCTTCAGGCAGCGCGGCAAAGGCCCAAAATCTCCATCAACTGTGCCGCCAGGTGAAGAACGACGATACGACCCGCGCCTACTCGCACGAGCTCTACGGCGGCACGGTCAAGGCGTTCAGGAAGCTCTTTCCGGACGCCAAGGGCGCGCCGGCGGAATCGGAACTGCAGGCGCAGGCCAACTACCGCTGCATGAACGGCAAGGTGCTGGCCTGCTTCGTCGGGGCAAACCTGCCCTGCGCGAAAATGAACGCCGCGCGCGACAATCCCGGCGCGGACGAATTCTGCAGGACCAACCCGAATGCCGACGTCGTGCCAGCCTTCGCGACCGGTCACGACGCGCTCTATTCCTACAAATGTCTGGACGGCAAGGCGGTGGTGACCGGCGAGACCTGGGTGCTCGACAAGCGCGGCTTTGCCGCCCGGTTGTGGGCCGAAGTGCCCCGGCACTGAGGCTGACCGAAGAGCCGATCTGACGACCTGCAGAGACGGCTTAGCGGCGGCGCGCTTTCCGTTACATCCTTGCCCGGGCTGACCTGCGGCGAAGCAAGAGCGCGATGGCCAAAGCCGGAAGTGTCGTCGCGGCGGCGGCGAGGAAGACGAACCGCAGCCCGGCGGACGCGGCGATCAGGCCGAGCGCCGGGCTGCCGAAGCCGAGCGCCACGTCGAGAAAGACGGTGTAGAGCCCCATGGCAAGGCCGCGGCTGCCCCCGGGGAAATGGGCGACCGCCTCGGCGCCGAGGCCCGGATAGACCAGCGAGTAGCCGAGCCCGGTCAGGCCCGCTCCGATGGCCGCGACGAGCGGCCCCGGTGCCAGCCAGATCGATAGAAGGCCCGCCGCCTCGACCACCACGAAGATGGCGGCGACGCGGGCGCCGCCGAGCCTGTCCGGCAGGTGGCCGAAGCACAGCCTTGCCGCGATCAGCGATGCCGCATAGGCGGTGAAGGGAAGCCACACCGGATGCCAGCCGCGCTCGGCAGAGAGCAGTGCTGCGAAGGACAGGATCGCGCCATAGCCGAGGCTGCTGAGGGCCGCTCCGACGCCCGGAAGCCAGACCGCTTGCGCGACGCTCGTCCAGGACTGCCGCGCGGCGCTGCCGGCGGCCTTGACGCCGCGCATCGGTAGAGTGGCGAGCAGTGTTGCAAGGGGCAGGACCATTGTGGCGAGAGCGATCGCGGCGAAGCCCCCGGCTTCATAGAGCGCGGACCCGATCGGCGCGCCGAGCGCCAGCGCCGCGAACATTGCCATGCCGATCCAGGCGATAACCTTGCCGGAGTTCTGTCCGCCGGCAAGCGCCAGGCCCCAGGCGACGCCGCCGGTGATGATGAAGCTCTCGGCCGCGCCCAGCACCGCCCTGCCGACGAAGAGCACCGTCGCGGACGCGGTCGGCTGAGCGAGCAAGGCCAGGCGAGCCGAGATAGATAAGCCCGGCCAGCGCGGCGGCGACAAGGCCGACCACGACGGCGCGCTTGCCGCCACGCCGATCAGCATAGTTTCCGGCACCAATGCGCGACAGCAGCGAGGCGACGAACTGGCTGCCCGTCACCAGCCCGACGGCGAACGGGCCGAAGCCGAGCCTGTCATGCAGATGCAGCGGCAGGACGGGCAGCGCCAGGCCGATGAGCAGGAAGCCGGCAAAGATCGCCGCCATGATCGGCACCAATCTCGCCATCGTCCGGCTTTCATCGGCTGCAGTGCCCGTCGCGACCATCGCCGGCGCCTAGACCTCGAGCATGACCTTGATGGCGCGCCGCTCGTCCATGGCGCGGTAGCCTTCGGCGACCTTGGTCAGCGGCAGCTTGAGGTCGAAAACCTTGCCGGGCTTGATCCTGCCCTTGAGCACGCGCTCCATCAGGTCGGGCAGGAAGCGGCGCACCGGCGCCGGGCCGCCGAGCATGCGCTTCTGGCCGAAGAACAGTTTCTGGCCGTCGAAGCTTACGCCATGCGGCACGCCGACATAGCCGATGGTGCCGCCGGGGCGCGAGCAGGCCAGCGCCTGGTCGAAGGATTCGGCCGTACCGACGCATTCCAGCACCGAGTCCGCGCCGACGCCCGCGGTCAGTTCCTTGATGCGGGCGATGCCTTCCTCGCCGCGCTCGGCCACGATGTCGGTCGCGCCGAATTCGCGCGCGAGTTTCTGGCGGCTCTCGTGCCGGCTCATGGCGATGATGCGCTGCGCGCCCATCTCGCTCGCCGCGAGCACGCCCATCAGGCCGACGGCGCCGTCGCCGACGACGACAACGGTCGATCCTTCGCGCACCTCGGCCGCATCCGCCGCATACCAGCCGGTGCCGAGCACATCCGAGACGGCCAACAGGTCAGGCACCAGGTCGGCCGGCGGAACCTCGGAAGTCGCCACCAGGGTGCCGTCGGCCAGCGGCACGCGTGCATAAGGCGCCTGCGCGCCCGACATGAACTCGCGTTGCACGCAGGAAGACTGGAAGCCGAAGCGGCAATGCGGGCAGGTGTTGTCGGAGAGGCAGAAGGAGCCGACGACGAACTGGCCGGGGCGCACGTTGCGCACCTCCGCGCCGACCTCGACGACGATGCCGCAATATTCGTGGCCCATATGCATCGGGCGATCGATCGGCTGCAGCCCGCGATACGGCCACAGGTCCGAGCCGCAGATGCAGCTCGCCGAGAGCTTGATGATGGCGTCCGTCGGGCGAAGGATCTTCGGGTCCTCGATTTCCTCGCAGCGGATATCGCCGGGCTTATGAAGAACAGTTGCGAGCATTTTGCTTTCCTTTTCGTTCGATCGGTGATCAGGCGCCGTAGTCGGCGTCGCTGACATGTTCCAGCCAGTCCACGACCTTGCCGTCCTTGACCTCCTGGAGGGCAATGTGGGTCATGGCCGTCTCGGGCGACGCGCCGTGCCAATGCTTCTCGCCGGGCGCGAACCAGACGACGTCGCCGGGGCGGATCTCCTCGAGCGGCCCGCCCTCGCGCTGCACGCGGCCACGGCCGGAGACAACGATCAGCGTCTGCCCCAGTGGATGCGTATGCCAGGCGGTGCGGGCGCCGGGCTCGAAGGTGACCTGCGCGCCCTGCACCCGCGCGGCATCGAAGGGATTGAAGAGCGGATCGATCCGGACCGTGCCGGTGAACCAGTCGGACGGCCCCTTGCCGGACGGCCTCGTGCCACGGCACGGCGGGAGCGGTGGCAGGCTGAGCCACTGCCAGACGAGCGCCAGGAACCCGAGCGGCACGACCAGGAAGAACGCGCCGCGCCAACCGGCATAGGCCCCAAGCAGGCTGCCCAGCGGCGCGGCAATGGTGGCCGCGACGGCGTTGCCGGCGTTCAGCATGGCGAGGCCCTTTGGGACCTGCTCCTCGGGGACGAGGCGCATGACGATCGCGGTCGACATCGACCAGAAGCCGCCGATCGCCATGCCGAGCAGCGCGCGGCCGGCCATCAGGAACGCGTAGTTCGGGGCGAAGGTGACGGCAAGCCCGGACGCGATGAGAAGCACGGTGAAGCCGGTGACGACCAGCCTGCGATCGATGCGGCGCGTCAGACCGGCGACCAGCAGGCTGGTCACGACAGCGAAAATGCCCGAAATCGAGATCGCCTGGCCCGCCCGACCCTCGGTGATACCGAGATCGGTCGCGATCGGCGACAGCAGGCTGACCGGCATGAACTCCGAGGCGATGAGCACCGAAACGCAAAGCGCCATCGAGAGCACCGCGCCCCGCATGGCGCGGTCTTCGACAAGCCTTGTGTCGTAAGTGGTTTCCATTCGGGGGCATCCTTGCAAGCGGGGCGCCGGAATCGGCCACGGCCGCCGCGACCTGCCCGGAAGATATTGCAGTGCAACCAAATCGATTAGAGCCGATAATCCGTATGGACTTATCGACCTGTGATATAAATCGATCAGGAGGTTCTCCATGCAGCGCGGCGACATGAAAGATTTGCTGTGGTTCCTGGCTGTCGCCCGGGAGCGCAGCTTCACCAGGGCAGCAGCGGAACTCGGCACGTCACAGTCGACGCTCAGCCACACCATCAAGCAGTTGGAAGCCCGCCTCGGGGTTCGCCTGCTTACGCGCACGACGCGAAGCGTGGCGCCGACGGAAGCCGGCGAGCGGCTCTACCAGTCGCTCGCCCCACGCTTCGAGGAAATCGAGGCGGATCTCGCGGGTCTGGTCGCCTTCCGAGACAAGCCCGCTGGCACGGTACGCATCACGCTGTCCGACCATGCGCTGCAGACGACGGTCTGGCCGAAGCTCGAGCCGATGCTCTGCGACTATCCTGACTTGCGCGTCGAGCTCTACAGCGACAACGGCATGCGCAACATCGTGGAGGAGCGCTTCGACGCCGGCGTGCGGCTTGGCGAGAGCGTCGACCGGGACATGATCGCGGTGCGGATCGGCCCCGACTGGCGGCTGGTGGCCATCGCCTCGCCGGATTATTTCTCCCGCCGCCCAGTCCCGAGGACACCGCAGGATCTGGTCGGGCATGACTGCATCGGCCTGCGGCAGGCGACGTTTGGCGGGCTCTATGCCTGGGAGTTCGAGAAGAAGGGCCGCGAGCTTCGGGTCCGGGTCGATGGCCAGCTGACCTTTAACTCGACCCTGCCGATGATCGATGCGGCGCTAAGCGGCTACGGCATCGCTTATGTCCCGGAAAACCTCGTCAGCCGCCACATCGCGGACGGGCGGCTGACGCTCGTGCTCGATGATTGGAGCCTGCCCTTTCCGGGCTATCACCTCTATTATCCGAGCCGGCGGCAGCTTTCTCCGGCGATGGCAGTCGTCGTCGAGGCGCTTCGGCATCGGAGTTGAGCCTGGGGCCGGGGGCGGCACGAGCGCCCAGCGCCTGGACGCCCATTGCAGGCTCAACTCGGCAATGCCCGACAAAAGATGCTTGACTCGCCCTGCCCCTTCCGGACAATTGCGTTGTCAGACATCTTACATACGAGAGGGAGGTTTCGTGAGGAGATTGATCGCTTGTTTCGCGCTGGCTGCCGGCGCGCTCGCATTCGTGTCGGCAGCGCGAGCGGGAGAAACCCTGGATCGCGTCACATCCAAGAAGGCCATGGTGGTCGCGACCAACAGCGGCTGGCCGCCGCAGAGCTTTCTCGACGAAAGCAACCAGTTGGTGGGTTTTGATATCGACGTCTCGAAAGAGATCGCCAAGCGTCTGGGCGTGGAGGTCAGCTTCGAGACGCCCGACTGGGCCACAATGACCGGCGGCCACTGGCAAGGCCGCTACGACCTCGGCGTCGGCTCGGTGACGCCGACCAAGGCCCGGGCCAAGGTGATCGATTTCGCCGGCATCTATTATTACAGCCCGTATGTTTATGTGGTCCACAAGGACAGCAAGGCGAAGTCCGTGACCGACCTCAACGGCAAGGTGATTGGCGTCGAAACCGCCACGACTTCGGAAGATTTCATCCGACGTCAGCTGGAGATCGACGCTCCGGGCCTTCCGCCAGTCGAATATAAGCTGCAACCGGGCGAGATCCGGACCTTTGCCGATTCCATGCTGCCATTCGACGATTTGAGACTTGGGGACGGCGTGCGGCTCGATGCAGTCATCGCGCCCGAGCAGACCGCCCAGAACGCCATCAAGAACGGGTATCCGCTGCGCATTCTTGAGGGCGACTACGCCTTCCGCGAGCCGCTGGTGGTGATCGCGGACAAGGGTGACGCCGAGTGGACCACCAAGGTCGGCGGCATCATCGACGAGATGAAAAAGGACGGCACGCTCGCCACGCTGACCACCAAATGGTACGGCAAGAACTACAGCACCGACTGACGTTCTTCGCGGGCGGCTTTCAAGGCCGCCCGCTCTCATGCGATTCATCATGACCTATCCCGATACTTACTATCGCCGCACGCTTGCCGACGAGAAGGTCAGACCACCATTGGCGGGTCTGGCCGAATGCGACACGGTCATTGTCGGCGGCGGACTGGCCGGTCTGACGACGGCGCTGCAACTGGCCCGCGCCGGGCGCGAGGTCGTACTGCTCGAAGCCGAGCGCGTCGGCTTCGGCGCCTCGGGCCGCAACGGCGGCTTCGTCAGCCCCGGCTTCGCCACCGGCAGCGACAATATCGCCGCGATGGCCGGCACCGCGGCGGCACAGAAGCTGCACCGATTGTCGATCGAAGGCGTCGAATTCGTGCGGCAGACGATCAAGGATCTCGACATCAAGGCGGCAAAGCCTCGCCCCGGAATTATCGGCGTGCTTCGCCATGACGGCGGCGCCGAACTGAAGGGCCACGCCGAACGGCTGGCGCGGGATTTCGACTATCCGCTCGAATATCTCGAGCGTGACCAGGTGCGCGCGGTGCTGCAGTCCGAGCGCTACTATCAGGGCCTGCGCGACCCCAACGCCTTCCACATGCATCCGCTCAACTATCTGCGCTCCGTCGCCGACGAGATCGAGAGGCTGGGCGGCAGGATCCACGAGGCGACGAGCGCCGTCGAGGCGAGACTCGACGGCCCGCAAAAGACCATGCGCACAGCAAACGGCGAAGTACGCGCGCGGCACGCGGTGTTCGCCACCGGCGGCTACACAGGACGGCTGCTCGGCCAGTTGAGGCGGGCCATGTTGCCGATTGCGACCTATGTGATGCTGACCGAGGAGGCCCCGGAACTCATCGCCAGCGCCATCGCGACGACCGACGGCATAGGCGATAGCCGCCGCGCCGGCGACTACTACCGCGTCGTGGAAGACGGGCGGCGGCTGCTCTGGGGTGGACGCATCACCACGCGGGCCGCTTCGCCGGCAGCGCTGGCCAGGGAATTGCGCCGGGAGATGGTCGGAACCTATCCTCAGCTCGCTGCGCTCAAGACCGAACTCGCCTGGTCGGGGCTGATGGCCTACGCCCGGCACCTGATGCCCCAGATCGGACAGCTGCAGCCAGGCGTCTGGTATCTCACGGCGTTTGGCGGCCATGGCATCAACACCACCGCCATGGCCGGCAAGGTGGTGGCCGAGGCGATACTCGGCCAGTCGGACCGTTACCGGCTGTTCGAACGGTTCGGACTGACCTGGGCGGGCGGGCCGGTCGGGCTTGCCGCGGCGCAACTCACCTATTGGAAGCTACAGGCGCAAGACTGGTGGCGCGAACGCCCCCGCTGACCACAGGGAGATCGACAGGTGATCGGCAGACTGCTGCTCAATTATCCGGACGCGGCGCGTCGCATCGGCATGTGCCTGGCGCTTGCCGCGTTCGCCGCAGGCCTCTACGGCCTTGGCATCAAAGCCGACTGGATCGGCAAGCTGGTCCCGAGCTCCCTCGAATGGCTTGCCGCCAATCCCGCGGCAGCGCGGGGCGTTTCGGCGGTGCTGATCGCGCTGATCGCGGCGGCCAACTGGAAAGCCCTGCAGCAACTCGGGCGCAAACAGCAGATCGTGGCCGTATGGATCGAGCTGTTCGTGCTGCTGATGCTGTTCTTCTATTCCTTCGACCTGTCGTTCTCTTTCATTGCCAGGAAGATCGGCTTCCTCGTCTCGCAGGGCGTGGTGACGACGCTCTACATCTCCGCCATTTCGATCGCCATAGCCACGGTCATCGCCTTCATCGGCGCCATAGCCAAGCTCTCCAAGAACGGCGTCGTCTATGGCCTGGCAACGTTCTACACCTCGCTGTTCCGCGGGCTGCCGTTGCTGATGCAGATCTACATCATCTATCTCGGCCTGCCGCAGGTCGGCTACGTGATCGGGGCCGTGCCCGCCGGCATCATGGCGCTGTCGCTCTGCTACGGCGCCTACATGACCGAAATTTTCCGGGCCGGCATCGAAAGCATTCCGCGCGGCCAGACGGAGGGCGCCACCGCGCTTGGCCTCAGCCCCAACCAGACGATGTTCCTGGTGATCCTGCCGCAAGCGATGCGCGTCATCGTTCCCCCGACCGGCAACCAGTTCATCGCGATGCTGAAGGATTCCTCGCTGATTTCGGTGGTCGGCGTATGGGAGATCATGTATCTGGCGCGCACGCAGGGCCAGACCGAGTTCCGGCACATCGAGATGCTGATCACCGCCTCGATGATCTACTGGCTGCTGTCGATCGGGCTCGAATTCCTGCAGTCCCGCATCGAGGAACGGTTCGGGCGCTCGCTGAAGCGCTGAACTTCAGTGCGGCATTCCCTCCTGGGGGAAGCCGCCGAGATGGCAGCAGGTCAGCGCGGCGCGATCGCGGCCGCTTTCGAGACATTGCAACAGCGGCTTTTTGGCCAGCCAGGCGTGGAGAAAGCCGGCAATGAAACTGTCGCCGGCGCCGGTCGTGTCGACGACCTCGACCGGACGGATGCCGGTCTCGGCGCGCTCGCGGGCAGTGAACGCCATCGACCCCTCGGCACCGCGCATGACGACGGCGCAGCCTGCGCCGCGCGACAGAAGATCCGCCGCCATCGCCGCCGCGGCACCATAGGGTTCGCCGGTCGAGCAGAAGGCTATGCTCAGGCCCTCGACGCCGAGATTGGCCGGATCGGCGTTGACCGAAATGTCCTGCGAGACGCTGACGCCTGCCCGCGACAGGCGCCAGCGCAAGGCGCCGCCGTCATCCAGCCAGCCGATATGGACGTGATCCATCGCCTCCATGATGGCAAGTTCGGCCTCGTGCGGCGCGTATCCGGCGCAGGCGCCGAAATCCTCGGCGGCGATCAGCCGCTCACCTGACGGCAACACTTTGATGTCGGTCCAGGCGGTGTTGCGGTCGCCGACTCGCAGGTGGTCGACCACGACCCGATTGGCTTCGAGCTCGGCGCGGGTGCGCTCGCCTTCGGCGTCGCGGCCAACGGCACCGAAATAGAAGCTCCTATTGCCAAGCCGGGCGAGCTGGACGGCGACGTTGAGCGCGTTGCCGCCGACCAGCGAGCGCCCAATCGGCAAGCCGAGGCGGTCAGTGCAATTGTCGCCGACGGCGGCAAATCGAAATTGAGCCGTCATATCCCCTCTGCTACGCCATGAAGCGCTGCTGCTAAAGGCACGCGCTCAATAGGCTACGCGTTTGTAGTAGCGGCGCGTCGTCAGCGGGTGGTTGCGGATCATCTCGAGATGAGCACTGACGCGTTCGAGGGCGGTGGCCAGCACGACCGGCGAAACCAGCGCGCGCACGTCCGCAGAAATGCCGGGCAGTTCGAAGGCGGCCGTGTCGAGCACCGTCGACTTGTCCGTGTAGTTAGCTGCGAAATTCTCGACCCGCTCGGCCAGCGGCCGGGCGCTGTCCTCGCCCTTGAAGAGAACAACGCTCACGTCTTTTTCCACCAGCTCCAGCGTGCCGTGGAAAAAATCGGAGGCATGCACCGGACGGGTTCGGATCCATTGCATCTCTTCCAGGATGCACATGCCGTAATACCAAGCCTGCGGCCAGACGTTCCCGGCGCCGGTTATGATGTGATAGTCGGAGGCGGACAGTTTTTGGGCGAAGTCGGCGGCTTGCTTTTCATAGCTCCGCTTCACCTCCAGCAGCAATCGCGGCAACTGCGCCAGCTCGGCGAAAATCCGTTCGGATTCGGCCAGCTCGCCGCGATGCTTCAGCACCGAAAGCGCGATGAACAGCGACTGGAGGTAGAAGGACTCGCAGGAGGTGTCGTCCTCAGCGAAGTTGACGAAGACGTGATCGCCGCCCCTGCTGAGCGGCGTGTCCTCATGCCCGACCAGCGTGATTACCGTCGCTCCGATCTCCTTGATCCTGGCCAGCAGCGCCACGCTTTCCTTGGTGGTGCCCGAGAGCGAAGGCAGCACGACGATCGACTTCTCGGTCAGGTGCACGGATTGGGCAAGCTGCAGCTCGGCAGTGATATCGACGAAGGCGGGAAAGCCGGACCGGCGCTGCAGCAATTGCGCGGCCGGATGCATCAGAATCGCCGCGCCGCCGGTGCCGAGGAAGAAGATGTTTTGAGCCCCGCCGGCGAGACATTGCGCAACGGCGGTTTCGATGCGCTCCCGCAAAGCCACCGCCCCCGATTGAATGCGTACAAACCGGGCTTCGTCGAAATTGAGCATCGTTCCCTCGATCGCTTATGTTGTAAGACAACTGACATCTCAATGAGCGCATTTCAAGAGAAATTTTGCGGACCGGCTTCGGTCCATTTGCGTATGCAGCAAATTCAGGCGCCACGACATGCCCCGCTTGACCTAGCCGCGATTGTCCGACAACAAAAGGAGAGTTGGCACAATGGGGATAAAGGACTTGGACGAGCCGCTTCGCGATGCGCGCACACTGGCGGTCCAGCTCCGCGACCGCCTTGCCGACCTGATCAGAAGCGAGGGGCTCAAGCCCGGCGACCGGCTGCCGACCGAGTCGCAGTTGACGCAGCGCTTCCGCATCTCGCGCCCTGCCCTGCGCGAAGCGCTGAAACTTCTCGAACAGGACGGCGCCATTTCCGTCACCCACGGCCTCGGCCGCTTTGTCACGGCGAACTCTGCCGTGCAGGTCGACCGGCCGATCACCATGTTCGAAAGCGTGACCGACATGTCGCGCCATTATGGCTACGACACCATCAACAAGGTTCTGTCGATCGCCGAGGAAACGCCCGATCCGGTGATCCAGCAGCAATTGCGGCTGGCCGACGGAGAGCGCGTCATAAGGCTTGAACGGCTGCGGCTGCACAACGACGTGCCCCTGATCTACTCGCTGGATTACGTGCCGCGCGGCCTTTTGCCCGGCCGCCTTTTCGACATCGAATGGAGTGGTTCGCTGCTCGCGCTGTTGGAGAAAAACCGCCATCAGCCGCGTATGTCGGCCGCCTCGGTTTCAGCCGTGACGCTGCCGGACGAAATCGTGCAACGCAACGACCTGCGCGATTTTGGGCCGGCGCTGCTCATTACGGAAACCTGTTTCGATGCGACCGGGACACCGGTCGTCTATGCCGCTGTCTATCATCGCGGCAGCCATTTCGCCTTCAGCTTCGCAAGGCGGTGACGCCCAACGCCGGCGATTCGGGCCGGCGACGGCGGTGTTCGCCGGGACGCTGCCGCATAGCCTTCGAACAGATCCTCTGGTGCCGGCAGTTGCACGCTGCGTGGCGGTTAGCCCGGCGGCGTGTTGGCGCGCAGATGCTTGTCGGCCCCGGTGGATCACCTCCCCACCGGATCTCGACAACGCGTAGAGCTGTTCGCGGTGGCCCGGCAACGAGAAGCTCACGGAATCCCGGTCGGCGGGGCGCATTTGGCCTGCAGCAAACCTGAGCCCCCGACGAGCCGCCTATCCCGAATCCTAAATAGATTGCGTTCAGTCTCTAAATGGCATATAGATTTCGTACGCAATCTAAATATGGAGGCCGATCATGCGCGTGAGCCGCATTCAGGCTGAGAAGAACCGGCAGACCGTGATCGACGTGGCCAGCCGCCTTTTTCGGGAACATGGGTTCGACGGCATCGGCCTCAAGGATCTGATGAAGGGTGCCGGGCTGACCCAAGGCGCCTTCTACAAGCAGTTCGCGTCGAAGGAGGACTTGGTCGCACAGGCTTCCAGACGGGCGGTGGAGAGTACGGCTGCCCGATGGGCGACGGCGACCGCAGCCAATCCCCGCGATCCGCTTGGGGCGGTGATGGCATTTTACCTCAGCATGGGCCATCGCGAGCAAAGGATGGACGGCTGCCCGGTCGCGGCGCTCGGCTCGGATGCCGCCAGACAGGGGGCCGACGTGAAAGGGTCATTCGAAGCCGGCATCAAGCAGTATCTCGAAATCATCGGCCGTTTGATCGCCGCGACCGACGTAGACGAGCCCAACAGCAAGGCCATGGCCATTCTTTCGACGATGGTCGGCGCGCTGACGTTGTCGCGCGTCGTCAACGATCCCGACCTCGCTCAGGCCTTTCTGGATGCGGCGGCCGAACAGGTTCGCGACGCAGTCACGGCTTGAACCGCGCGGGACTGACGACTGGGATTGATAGGAGAATAGATGCGACGGATCGTTGTAACGGGCATGGGCGCGGTCACGCCGCTTGCGGCCGATGTCGAGACGTCCTGGTCGCGTCTCCTGGCCGGCCGCTCTGGCATCCGCAGGCTCGCGGACGACGTGGTGGAAGATTTGCCGGCGAAGATCGGCGGCGTGGTTCCCTCCCTGGAAGAAGATCCCGAAGCCGGCCTCGATCCGAACGCTTTCCTGACTCCGAAGGATCAGCGTAAGGTCGACCGCTTCATCCTGTTCGCGCTGGCCGCAGCAGAAGAGGCGCTTGCCCAGGCGAGATGGAAACCGGCCTTGGAAAAGGATCGGCTTCGCACGGCGACGATCATCGCTTCAGGTGTCGGAGGTTTTCCCGCCATCACCGAGGCTGTCCGGACCGTCGACCAGCGCGGCGTTCGGCGCCTTTCGCCGTTCACGGTGCCATCTTTCCTGGTGAACCTCGCGGCTGGCCACGTCTCGATCCGCTACGGCTTCAAAGGCCACATCGGCGCACCGGTAACCGCATGCGCCGCCGGCATTCAGGCGATCGGCGATGCGGCTCGCATCATCCGCGCCAATGAGGCCGATGTCGCTTTGTGCGGCGGCACCGAGGCATGCATGAACACCGTCAGCTTGGGCGGCTTCGCAGCGGCACGCTCGCTTTCGACCTCCTTCAATCACCGTCCCGATCAGGCCTCTCGTCCGTTCGACCTGTCGCGGGACGGGTTCGTCATGGGCGAAGGCGCCGGCATCCTGGTCATCGAGGAATTGAGCCATGCGCTGGCTCGCGGCGCGAAACCGCTCGCCGAGGTCGTCGGCTACGGCACCACGGCGGATGCCCATCATGTCACTTCCGGCCCCGAGGACGGCGATGGCGCGCGACGCGCCATGGAGATCGCGATCGCCCAGGCCGGCATCTCGCCACGCGAGATCCGCCACCTCAATGCGCATGCGACCTCCACGCCGGTGGGCGACCTGGGAGAAATCGAAGCGATCAAAAGGGTGTTCGGCGCGGATTTCTCGATCGCCGTCAGCGGGACCAAGTCGGCGACCGGACACCTGCTCGGCGCCGCCGGCGGTCTCGGCGCGATCTTCACGATATTGGCGCTCAGGGACCAGGTGGCGCCGCCAACCCTCAATCTGGGCGCGCCCGATCCGGCCGGCGACGGGATTGACTTCGTCGCGAACCAAGCCCGGCCAATGGAAATGGACTACGCGATCTCCAATGGTTTTGGCTTCGGAGGTGTGAACGCCAGCGCGCTGTTCCGGCGCTGGGACGGGCACGGCGCGAACGGTCGAGCCGCTCCTGGCTGACGCATTTGCTTCCGCCTTCCGATTTCCCCATTCCAGCCGCAAGAAAGTGATCTCATGACCAAGACCAATCCTGGCGTCGCCCTCGTCACAGGGGCATCCTCGGGCATCGGGCGCGCAACAGCTGCAGCCCTCCGGAACGTGGGCTTTCGCGTGTTCGGAACCAGCCGTCGCGCGGTCTCCGAACAGTCCGATGGCGTTGCCATGCTGACCGGCGACGTGACCGACGACGCGTCCGTATCGAAGCTGGTCGAAGAGGTGCTGGCCGAAACAGGGCGCATAGACTTGCTGGTCAACAATGCCGGCATCGGCCTGCTTGGCGGCGCGGAGGAGTCCTCGACTGCGCAGGCTCAGGCGCTTTTCGATGTGAATGTCTTTGGTGTCATCCGGATGACCAACGCGGTGCTGCCGACAATGCGACACCAACGCAGCGGCAGAATCGTGAATTTGAGTTCCGTGCTGGGCCTGATTCCGGCTCCCTATTCCGCTCTCTATGCGTCGACCAAGCATGCGATCGAAGGCTATTCAGAATCGCTGGACCATGAACTGCGCTCGTTCGGAATTCGCGTGGTGCTGGTCGAGCCCGCCTACACCCGCACGTCGTTTGAAGAAAATCTCGCCAGGCCCGATCAGTTGCTGGACATCTATGGCATCGCGCGCGCCGGCATGGATGTGGTTCTGCGGAAAGCCATCGAGACAGGCGATGCGCCCGAGGTCGTGGCCAAGACGGTCTTGCAAGCGGCGACCGCCTCCGTTCCACGGAGGCGCTATGCTGCCGGAAAAATGGCTCGCCAGATCAGCTTGCTGCGCCGTTTCGTTCCCGAATCCGCCTTCGACAAGAGCCTGCGAAAGCAAAACGGCCTGCCGGCCTGACATCCAAGTCGCCGACAGTGGTCATTCGAGGCTCTCTGACACAGGAGTTGGGCAGCCGCAGCCGCCCACCCCCTTAGGCGGCGCTGCCGGTTCGGCGCGACGGGAGTTGCCCGGGATCAAAGGCGGCATTTGCGGCGGCAGAGGTGTCGAAATGCCTCGGCTCGAAGGCCAGCGCATCGTGCATGGGAAGCGCTGCCGAGAAGAGGAAGCCCTGCCCGATCATGCAATCGAGCGAGCGCAGGATCAGGCGATCGGCGTCCGTTTCGACCCCCTCCGCCATGACCTCTATGCCAAGCGTTCGTCCGAGATCGATGACGGCCTTGACCAGCGCCTGATCTTCCACGGATTTGGCCAGATCGCGAACGAAGTCCTTGTCGATCTTAATCTTGCGGATCCGACTGTCCTTCAGCGAAACCAGGGTCGAAAAGCCGGTGCCGAAATCGTCCAGCACGATCGATATGCCCGCGTCCGCCAGGCGTTCCAGCTTTTCGTCGACCCGGGCGCGATCCACGGGCGCCTCTTCGGTAATCTCTATCTCGAGCATGGCCGCGGGGACATTCCTCGTCTTCAGGATGTCCAGCATCATATCGTCGACATTGCCTGCCTCGAGTTCACGCGGCGACAGATTCATCGCAACGCGCACATCCTGGCGCCCTTTCCTCGCCAGTTCCTCGATCATGGAGCAGCAATTGAGAAAGACCTTCTCCGTCAGCAAGGAAAGCAGACCGGTTTCGCGTGCCGCTGTCACGATCTCCGGCGGGGGAATGGCGCCGTGAACCGGGTGCTGCCACCGCAGCAGCGCTTCGAAGCCGGCGACCGCTTGCGTGTCCAGCCGCACGATGGGCTGGAACCATGAGCAAAGCGTGCCTCTCTCGATAGCTGCGCGCAGGTCGCGCTCGATGCAGTGCTTGCGTTCGAGCCCGTGATCGAGCTCGGCATCGAAGAGGCAGTATTCGTTCCTGCCGCTGCGCTTGGCCGCGTAAAGCGCGAAGTCGGCGCGCAGCAGCATCTCCGTCAGTCGCGGTGTCTCCGATACGTATATACCGATCGAGGCGCCGACACGCACCGATTTCAATGCCGGATCCGGATTGGCGATGGCCGCGATGATCAAGGACGCAAGCTCGTCTATCGAGTGCTGCGAGCTTGCGGCGGGAAAGAGCAGCACGAACTCGTCGCCGCCGATGCGCGCGATCGTTGCCCCCGGCGGCGCGTGGCTCTCTATCCTGCGCGCGACCCGGACCAGCAGGTCGTCGCCGATATTGTGACCATAGGTGTCGTTGACGGATTTGAAGCCGTCGAGATCGATCAGCATGGTCACGAACGGACCGTCGGAAAAACCCATCTCGCCGATTGCGTGCTCGAGCCCGTGCCTGTTGAGCAAGTTCGTCAGCGGATCGCACCTGGAGTTTCGTTCCATCCGGGCTGCGAACGCCCTCGCCTCGTATTTGAGGCGGCTCGTCTCCTTGAAGCGGGTCTGCCCGAGCAGCGAGCTTCTGATCATGCCTCCAAGAAAAAGCAGGACCGTGAGGCCGAGGACGTAGTTCTCGATATTGCCTTTCGCCAACACGCATCCTGCGGCGATCAGAAGCGGCAATGTCAAGAAGTTGATCGAAGCCGGCGCGTATGACGCACCATAGGTGACCGAACCGGCCGACAGGCCGGCGAGCACGATCAGATAGAGCGGCGCCTGGGGGGTGGTGTATCCATCCGACAGCACGGCCAGAAAAGACCAGGCGATGCCCGATGCCAGCGCTAACAGCCCGTAAACGGAAAGTCGCGCATCGACCGGCCTCGACCGGCCATCGGGCCCATTAAAGGCAATTTCCGGCTGGGTGAGGGCCAGTCCTATGCGGGCGCCGTTGATGATGGTGACCGCCACAAACCACAGCGCCGCCGCCGGGCCACCGCCCGAGAGCATCTGCACGGCCAGGATCAGGGCCGAGAGAACGGTGCCGATGGGCATCGAGATGAAAAGGCCCTTCTTCAGGTCAGCGAACTGATCCCGCAGAATTCCCGCTTCCACGGCTTCGCTTTGCCCCTGAAGGGCTGAACCTGGGCCGGGCTGGTCGGAATTTCTCATGCCTAGTGGCTAAACGAGCGAAATGAAAATCGCGTTAAGGATTTCAGCGACTTACGCCGCATCAGTCATGGATAGGCGAGCGCGACGGTCCGGCCCGCCTCCCCATCGGGGTCGAGGCTGTCCACAACTCCAGCCGAACGGACTGTTCCCCACGCTGCCTCTGCGCTTCGATCTACCCCGGTGTGGCGGGAGTTTGCGAAAATCTTTGGGTCCGTTTGGAAACCGATCTGACGAAACTCCATCAAATCATTCGTCGGCCGCTACGGTCACCAAAGGATGGGTGTCGATGTCGTGACAGGCCTCGAACTTTGCCCATCGACTGGCGCAAAGCAGGCCAGGCGATCGTTGATTTGCCCAAACCAGCGTCGGGAGTCAGTCTGGCTCGGTCGGACTCCAATCGAATAGCGCAGGGAGAAAGAAGATGGCTCAAGACCACTCTAAATCGAACGGACCGGATCTGGCCCAAGGCATTGCGCTAGCCGACCTTGCCGATGGCGCAAAGCTGGTCGGTCACTGTGGCGATGAACAGGTGCTGTTGGTGCGCCGCGGGACAGAGGTCTTCGCAATCGGAGCGGCGTGCACGCATTATGGCGGGCCGCTGGTCGACGGTCTTGTCGTGGAGGATACCGTTCGATGTCCGTGGCACCACGCCTGCTTCGATTTGCGCACCGGCGAAGCCGTGCGTGCGCCTGCGTTCAGTCCACTCGCCTGCTGGTCGGTGGAACATCGCGGCGATCGCATATTCGTGGGCGAGAAGCGCAAGCGAGCGGCTCAAACGCCCGGCAGCGGAGGCGCTGGCCAGTTTGCCGGCAGAATCGTGATCGTCGGAGGCGGCGCGGCCGGTTTCGCAGCCGCCGAAAGACTGCGTCGTGAAGGCCATCAGGGCAGCATTGTCATGCTCAGCGACGACGAGGCGCCGCCCGTCGATCGCCCCAACCTTTCCAAGGACTACCTCGCCGGCAAGGCGCCGTCGGACTGGGTTCCGCTGCGTCGGGAAAGCTTCTATGCCAAGAGCGGCATTGATCTGCGCCTCAAAGCCAGCGTCGCCGACATCGATGTCCGGTCCGGCGAGGTCGTGCACGCAGACGGGAACCGAACTGCCTACGACCGTTTGCTGCTTGCTACGGGAGCCGAACCGGTCCGCCTCACGATCCCGGGCGCCGATCAGCCACAGGTCCATACGCTGCGCTCGCTCTCCGACTGCAGCACGATTATCGAGGAAGCCGAGACGGCCCGCAGCGCCATCGTGCTGGGCGCCAGTTTCATCGGCCTCGAGGTTGCCGCGTCCCTGCGTGCGCGGAACATCGAAGTTCATGTCGTCGCGCCCGACGAACGGCCGATGGAGCGGGTCCTCGGGCCGCAGATGGGCGACTTCATCCGCAGCCTCCACGAGCAAAATGGCGTCGTCTTTCATCTCAAGGACACCGCGACCGCCATCGACGGCACGAACGTGCAACTGAGCAGCGGCCTTACGCTGACCGCGGATCTCATCGTCGCTGGCATCGGCGTGCGGCCGCGGCTCGGGCTTGCCGAAAAGGCTGGGCTCAGGCTCGACCGCGGCATCATGGTGGATGCCTTTCTGGAGACGAGCGCGCCGGGCGTTTTCGCGGCAGGCGACATTGCGCGATGGCCCGATCCCCACTCCGGCGAAAACATCAGGGTCGAGCACTGGGTGGTCGCAGAAAGGCAGGGGCAGACGGCTGCTCTGAACATGCTCGGACAGCGCGAGAAATACACTGCCGTCCCGTTCTTCTGGAGCCAGCATTATGACGTCCCGATCAACTACGTTGGACATGCGGAGCGATGGGACGAGATCGCGGTGGAAGGCGACATCGCCGCCAAAGATTGCCTCCTGCGTTTCAAGCGCAAGGGACGCACACTGGCGGTCGCCTCGATTTTTCGCGACATCGAAAGCCTGAAGGCCGAATTGGAGATGGAACGCCAGAGCGCTACCTGATGAAGCATGCAGAGGCCGCTTAGAGCAGCGCACGCACGGAGGCGGCCGGCGTCGGTCTGCAATGCGCTCAAATCCGACATCCGCCCGGAACGGCCGACCGCTGCAAATGTGCTGCAGTTGAGGACCAAAGGCCGTTTTGCCGTTTCAGACGGCCTGGCGAAGGCTGATTTGCCGCCATGCGATCGGCGGTACCAATCGCCTACGAAAAGCAACAACGCGATGAAACCTTTCAGGGCTTCTTTCCGTTCGGTCGGAGGAGGATCCAACAATGACCGAACCCGGCGAAAGCAGTTCCCATAACCGGATCGACGACAAGCAGCTCGTCATTTTGCTGAAACAGAAAACAGGCATTTCGGACGCGCAAGCCAGGAGGCTGATAAAAGCGGTTGGACGCGATCGTCCTGCGCTGTTGCGGGAAGCCAGAATCATCAGGGCGAGGCACTCGGGCGTCTAGTTCACGCCGCCGCTTGAGCCGGTCGATGGACCTTTCCGAAAAACGGCCATCCCCTCAGCGTGCGACCAGCCGAGAAACCTTGAGCCGCGGCGCGAAGAAGCAGCGCAAATAGGGCTGATTGGTTATCACGTAGTTGTTTTCGCAGATATGATATTGGCCATCCGGTGATTCCTGAACCCGGTCTCGCGGGATGTTGAAACCGTCGGGCAAATAGGTATAGCCGCCGTCGGCTCTGGACCGCACCGAAGACTGAGGGATGGCGCGGCAATCTTGACTGCCGCAGCACTTGAATCTCGTTACCGGGTCAATCTTGTCTTCGTACCAATCATGCGCATTGGCGCCTGTTGCGGCGGCAATGCACATGGCTGTGAAGATGACCCTTCGCATGGCATTCCTCGTGTGCGGAGGCGCTGCTCATTCGGGCGTCATGTATATTAGCGTTGCGCCGAAAATGCCATTGCATCGCGAAGGCCCGGCACGGCAGCCGTCTGCCTCGCCCGCTCACACCAGCCATCGTTTTGGATGGTCTCGCCGGTCATGAACGCGTTATGCATAAGATACAGACAGGCGGGCGCGCGATGTCGGAGGGCGTGGCGAAGTGCTGCGTCTCGTTGCCCCAGAATCGCTTGTGCCTCCTGGCGGCATGCACAAGAATCGGCGGCTTGCGCAGACCTGCCGATTGCGAGATGGTGGGCGATGATCGCCGGTAGGTATCTGGATCACAAATTGGAATGCCCGTTTTGCGGTGTGATCCGGTTGCAGATCCCCATCGATGCTCAACCCATTACCCAAATCCATTGTGCCGAATGCGGCAAATATCTGGGTACGTGGGACGAACTCCAGACCGACTTCGAGCGCCAGGGCGGCACCGAGGGGGTGTTCCGTCTGGACAAAGGGCGTATCCAGAAGCTCGCTTCCAGCCAATAACGGACCGCCGGTGGCAGCCAAGCCCGGAATTGGCGGGAACTAATTTCTGACTTGAACGTTGCGCCGCCATAGGGGACTTCCCATGGCGCTCACATCTGACAGTCAGTCACAGGAAGCTGTTGTTCAACGGCTTGTCCGGGAGATCGGCATTACCGAAGCGCAGGCTTTGGAACTTGTTTCTTTCCTAGGCTTGAATTGGGGTTCGCTCGTTCGCGAGGCGAAGGCACTGTCGTTCAGGAAGTAGCCTGTTGACGAGCCAGATCCGGTTTTCTTGCACGCGTGCCAAGGCACGCGCTGGAAAGTGCGCAAAGATACATTAGCGATCGCTTGACGAATCCGCCGACCGCACCAGTCTTGCGTCTATGGCAAGAGGCATCAAGGTCGGAGACGAGGTTGCCATCACCGCAACGGTTCGCCGGCGGGTGACGGAGGACCGCGTCAGCGTGTCGATTCCCTCCTATGAGCAGCCGCATTCGATCATCGACCGCACGTCGACCGTGAAGAGAGGCCAGCCGATCGAGCTCGTCGGAGATGTAACGCGCGTCAATGGGGACCGGGTGACCGTGAAGCTCGGCGTACCGGTTACAGTGGACATCGACAAGGTCAGGCTGGTGACCACCAGCAAGCCTCCCGCGCGAAAGCCACCGGTGGTTCAGCGGCCGGCGTAAGGAAGACTGTGCGTGCCGGCAGTTCCGGACGGAAACCCGAGTCACGCTTTCTAGAATTGCTCCGGCAAAAACCCGCCCGGGGAGGAGCGCGGGCGGGTTTTCGCAAGAGCGGGCCACATGACTCGCTCACGGATGGCGGCCCTCATTTCGGAGCAAAGGTTCGCCCCGCCGCTGCGTACCGAACAGCAAGACCCGCGGAAGGTTCCCATCGAGCCGAACGCTCCCGCACGCGCCCTCATCTTGACGGCCAAAAACCGCAAACCCATATCGCAGCCAGGCCAGGATCGTTGAAGGTTCCGGCCCGTCTCAGAACTCAAATTGTTCGTTCGACTTGGAGGATCTTATGAACGATCGGATGTTTGACAGCCCTGTTTTCGTGAAGAGCGGGAACAGCCTCATCCAGGAAATCGCGTGCCTCGATGACGCCCTGGAATTTCTCTACGAATGGCCCAAGAACAGACGCGGCACCATCTACGAGACCGCCCTGCGTGCCTGTCAGCGAGCATTCGACAGCGACTATCCGCTAACGGCGGCCAGAGACGCGTTCTGCGGCTTCGCAAAGTCGGTCAAAATCCACGAGGACGTGAGTGTCACTTTGCCTTGGATGACCGGCAAGGGCCCAGGCAGCGGCGTGACTGCGTAGCCGCAAAAAGGAGGCAGTCACGATGCTTGCAAAACCGTTCGAAAAGCCGATCCGCGTCTGGGTCGGACTGGGATTTCCGCGTCAGCTGAACACTGTCGTAGATGCCTATCAGTTCGTCGCCGACTGGTGTGGCAACAGCCCTGAGCAGAAGGCGGCGATGCGTGCCTGCAAGGCCGCCTTGGCCGGCGAAATCGACGCAGAAACGGCGAGAGGCGTCTTCGTTGCCTTTGCCCGCCGGAAGGACATCCTCATCGAGGAGGGAGCAGTTCCGCTCCCAACTGGAAAGGCAGCCCAGCCGAAGCACGCTTGATGGGACCGAGGCGGCGGCCAACGCCGCCTCGTTTCACCTGTAGGACGCGAACTAGCGCTTGGCGCTGTCGCTGTCGGCATCGGCCCGGGCGAGGAATGTCTCGGTGACCTGCGGAAGATTGTCCTTCAGCCACTCGGCCATCGCTTCTTCTTCGCGCAGGTTCTGCTCACAGACCCGAGCAATCTCGGCTTCACCCACGGCTTCAGCGGCAGCCATGAGGATCGTATAGGAAGCGATCTCCATATGCTCGAAGGTGTAGCTGGCCAGAGAGCCTTTCATCACCTCGTCGCCGGCGAACACGCCGCTGATCGACTGCGCCATTGCGGTCAGTTTTCCGCCTGCGTCCTTCAGTGTTGACGAACCTTCTTCCAGGCCTTCCAGGCAAGACTTCAATCGTCTCGCCTGCTCCTTGGTCTCGGCGAGGTGAGCGCGGATGCGTTCGCTGAGTTCCGGATAGCTCTCGAGCCGGCCCAGCTGGCCGGACAGCATCGTCTCGGCTTGCTCTTCCATCGCGTGAGCATCCCTCAGCCACTGGATCAGCCATTCGCGGGATTCAGACATAGTTTGTTCCTCCTGGTTGGGTGCGCCCGAACCACAAGGACTGCGGATTGTTCCGTGGCGAGAGTGACGGGAGTGGGCATGACGAGCAGCAGGCCCGCGGCTCCTCGAAAAGCGTCGCTGACAGGACGGAAGCCGCGTCCGCATACCAACCTTCCAGAGGCTGGAACATTCCCAAAGGGAGGCGGTTTTATTCCTATCCAGGAGGAACAACCATGGCAGACGACACGACCAAGCGTGATTTCCGCGACCGCGGCCGCGTGTCAGGCGATGAGGAATATGAGGTCGCCCACTTCGCGAGGAAATTCCAGCTGACAATCCCCGAGGCTCGCGACCTCATCAAAAAGCACGGAAACGATCGTGCGACGCTGGAGCGCGAAGCAAGGGCGGTGGCGAGCCGCTGACAGGCGTTCGCACTTGTGCGGAGATACTGCGAAGGAGACTTGACATGGCTAACAACCTATCCCGCGAGGAGGAGCAGCGTGGCACCAGCAGGGTCTTCATGTGGGGCACCGTCGCCGCGGCCGCAATCTTTGTGGCCCTTCTGGCGCTATTTTGGTTCGGCTCGTGATTGCCGTCGGCCACAAGGCCAAAGACCTTGCGGCGTACCACAGCCCTGCTCGACCGGTCGGGGCTGCGTCCTTAATTTGGGATTTCGAAATGAGGCAACCGACGGCATGGGCGGGGGGCGATGGGGAGCCGTCGGTTACCAGGAACAGGGGCCATCGAATCAAAATATGCATAGGCCCTTATATGATCATGCCAGCAATTTGCGTTCTTGGAAACTGGTTCCGCCCGAAAATTCAATCGCCTATGCCTAAGAACGCAGATTCGAGATGATCTTCACGGGCCTCGCCCGCTACGCCGCATTTCGCTGAGCCGCCCTGAACGGATGGTCCATGGTAAACGCATCCGGCCGGATACGCCGCTCTACCTGCACCCAAGTAACGGGATGCGCGATGGGGAAGCCGGCGCGGGCCCGCGGCGAAAAAGCGCCGGCGGCCGTGTTGCCGCGTCCGTTGCGCAGATAATCGATGAAGATGCGGCCCTTGCGGGCCACCGGCGCGGCCGACAGCAAGTAGCGGTCGGGTTCTGCGTCGGCGAGGACCTGTGCAATCGACCTGGCGAGCTGCCGCGCGCCGTCGTGGGTCATCTTCGCCGCCAGCGGCGCCATCAAGTGAATGCCCTTGCCGCCCGTGACCTTCGGCCAGCTTTCCAGACCTGACGCTGCCATGATGTCGCGCAGCGCCAGCGCGGTCTCAGTCACTTGCGCCCATTCCACGCCCTCACCAGGGTCGAGATCCAGCACGATCCGGTCGGCATGCTCGATGTCATCCACCGTGGCATTCCACGGGTGGAGCTCGACAGCATCCATTTCGACCAGCCCGAGCAAGCCGTCGAGGTCGTCGACCCAGACCCGAGTGCCCTCCCCACCTTCTCGCTTCTCGACGCGCAGCTGGTGCACCGCTGCCGGGATCTCGGGCAGCGGTCCCTTGTGGTAGAAAGTTGCCCCGAAGGCATGACGGACGAGCTTCAGTGGGCGACGGCCGAGGTGCACCAGCGCCTGATCGGCGACCAGACTCCAATAGCGAACGAGCTCATCCTTGGAAGGCGAAACCGCATCGGGCAGCAGCTGCAAGATATTCTCACGCGGCACGCCGTGATCTCGGTCCGCTCTTCGTTTCGACGGCGCCGGCGGCTTTGGCGGGACGGCCACCAGGTCCTCGCGGAGCCCCTTGAACACGGCTTCGCGCAAGATCCCGCGATCGGTAACGCCGCTGAACTGCACCTCGGCCAGGACTTCGGGTCTCACCCAGGTCGCCTTTGGCTTCACAATGGGCTCCGACAAAGGCGATTTGCCGATGATCAGCGGATCGAGCCGTTCGCGAACGCGTCGCGCCACTTCAAGCGTATAACCGCTCTGAGCCTTGCCTGCATAAAGCAGCCGATCGCCCTCGCGCTTGCCGATATAGAGCGATGCGATCCGGCGCGGCTCAGCACCAAGCTTCTCGACGAACGCGACGATCGGAAAGGTGTCGCTCTTGATGCATTTGACCTTGACCCAGCTCGTCTGCACGCCGGAACGGTAGGGCGCGTCCGCGCGCTTCGACACGATCCCCTCCAGGCCCATCCGGCAGGCATGATCGAACATCTCCCTGCCGCTCACCTCCAGATGCTCGGCATAGGTCAGCGTCGGCGCGCTGTCCTTCAGCAGCGTTTCGAGCGCTGCCTTGCGCTCGACCAGCGGCTGCTGTCGCAGATCGCGACCGTCGAGGTGCAGCAGGTCGAAGGCATAGAAGATCAATCTCGAAGAGTTTGCGTTGCCCAACTCGCGCTCCAGCGCCTGGTAGTCAGGCAAGCCGGTGTCGCCGAGAACGACAGCCTCGCCATCAATGATCGCAGATTTCACCGGCAAGCCCGCCGCCGCCTGGACAATCCTCCTGTAGCGATGCGACCAGTCATAGCCGCGGCGCGTGAAGGCTCGCGCTGTTGCGCCTTCCACGATGAGCTGGGTTCGGTAACCGTCGTACTTGATCTCGTGCAGCCATTCGCCGCCTTCGGGAGCTTTCTCGACCAAGGTGGGCGATTGGAACTCGATGAAGGAAAGCCGGTCTTTGCCGCTGGTCATGCACGCGCGACTCCACGAACCGCGACTCAAGCCGGAGCAGTCCCATCAGTTCCTTCCATTTTAGTAAAATCGTATGTTTGTCCAACTTGGCAAAGCGCGGCCTCGCAAAGGCAACACGTTGCCCTCCGGGCCGCAGAGTGCTCCGATTATCTGATCAGATGTTTTATCAGTTGAGTGCGGAACAATCCTTAGCCGGCGACGTTTGGCTGCGGGGTGGATCTTCTTCAGGTGGGCCGTCAATGAACAAGTCAATCGTAATGGATTCGGTCGAAATCGACACGCTGGAAGACAGGTATTACGTGCGCGTTATCGAGGATGGCGTTGTCACCATCAAGGGTTTCGGTTCCGAAGCGGACGCGAAAGCTTTTGCCAAGCACGAACACACGCGACTGGGACTTGACGCTGTCAAGCAGCCGGGCACCGGCCAAAAGCTGCGATACGGGTTTCCGGAAAGTTGATGCCGCCTCGAAGATCGAGGAGTCTCTGACTTCCCCTTCGGGAACGCCGGCAACGCGCGGCCGCGGTCCTGCCCTGCAAATAAGTCAGCCATGCGCGTCGTTCATTTGCCTGGTCGAGGTTGAACCAGCTTGAAGTCGAAGCTCTCCGGCGAACGTCCACGAGTGCTCACAGGCCTCACGGAGGACGCGACCTCCGGTTTGCGTGGACAGTTAGCTCGCTGCCAGCAGCGCTCGGCAGCGGGACTAGCTTAGCGGCGCTGTTTATGGCGATAGCCATTCATTTCGGGCCTGACGGCCGAAAGCGAGGGCCCCTTCGCCGTGAACACGACGCCCGCCGCCTCAAAAGCGCGACGGATGCGGGTTCGTTTCTCGGCCCGCAGAATTCTGATCCCGTTCTCGAAGTCGCGAATGGTCCCCTCCCCTAGGCTGGCCTTGGCGCCGAGGCGCACTTGCGACCAGTGCAGGAGTTCTCGCGCGGCTCGCGACTCCTCTGGCGTCAAATCCATCAAGGGGTCTCCCCTAGGGTTTTTCAGCTGTCAATTTCCAGCCTCGCGTGTCCCGGCTGCTCGTGCCAGATCACCTGCCGGAGATCGCCCCAGTCCACTGCCTGCCCGCAGGCGGGACATGTCCGGAACTGGTCCTCTTCGTTGGCGGCTGCTCTGACCCGCAACCGGGCAAAGATCGGCGGCCCCAAATCAGAAAGCTTTGTCACCCAGCTTCCTTGCCTCACGTTGCAAAATCTTACGGTCGTTGCCGTGCTCGCTGATCAGTTCCCGAACCTGTTCAGGCGTGATGCGATGCTGCTTGGCAAAGTAGCGAACCTCATAATCGTCGTCCGCCGACACACGGTCGCGGTCCCGGAAATCGCGCTTCGTTTTGACGTCTGCCATGGTTGCTCCTCCTGGCAAAACGAACACCGGGAAGGCAGGAATGTTCCAAACCGCTAATATGTGCGTGAAGCGCTACGGCCGGGATGGGGTCGGCCACGGCATTGCCTGAGGAGGCCTCAAATGAAGTAACCGGCGGCATGGGCGGGGGGCGTTGGGGAGCCGCCGGTCACCAGGCAAGGGCCCATCTAATCAGAAAATGCATAGGCCCTTATATGATCATGCCAGCATTTTTCGCTCTTGGGAACTGGTTTCGGCATAAAATTCAAGATCGTACGCCCAAAGGTGCACGTTCTAATGATTTGCACGCCGGCGCTGCGACAGGAACCAGATCGGCACGCCCGCGTCATAAAGACAGGTTTCTGTCGTAACCCGGGAGTGAAGTCGATGGTCCGGCTCTTCGTTGTCGCTGCCGTGGCGTTCGCGCTCGCATGCAGCGGAGCTCAGGCGGCGAGGCTTGACCTCGACGCGGTCAATCAGGCGCAATTCAGCGAGGGCGAGCCGAAGGACGTCAGTCCGATGCTTCTCAAGGCGCAGATCCTTCTCGATCGCGCCCGCTTCTCGCCGGGCCTGATCGACGGTCGCCTCTCCGACAATTTTGCCAAAGCCGTGGCGGCGTTCCAGGCGGCGAACGGACTGGCTTCCGACGGCAAGCTCACACGCGAGACCTGGGACAAGCTGACGGCGAGCTCCGCCGAGCCGGTTCTGGTGGCATATGAGGTCACGGTCAAGGACGTGCGCGGCCCCTTTACCAGCCGCATTCCCACCCGCCTGGAGCGGATGGCCCGTCTGAAGCGCCTCGGCTATCGCAACGCGCGCGAGAGGCTGGCCGAGCGTTTCCACATCAGCGAACAATTGCTGAAGACGCTAAACCCGCGCGTCGGGTTCCGGAAGGCAGATGTGAGCCTCGTAGTGCCCGATCTCGGACGGGGCGACGCCCCGGCGGAGATCGAGACCATCGAGGTCGACAAGGCATCCCGCCAGGTCCGCGCGCTCGATCCATCAGGCAAGCCGGTTGCGGTCTATCCGGCCTCGATCGGCAGCGAGGAAAAGCCGGCGCCGAGCGGCGCCGCGGAGGTCAAACGCGTGGTGCGCAATCCGACCTATCACTACAATCCGAAATTCGCCTTCAAGGGGGTCAAGAGCAAGCGGCCCTTCACCATCGCCAAGGGACCGAACAATCCGGTGGGATCGGTCTGGATCGACCTCTCGATCGAAAGCTATGGCATCCACGGCACGCCGGATCCCGGCAAGATCGGCACGACCTACTCGCATGGCTGCATCCGGCTGACCAACTGGGATGCCGAAGACCTCGCCGCCATGGTCAAGCCGGGCACGAAAGTCGAGTTCAAGGACGAGACGGCGCAGGACGGGCAGGCGCAGTAAAAACGCCGGGAGGAGCGAGCCGCCAAGGCGGGATCGCTGCATAAGCCTAATTTATCGTTACCCCTAGTTTTTCAGAACGTTACACGGCCTTCCGTCGCCTGTAGCTTCGGCGGCGCGCTTTTGAAAACGATCTGGAATTGGTGGTTCGATGCAAGCACATGCGAGAGTGGTGATCGTCGGCGGAGGATGCGTCGGCGCCGGCATCCTTTACGGCCTGGCCAAGCGCGGCTGGACCGACGTTGCGCTGCTCGAGCGGACCCAGCTTACGGCCGGCTCCACCTGGCATGCGGCGGGCCTGATCCCGTCCTATACCCGCAACATCAATGTCGGCCGCATGATCAAGAAGACCATCGAGATCTATGAACGGCTGGAGGCCGAAACCGGCCAGCCGGTCGGCTGGCACAAATGCGGCCAGCTGCGCATCGCCAACAGCCGCGACCGGCTAGACGAATTCAAGAGTTATATGAGCGTGGCCGACGTCCAGGGCATGCGCGCTGAGTTGCTGACGCCGGGCGAAGCGAGGCAGCTGGCGCCGCTGCTCGACAACGACCACATGCTAGGCGCGCTTTATCATCCCGATGACGGCCATATCGCGCCGGCCGATGTGACCATCGCCATGGCCAAAGGCGCGCGGGATCTGGGTGCCAAGGTGTACTTGAACACCGAGGTCACCGGCTTCAGGCGCACGCCCGGCGGCGAATGGCTCGTCCAGACTAACAAGGGCGACATCACCTGCGAGCACGTGATCTCCGCGACCGGCAATTATGCGCGCCAGACCGGCGCGCTGCTCGGCCTCGATATCCCGGCGATCCCGATCCTGCATCAGTACTGGATCACCGAAGTGGTGCCGGAAATCGTCGAGCGGAAAAGGCAGGGCCGCCCCGAAATGCCGATCCTGCGCGACGAAGGGTTCGAGGGCTATCTGCGCGAAGAAGGCGACGGGCTGATGTTCGGGCCTTACGAGCGCACGGCGAACCTGAAACTGTTCGCCGAGGACGGCGTCCCTTCCTGGTTCGGCGCCGACCTCGTCGAAGAAGATTTCGAGGCGGTGTCGTGGAACTGGGAGCAGGCTCTGCAGCTGGTGCCGGCGCTGGGGCGCGTCGGAATCAAGGCCAATGTGCGCGGACCGTTCCAGATGACCGCGGACGAGCTTCCCTTGATGGGGCCGGCCTGGAGCCTGCCCAATGTCTGGCTAGCCGAAGGCGTGCCAGGCGGCATCCTGTGGGGCGGCACGATCGGCTATTACCTGTCGGAACGGATCGTCGAAGGCGGCAACAGCCTCGACACCTCGGATCTCGATCCGCGCCGCTTCGGCGACTACGCCAACAAGGCCTGGACGCGCGAAAAGGTCCGGGAGGCCTGGGGCACACATGCGGAGCAGAAATATCCGGGACAGGACATGCCCGCCGCCCGGCCGCAGAAGACCGCGCCTTCCTATGACAGGCTGACCGAGCTCGGCGCGGTCTGGGGCGTGCTCAATGGCTGGGAGATGCCCAATTGGTTCGCGCGCGACGGCGTCGAAGCCAAGGACCAGTATAGCTGGCGATGGACGCCGAAGGGGAACCTCGTGGCCGAGGAAGTCCAGGCGGTGCGCACTGCCGTCGGCCTGGTCGAGATGACGCCCATGACCAAGTTCGAGGTGTCCGGACCGAACGCGGCCGCCTGGCTGGACAGGATCATCGCCAATCGCTTGCCGGCGGTCGGAAAGGTGACGCTGGCGCATCACCTCACTGCGGGCGGCGGCGTGCAGGCGGAGTACATGGTGGCGCGGCTCCGAGAAGACCTGTTCTACCTCATCTCGACGCCGCGCGCCGAGCGCTGGAATTTCGACGATCTCTCAAGGCTGCTGCCCGCCGACGGCAGCATATCACTGAAGAACGTCACCAACGATCGCGGCTGCTTCACCGTCGTCGGGCCCAAGGCACGCGAAGTGCTGCAGCCGCTAACCGAGATCGATCTTTCGAACGAAAAGTTCCCGTGGTTCAGCGTGGCGACCGGCAGCGTCGCCCTGGCCAGCGACGTGCGGCTGCTGCGCGTCAACTATGAGGGCGAGCTCGGCTGGGAACTCTATCACCCGCTGTCCTATCAGCGGCAGCTGCTGGATGCCATCCTCAAAGAGGGCGAGAAGCACGGCATGCGGCTTGTCGGGCTGCATGCGCTGGAGTCGCTCAGGCTCGAAAAATCTTATCGCGCCATGTATCGCGACATGAACCCTGAGCTCAACGCGCTGGAGAGCGGGCTCGAGCGCTTCATCCGCCTCGACAAGGGCGATTTCGTCGGCCGCGAGGCGGTGCTGAAATACAAGGCGAGGAACGACCAGCGCCGGTCGGTGACGCTCAAGATCGAAACCGACGGCGCGAGCACGCTTGCCTCCGAGGGCCTTTATAGCGACGGCGAACTTGTCGGGCGCATTACGTCGGGCGGCTACGGCTATGCGCTCGGCCATGACGTGGCGCTGGCCCTTCTGCCGGAGCGTCTGAGCAAGCCCGGCACCAAGCTCGAGGTCGCCATTTTGGGAGAATGGAAGATCGCCGAGGTGATCGCGGACTCGCCTTACGATCCGACCTCGGCCAGGGCGCGTATGTGATGCGCGTCGATCGGATCAACGTCTATTCGGCGCAGCTGCCCGTCAAAGGCGGCGTCTACCGCATGGCCAGCGACGACGTGGAGTCGCTGGACTCGACGCTTGTCGAGATCGTGACCGAAGACGGTTTGACCGGTTGGGGCGAGACCTGCCCGATCGGACCGGTCTATCAGCCGCACCATGCGCTGGGCGCTCGCGCGGCGATCGCCGAAATCGCCCCGGGACTGATCGGTGCGGAGATCGCTTCGATCAGACTGCTTGCGAAACAGATGGACGAGCGCCTGAACGGACATGGCTATGCCAAGGCCGCGTTCGACATGGCCTTTCTCGACCTGCTCGGCCAAAAGCTCGGCGTGCCGGTCTCGACGCTGCTGGGCGGCGCGCTGACCGATCGCGTGCCGGCCTATTATTCGCTGATCGTAGGTCCGCCGGACGAAACGGCGAGGATCGCCGCCGACAAGGTGAAGGCCGGCTATCCGCGCCTCCAAGTGAAGATCGGCGGGCGCAACCTCGAAGAAGACGTGGCCGTCGTGCACAAGGTCTGGGAAGCTGTCGGCTACAAGGCGCGCATCGCGGTCGACGGCAACCGGGGCCTGACAATCGCGTCGGCAATGCATCTCGACCGGCTTTGCCAGGCGATCCCCTTCGTCTTCGAACAGCCCTGCAACACCATGGATGAAGTCGCTACGCTGAAGGGCCGGGTGACGCATCCGGTCTACCTCGACGAGAGCACCGAGGACCAGAACGCGGTGCTGCGAGCGATCTCCATGGGCATCGCCGACGGCTTCGGCTTCAAGGTGACGCGCCTCGGCGGCCTCACGAAGATGACAACCGTGCGCGACCTTTGCGCCATTCGCTCGCTGCCGCACAGCTGCGACGACGCCTGGGGCGGCGACATCATCGCGGCGGCCTGTGTCCATCTTGCTGCCACGGTCGAGCCGCGCCGGATGGAGGGAGCCTGGATCGCCCAGGAATATATCGACGGGCATTTCGACCGGAAGAACCCGGTCGTGATCGAAAAGGGCTTCATAGCCGTGCCGCAGCGGCCGGGCCTGGGCGTCAAACCCGAGGCCGGGACATTCGGCAAGCCGCTGGCGACTTACGGAGCCTGACCACCGGCCAGGCTTTTGGCTGGCGCCAGCCGATCACTTCTTGGGCCTCGGGGATCGTTCCGCCTCATCCCGCGTTGAGTGGCACGCAAAGGGAGGAACGGCAATGGATGATGATCGGACCGAGAAGATCAGACAGCGTGCCTATGAGCTCTGGCAGCGCGAGGGCAGCTTGCATGGCGACCATGAGCGGCACTGGCGCCAGGCCGAGATGGAGATCGATCGCGAGGCGGCGCTGCCGCTCACGGCAGACGATGCGCTGCCTGGAACGCGCGAGATCGACAGCGCGGATGTGCTGACGGTCGAGGCGCTTGCGATACGCACCGGCATATCGGCCCAAGAAGCGCAGGAGTTGCTCGACAGGCTGGGCAGCGACCGCGCCGCGATCGAGCAGGCGGCGCGGAGCATCCGGGCACGGAAAGGGCTGTAGGTCAGGAACCCAGACGCGTGCGACGTTGCCGGCATTCGACGTCGGCGGAACCCTCGTTGCCATCGACAGTTCCTCCTGTCTAACCACAGGAGACCTGTCATGGATCATACCAACCACGTGAGGCTGACAAACGCCGAATTGACTCCCAGCATTCTCGAAGGCGCGACCATCTACGGCCCGGACGACGAAAAGATCGGCTCGGTCGACCACATGCATGGCAGCCAGGTCGTCATCGATGTCGGCGGCTTCCTCGGCATCGGTGCAAAGCCGGTCGCCGTCAGCGCCAACCAATTGGATTTCATGCGCGACGAGGACGGCGACGTCCACGCCGTGACCAGATGGACGAAGGACCAGCTGAAGTCGATGCCCGAGCATCACGACTGAGCACGGGAGGGTCCGACGAGAGCCGGGCCTCCATTCAGCAGGTCGCGCTCGGCGGCCTGCACGTGGCCCCCGCGCTCAACGAGACGACGGCGGTGGAGAAGCGGCGACGCCGCTCCGCCCCGTTGCCGGGGCTAACGAAGGCCGTCAGCCTTCATTGAATTGCTGTAGACCTGCACGCCGACGCGCTCGTTGCGGCGCCAGCGCACCACGGCCCGATAAACGGCGTCGTCATCGGGAACAATGAGCGTGAAACGGTCGGGCAATTCCACCTGCGGCCCGACGCGCAGTTCGGCGCCATGCTCGTGCTGATTACGGACGGAGCACCTGATGCTGGCGTCGCCGGTGACGATTGTAGCCTCCTTCAGCACGAATTCTCGTGAATGAAGACGGCGCTCTAAGTGGGGAAAGGTGGCCATGATGCACTGGTCCCGAAACTTGCCCGGCGGGCTCAAACTCAATCGCCCGACGCACCACCCTAGCGCGGACGTGTTTCCGTTCCGTTAGCGTTTTCTAATCACTGCCCACTCGGCGATCCCGTTTCCGCACAGGCGGCGCCGGACCGAACGAGCTTGTCGCATGCCGCTAATGCCGCTTGAAATACTGGACCTCGCGCTCGTGCTTTTCGGCAGCCTCGCGCGACTTGAAGGTACCGAGATTCCGGCGTTTGCCGGTCCTCGGATCCACCTTGCGCGAATAGAGCCGGTAGTCGCCGGACTTCAGCTTGCGGATCATGGGACACCTCCTCTGCTCGTAAGTCTAATCCACTCGACCTGTCCGGGGTTCCAGCAGCGAACGTGATCCATTTCACGGAAGCGCCGCGCCGAATGTCGGAATCGACGCGGCAGCGACACGATTGGGTCGGATTATTTGTACTCAAACGACTTCCGCGGCGTTAGTCTTTGCGTCCGCGAGCATGCCGGACTGGAGGAGGGTGAGATGGCGACGGCCAAGCTTCACGGAGTTGAACTCGTCAAGGGCCAGAGGTGGACGGTGCGCGTCACCGCCTACGGCACTACGCTGACCTTCCCTTTCGAAGCCGAGCAATTTGCGCGCTCCTATGCCGATGGTCAGGCCTTCCGCCTCGGCGTCGAGGTGGTCGAGTTGAAGGACTGCGCCTGAGCGGCTGCGGGCGTAGCGATCGCCGCCACGGGTTCGCCGCGCGACAAATCTATCGCCAAGCTCCGATAGCGGCGGACCTTATGCAGGAACTGGCAAGAAGTCGGTGTCGTGCCCATCACTTTGTCGACTCGTTCGCAAACCACGAGCCTCGATCTACTTCATGAAGCATCTGGCGTTCTAGGTTTGCGGCAACCCGGCAACCTTCTCGCCATCCTCCTTGATGAATTCGCGCACGGGGTTGTCGAGCAGCGGCAGCACCGCCTCCGACGGCCGGCAGAGCCTCGTGCCCTTGGGCGTCTCCACGATCGGCCGGTTGATGAGTATCGGATGGGCGAGCATGAAACCGATCAGCTCGTCGTCGCTCCATTTCGGATCGGCGAGGCCAAGCTCCGCGTAGGGCGTGCCTTTCTCCCGCAACAGGTCGCGCGGGGTGATGCCCATCGCCGCGATCAATTCGAGTAGCCGTTCGCGGCTCGGCGGCGCCTTCAGATATTCGATCACCATCGGCTCCTCACCGCTGGCGCGGATCATGGAAAGCGTGTTGCGCGAGGTGCCGCAAGCGGGGTTGTGGTAGATGGTGACCGTCATGGCTCGGCTTTCAGTGGCTCGGATTGCTCGATGGATTCGGGCCGCAGCAGCCATCCCATCAGCGCCAGCGCGATAAAGGCGCCGAGCAGTTCGGCGACGATGAAACCCGGGAGATCGGCCGGCCTGATGCCGGAAAAGCTGTCGGTGAGCGCACGCGCCACGGCGACGGCCGGATTGGCGAACGACGTAGAGGCGGTGAACCAGTAGGCGGCGGTGATGAAGAGGCCTACCAGCCATGGCACAGCCCGTCGCTCGAAGCGCAGGCCGGCGAGAATTACAGCGACCAGGCCGAATGTCGCGACAATCTCCGAAAACCATTGCGCCGGTCCGGCGCGCAGCTTGGTCGCGATTTCCAAGGCCGGCAGGGCGAACATGAGGTGCGCGGCAATCGTGCCGGCGATGCCGCCGGCGAACTGCGCGGCGAGATAGGCAGGCAGATCGCGCGGCGGGAGCGACCGGTTCAAACAGAAGACGAGCGAGACGGCCGGATTGAAATGCGCCCCGGAGATCGGTCCGAGGATGGTGATCAACACCACCAGCATTGCGCCGGTCGCGAGCGTGTTGGCGAGCAGCGCCAGCGCGGTGTCATGCGTCAGCGTCTCCGCCATGATGCCGGAACCGACCACCGTTGCCACCAGCAGGCCGGCGCCCAGGGCTTCAGCAACGGCACGTCGCGGCAGATCGTAAGAGATCATTGCCGGGGCCCCTCGCCCGGCCGGCAGCACGGGGCGGCGAGCGCCGGCGCGCAGATTTCCGGCCGGCCCGAGCAGCAATCCTCCATCAGGAAGCGGATCAGAGCGGAAAGCGCATCGTATTCCGCGCTGTAGACGATCGAGCGTGCGTCGCGGCGCGTGCCGACCAGGCCGGCGCGCTCCAGTTCCTTGAGATGGAAGCTGACATTGGACGGAGATACCTCGACCTGTTCGGCAAGCGAACCGGCGGCGATGCCGTCCGGCCCGGCAACCACCAGCAACCGAAGCAGTTTCAGCCGCGTTTCCTGCGACAGCGCACCAAAGGCCATCAGGGCTTGTCGCTCATCCACGTTTCAACAATCCTTGAAATATTGAAACGAGGCATAGCCGACATGCTCACTCCTGACAAGAAATATCGTCCCCGCTCCTCCATTGGATCCTCGGACCTGACCATCGGCGATCTGCTCCACACGCTGGCTGATTACCAAGACAAGCCGCTGGTGTTTCGTTACGACGCGGCCGGCCGGTGAAATTTCCACCCCAACTAGGATAGTGGGCCGGTTTGAAATCGCGGGTTAGCCAAACTCCCCGTCCATCACGCTCTATTGAGCGAATGTGAATGATCCCCAGCTTCCTCTGAACCCGTGATTGTGATGAATATCCGACCGCCAGAGCACACCCAACAATGTCGCTCTAAGCAAGGAAAAGGGCTCGCGCCTAAACGCCGCGAGCCCTTCTCTTTTTACGTCACGCGCTTTTTTGTAAGGGCGGCGCACTGTTGGCTTCTCGGCTTCGACAAGCGCAACGATGATCGCGCTTCTCCCAACGCTTGTCGGTGCCGCCCGCTTCCGCCTGTTTCCGGACGGGGCCTAGGCGAAAGCGCCTATTCTGATTGGGGTGGACTTTCAAACCGACCCACTACCCAAATTAGCGATCTCTTGTATTTCTTGAAAATGAGGATCATGCTTGGCCCAATGCGTGGCAACCTGATGCGCAGCCGGGTGGATAAAAGGGTAAGGCGCCATGGAATTCGCAGTCTGCTATGACCACAGCGTGATCGATCTGGCTTGGTCGATCTTCCTCGGCATCACGACGGTTTTCATGTTCTTGGCGCCATTGGCCGTTGCGCGGCTTATAGCGATCTCGCGCGGGGCACCTGTCGGACGGCTTCAGACGGCCTGACAGCCGAGGCCTTTCCTAGCCGACGATTTTTAGCCCAGGCACTTCACCGAACAGCGCCGAGCAGTCGATCTCGTCCAGGAAAAGCGCGTTGGGATCGAGCACCAGCCACGATGTATGCATACGAAGATCCCTCAGCCTTGCGTTCTTTTCGGCGCGCGCCTGGCGCTCCGCCTCGGCAATCGAGGCCAAGCCTGGCATCTCGGCCTTGTGAAGGTGAGAACTCCTCGACATAGCGAGACAAAACGCGGTCGCCCTATTTTGCGTTCCAGCCCATCCGCCTGAAAACAAGTGCGGTGATCATACCCGCGAGCACGACCGAAAAGCCGGATGGCCAAGGCCACCCCAAGCCGCCGCACGTTTCATTCGCGCCGCCATCGCTACGAGCGGCCCGACTGAATCAGCGCAGACCCAGAAAACTCAAAATGGCGATCACGATGACGATAGCACCTACGATCCAGATGATGTTGTTCATGGTCCTCTCCACATGTCAGCGGTCAGGAAACGCGCCTGCCAAGGGGGCATAGGCCGAAGTTTCTTTCGGGAGCCCTCGCAAAGACCTCAACACTTAGAAACTGCTAATGTTCCGCCCGCATCTGTGCCGGGGGCCGGACTAGGCGTTCTTGGCACCTGGAAGCGGTTTCTGCAGCCTCGACGGCCGCGCTGTTAACCGCTCGCCTGAAGGCCGGACCAAGGTCGGTGTCGCAATTGCCGCGGCTGGCCTATACTCTTTGTCCGTGGTGGGGTGAATCGCGCGAATGCTCAGGGAGACCTTGAAGCGACTTGTGCAAATCTGGAGCGGGCTGTCGCTGGCCTGGCAGTTTGTGATTGCCGGCGGCATCGGGCTTTTGGCGGTGATGCTCGTGGTTGGCCTCTGGGTGACCTCGCAAATCCGCGAAGGCGTGATGCACAACTCCGCCACCACGACGGCGCTCTATGTCGACAGCGTGATCGCGCCGCTGCTGCCGGACCTGCGCAAGAGCCGCGAGCTCGACGACACGGTCAAACGGGCGCTGGACGAGACGCTCGGCCAGGGCGCGCTCGGCAAGAGGCTGGTGTCATTCAAGCTGTGGCGGCGCGACGGCACGGTGCTTTACGCTGATAACTCGAAGCTGATCGGCAAGACGTTTCCGCCCAACCCCAATCTGATCTCGGCCTTTGCCGGCAACGTCGTGGCGGAATTCAACAACCTCGCCGACGATCCTGAGACCAGCGAAGAGAAAGCGGTGACCGCGCCGTTGTTCGAGATCTACAACCCCGTGCGCGAACCCTGGTCGGGCGAAGTGGTGGCGGTGTCGGAATTCTACGAAGTCGCCGACGATTTCCAGGAGACGCTGAACTCAGCGCTTAGATGGACCTGGCTGGTGGTGGCCGGCGCCACCGCTGCCTCGCTGGCGCTTCTGTCGGGCATCGTGTTTCGCGGCAGCCGCACCATCCAGACGCAGCGTGCCGCGCTGGAAGCCAAAGTCACCGAGTTGCAGGAGGCGCTGGCGCAGAACTCGTCGCTACGCCAGCGCGTCCAGCGCGCCTCGCGGCGAGCCACTGCCATCAACGAACGCTACCTGAGGCGCATCGGCGCCGACCTGCATGACGGCCCGGCGCAGCTGGTGGCGCTTGCCGCGCTCAGAATGGACAGTCCGGTGCTGGTCGACCCCGCCACGCCCAAACCGCAGCGCGAGGCGGAAATCGCCGGCATCCATAAGACGCTGGGCGAAGCGATGAGCGAGATACGCGGCATTTGCAACGGCCTGGTGCTGCCGCAGATCGAGACGCAGGCAGTGGCCGACATATTGCGGCTGGCGGTCGCCGAGCATGAGCGCCGCACCGACACCAAAGTGCTGCTGACGCTGCCGGAGCGCTTGCCGGAACTCGGCACCTCGGAGAAGATCAGCATCTATCGTTTCGTGCAGGAAGGACTGAACAACGCCTTCCGGCACGGCAAGGGCAAGGGCCAGCAGGTGAGAGCCACGATGAAGGGCGGCAAGCTTCTGGTCGAGGTACAGGACACCGGCCCGGGCTTCAATCCTGCGCGAAGCGAAGGCCTCGGGCTCGCCGGTCTCAGGGAGCGTATCGAAAGCATTGGCGGGCAGTTCGAGACGCTTTCGGGGCCGGGAGGAACGAGACTGGTAATCACATTGTCTGTCGAGGAGCAGCCGTGACCGCACCCATCCGCATCGCTATTGTCGACGACCATCCGCTGTTTCGCGAGGGCGTGGCGCGCAGCCTCGGCGAGATCGGCGGCTTCGAGCTTGTCGGCGAAGGCGCCAGCGCCGAGGACGCCGAAAAGCTGGTCCGCGCCAGCGCGCCCGACGTGCTGCTGCTCGACATCAGCATGCCCGGCGGCGGCCTCAATGCGCTGGCCAGCATCCTTTCGGCGGCGCCTGAGCAAAAGATCGTCATGCTCACCGTGTCCGAGACCAATGCCGATGTCGCCCAGGCGCTGAAGGCGGGCGCGCGGGGCTATGTGCTGAAGGGCGTCGGCTCCAAGTCGCTGGCCGAGATCCTGCGCGACGTCGCCAACGGCCAGAGCTACGTTTCGCCGACGCTTTCGGCCCGGCTGCTGTCGGATCTCTTGCAGCCCACCAGCCGCAAGCCCGACCCGCTCAGCCAGCTCACCGGCCGCGAGGCCGAGATCCTGGGGCTGGTGGCGGAGGGCCTGAGCAACAAGGAGGTCGCGATGCGGCTGTCGCTGCAGGAAAAGACGGTCAAGCACCACATGACCCGAGTGCTCGCCAAGCTCAACGTGCGCAATCGGACGGAGGCGGCGCTGCTGATGCATGAAGCGAGAGAGAGGAATTAGTGAATAGTGGAAAGTACAGTGAATGGTGAAGCGTCGGCGCGTTCCCATTCGGTGAAGTGCGTTTCGTTGATTACTGTTCCCTATTCACCATTCACCGTCACTTCAAAAGCAAATCACCCCCGCCTCTGAAGGCGGGGGTGACATGCGAAGGCGCGGGAAAAGGGGGTAGCTTCTCTCGGCCCTCACAAGCCTAGCAGACGGGCCAGATCCTTCTCGGTCGCCCGGCGCTCGACGATGGTGCGGCCTTGCGCATCGCTCATCTCGAAGCGTCCGTTCTCGATCTCTTCCTTCATGCCGTTGCGGTGGATGATGGTGATCCTGTTGCCGTCGATCTCGACTATGTCGCCCGTCGCCGCATTGACACGGCTGGCGGCCTTGCCGCCGGGGCTGGTGTTGCCTTTGCCGCTGTTGTTGCCAGGACCGGCATTGGCATTGCCGCCACCGGCATTGCTGTTGCCGGAATTGCCGCCAGCGTTTCCGCCGCCGCTGTTGCCCCCGCCGCCATTGCCGTTGCCGCCGCCGTTGTCGGCATAAGCGGTGGCCACCAGGAGCTTGGCGAGGCTATTGGACGTGAAATGACCAGGCGCGGCAAAAAGCGCCAGCGCGGCCGCGGCGCGCAGCGTAAGGCGGACAAACCTTTTTGAGGCGGGTTCGCGCATGCCGTCCTTGGTTCATGCCGGTTCCGCCTCGGGCCTGCCGAAGTTCCGCTCTCAGCCCGCCAAGGCGGAACCGGTGTCTTGACCAGACAAGATTCACGCTTTGGTAAGGTTACGGAAGCGGCCCACGACCCATGCCACCTCCGGTCGGACCTTTTTGCAGTCACTTGGGGACCATTGTCGCACCACCCGGGAACACAACTGGAGGCTGCGACTGCCGTCGCGTTAACCAAAATCGCTTGGAAAGCGGTTAGCAATTCATTATGACTGTCGCACGCGAGAACGGCGCGGACACTCAACGAACCGCGGCATGCTACGGCGCATGCGCCCTCCTGGGCGGAAAAGCGCCGTATCCTTTGGTTTGCGCATGAATTGTTTCCCGGACTGCGGGGGCATGCGCCAAGAGCCCGCCTTATCCGGCAGCCGTCTCAAGGGCCCCAAAAAAGTACCCCCGCCAAAAGGCGGGGGCAAGGTGAGCAGCGGGAGTTCTGTCGTAAGACGATCAGGACCGAAGAGACGAAGCAAAAGGTGGCAACCTGATTTTGCAGCGCTGGCTTTTGGCCCCTTAAGATCTAATCCAGATAGAACCTCGCTCTCACAAACTCTTTAGGCGATCGAGATCGGCCACTGTGGCCTTGCGCTCGACGATGGTGCGACCAAACTTGTCCTCCATCCTGAAACGGCCGTTCTCGATGCTCTCCTTCATTCCGTTCCGGTGCGTGACCTGGATGCTATTGGCACTGACCTCGACCTTGTCGCCGGTCGCCGCATTCACATGATCATCGACATCGCCGGTTGCTGCAGTGTTCGTTGCGCCCTTGCTGTTGCCGCTGTTTCCGTTTCCGTTGTTACCGCCCGAGTTGCTGTTTCCGCTGTTGCCGCCCGAGTTGCCGTTCCCGTTCCCGCTGTTGCCGCCGCCGCTGCCGTTACCGTTGCCGCCGCCGCTGTTCCCACCGCCATTGCCGTTTCCATTGCCGCCTTTGCCGGCATAGGCCTTGGCCACGACAGGACCGTCGAAGGAGAGATGAAAAGGCGCGACAACAAGCGCCAGCGCAACGAGCGCCCGCAAGACATGCCTGCAGCCCATGCGCGATACGCGCATCCCAATCTCCCCTTGCCAGCCATCCGACCCTTCGGCCGAACTACCCCACCGGCAATGTCGCAACATCAGCATCCCTAATCAACCCGTCGTGGGGAAGTGGCCCACGACCCTTGTCTCGCTTTTTAAGACCTTTTTCGCAGCGATGTCGGACCTAAGTCCTATCTCAACCACCAGATGTGATCGGGCACGGCTGCGTGCACGGCTTTTTCTGGCGTGGATACCCGCGTGCACGGCTTCGCGCAACGCGCTACGAGTGGTTGTTCTATGCTCTCCCGAAACCGCCGCGCCCTCAGGCGATATGGCATTGATCCTTAACAGGGTGACGGAACCGGCGCTCTCGCCGTTACGGCCGCGCCGAACGCGGCGGCAATCACGGCGCCAATACCGGCGCATTGCAAAACGCTCAAGCTCTCGTGCAGGAAGAGAAACCCGGTCAGCGCGGCGCCTGCGGGTTCCAGGCAGACGATCATGCCATAGACTTTCGCCGGCATTCTGGCGAGCACCATCATCTCCAGCCAGAAGGGCAGCGCGCTGGAGAACAGCCCGACGACGACCGCGGCCGCCATGACATGCGAGTCGGTGAGATAAGGTTCGGCTGCGGTGAAGCCAAAAGGCAGCGCGACGAGCGCGGCGATCGCCATGCCATAGGCCGAGGTGCGGGCGCCAAGCTCGGCGCCGGCCTTCTGCGCACAGATGATATAGAGCCCCCAGCAGGCGCCGGCGGCAAGCGCAAGCAGCACGCCGATCGGATCGAGCCCGCGGCTGATATCGGCGAACGGCGAGAGCAGCACGATGCCGGCGACCGCAAGCACCACCCAGACGAGGTCGAGAAGGCGCCGCGAGCCGAGTGTGGCGACAAAAAGCGGGCCGGTGAATTCGAGCGCCACGCAGATGCCCAGCGGAATGCGCTCGAGCGCGGCATAGAAGAGCAGGTTCATCACCGAAACGGTGACGCCATAGACGGCGAGCCAAGGCAGACCCTTTCGTGTCGGCAGCACTTTCCATGGCCTGAGCACTGCCGCCAGCATCAGCGCGCCGATGAGGAGTCTCAGCATTGTTGTGCCGTCCGGCCCGAGGACCGGAAACAGGCCCTTGGCGAAGGCCGCGCCAACCTGCACCGAAAGGATGGCACCAAGCAGGCCGAGGACGGGCAAGGCTCCCAGCTGCGCCTGCGGTTTTGCACTCGGCGTCGACGTCACTTCTCCTCCACCCCCCGCGCCCCGGCCCGAGGCGGCGATAGAGACTGGCGTTGCCCCTGTCGTGAGGCAACGGGGGACCGGATGCTGGGACAGGCCCTTCAAGTCTCGCAACTGGATTGCTGCGCCGCACAAGACTTTGAAATTCAATATACTTTTCACAACGCGATTTGAATAGTCTTTGGCTAAATGGAGTGTTACTGTCAATATCGCCAAAACACCCGCTACGGTTGTCGCAATGCGTCACAGCATCCGTAGCGATAAATACTTCAAAAATCAGACCAACCGACCATCACCATATAGGACCATAGGCCAAACTTCCCAAGTCAACTGTCGTCTGCAACCCTCCAAATCACAGCTTTATTTCAAACTCGTAAGCATTGTGTGTTGCGCCGCAACATAAGCGGAGACAGATGTTAACCAACATGGGCAGTGGAGGATGCCGCTACGTTGAGCCGAATGGGCATTCCGCTGACAGCCAAGGACGGCACTCTCGCCCCGGACGAAGATTCGTCGACAGGCGGAGTCGGCGTGCTTTGCAGGTCCAGCGCAGGATCTTACGACGGAGCCTGGGGACCCCGCCAATGACAGGTCAGCGCGACATCCAGCTTGATGCAGTGCGAGCTGTAGCCGTCACGCTGGTGCTTTACGCGCATTTCCTTGCGCCGAACGGCACCTCCTTCCTCGGCCATCTCGGCGTGCGGCTGTTCTTCGTGCTCTCCGGCTTCCTGATCACCCGGCTTTTGCTTGACGCGCGTGACAGCAACGCATTCGCTTCCGGGCCGGCCCTGCGCGCCTTCTATGCCAGGCGCGTGATCCGAATTTTTCCGCCTTATTTCGCGGTGCTGGCCCTGGTCTGGCTCACCAATCTGGAACAGTCCAGCTCGTCGCTTGCCTGGCATGCGCTTTATCTCTCGAACTTCTGGTATGCGCTGCGCAACGACTGGAACCCCTGGCTGCTCTGCCATTTCTGGAGCCTCAGCATCGAGGAGCAGTTCTATCTCGCTTGGCCGCTGATCGTGCTTCTGGCGCCGCGCCGGCGTATCGAGGCGATCACGATCGGCGTCATCCTCTTCTCGTTCGCCTACCGCTTCTACTGGCCGCTCACCGCCAACCCGGCGCTCGCCCGGGACCTGTTGCCGCCGGCCTCGATGGACGCGCTTGGCTGCGGCGCCCTGCTTGCCGTGCGCCGCGCCAGGGGCGCCGATGTGCCGCGCTGGATGCGGCTCGGCTGGCCGGCTTTCGCGGCCGTTTTCCTGCTCGTCGTCTGGTCCGATCCGGGACCGGCGAACTCGGGATGGGAGTGGGCGCACTGGGCGCTGGTGCAGGTGCTGCCGCTGGTGCCGCTGGTGGCGATTGTCGCCGCCTGCTCCAACGGCCTCGGCGGCAGGCTCGGCAAGCTGTCCGAACTGCCGCCGCTGCTTTTCCTCGGCCGCATCAGCTACGGCGTCTATCTCTACCACCCGATCCTTCTCGCCTACGCCGTCAAGGCGCAGCCCTGGATCCCGCTCAACGTGTCGGAGCAAGGGCCTGGCCGCTTCCTTGTCGCAGGCGCCGCCACGCTGCTTGTCGCCTCGCTCTCCTGGGCGCTGTTCGAAAAGCCGCTCAACAGTCTCAAGCGCTATTTCCCCTATGTCGCGCGGCCGCGCGCGGGCATCGCGGGCGAGACAAGTTGGGTCGGCCCGCCGGCCGGGGTATCCGCGCTGGACCTGCAGCAAACCGAGGCGCGACGATGATGGCAAGCGCCACTCCCCTCATCTCCGTGCTGCTGCCGGTCTACAATGCCGAGCCCTATGTCGGCGCTGCAATCCAATCGATCCTGCGGCAGGATTACAGCCGGCTCGAGATCATCGCCATCGACGACGGTTCGACCGACCGGTCGCTGGAGATCCTCGACCGCTGCCGCAAGGCGGACAGCCGCGTATCCATTGTTTCGCGCGAGAACCGCGGTCTCGTCGCCACCCTCAATGAGGGGTTGGCGAGCGCGCAAGGCGAGCTCGTCGCGCGCATGGACGCCGACGACTTCGCCTATCCCTGGCGGCTGTCGCGCCAGGCGGCGCTGTTTGCAACGCGTCCCGAGATCGGCTTCTGCGGCTCGATCGTCGACATGCTGGTGCGTGGGCGTATCGCGCCCGGCAGGCTCGACCCGGTGTTCCGCCTCGACCTTGCCGTGCTCGCGAAATTCTTCACGATCTTCATGCACCCGACCGTGGTCTACAACCGCCGGGTGATCGGCGAGGCCGACCTTCATTACGACGCCGCCTACCGGCATGCCGAGGATTTCGACCTCTTCCGCCGGCTCGCCGACCGTTATCCGGCGGCCCTGATGGAGGAGAGCCTGCTGGTCTACCGCGTGCATTCCGGCAGCGTGACCAGCCGGCATGTGAAGGAGATGCGGCGCACACATCTCAGGATCGTGGGCGAAAACCTCGAGCGCGAGGGTCTGACAGACGATACCAAGGACCTGCGCGCGATCGGCGATCAAGTCTCCTTCGCGACGGTGGCCGGGGTAGCAGCCTTCATCCGCGCGCTGGAAGAGCGGATTACCGCGCTGCCCGCGGCGGTGCGCCCGAGCTTCGAGGCCGGCGCGCTCAACCTCTTCTATTTCCTCTACCAGCTCGTCAACGACGAGGAGCAACCCGCGCTGACGCATGAGCTTTTGACGCTTTCCGCGAAATGGAACGCGATCCGCCGCCGCGAGCAATATGCGTTGCGCCCCGGGGCCTGGGCACCGTGGCTCAGCCAGGCTTCGATGTGGGCCGGCAAGCAGGCCGACAGGCTCGCCTACCGCTTCAAATCCACGCCGGCGGCATCGGTGCTGGCGCCTTACAGGATGGAGGCGGCATGAGCAGCTTTGGCCGCGTCCACTCGCCGGCGGTGGAAATCGGCGAAAGCCGGCGCGACAGCCAATCTCCCCTCACAAGCAGGGAGGTCAGCAGCCTCAGCGCTGAGCCCTCTCCATGAACGACGCGCGCCATCCCCTGCCGCGGCACCCGGCCCTGCCCGCGCCTCCCTGGCCCAGGCAGCGGCCGCAGGTCTCCTTCATCGTCTGCACGCGTGACCGCGCGGCGGTGCTGGAAGCCTGCATCGATTCGATCCGTGCCGCCTGTCTTGCGCATCCCGCCTTCGCCGCCGAACTGGTGGTGGTCGACAACGGCTCGCGCGACGGCACGGCGGAATATCTTTCCCGGATCGCCGCGAGCTCCGACATTCCACTTACGGCGATCTCAGAGCCGCGGCCCGGGCTGGCGGCGGCGCGCAATGCGGGGCTGGCGCGGGCGCGCGGGCACGTGCTGGTCTTCAACGACGACGACTGCAGGCTCGACCGCAACTACCTCGCCGACCTCCAACGGCATTATGCAAGCGGTGAGAAATGGCTGATCCGCGGCGGCCGCGTCGAACTCGGCGATGCGCGCGACCTGCCCTTCACCATCAAGCGCTGCGACGAGCGCCAGCGGCTGACGCCCGCCGTGCATCCGGGCGGCTTCGTGCTCGGCTGCAACATGACCATGCATCGCGACGTCGCCGCTCGCATCGGCCCCTTCGACGAACGCTTCGGCGCCGGCGGGCCGCTGCGCTCGGCGGAAGACACCGACTACCTGGTGCGCGCCATGCTCGCCGGCATGGCGGTGGAATATGTGCCCGACATGACGATCTTCCATCACCACGGCCGGCGTGGCCGCAAGGCGATCGATCGGCTGCACCGCGACTATCATTTCGGCAATGGCGCGCTGTGTCTCAAGCATTTCCGCTGGGCGCCATGGCTGCTTCGCCATTTCTACTGGGCGGCGCGTGCCGCCACGCGCGAGCTGATCGGCGGCCCGCGCTTCGACCAGGATCTCAGGCTCTCGCACTGGCCGATCGTTTTGATGAACCTCGCGGGCGCGGCGAAATTCATGGCGCTCGTGCTGGCGGGGCGGCCCGATCGGCAGCCGCGGCGCGCTGAGGATGCGGCCGAGGCCAGTGCGGAGGCCGGCACGCCATGAGCGGGCACCCGACACTGGCGATGCTGCGGCGGGCGCTCGGCCGCCGTCAGCTCGGCCTGCTGCCCGTCGTGGTCGCGCTCGGGCTTGCCAGTGCTGCGCTCGAAGGCTTCGGCATCGGGCTGATCATTCCGCTGCTCGGCATCATCATGGGACATGGCGAGGCGACCGGCATGGCCGGACTCTCCGCCCTGCTGCAGAAGGTCGGCGCCGGGCTCGGCGAGCGCGAGCGGCTGATCGCGATTTCGGCCGCGATCCTCGGCTCGATCCTGCTCAAGAACCTGCTTGCCTTCGCCAATGCGGTGCTGACCGCGCATATCTACGGCAAGGCCGGTCAATCGATCCGCGGCGCGCTCGCCGAACGCCTGCTCAGCGTCGGCTATCCGTTCTTCCTGAAGGAGAGCCCAGGGCGGCTGCTCAACATCATCTCCAACGAATCCTGGCGGGCGTCGGACGCCATGCAAGGGGTGCTGGGCGCGATCGTCAGCGCCTCGGCGGCGGTTATCCTGCTTGCCTTCCTGCTGCTCTTATCCTGGCAGATGACGCTGCTGGTGATGCTCGGCCTGGCGCTGGTGCAAGCGGCACATATGGTGCTGTCGGCCCATCTCAAGGGCCCGAGCCGCAGCGTCGCGGCCCGCAACAGCGCTTTAGCCTCGCAGATGCTGCACCTGGTGCATGCCGGCCGTCTCATCCGCATCTTCGGCCAGGAGGCGCGCGAGAAGGCGGCGTTCGAGAAGGCATCGGACAGCGTGCGGCGGGCGGCCTTCACGCTTTCTAAACGCCAGGGCGCGCTGGCGCCGCTCACCGAAGTGCTGCACGCCGTGCTGTTCCTGGCGGTGGTGATCGGCGCCTGGCTTGCCGGCTTGAGCTTCCCGCTGGTCGCCGCCTTCCTCATCCTGCTTTACCGCCTGCAGCCGCATGTGCGCGCGCTGCAGATGACCTGGAGCCAGCTGCAGGGGCTTTCCGGCTCGCTGGAGGAGGTGAGCTGGCTGCTCGACCCCGAGGGCAAGCCCGCGCCGCCCACGGGCAGCCGCCCGTTCGCGGGACTCGGCGAGAAGATCGCCTTCGAGGGCGTCAGCTTCAGCTATGCCAATGAGGAGCAGCGCGCGGCGGTGCTGCATGCGGCGAGCTTCGACATCGTGAGCGGCCGCTCGACGGCGCTGATCGGCCGCTCCGGCGCCGGCAAGACGACCATCGTCAACCTGCTCTGCCGCTTCGTCGAGCCCGATGGCGGCCGCATCCTCGTCGACGGCGCGCCGCTCGGCGAGATCGACCCGGCCCAATGGCGGGCGCACATCGCTTTGGCCAGCCAGGAGCTGGAGCTGGTCGACGGCACCATCCTCGACAACATCACCTACGGCAAGGACACGGCCAGCGCGGAAGAGGCGCGCCGCGCGGCCAAGCTCGCCGAGGCGCATGGCTTCATCGAGACACTGCCGCAGGCCTACCAGACGGTGGTCGGCTATCGCGGCGTCAACCTGTCGGCCGGGCAAAGGCAGCGCATCGCGCTGGCGCGAGCGCTGCTGCGCGACCCCGACATTTTGATCCTCGACGAAGCCACAAATGCGGTGGACGGGCTCTCGGAAGCGGCAATCGTGGAAACGCTGAAATCGCGCGCCGGCCGCCGCACCACGATCGTCATCAGCCATCACCACTCGACCATCGCGTTCTGCGACGACCTGGTGATCCTGGAGCATGGGCGGGTGAAGAAGCAGGCGCCGTTCGCGGAACTGGCGGCGCGCAGCATGGATGAGCTGTACCAGCCGGAGTGAGGGCTTTCTTTGCGAGGGAAGTGGCGAAGGTTGGCGCGAGACACCCCCCTCTGCCCTGCCGGGCATCTCCCCCGCAAGGGGGGAGATTGGCAGCTCCGGCTGCCGCGCTCTTCATGCTCCGTCGGAAGTTGGCGAAAGCGGCGACGACATCTGATCTCCCCCTTGCGGGCCCTTGCGGGGGAGATGTCCGGCAGGACAGAGGGGGGTGCTGTCCCGCCGGCGCTAAACCAGCTTCACCCCGCCATCGCGAGCGGCGCGGCGCTCTTGTTGGGGATCTGGATGTCGATCTCCAGCGTCGACATGGTGGCGCCGCGATCCATCGAGACCTGGAGATAGTCCTGGTCGATCTGCACATGCTTGGCAATGACGGCCATGATCTCCTCGCGCAGGATGGAGACGAGGTCTGGCTGGCCACGGCTCTGGCGTTCATAGGCGAGCAGCAGCTGCAGCCGCTCGCGCGCCACAGGCGCACTGGTGCGCCGCTTGAAGAGGTCGAGAATGCTCATGCCGCCCTCCTTCCGAGAAGCCGTTCGAGGAAACCCTTGCGCTCGAAGGGGACGACCACCGGCAGGTCCTCGCCCTCCAGGCGCCGTGCCGCTTCGAGGTAGGCCTTGGCGGCGGTGTTGATCGGCTCGCTGAGCGTCACCGGCGCGCCGAGGTTGGAGGCCCTGAGCACATCCTGGCTTTCCGGGATGATGCCGAGCAGCGGCGTCGAAAGGATCTCCAGCACGTCGTCGATCGACAGCATCTCGCCGCGCGAGGCGCGCGTCGCGTCATAGCGCGTGACCAGCACGTGCTTCTGGATCAGCTCGCCCTGCTCGGCCTTCATGGTGCGGGCGTCGAGCAGGCCGATGATGCGGTCGGAATCTCGCACCGACGACACTTCCGGGTTGGTGACGATGACCGCCTCGTCGGCGAAGCGCATGGCAAGCTGGGCGCCGCGCTCGATGCCGGCCGGGCTGTCGCAGAAGACATAGTCGAACACCGAGCGCAGCCGGGCGATGACTTCGGCAACGCCCTCCTCGGTCAGCGCGTCCTTGTCGCGCGTCTGCGAGGCCGGCAGCAGATAGAGCGTCTCCAGCCGCTTGTCGCGGATCAGCGCCTGCGACAGTTTTGCGGTGCCCTGGATAACGTTGACGAGGTCGAACACCACGCGGCGCTCGGCGCCCATGATGAGGTCGAGATTGCGCAGGCCAACGTCGAAATCGACCAGCGCAACCTTCTTGCCGGTCTTGGCCACGGCAGCGCCGAGCGCGGCCGTCGAGGTTGTCTTGCCGACGCCCCCCTTGCCCGAGGTGACCACGACTACCTTGCCCATATATCCAGCCTCCGTTGGCGATTTTTATTCTCTGGCCGTGCCGGGCACGGCGGACTCATGAAGGACAATGGCACGCGAAACCGGTCCGAAGCTTGCGCGGCCAAAGACTCAGCCGAGCGGCACCACGCACAGCGCATCGTTTTCGAGGAAGGCCTGCACCGCCTTGCCGCGCGAAACGCCTTCCATCTCCTCGGCCGTGGTGTACCAGCCGTCGACGGCGAGCAGCTCGGCCTCATTCTTGCGGCAGAAGATGCGCGCCGATGTGTTGCCTTCCGAGCCGGCGATCGCCCGGCCGCGCAGCGTGCCGTAGACATGGATCGAGCCGCCGGCGACGATTTCCGAGCCGGACGCGACCGAGCCCAGCACGATGACGTCGCCATGCGGATGAAAGACCGACTGCCCCGAGCGGATCGGCGCCTTGATCATCAGCGTGCCGGCGGAAGGCTCGTGCCGTGCCGGTACAGCACCCTGCCCCGACCCGGCCGGTTCCGACTTGGCTGCTTCGGCGGCTCGCGCGTTCTGCGCATCGAGCTTCGCCAGTTCATCCTGCGGCGCCCTCATTTGCCCCGGCTGCACGTCCTCGACCGTAGCCGTCTCGACCGTGATCTCTTCCGCCTTCGCCTTGCGCGCGGCCCTGCCCAGCAACCCCTCGGCGGTCGCCTCCTTGGCGCCGGCGAGCAGCGGCGGCAAATCGGGGCCGAGCTCGGCGCCCTCGAGCTCGATCGCATAGACGCGGATGCCGCGCCGGGCGAGCGTGCCGACAAGTGCAGCGATCTCCTCCGGGCCCGACTTCAAAGTATTGAGATCCAACACTACCGGGCGGCCGTTGAAATAGCCCGGCGAGTTGCCGATCCAGTGATCGAGCCCCTCCAGCCACTCGTCGATCGGCGCCTCCGGCGTCAGCGTGAAAGCGACGAAGGAGCGGGCGCGGAAGCGGATGGATTTGTTGTGCAAAGGGGCGGCGAAGGTCACGGCCAGACGAATCCTTACTCAATGGTTAAAGGGTGCCGGGCGAATGGTTAACAAAAGGTTAATTTTGCGGGTGGCGGCCGCTGAGGAACTGGCGCGGCTAAGTTTTGTGGCGGGGTGGTCACAGTGCCTGCCCCCGTGTCTAACCAGCACACAATTCGACACGAGGCGTGAGCTGGTAGGAGATGCTCAGCGGGGCTAGCGGGCCAACAATCTGCTCGGCATTTCGGAGCTTGTCGGCGGCAGATGAAGATCTGTATTTCGGCGCTTTCATCGGCGCCGGGCGGAAGCCCGCTATAGGAGTCGGGCGGCTCAGGCGCAATTAGTCGCCCGGAAGCTTTCAGGACAACGGCCTTCGATAATATTATTTCGCATCGCCTTGTCGCCGCTGCGGTTAAGCGCTATGTTTTTCAAATCGAACTTGTTGAACGAACGTTGTTTCTGCGCCTTGGCGCCCTGACGATCTTCCCTCTCAATTTCGAAGACTGCGACGTTTGGCACGCAGCCAGGCGGCGATGATTTGCGTCGATTTGAAAGGAAAATCGTATGACTACTGGAACCGTGAAGTTTTTCAACGCCACGAAAGGCTTCGGCTTCATCGAGCAGGGCAATGGGCAGCCGGACGTGTTCGTCCATATCTCCGCCGTCGAGCGCGCCGGAATGCGCTCGCTAGCGGAGGGCCAGAAGGTGAGCTTCGACATCGTGAAGAACCAGCGAAACGGCAAAAGCTCGGCGGAGAATATCCAGGCGGGCTGATGCCGTGCATCCATGGCCTTTGACCGCGGATGTACCGGCATTGGCCTTGGAGCACTTTGATCTTGCGGATGTCTTCGTCCCGAAACCGGCTCCCGATTTCGGGCAACATGTTTTGGGATTTTACGCATGTCTTCCCCTAACCGGTTTCCGATTTTGGGAGATATGCTTTGGAAGGTCGGGCTTGCCCGGCCTTCTTCATTTCAAATTGCGAGGTAGACCATGGCCGAAACCAGTGTGTTCAAGCCGAAGGGCGACGCCAAGAGCGAAGCCACCACGAAGACGGCGCGCACGATAATCGAGGGCGAAGCGGCAGCGCGGCAGGCAAAGACGGAACGGCTCCGCGCGGCCAGGCTCGCCCGCGGGCCGGTTGAAGCGGAGCCAAAGAAGAAGCCGGCAAGGCGAAAATAGCGACGGAGGTCTTGGGGAAGTCCACTTCTCCCGACGCGATTCGACTCGACTTCCCGCGGCTGGGAATCGCCGATCCAATTCCCTTCAGCCGAACTATCCCAAAGGCCGGATGGCCGGGCCGTTGAGGACAGTCCCGTCCGGCGCGAACTGCGAGCCGTGGCAGGGGCAATCCCAGCATTGCTCGGTCGAATTCCAGTGCACGATGCAGCCGAGATGCGTGCAACTGGCCGAATGCCGGTGCAGCTTGCCGTCGCGATCGCGGCACACGGCGAACTTGCTCAAGCCGTCCTGAAGTATGCCGCCTTCGCCGGGCTCGAGGGCGTCGGCCGACTTGACCTCACCGGGCAGCAAATAGCCGGCAAGGTTCTTCACCGTCGTAAGATTCTCATTGACGTAGTGCGCGAGCGCGGCGGGCGGCGTCCGGTCGGGGGCGTAGACGGCTTCCCAGGAGTTCGATCCGTCCACGATCAGATCGCGGATCAGCAGTCCGGCCAAGGCGCCATGCGTCATGCCCTGGCCGGAGTCGCCGGTGGCGATGAAGACGTTGCCGTTGCCGGGGCTTCGGCCAATGAAGCCGCAAAAGTCGATCGTTTCGAGGACCTGGCCGGACCATCGCGCTCGTTCTCCGCCAAGATCGGGCACCAATGCCCTGATCCAGGCCTCGAGCGCGACAAAGCGCGCCGCGCCGTCATCCGCTTCGCCCGATTTGTGATCGCGGCCGCCGGCTATGAGACAGTCCGTCTTGCCGGGGCCGGGATTGAGGCGGACATAATAATAGGGATCGTCCATATCCCAGTAGAGCGCATCCGGGAGGGTTCCCCTGGCAATATCGAAAGCCATTGCATAGGTGCGGTAAGGCGCCATCTTGCTGTGGATCTTGACCCAGGTGTTGATCGGGGAATTGGTGGCAAACACTGCGTTCGAAGCCGTTACGGTGGAGCCGCCGTCGCATTTCAGGCGAACCTTGTCCCCCTCCTCGATTTCGGTGGCGGCGCTGTCGGCGAATGCCTTGCCGCCTCGTTTCTCGAAATCGGCCAGCAGCGCGCGCAAATATTTCAGCGGGTGGAAGGTCGCCTGGTCTGGATAGCGCAGGATGGGCGCCGATTCATGGCCCTTGAGCGGCACACCCTTGCCATGCTCAGCTTCGGCGCCGATCTTTGCCGCAGCCGCATACTCCTTGTTGCATTCTCTGGCGGCCTCTTTCTCGTCCATCCATGCCGCCGGGAACAGGAAGCCGTCCAGCCGGCGGAAATCGCAGTCGATCTCCAGCGTGGCGACATGGCGTTCGATGCGGTCGACGGCGGCTTGCTGGCTTTCCTGGAATCCGCGCGCCAGAGCCTCGCCGCGCATGTCGATCAGCGCGCTCAAGCCGTCGTCGCAGATGGGTGCCAGATGGGCGGTCGTGCGCGATGTCATGCCGCCGAGCAAGGGGCCGCGATCCACGAGCACCACCTTGCGTCCCGCCAAGGCCAGTTCGTAGGCGATGGAAACGCCGGCGATGCCGGCGCCGACGACCGCTACGTCACAATGCTCATCCTGCTCGAGGCGAGGCGCGTTGGGCAAGCTGGTGTCGAGTGTCCAAAAAGATCTGGTCGCTTCGCTGCTGACGTTCATTGTCTGCCTCGTCGAAACGAAATCGGATGCCCGCGCCGAATGCTGCTCGGCCGGGTTGCAGATCATCGTGACCGGCTCCACCCTAACGGCTAGGTGCTCTTGAGCGTTCCGTTCATCCCGTTCGGGTAAAAGCCGCCCTTGCCCACACCCGACTGATCGGTCAGATAGACGATGCGCAGCACCTCCTGCGGCGTCCTTGTGAAGGCAATCGCATCCGGCGTCGAAGGAACGACGTTGGCCTTGCCGTCGACCTGAATGCCCTGGTCTTTGTCCTCGTTCCCATCGATCTTGTCGCGTGCGTCGGAAACTGCATTCGCCGCCTTCCAGGCCTTCTCGCCCATGCGATAGAGCGACGACCGCGCCATTCCCATGTGATAGGCCTCGACCGCGAGAATTCCAGCCGCGGCAGCGAGGAATTCCTTGTTCTTCAGGACAGTTGCCGCACCGGCGTAGGCCGTCACACCGACGTCCTCGAACAGCATGCCGCCGAGCACGAAATTCATCTGGTTGCCAAACGCATCGAAATCGTCGCCGAGGCCGGCCGCCTTGGCGACCGCGGCAAAGCCGGCATCGAAATCGATCGCCGGCCGGTCCACCGCGTTCGACGCCAGCGTCTTGCGATAGAACCTGACATGGGCAAGTTCGTTTTCCGCGACCTCGCGCATGAATTCACCGAGCGCGGGCGTATCGAAGGCAACCTTTTTGCCGCCGACGACATCGCCGGGTTTGGAACCGATGTCCGAGTCATCGATGCCTTTTCCCGTGGTGCCGCGGAGGTAATATTCAGCCTCCATATATTCCAGGTTGAGCGCGAAGCGGAAAATGTCTTCGTCCTTTATGTCGTCCTGCGCGGCAGCAGACGAAGTCGAAGCAACGCCGGCCGCTGAAGCAATGGTCGCTCCAAGACCGATTTGCAGTGCCCGGCGGCGACAAACATGAAGTGAAGGCGTGACAGCGGTCATAGCTTCCTCCCGAAGCCCGCCTGTCAACCGGTTTGGCCTCAATGAGCGGGCCAGCCGCCAAACTTCGCAGAAGGCAGAATGTTCCTGAAAAGAAGCCGATATGGCTTTGCCTGGGGGAGCCTGATGCGGCCGCGATACGGCTCGCGTGGCGCCGGTGCGGTTTTGCGCAGCCAATGGCTCGAGCCCTGTCGCCCAGGTCGGCGCCGGGCTTGCAGGCAGGGCGGCGACGGGCGCCTCGCCGCGACCTCCGGGCCATGAACAAGGCCCAGGAGATCGCCTGCCGCGCTCGGCTTCGCGCTCCAGCCTGACGAGAGCTCAAGCCGCCAGCTCCACCTCACGGGCTGCGACGATCATGACGCCGGCGAGCAGGCCGTAGGCGGCTTGCCAGGCCTCGCGGACCTGAGGCGTGAAGGCCTCGCCCAGGCCCGCCTCCAGCGTCTCGATCAGCGCCTGGCCGACGATCGGATAATGATGCTCCTCGACGCCATAGCCGACATGGCACCTGGCGAGATCCTGCACGGCGGGCAGGATGGTCTCGGCGCGGGAAAGGCCATGCACGACGAAGCCCAGCGCCGCCATCAGCTTGGCGCCCTGCCTGCTCATGTCCGTTGCGCGAAACAGCCCCTTGAGGCTGGCGTCAATGGCAAACAGCTTCTCGTAGAACAAGGCCGCGGCCGCCTCCTTGATCGGCACGACCTCGCGAAAACTGTCCTGCACAAGCCTGATCTGGTCGGATGTCATCGGCGTGCTCCTCCGCATTTGCTAGGCTGCAAACATCCGGCGCGAGCGTTTCGCTGGCATGCCGGTTGTGGAGCGGGTGTGTTTCAGGCGTGTGTTGGGCGGGTATCGTGTTGCGGAAACTCCACCTCGGCTGCCATCAGCCGCTTCGCCGCATCCGCCGCGGCGCTGCAATAGCTCTGGTCGCCGTGGATCAGGATCATCACCATGGCGCCCTCGATCAGCAGGAATAGCTCGCGGGCCCGCTCCTTCGGCGACGGCACCTTCGCTTCGGCGAGCAGCATTTCCAGATGACGCTCCATCAGCGCCTTGTGCTGGCGCGCGATCACGCGCGCGGGGTGGCCGGACAGGTCGGCAAGCTCGATCGCCAGCCGGGTGAAGCCGGAGCCCGCCCAGCGCGGCTTGGACGACCACTTGACCAGCCCCTCGAAAAGCTTGTCGATCAGCACGTCCGCGCCGCCCGAAAACTCGATGCCGTAATTCTGGAAGTCGGCGAATGTACGCTCATGCTGCGAAGCGAGCACGGCGGTCAAGAGCGCGTCCTTGCTGTCGAAATGATAGTAGAGCGTGCGCTTGGTGACGCCGGCGGCATCGGCGATCTCGTCCATGCCAACGCGGAAAAAGCCCCGGCGGCGAAACAGCTTGTAAGCCGCCTGGAGGATCTCGGGCCTGGTCTCGTCGGACGCTCTGGGCATGGGGCGCGCTGCCGTTGCCGTAAGTATACTCGCTAGTGAATTTACATCAGCGGCCACGCGACCTTCAATAATCAGCATTCGCTAATATTTTATGGGAGGACGACGATGGAACGAGCAGTCCCCACGCCACTCGATGTTCCGACGGGCATCGTGACTTTGCCCGACGAGATCAGGGCAACATCGGCGGCGCCGCAACTGCTCAAGGGCATGACCTGCATCGAGGACCTGCGCCGGGCCGCGAGCCGCCGCGTGCCGCGCGTCTTCTTCGACTATGCGGAGTCCGGCTCCTATGCCGAGCAGACGCTGCGCGCCAACCGCGCCGACCTGGAGCGCATCACGCTCAAGCAGCGCGTCCTGGTCGATGTCGAGCAGCGCGACACGGCAACCACGATCCTCGGTGAGAAGGTGTCGCTGCCGATAGCCCTTGCACCGATCGGCCTCGGCGGCATGCAATGGGCCGATGGCGAGATCCTCGCCTGCCGGGCGGCAAAAGCCGCGTGCATTCCCTATACGATGAGCACGATGTCGATCTGCTCGATCGAAGATGTGGCGCAAGCTGTCGGCAAGCCATTCTGGTTCCAGCTCTATGTGATGAAGGATCGCGGCTTCGTGCGCTCGCTCATCGAACGCGCCGACGCCGCGCGCTGCAGCGCGCTGGTACTCACGGTCGACCTGCAAGTGCTGGGCCAGCGCCACGCCGATGTCAGGAACGGGCTTTCGGTGCCGCCGGCGCTCAAACTTCGCACGATCGTCGACATCGCCAGCCGCCCGGCCTGGGCGGCCCGCATGCTTTCGGCCAAACGCTGGACCTTCGGCAACCTCGCCGGCCATGTGAAGGGCGAGGACAGCATCAAGGCGGTGGCGGATTGGGTGGCGCATCAGTTCGACGCGACGCTGAGTTGGAGCGATGTCGACTGGATCAGGAGCATCTGGCCGGGCAAGCTGATCCTCAAGGGCATCCTCAATGTCGACGACGCGCGCAGCGCCAGCAGGGCCGGCGCCGACGCCATTGTGGTGTCCAACCATGGCGGCCGGCAGCTTGACGGCGCGCCGTCAACCATCTCGATGCTGCCGAGGATAGCGGACGCGGTGGGCTCCGATGTCGAGATGCTGTTCGACGGCGGCGTGCGCTCAGGCCAGGATCTGATGCGGGCGCTGGCTCTCGGTGCCCGAGCCTGCCTGGTCGGACGCGCCTATATCTACGGCCTCGGCGCCGGCGGCGAGGCGGGCGTGGCGACGGCAATCGACATTCTGCGCAAGGAGTTGTCCGTCACCATGGCGCTGACCGGGACAACGAGCGTCGCGGAGATTGATGGCCGAGTGCTGAATTGAGCCGATCATCTCCCGTTCGCGGCGGGAAGGTGCCGAAGGGCGGCGCTAACGTTAGCCATTCGATATGCACCCCCCCGCTGGTCTACCGACCATCCCCCCCCAAGGGGCGCCTTCAGGAGCCAAGCGTCACTTCGCAGGAACGTGGGCCTGCCCTACTCGCACTGCCGGCGCGGGCCGCCGTCATAGGGCTGGTAAGTGTTGTCCTGCGGATCGTAGGAGCGATAGCGGCTGAAGCAGGAGTCGATATGATCGCCCGACATTTGCGGGCCCAGCAGCCGATCCCTGGAAGGCTGGTCTTCCGGCAAAATCTCTTCCGGCGGGCCGCCATAAGTCGTCGCGTAGCCGTCCCGTGTCGTGGCGTAGCCTTCCACCTCGGCCTGGTCGTCAGTCACCTCGCCTTGATTGTTCATCCAGGGCTGATCGGGTTGGTGCCCGTCGGTCGAGGCTGTGCGATCGCCGCCCGGATCGAAATAGGGCGAGATGCAGGGGCGAGTCTCCCCGCTGTAGGAGCGGTAGCTGTTTTCTTGCGGGCGGTAGCTGCGATAGCGGTTGGCGCACCATTCGAGATGCGCGGCGGGCAATTGTGCCTGCTGGGCCGGCGCCTGCTGCGAAGGCTGTTCAGCCGCATCGGCCTGGCCCGTCTGTGAACCATTGGGCGGAGAGATCTCGGGCAAGGGCTGCAACTGCCGCGGCGCGGCGGCTTGCGGCGTTGGGAGAGCTGCGGTCTGCGTGGCCGTATCCGCCGCTTTGGCCCCCTCGTCCGCCTTAACGGACGCGCCGGCGGCCTGCTGGGCCGGGATGCGCTCGAGATCCTGCTTCGCCGGATCGACGGGCCTGGCGTCCTTGGTCCAGAGCTCCGAAACGCCGATCGCCGGCGTTGCCTGGCGCACCGGCTTGGCGGCCAGCAGCCAAGTGGCGAAGGCGAGCCCTGAGGCAAACACGGCCAGGGTCAGCACGAAGCCGCCGACGATTCCCAACAATGCCTTCACGCTGCTCTCCTTCGACCCCCCGCTATACAATGCGGGGGGCGGGATGGGAGTTCCTCTGCCGCCTCTCGAGATGAGGAACTAGGCGACCACCTCGCCATACTCCCTCACCTTCCCGTCCTGCCCGCGAATCCGCCATGTCTCGCTGTCCCGGCCCTCGATGTGGCTGGGGCCGAGCGGCACCTTGCCGCCGCCATCGGGCAGATCGATGACATAGGTCGGGTTGCAGATGCCGGAGAGGCGCCGGCGCAGTTCCGCGGCCAGCGCCTGGCCCTCGGCAATCGTGGTGCGGCGGTGCGCCATGCCCGGCGCCAGATCACCATGGTGAAGATAGTAAGGTTTTACGCCCAGCCGATAGATCAGCTCGCGGCAGAGCTCTTCCAGCACCTCGACCTTGTCGTTGACGCCCTTCAAGAGAACGCTCTGGTTAAGCAGAACAAAACCCGCCTGACGCATGGTCCGGCAAGCCGTTTCGGTGTCCGGCGTGATCTCGCGTGGGTGGTTGAAGTGAGTGACCACCGTCACCATCAGCCTTCCTTGCAGGGCCGCCACAAGGCCGGGCGTGATGCGCGACGGCAGCGCCACCGGCACGCGGGTGTGGATGCGCAGGAGCCGGACATGCGGGATGGCCTCGATGCGGGCGCGGATTTCGGCGAGCGCCTTGTCGGGCAGCGACAGCGGATCGCCGCCGGTCAGGATCACCTCGCGGATCTCGCTATGTTGGGCAATGTAAGCGAGGGCCGGCTCCAGCGCCTCGCGCGTATAGCCGCGGCCGATCGAAGTCAGCGCCTCCTTGCGAAAACAAAAGCGGCAATAGACCGCGCATTGATAGGTCGGAAACAAGAGCACGCGGTCGGCATGGCGATGGGTCAGCCTGGGCACCGGGCTGAAGGCGTGATCGCCGATCGGATCGCCGAGCTCGCCCTCGGCAGTGATCAATTCGTCCGGCGATGGGATCACCTGCGCGCGGATCGGATCGTTCGGATCGTTCCAGTCGATCAGGTCGAGATAGGCTTTCGGCACGCGCACCTTGTGGGCGGCGGCGGCTTGCTGCGCAGCGGCGCGCTCGGCCGGTGAGAGCGGCAGGGCTGCGAGGTCGCGCACATGGCGCACGCCGGCACGCACGTCGTCCTGCCAGGCGGCGTCGGGTCCGCGCGCGGCTTCCTTGAGATCGGTATCTGAGGTCATTGGGGTCTCGGTACGAACTTGCGCGGGATATCGGCCGGATGGATGGCCGGGTCAATCGTTTTGGTTGCCGCAGAGCGGTGGAGCGGCGCCGAGACCGGCCGGGCCTGATGCCCGGCTTGTCTCGTGGCTTTGAGCGCGACGAAATTGGCGCTAATTTGGCGCAGGCTTCGGGGGGCGACACGAATGAATTTCAGCGCAGGCCATGGCTACCTTCTCATCGGCGGACTCATCCTGGTCGGCGCCGGGCTGCTGATCATTTCGCTGATCGTCAATCTGCGCGTGGCGCACAGCGTGCGCGAGGAACTGCGCCATCGCGAAAAGCTGCTGGAATATTATCGCAACATCTTTTCGCAGCTGGGCGTGATCCTGATCGGCATCGGCGTTTCGCTGTTCATCTTCTTCTTCCAGCAGAACTATCAGGACCAGCGCAAGCGCGAGACCGAGCTGCAGCAGGTTCTCGCCAAGCTGGCGGCGCGCGTTGCCCGCGGCGCCCCGGTCATCGAAACGCTGGGCGAGTTCGACGAGATACTGGATGAGGGCAGCGCCTATGTCGGCCCCGAACACGGCGGAAGCAACGCCGCGATCACCGCCAGGGGAACGGAGCTCGCCAAGCAGGTCGAAAAGATCCTGCTGGTCGAACGTGATGTCGATGTTCGAGACTTCGAAATCCTGAACCTGTCGCGCGACCTCGAAGCCACCTTTGTCGTCAACGAGATCGATCCGACGCTGTGGTTCAACATCGTGCGCGACGAGAACGAGATCAAATACGCGACGACGCAGTTAGCCCTCGACTACAAGGACCTGCATGAGGCGATCGGCGACGAGGCGGTGGAGGCCGCGGTCGCCAAGCCCGACAAGGAACCGAAGATCAAGCACGAGGTGCTCGACATCCTCTATGACGCCGACCTGCTGCGCCAGCGCAGCAGGCGGTTTCTCGCCCGCGCCTGCTGGCTCTTCAGCAAGGGCAAGAGTTTCGTCGCCCTTGCACCGGTTGATGCGATCGAGACCGACACCAAATCGCAACAGGAATGGATCGACCGCGCGAAACCGGTCCTGACGCAGACAAAGACGGGCAGCGGCGACTGCTTCAAGCTGCTCCGCTACGGGCAGGCATCCTGAGCCCGCTGGTCTTTGCTTGATACATGTCGTTCACCCAGAATCGCCGCACGGCTCTGGGTGAAGCGATCAGTCCCCCACCCGCTGCAGCCTGCCCAGATGATTGTCGTCGAGGAACTCCATCGTCATCGCCGAGGCCTTGCCGTCGGGGCCGACGACGAAGCTCACGCCCGCCGGCCGGTCCGGCGTCTCGGCGTCGGGATGGGTCAGGAACAGATCGCCGTCGAAATGCGTCAGCGAATAGGACCGCGCTCCGGCCGGTCCGACCTCGAGCACAAGGCCGTCGCCCGCGCTCGACACGGTCGCGCCGCCGATGAAGTCATTGCCGTAGCGGCCGGAATAGGCGCTGGCCGGCCGGGCCGGCCTTGGCGGAGACGGAGGCGCGGCATATTCGGCCTTGGCCGCGGCGATCGCCGGACCCAGCATCCCGGCATAGATTCCGTCCCAGGCCTCGACCCAGTCCTTTTCGACTTTTCCGTCGAAGACCAGATCGGCAAAGCTGTCGGACAACCCTTCCGGGACACCGGTCGGGAAGGCGTTCGTAAGGATAACGATGCCAAGCTTCTCCTGCGGAAACAGCGTCGCCACCGTACGCGCACCGACGCTGAAGGCGCCTGCATGGCCCCAGCTCAGGCCGTGCCGGCCGAAATCAATATTCCAGCCGAGGCCATAGAAAGACTCGCCTCCGGTTACCGGATTGCGGCCGAGCGCCATCTGAGGCAGATGCGTCTGTCGCAGCGCATCGGAAGCAATCAGCGTCCGGCCGGCATAAACCCCGTCGCCGAGCACCAGGCGCATCCATTGCATGAGATCGCGCGCGCTGGAATTCACGCCGCCCGCCGGTGCCTGAGGATCGACATTGCGCTTGACCTTTGCGGCCCAGACGCCGTCGATCTTGACATGCAGCGCGGCGCGATTGGCGCGGCTGATGAAGTCCGCGTGACGGGAGCTGGTCGCGGCCATTCCAAGCGGGCGGTAGAGCTTTTCCTCCGCGACCGTCTCCCAGGGCTTGCCTGTCGGCTTCGCGGCCGCCACGGCACCCTCGGTCAGCCCGAAATTGCTGTAGGAATAGCCGGCGCGAAAGCTCGACGATGGCGACACAAAGCGGAGGCGGCGAAGGATTTCGGCGCGGTCGTAGCCGATGCCCTCAAGGTCGTCTCCGGCAGTGCCGGGAAGGCCGCTGCGATGCGTGAAAAGATCGCGGATGGTGAGTTCGCCGGTGGGATAGGGATCGGCAAGGCGGAAGGCCGGATCGAGATCGGCGATCTTCGAATCCCAGGATACCACCCCGTCGCTGACCAGCGCGGCCACGACGGTAGCCGAGATCGGCTTCGAAAGGGAGGCGATCTGGAACACCGTGTCGGCGTCGACCGGCTCCGGTCTGCCGGCTTCGCGATGCCCGAAACCCTTGAGGAAGATCACCTTGTCGTCATGCACGACGCCGATGGCAAGGCCGGGGACCGCACCATCGGCGACGGCGGCTTGCGCCAGCGCTTCGAGCTTCGGCAAGGCGGCGGCGATGCGCGCGGGCGTGACGGGATCGGCCGATGCCGCGTGCGGCCAAAGCGCCAGTCCGGCGATGAAGGCCAAAACCGTCAAATGACAGAGATCCCGACCAAGCCGCATCGCGCGCTCCCTTCCCTGCATTCACCCTAAGATTGTACAGGCCGGCACCGGCCTGGCCAAGCCCTGCGCCGCCCTGATCATCCTCCCAATCGACTGGTGTGGCGCCGGGTGCGTCCCTCACCTCTGGGCCTGCGCCCGCCTTAGAAGATCCGGCCGTCCCCGACATCATGGCTGTGCTCTGGACACGAAAGCTTGCGTTCCTTCGCGCCCCCCTCTGTCCTGCCGGACATCTCTCCCACTTGGGGGGAGATCAGATGTGGCGCCGGCTTTCGCCAATCATCGACGGTGCAAAGGGAGAGCCGTCAGCGGAACTGCCAATCTCTCCCCTCGTGGGGAAGATGTCCGGCAGGACAGAGGGGGGCGCCGTAGAGCGCAACTGTCGCGGCGTGCCTCACCTCCTCGCCGACATCGAGCGGCAAGATCCAGCGGTTCCTGCTGAGGAAGGCGGAGGTAGAGAAGCGAAAGGCCGGATATTAAATTCGGGTTCTCCCCGGGATTCCGCCACGCAAAAGCCGCCAAGTCAGGCGAAGGCCACACGGGCTTTGGTTTGAATTGGGGTTATAGCATGCGGCTGGTCTGGGCGTTTTTGTTCGCGCTGGCGAGCGGCGTGGTTTTCGCGGCATCGCCGGAGGACGACTATATCGCCGCGCGCGACAAGGCGATTTCCGACATCGCGGCGCAGGAGAGCTCGAACGCGGAAGTGGAGGCGCTCGATGGCGCCAACACCAAGGCGCTGGCCGATCTGGAAAAGCGTCTTTCCGCCATTCTCGGCCCGCTTGCGGTCAAGGATTTTCCGGCAACCGGCACGATCAATCTGCAGAGCCTGAGCGCCTCCGATATTGGCTTCGGCATGCTGGACGGGCTGCGCTACGCCAAGAGCGATGCCGGCCCGAGCATCGTCGCGACGACCCGCGGGCTGGTCGAGCGCTGGCTGCGGTCCAAGGCTGACGAGGACGATGAAGGCCTCCGGCTGCCCGCCGGCATCGAGGAGGCGCTCAAGCTAGACGCCTTCTATACGCAGGCGATCGGCAGCGACGCCGCATTCGTGAAGACGCTCGACTTTTCACTGAAGAAGCCCGAAGGCGCCGATATCGCCGTCGCGCGGCTCGGCGGCTGGACGCAGGATGTCGGACCGATCTACGACCAGCAGGTCGTCGTCGCGGTCGTCAAGGGCGACCGCGTCCTGATCGCCGAGGCGCCCGCGTCCCCGCCCGTGCCGAAGATCGCGGCCTGCGAGGCGCTTTGGACCGCGGCGGACGCGGCTGCCCAGAAATTTCAGCAGACCTATCAGAACTCGGACCTGAAGGACCAGCAGGCCTATGATTCCGCCAACGCCGCCTGGGAAAAAGGCGACGGCGATTATCGCGCCTGCATGGGCGAGCGCCTGCCGGGCGATTCGGGCTTCCCGGCACTGCTTGCCGAGGCCCAGCAGCTTGCTGACCGGATGACCGGCAAATAGGCCCAGAGCGGTGAAGCGCTGAGCTGGCTAGACACCCTTCCTCAGCTCGCGGCAGCTCTCATGTTGCGCCGGCGCCTCGCGGTGGGTCGCGCCGGTTCCACGATATGCCCGTTGGTGACATGCCCGTTCGTCACGGGCACAACATCCTGCCGGGCCCGGGCGTCCGTCACCCTGTGCAGCCGCTCGTAAGGCAGCAGCTCCTTGATGCGGGCATTCAGCGTCTCGACCTCGGCGCGCAGGTCCTCGCATTCCTGTTTCTGGATATCGAGCTGGATCTGCTCCGACGCCTGCTGCAGCGATAGCTGCGAGAGGTTGGTACTGATCACCGACAAATTCTTCTTGTCCAATTCGCTCTCGTTCCTGAGAACGGCAAGCTTCTCTTCCGCGATCTGCCGCTCGGTCACGGCGTCATTCAACTGCGCCCTCAGTCCTGTCGCCTCGGCGACCGCCTCGGTCTTGTCGATGGAGGCCTGCTCCAGCCGCGATTGCAGCTCCTGGATTTCGGAGCGCAAGCCGCGCAGCTCCGCCCGGCTCCGCGCCAGCTCCGCCGCGCCATCGCTTTCGGCAATGCGGGCGGCTTCGGTTACCTCGGCAAGCTTGGCCTGCGTCGTCTCCAACGATTTCTGCAGCCGGGCCTCCTCCTTCTCGTGGCTGCCGAGCTGGGCCATAAGTTCGGCAATGCGCGTGGCTTCGTTGGCGTGGGTCGCCGCGAACTCGTCGAATTTGTGCCGGGCCTCGGCCTCGCGCTTTTGCGCCTGCTCCAGCTCGATCGAAAGCCCGACCTGCTTCTCGCGCAGCAGCTTGTTCTCGACAGCGCGCCTGTCGGCTTCGACGGTCTTGGCCGTCAGGGTCTTGACGATCTCACCGAACTCAGCCTCGCGCCTGGCGCTCTCATTGCCCATCTCGACCATTTCGAGCCGCACCGCTGCAAGCGCCTCGCGCAGCGACTCCCTGTCCTGGACGAGACTTGCCTCGCGCTGCTGCCAGGCCTCGGCCGCGCCGTCGCGTTCGCGCTGCTTGCGCGTAGCGTCAAGCAATTGTTCCGACAAGGCCTTGTGTTCGGCGCCCAGAGCGGCGTTCTCCAGCTCCAGCTCATTGGCGCGCAGCGCATCGCGATGCAGGGCGTTCAGGATATCGCGCGTCATGTGGTGCGCTGTGGCGATCTCGGCCAGCCTTGACCCGATCTCCTCCAGATGACCCTGTCCGTCGCGGAAGAGTCCGGAAACGGCTTCCAAGGCGGCCAACCGTGTCTGGGTGTGCGGCGTCAGCCGGGAGGCGGAAGCCTCGGACTGAGTCTCGCCCGGCGGATCCTCCTCGCTTGCCGCCAGGTCGGCGGCAGAATCGTATCCCGGGGACGTCTCTTCGTCAGCCGAAAGACATTCTTCGAAAGCCTCTGCCAGATCCGACTGGAGCTCTTGAAATTCCTTGTCTACGTCCTCGGCCCGTTTGATCAGGGATTTGAAATTCATAACGGCACACCTCTTACGCTCACACCCGCCGTATTACTTAACGAATTGCTAATCTAGCCCTTAACGTTCCGTACGGGAAGCCTGACCAAAAGAAGGAAGGAATTAAGGTTATCGCGGATTTCCAGAGGCTTGCGCGGTGTTCCGTCAGCGGCATCTGCGCTCAGCGCGGTAAACGGTTAGAATGGCCTGCGTCGGCCGCACGTCATCGAGCCGCAAGCGAGCACCTGGCGCCCGCTGCGGGCGGATCACTCGTTGGAAGGGGAGCCACGCTCCAGCCAGCACCTACGCCAGCGTTGGCCGTTCCATCTAGCGCCGAGGTTCCGTCATGCCGCAGGGGCCGGACCCGTCGGTCCAACCCCTGCATCCAGGCATCAGCTCTTGATTTCGATACGCTTGGCCTGCGACTGCGCCTTCGCGGTCTTGGGCAGCATTACCGTCAGCACGCCGTTCTTGAAGCGGGCATCGATCTTGTCTTCTTCGATCTCGTAGCCCAGCGGGATTCGACGCTCGAAGCGGCCATAGATGCGCTCGGAGAACTGCCGCTCCTTGTCCTCCGTCTCGGAGCGCTTTTCACCCTTCAGCGTCAGCACGCCATCATCAAGCAGCACCTCGATGTCCTTCTCGTCCAGGCCCGGGACTTCGGCCGCCACCTTGATCTCCTTCTCGTTGTCGGAGATCTCAACCCTCGGCCAGCCGGCACCAAAGGCTGATACGCCGCCTAGGGACGGCAAGCCGGAACCGAAGCCCCGGAAGACGTCATCGAACAGCCGGTTCACCTCGCGATGCAGCGACAGGAAAGGATCGCGTTCGCCGTCGCGGAAGACACTTGGAACCTGGTTACCATTGTTTCGGCCCCAGGGAATCAGATCACGAACACTCATTTTTTCCTCCTTTCTGTTCATCCGGAAGACAAGGCCCACAAGCGCCGGGAACATCACCCGGCGCTTGGCGCAAAGCGCGGCGAGAAGGCTCAGGCCGCCTTGTTGTCGGCCTCGATTTTCTTTGTCGCGGCCTTTGGCGATGATTTGTCCGCCGTGATCTCGATCCGGCGCGGCTTCATTTCTTCCGGGATCTCGCGTTTGAGGTCGATTGTCAGCAGGCCGTTGACGAGGCTCGCATCGACGACCTTGACGTGATCGGCAAGCTCGAAGCGACGCTGGAATGCGCGGCCGGCAATGCCGCGATGCAGGTACTCGCCGTTGTCCTCGCCTGCCTTTTGGCCAGAAACCATCAGCATGTTCTGCTCCTGGGTAATGGCCAGTTCGTCCTGGCTGAAGCCTGCCAGGGCCATGGTGATGCGGTAGTCGTCCTCGCCGCTCTTGGCGATATCGTAGGGCGGCCAGTTGTCAGCGGTTTCGATGCGGCTTGCGGTCTCGAGCGCGTTCAGCATTCGATCGAAGCCGATGCTCGACCGGAACAGGGGAGAAAAGTCGAAACTGGTTCTCATAGCTATATCCTCCATTGAGCAACATAGATACGAGGAGCGCCAAGGCAGCGGCGCTCCTTGACCTTGCCGGCCACATCAGGCGCCGGCAGGTTCGATTTGGGAATTGATTCCTTTGCCGTCAAGAGGTCCGGGGCGCGCCCGTCAAAGCTGCATAATTACCTTTGTTTTCACGGCGCTAGCACTCGGCTGTTGCGAGTGCCAAAAAAATTCTTGCGGCCTCTTGAAACCGGCGCCTGCAAAACCAAATCCACATGCGCGAGGCCGAAAGGATCGCGAGCCCCGCTCCGGTCCTTCCGGTCCGGAGTGGAGGAACCTCTCAAAATCTGTTTGTCCCGAAGGAGAACGATATGAAGTTCCATCCATTGCATGACCGCGTTCTGGTCCGCCGCGTCGAGGCCGAGGAGAAGACGGCCGGCGGCATCATCATCCCGGACACGGCGAAGGAGAAGCCGCAGGAAGGCGAGATTATCGCCGTCGGTTCCGGCGCGCGCGACGAGAGCGGCAAGCTCATTCCCCTCGACGTCAAAGTCGGCGACCGCATCCTGTTCGGCAAGTGGTCCGGCACCGAGATCAAGCTCAACGGTGAAGACCTGCTCATCATGAAGGAAAGCGACGTGATGGGTGTGGTCGAGCAGACATCGGCGTTGGGAAAAGCGGCTTGAACCGGCCCACCCGATCCGGTGAATGAAAGCTGCCTGCTGAAGGAGTGTTCCAATGGCTGCCAAGGAAGTGAAATTCCATTCCGACGCCCGCGACCGCATGTTGCGCGGCGTCAATATTCTCGCCGACGCGGTGAAAGTCACCCTCGGCCCTAAGGGCCGCAATGTCGTCATCGACAAGTCGTTCGGCGCTCCGCGCATCACCAAGGACGGCGTCACTGTCGCCAAGGAGATCGAGCTCGAGGACAAGTTCGAGAACATGGGCGCGCAGATGGTGCGCGAGGTCGCCTCGAAAACCAGCGATATCGCCGGCGACGGCACGACCACCGCGACCGTTCTCGCCCAGGCCATCGTCAGGGAAGGTGCCAAGGCCGTTGCCGCCGGCATGAATCCCATGGATCTGAAGCGCGGCATCGACAAAGCCGTCGAGGCTATTGTTCAGGAGTTGAAGACCAACGCCCGCAAGGTGACCAGAAATGACGAGATCGCCCAGGTCGGCACGATTTCGGCCAATGGTGATGCCGAGATCGGCCGTTTTCTTGCTGAGGCGATGCAGAAGGTCGGCAACGAGGGCGTCATCACCGTCGAGGAAGCCAAGACCGCCGACACCGAGCTGGAAGTGGTCGAAGGCATGCAGTTCGATCGCGGTTATCTCTCGCCTTACTTCATCACCAATCAGGATAAGATGCGCGTCGAGCTCGAAGAGCCCTATGTGCTGATCCACGAGAAGAAGCTTTCCAACCTGCAGGCGCTGCTGCCGGTTCTGGAGGCGGTGGTTCAGTCGGCGAAGCCCCTGCTCATCATCGCGGAGGATGTCGAGGGCGAGGCGCTCGCGACGCTGGTGGTCAACAAGCTGCGCGGCGGCCTGAAGGTTGCGGCCGTCAAGGCTCCGGGCTTCGGCGACCGCCGCAAGGCCATGCTGGAGGACATCGCCATCCTCACCGGCGGCACCGCTATCAGCGAGGATCTCGGCATCAAGCTTGAGAACGTCACGCTGGAGATGCTCGGCCGCACCAAGAAAGTGGTGGTCGAGAAGGAGAACACCACGATCGTCGATGGCGCCGGCAAGAAGGAGGAGATCCAGGGCCGCGTCGCGCAGATCAAGGCGCAAATCGAGGAGACCACCTCGGACTACGATCGCGAGAAGCTGCAGGAGCGTCTGGCCAAGCTCGCCGGCGGCGTGGCTGTGATCCGCGTCGGCGGTTCGACGGAGGTCGAGGTCAGGGAGCGCAAGGACCGCGTCGACGATGCCATGCATGCGACGCGCGCGGCGGTCGAGGAAGGCATTCTTCCGGGCGGCGGCGTGGCGCTGCTCAGGGCCGCCAATGCGCTCGACGCGGTGGCTGCCGACAACCCCGACCAGAGATACGGCGTCGACATCGTGCGGCGCGCCATCGAGGCGCCGGCGCGTCAGATCGCCGAGAACAGCGGGGCGGAAGGCTCGATCATCGTCGGCAAGCTGCGCGAGAAGACCGATTTCGCCTATGGCTGGAACGCCCAGACCGGCGAATATGGCGATCTTTTCAGCCAGGGCGTCATCGATCCGGCCAAGGTCGTGCGCACCGCGCTGCAGGATGCAGCCTCGATCGCCGGACTGCTCGTCACCACCGAGGCGATGGTCGCCGAGAAGCCGAAGAAGGAAGCGGCACCCGCCATGCCCGCCGGCGCCGGCATGGACTTCTAGGACGCTGGGGAGGCGCGGCGCCGACACAGCCAATCTCCCCCGACAGGGTTCAATTGGGGGAGATTGGTCGGCAGGGCAAAAGGGAGCGCGAGGGAAACGGCACCCTTCTGAATTGACAAGAACCGGAAAAACGAGAAAGCACTCCGCGACAGATCGGCTGGCGGGACGCGCCCCTTTGTCCTGTCGGACATCTCCCCTCATCGGCGGAGATCGGCAGCTTCGACACGCCGCGGCGCGACGGGCCAGAGTTACTATGTGGGAAGATTCTGAATGACGACGGATACCAAGACGACGGAAACCAGGACATTCGAGGCGGATGTCTCGCGGCTGCTGCACATGATGGTGCATTCGGTCTATTCGGACCGGGACGTCTTCCTGCGCGAGCTGATCTCCAACGGCGCGGACGCGTGCGAGAAGCTGCGCTTCGAAGCGATCACCCGTCCCGAGCTGCTGGGCGAGGACGCAAAGCCGCGCATCACCATTTCGGCCGACCCCGACAACAAGCAGCTTGCCGTCGAGGACAACGGCATCGGCATGGGCCGCGAGGAGATGGCCGAGGCTCTGGGCACCATCGCACGCTCCGGCACGCGTGCCTTCATCGAGCGCGTCGAGGCCGGCAAGGCGACTGAGGACTCGCAACTCATCGGCCAGTTCGGCGTCGGCTTCTACTCCGCTTTCATGGTGGCCGATCATGTCGATGTCATCAGCCGGCAGGCCGGCAGCGAGGAAGCCTGGCGCTGGTCTTCCGACGGCAAGGGCACCTACGAGATCGCTCCCGTGCCGCTTGCGGCAGCTCCCAGGCGCGGCACGCGCGTCGTGCTGCATCTGATGGACGATGCGAGTTCCTACACCACGCCTTACCGGCTCGAAGGGCTGGCGAAGTCGCAGTCCGGCCACGTGCCGGTGCCGATCACGCTTGTTGAGAAGCCGGGCGCCGAGCCGCGCGATGTCGCCGACGGCACGGCGCTCTGGGTGAGGCCGAAGAGCGACATAAAGCCCGAGGAATATACCGACTTCTACCGCAGCATCGCCGGCCAGTATGACGAGCCGGCCGCCACCATCCACTTCCGCGCCGAGGGTCGGCACGAATACAGCGCGCTTGCCTTCGTGCCGGGCTCGCGTCCGTTCGATCTCTTCGACCAGGACCGCAAGGGTCGTATGAAGCTCTACGTGCGGCGCGTCTTCATCACCGACGATGCCGACGTGTTGCCGCGCTACCTGCGCTTCGTGCGCGGCCTGGTCGATTCCGCCGATCTGCCGCTCAACGTCTCGCGCGAGATGATCCAGGAAAGCCCGCTGCTCGCCGCGATCCGCAAGGGTGTCACCAACCGCGTCCTCGGCGATCTTGGCAAACTCGCCGATAACGATGCCGAGGCCTACGCCAAGATCTGGGAGAATCTCGGCGTCGTGCTCAAGGAGGGGCTCTACGAGGACTACGAGCGGCGCGAGCAGCTCCTGAAGCTCGCCCGCTTCCGCTCGACCGTTTCCGGCGAAGCGCTGCGCAGCCTGGCCGATTATGTCGCCGCGATGAAGGAAGGGCAGAAGGCGATCTTCTTCATGGCCGGGGAAGACCGCGCCCGGCTCGAGGCCTCGCCGCAGCTCGAAGGGTTCCGGGCGCGCGGCATCGAAGTGCTGCTTTTGACCGATCCGGTCGACAGTTTCTGGACGACGATGGCGCCGGAATTCGACGGCAAGCCGTTCAAATCGGTGACGCAGGGCGCGGCCGAACTGTCGGAGATCCCGCTGCTCGACACCGCGTCCAAGCCGGATGCCGAAATCTCGTCCGAAATCGCGACCTTCCTGGCCTTCGTGAAGACGGCGCTGGGAGACGAGGTCTCGGACGTGAAGGCCTCCGACCGCCTGACCGAAAGCGCGGTCTGCCTGGTCGCACCGGAGCACGGTCCCGACCGCCAGTTCGAGCGGCTGCTCAACGCCGCCGGCCGCCTCGACAAGGCGGCCAAGCCGATCCTCGAGATCAACCCGCGGCACGAACGCGTCACGGCGCTGGCGAAGCTCGGCGACGGCGAGCGCGCTTTCAAGGAAGACGCCGCGCATCTGCTTTACGACGAGGCGCGCGTGCTGGACGGCGACAAGCCGGCCGATGCCAGGGCGTTTTCGGCCCGGCTTGCTCGCCTGATCGAGCGCGGTTTGGCGAGGGAGTAGTGGGGCGTTGGGCGCCTCACGGAGCCCGGATCCTGCCGTGACTTCTCACGAGGAGGCGGCGCAAGGGTGAGATCGGTCGCGATCCTTCGCGCCCCCCTCTGTCCTGCCGACGGGTCAGGGCTTCTCCACGCTGCTACGCTCGGAGGTCAGAGCGCCGCCCTACCCCCTCAGCCCCGGTGCCTCTTGCCCCGTCCTGGCGACATATTCCGTATAGCCGCCGCCATAGGTGTGGATGCCATCCGGCGTGAGCTCCAGCACGCGGTTCGATAGTGCGGACAGGAAATGGCGGTCGTGCGAGACGAACAGCATCGTGCCTTCATATTGCGCCAGCGCCTCGATCAGCATCTGCTTGGTCGCCATGTCGAGGTGGTTGGTCGGCTCGTCGAGCACCAGAAGGTTCGGCGGATCGAACAGCATCAGCGCCATGACCAGCCTTGCCTTCTCGCCGCCCGAGAGCACGCGGCACTTCTTCTCGATCTCGTCGCCGGAAAAGCCGAAGCAGCCGGCTAAAGCCCTGAGCGGCGCCTGGCCGGCCTGCGGGAAATTGTCTTCCAGCGTCTGAAACACGGTGCGCTCGCCGTCGAGCAGTTCCATGGCGTGCTGGGCGAAATAGCCCATCTTGACGCTCGGACCGCGCGCCACCGAGCCCTCATCCGGCTCGGAGGCGCCGGCCACGAGCTTCAAAAGCGTCGACTTGCCGGCGCCGTTGACGCCCATCACGCACCAGCGCTCGCGGCGGCGGATCTGGAAGTCGAGGCCGGCATAGATCGAGCGGCTGCCATAGGATTTGTGGATGCCCTTCAGCGTCGCCACGTCCTCGCCGCAGCGCGGCGCAGGCTGGAACTCGAAGGCCACCGTCTGGCGACGCTTGGGCGGCTCGACGCGGTCGATCTTGTCGAGCTTCTTCACCCGGCTCTGCACCTGGGCGGCGTGCGAGGCGCGCGCCTTGAAGCGCTCGATGAAGGCGATCTCCTTGGCAAGCATCGCCTGCTGGCGCTCGAACTGCGCCTGCAGCTGCTTGTCGGCCAGCGCCCGCTGCTCCTGGTAGAATTCGTAATTGCCGGAATAGGAGGTGAGCGCGCCGGCGTCGATCTCGATCACCTTCGAAACGATGCGGTTCATGAACTCGCGGTCATGCGAGGTCATCAGCAGCGCGCCGTCATAGTCCTTGAGGAATTTCTCCAGCCAGATCAGGCTCTCAAGATCGAGATGGTTGCTCGGCTCGTCGAGCAGCATGACGTCGGGCCGCATCAGCAGGATACGGGCGAGCGCGACGCGCATCTTCCAGCCGCCGGAGAGTTTTGCAACGTCGCCGTCCATCATCTCCTGGGAGAAGCCGAGACCGTCGAGCACCTCGCGGGCGCGGCCGTCGAGCGCATAGCCGTCGAATTCCTCGAAGCGGTGCTGCAACTCGCCATAGCGCTCGATGATCGCGTCCATCTCGCCGGCGCGGTCGGGATCGCCCATGGCGTGCTCGAGCTCGCGCATCTCGGCTGCGACGGCGCTCACCGGGCCGGCGCCTTCCATCACCTCGGCGACGGCGGTCATCCCCTCCATGTCACCGACATCCTGGCTGAAATAGCCGATGGTAACGCCGCGATCGACTGAGACTTGGCCTTCGTCCGGCTGCTCCTGGCCGATGATCATGCGGAAGAGCGTCGTCTTGCCGGCGCCGTTCGGGCCGACGAGGCCGACCTTCTCGCCCTTCTGCAGGGCGGCCGAGGCTTCGATGAAGACGATCTGACGGCCGTTCTGCTTGCCGATATTTTCGAGACGGATCATGGGGCGGTCCGGGAAACTGCGCTGAGATGGCGGGATTTGCCCGGGGCATACGCGAATGAGGCTGCGGAGGGAAGAGGCAGAAGCGCCGCATCCGCGCGCTCGGCTATTCCTTCGAGGCAGAACCCAGCCGCGGTGAAATTGATTGGCGTCGCCGACCGATCGAGCGCTTAGTGCTGGAGCCAACCACTTGATGGGCTCTGGCAAGGGAGGTCAACCATGGCCATGTACCTGACGCGCTTCAGCTACACGCCCGAGACCTGGGCGCGAATGATCGAAAACCCCGAGGATCGCCGCAAGGCAGCCAGCTCATACATAGAATCGGTCGGCGGAAAGCTGCACGGGTTCTGGTACGCGTTCGGCGAACACGACGGGTGGAACCTGTGGGAGGCACCGGACAATGTTTCGATGGCGTCCGTCGTGCTCGCCATCGGTGCCGGAGGGGCACTCAGCTCCTGCGAGACCACCGTCCTCCTCAGCGTCGAGGAGACGATGGACGCGCTAAGCAGGGCGAAAGCGATCCGTTATCGGCGGCCTGGAACGTAGAGCCGAGAAAAGCCGCCTCGGAGGGGTGTCACCTCGCGTCGTGGAAGATGATACCGAGCGTATGTCGCCTGCCCGAGCGCAGGCGGCTGACGCCGTGGCGCAGGTTGACGCGATAGTAACCTCGCGTGCCCTCCACGGGCCGGTTGTGCACGGCGAAGATCACCGCGTCGCCGCGCTTGAGCGGCACCACCTCGGCGCGGCTCTGCATGCGCGGGCGCTGCTCGGTCAGCACGAATTCGCCGCCGGTGAAATCCTTGCCGGGTTCGGAGAGCAGGATCGCCACCTGCAGCGGAAAGGCGAGCGCGCCATAGAGATCCTGGTGCAGACAGTTGAAGTCGCCGGGGCCGTATTGCAGCAGAAGCGGCGTCGGCTTGGTTTGGCCCTCGTCGTGGCAACGCTTTAGGAAGGCGGCGTGGTCGGAAGGGTAACGGAGCGCGGCGCCCATCTTCTCGTTCCAGTCGTTGGCAACGCCGGCGAGCCGTGGATAAAGCGCAGTGCGCAGGCCCTCGATCAGATCAGGCAGCGGATAACGGAAATAGCGGTACTCGCCCCTGCCGAAGCCATGGCGCGCCATCACCACATGGCTGCGGAAATGTTCTTCGTGCGGATAGAGCGCGGCGATTTCGGCGCATTCCTCCAGCGAAAGCAGGCCGGGCACGACAGCGCAGCCCTGGGCGTTGAGCTCGGAGACGAGCGCGTGCCAGTCCTGCGCGGCGACACGGGATTCGGCGGAGCGTCCGGCGCGTTTGGTGTTGAGGGAATGGACGGTCATGAGCGCCTCCTTTGATGCCATCAAAGTGGGGCGGAGGCGAAGCGGCGGCCACCCGATTCCTGCGGAAATGGCGCGACCTTTACGGCGAACCAGCCGCAACGAAGCCCGAGCGGCCCTGCGCGCGGCGGAATGCCTGCTGCAGGCGCGGGTTGAGGCGCACCGCGTCGCGGCCGGCCTGGATGGTCCGCTCGACCTGCTCCGGCGTCAGCCTCAGCCGGGTCGGGATGACGTTCAGCGCGGCTGCCTCGTCTGGCGGCAGGTCGGCGAAGGAGACCAGTTCAACCACCATCTGGACGTCGCGGCACTTCCAGCCGGACAGGCTGCCGCGGTAGCGCGCTACCACCGCCGCCGGCAGGCTGCAGCGATATTTGACCAGCTTTTCGCGCCACAGCCGGAATTCGAGCTTGAGGGAATCGAATTCGTCGCGCACCGAGGACGCGATCGAGGTGCCGGCGGTGGCGTCGATCATGTCGACCAGGCCCGGTCCCTGCTTGACCTTGACCCAGTCGGGTTCTTTCCTGCGGCCCGCATCGGCAACGATCATGATCAGCGTTCGCATCCTCACCGCCGCCTGCGGCGACAACGGGCTGTGCGGACTGCCGGCGATGTCGAGCGATTCCGCGAAGCCGACCACCGCGATGTTGTCGGTCAATCCGCCGTCGAGCAGCTTGATGTAGTTGACGCGGTCGTTGTTCTGGTAGGACTCCATGGCGCGAGCCGCGGCCTTGACCCGTTCCGGTGCCTCCGGATCGTTGAGACCGCGTTCGATCCAGTCCGGCTGCTTGTAGTTGCATCTGGTTGTCGGCGTGGTCGTCGAGACGACAACCGGCGCGAACACCGCGGGGAACGCCGCCGAGGCCGCCACCGCATCGGCGATACGAAGCTTGTCGAGATCGCTGCAGATGGCCGCGAAGCGGTCGTAGGTGAAGCCGAAGGCCGTCCCGTTGTAGATGTCGGATGCGTGGATCCAGACCAGCGGGGCGCCGGGACGTCTGAAGGCGCTGTAAGTGGCACCGTCGAACAGGTTCCTGTCCAGCCACGCAGCAAAGGTGCTGCGGTCGTTGACGCCGCCTTTCCACAGCCGCGCCAGATTGGCCGGAGCGAGCTTGGCGGTGTGCAGCGAGCTCTCGGCATCGCGCAGCAAGAAGCGCTCGCGAAGCTCGCGGTAACCACGCCCTTTGTAGCCGAGATAGGCCGCCGTCACCGCACCGCCAGAAACGCCGCCGACGACGCGCACCTCGTCGATCAGCGTATGCGCTCGCCCGCCGCTGCCGACCATGACATCGTCGAGCGCCCGAAGCACGCCATAGCTGAAGGCGGTGGCGCGCGTGCCGCCGCCAGAGAAGGACAGCGCGACCACGGTCGACCCGTCGGCGGGAGCATCGGGAATGTAGTCCGGCGAGCCAGGCCCGACTTGCGTCACATGGGTGTTGATGGGCTCGACATCATTGGCGACACATCCGGCCAGCAGCGCTGCTGCCAACACAAGCAAGCCCACACGCCAACGCATCGAGGTCCCCCCGATCGCCCGTTCCCGGCCTCAGTCTATGCGCAGCAGGCAGAGCAAGGCAACGGCCAGCCCCGGGGTCCTTCACCTCAAGCGTTCCGGCGGTACCCCTCCAGTTCCGGATCGAGATCCACCTTCACTCCATTGGTGAAGACGCAGGTCGCCACCATGATGCCGGCGAAGGCGACGAGGTTGACGAGCAGCGTTTCGTCGTAGCGCGCCTTCAGCGCGGCCCAGGTCTCGTCGGCAACGGCATTGGCGTCGGCGGCGAGCGCCCTGCCGAAGGACATCAGCAGCGCTTCGTCCGGGCTGGGTTCGATCGCGTCCGGATCGAGGCCGGAGTCGATCAGCGCGCGGCGGAAGAAGGTAACCGGGATCTCGGCGCGCATCGTCTCGGCGATCGCCTTCGAAAACAGCCAGATCGCCCGGTCGTCGAGCGTCGGACGCAGGAGATCGCGCAGCGTGAACCATTCGGCGTAGATGCGGTGCGCGGCCGGGGAGTGAAGCAGGATGCGCTTCATGTTGGTCATGCGGCCGCGCAGCGCAAGCTCCCGGTCATGCTCGACGCGGATTTCGTCGGAGGCGGTCGCATAGTCGATCGCAGAGAGATGCGCCACGGCCCTCATCCCAGCGTCGCGTGCAGCGCCGGCGCACCGCGCAGCGTGTTGGAGACGGTGCAGATCGTCTCGGCGTCCTCGACGATGCGCTGCTTGGTCGCGGCGTCGAGGTCGCCGGCAATCTCCAACCGGATATTGAACCTTTCCACCCGCGACGGCTCGTCCTTCGCCTTCTCGCCTCCGACATCCGCCCTCACCTCGCCAAGCCGGTCGGCGACGCCGAGGCGGGTGGCGGCGATGCGGGCGCTCAGCACGATGCAGGCGGCCAAGGAGGCATAGAGCAGGTCGAGCGGGTTGAAGCCCGGCGCGCTGACCGCAGTCACCACGTCGACCGTGCCGCCGGTCGGCGTCGTTACCGCCGGCAAGCCGCCCGGCGGCAGCACGGCGCAGGCGCCGGCAGCACGGGTTCTGATCTTCAGCTCGCTCATCGAAAGTCCTTCGTCCGGGTTTGGAGGCCATTGATAGCGGACGGGAATTTATCTCGGCAACCATCCAGGGCACAGCTGCGGTTTTCTTCGTGCGAGGTGGTCCGTGGAAGGGCTGATCTGCCGCGTTCCGGCTTGGCAATTTGCCTCCGCCAGTCAACAATCCGCGGCACCGCGCTGCTGGGCCAATGGAAACGGGATTGAGGGTCATGACACCACGGAAATTTGCCACGCACGCCGCTCTCGCCGTCGCTGTTCTTTGGCCCGCCGCCGGCCAGCCGGCAGATGGCGTCCATCCTGGCCCGATGTCGCGCACGCAAGCCTTCGCACGCGCCGAAGCACTGACAGCGATCGGGCGAAAAATGTTCTTCGACCCATCGCTGTCGGCTTCGGGCAGACAGGCCTGCTCGTCCTGCCACGATCCCAACCACGCCTTCGGTCCGGCCTCCGCCGCGCCGGTCGAGATGGGGGGGCCGAACCTCGACCGGCCTGGCCTGCGCGCGGTGCCGTCGCTGCGCTACCTGCAGGCGGCGCCCGCCTTCACCGAGCATTTCTACGATTCCGAGGACGAGGGCGACGAAAGCGTCGACAATGGCCCGACCGGCGGATTGACTTGGGACGGGCGCGCCGACCACGGCAAGGACCAGGCGAGGATCCCGCTGCTGTCGCCGTTCGAGATGGGCAACAAGGATGAAGCCGCCGTGGTCACCGCCTTGCGCAAAGCGCCCTATGCCGACGCGTTCAAGGCGGCGTTCGGCGCGGATATTTTCGACCATCAGCAGGATGCCTTCGACGCGGCGGTCGAGGCGCTCGGCACCTTCGAGCAGAGCAGCGCCGACTTCTACCCCTATTCCAGCCGCTACGACGCCTTCATTGCCGGCAAGGCGCAGTTGACCGCGCAGGAGTTGCGCGGCCGTGCGCTGTTCGAGGACGCAACCAAAGGCAATTGCGCGAGCTGCCATCTGAGCGAGCCGGCAAATGACGGCGAGCCGCCGCAATTCACCGATTACGGCCTGATCGCCATCGCCGTGCCGCGCAACCAGGCGATCCCGGCCAACGCCGATCCCAATTATCTCGACCTCGGGCTGTGCGGGCCGCTGCGGGCCGACTTCAAGGGCCGGAGCGAGTATTGCGGCCTGTTCAAGACGCCGACCCTGCGCAATGTCGCGCTGCGCAAAAGCTTCTTCCACAACGGCTATGTCCACTCGCTGCGCGAGGCTGTCGCCTTCTACGTCACTCGCGACACAGATCCGGGGCGCTGGTATCCGAAGAACGCGGATGGCACGGTCGAGAAATTCGACGATCTGCCAAAGGCCTATCGGGGAAACCTCAACACCGACCCGCCCTTCAACGGCAGGAAACCAGGCGAGAAGCCGGCGCTGACCGACGCCGAGATCGACGACATCGTCGCTTTCCTCGGCACGCTGACCGACGCGGACCAGGCCGGGCAGTAGGGCGGCTAAAAGCTCACCGCGGACTTCCCCGGCCAAAATAATCGGTGGACGCGTCTTGTTTGTGTGGCTTCCGTCACAGACCGACAGAAAGCATCTGCTACATTAGCATCTCGTTAGAGCGGGGGCTCAAATGAGATTCGTAGCGGTGCAAGAACCGCCTCATCATAGTTGGGCGGTGTTCGACATCGCCAATGACAAGCCCGCCGAACATGCCGGGCGCGCGCTCATCGGTCTCACATCGCACGAAGCCCGGCGGTTCGCCGCCGCGGCCAACGATGAAGCGGGGTATCGGGAAACCAACGCGCTGGCGTCGCATCCAGGCGAATAAGGCATGGCACTGACGGTTCGCAATTCGCCGGGAAACGACAAGCGAACAAGCGGTTGAGACGGCGTGCTGCCAGATTGATTCAAGTGCCTCACCCGGCCGGCGCGTAGCGGTTCACCACCATGCCGCAGGCATAGGCCTTCGAGCCGGTGAGCTTCAGCTTGGCGAAGCCCGCCTGGTCGAAGATGCGACGGCCGGCACCCAGCACCGCCGGGTTGATGAAGAGCTGGAACTCGTCGACCAGCCCGGCGGCGATCAGCGCCGAGGCGAAGCCGGCGCCGCCGAACACGGCAATGTCGCCGCCCTCGCCCGCCTTCAGCGCATTGATCTCGCGCGGCAGATCGCCGCTCGCGACCCTGGTACGCTCCCACCGCGACGCCTTCAGCCTGTCGCTCAGCACCACCTTGTCAGCTGTCACGATACGCTGGGCGAAGGCATAGAAACGGTCTCGCGGAAATTTCCTCGCCGCATTGCCCCAGTGATTGAGGTAGCCCTCCTCGGCCATCTTGCGGCTGAGCAGAATCGTGTCGACGGTTGCGAACACGGCATTGAAGTCCTGCTTGAGCTCGTCGTCCCAGTCGCTCTCGTCGCCCCATTCCCAAAGCTGCCAACGACGGTTCTCGTCGGCGCCGACGAAGCCGTCGACCGACATCTGCATTTGCAGGATGAGCTTTTTCATTGCGCGGTCCTCTCGCATCTCCAACCACGGTTTACTTTTGAAATCATTTGACGCGCGAATGGAATGATGTCAATTGAAAAGTGATTTACAAATGGAACTAATTTCATGTCGACCAAGGAAAGGTCCGGCTGCCCGATCAGCCTGTCGCTCGAGCTCATCGGCGACCGCTGGACGCTGCTCATCATCCGCGACCTGGCCTTCGCCGGGAAAAGGCATTTTCGCGAGTTCCTGCAGTCGGACGAAGGCATCTCGTCGCGCACGCTCGCCGAGCGGCTGCAGACCCTGGTCGACGAAGGCGTCCTCACCCGCAGCGACGACCCGACCCACAGGCTGAAAGCGATCTACCGGCTGACCGAGGCCGGCATCGACCTTTTGCCGATACTCGCCACGCTTGGCGCTTGGGGCAGCAAATATCGAAAGGCGGATGAGGATTTGGCGCGGGTTTCCAAGGAACTAGCGGCAGGCGGCCAGCCGGCGCTGGAGCGGATGAAGAAGAGGTTGAGGAAGGAGCATTTGGGGTAAGGCGTTCCACGCCGCCAATTCGCCCAAAGTCGAGTTCTACGGCGAAGGATCGCGGCGTCGATAAGATCCTGCCCGCAGGTTCCGTTTCCCGTCTATGCTCCCCTGCGCTAGACTCCGCCTGAACAGGATCGACCGCCATGATCGTCCAGGCCTGCATCAACGGCGCCCGCGGCGCGGATTTCCACCCCGCCCTGCCGCTCGACCCGGATGCCATGGCACGCGACGGCGCGGCCTCGGTTGCGGCGGGTGCCGTCGAACTGCATGTGCATGCGCGCGGCGCCGACCGGCAGGAAAGCCTTGCCCCGGAAGCGATGGACCGGACGGTGACGGCGCTGCGCCGCGCCTGCCCCGGCACGCTGATCGGCATTTCGACCGGCGCCTGGATCGAGAAGGACGACAGGCGCACGATTGCCGCCATCGCCGGCTGGCATGAGCTGCCCGACTACGCCTCGGTCAATCTCAGCGAGGCGGCGGCGCCCGAAGTGATGGAAGCGTTGCGCAACCGCGGCGTCGGCATCGAGGCCGGGCTGGCGTCGATCGGCGATGCGCTCAGGCTGGCCAATCTCGATCATGGCCGCCGGGTGCTGCGCGTCCTGATCGAGATTTCCGAGCAGACGCTGGAGGAGGCCTTTGCCGTCGCCGACGGCATCGAAACGCTGCTGCAACGCGAAGGCATTCACCGCTCGATCCTGCTGCATGGCGAGAACGCGACCGTGTGGCCCTTCGTCGAGCGGGCGGCGGCGCGGAAGTTTTCGACCCGTGTCGGGCTCGAGGACGGTAAGGAGTTGCCTGATGGGACGGTGGCGGACGGGAATGCGGCGCTGGTGAAGGCGGCGGTGAGGATCTATCGCCGGGCTTGACTTGGCTCCTCGCCCCCTGGGGAGGACCCAAGGCCAAAAGTCAGCCGAACTTCGTCAGCGGCTTGGCGGTTATCTCGACCCATTCGCAGCGCCGGCTACGGTGGTAGAAGGATTGGAAGGGCGGCGGGAACGACGGATCCGCGAACGCCCCTACCGGAATTGCAGTTAGGCCGGGCTGCGTGTCGATGCGATAGTGCACTGTGGTCCCGCAATCAGGGCAGAAGCTGTAGGTTATCTGCCCGCCCTGCTCGCCGGTGCGCGTGAACTGCAGCGCGCGCCCGTCTATCGTCACATCGGCCTCGGCAAAGCGCACATTGTAGCTGAAGGCGCTGCCTGTGCGCCGCTTGCAGTCGAGGCAATGACACACCGAGATGCGCACCGGCTCGCCCGCGCAGGTGGCCGACAGCTGACCGCAGGAACATTCGGCGCGTCGCGTGACCATGCTGGCTCCTTTCGACCGAGTCTCGGCACCTTATGCAGTTCGGCGGCGTGGTGAAAGCACCTATCCGCCGAGCGTCGCCTACCCCTGCCAGGCCGTCAGATCCGCCAGTATCCGCGCCTTCACCGCCGGGTCGGCGTAGCTCGCATGCACCGATGTCGCGGCGAGCTGGCGGATGGTTTCACTGTCCCAGGCGAAGGTCTCGGCGCAGGCGGCGTAAGAGGCTTCGAGCGTCGTGCCGAGCAGCGCCGGATCGTCGGTGTTGATGGAGACGGGAACGCCGGCTTTGCGCAGAGCGTCGATCGGATGCTCGGCAAGCGAAAGATAGACGCCGAGTGCGATGTTGGAGATCGGGCAGACGCCGAGCGGAATTCGCCTCTGTGCGAGCAGGTCGACCAGAGCCGGCTCCTCGATCGCGCGAACGCCATGGTCGATGCGATCGGCGCCAAGCAGCTCGATGGCGTCGCGAACGCCCTCGGGACCGCTCGACTCGCCGGCGTGGACGGTGCGTCGCAAACCGGCCGTGGCGGCGCGGCGGAACGCCTCGGCAAAGCGCGGACCGGTGCGCCCGGCGGCCGCCTCGTTGCCGTCGATCGAAAGGGCCACGACGCGCGGGTGCCTGATCCTGCTCAGCAACTCCACCAGTTCGATGGCGTCCTCGGCCGACTGGGTGCGCAGCAGGCTGATGCAGAGCCCGACCGGCGGGTATCCATCCTGCTCGGCCGCCGCGAACCCGGCATCGAAGGCGTCGATCATGCCGGCGATGTTCCGGTGCCAGTGCGGCCAGTGAGTCGGATTGACGATGACATCGGCGTAGCGCACGCCGCTCTTGGCCATGCGCCGCGCAAATTTATAGGCGGTGATGGCCAGCTGCTCGCGCGTACGAAACGTGCCGCACAGCCAGTCGAGCATTTCGAGGAAGCTCTTCAGATCATGCGCCTCGAAGAGCCTGTCGCGCGGCGCGCGCAGCGGGATGCCAGCCTCCTCGCAATTCCTGATCACGTCGTCGGCCTCGAAGCAGCCCTCGACGTGGATGTGCACTTCGGCCTTCGGCAACCCGATATAGTCGGTCAATGAAGCCTCCCGAGCTTTGTGGCCGCATCAAATCACGAAAGGCGAGATCAAGGCTTCAAGAAATGATTGAAAGATTTGTGTGTGATGGCCGCCAGTCTTCCCCCCGTTGCGGGCCGTTGCGGGGGAGATCGGCAGGTTCGGCCTCACTGCGTGTCCGCGTGGGCTCTCAGCTCGGCGCGCTTCTCGTCCGACACCACCGCCAGATCCAGCACCTTCTGCAGACCCGCCGCATGGCGGAAATTGGGCTCGGCCTGCACGCCGCTTTTCACCGCCTCGACGAAGCGCTGGTAGTTGGTCGGCACGGTGCCGGCGTCGAGCTCTTCCCATTTGGCGTCCTCGACATTGGCACCGATGCAGCCCTTCAACATCGAGCCATTGAGATTGTGCACCACCTCGATGCCGCCCTTGTCGCCATAGATGCGCAGCCTGAGCTCGTTGAGATGGCCGCTCGCCCAGCGGCTGGCATGCACCACGCCAAAGGCGCCGTTGGCGAAATCGAGCGTCATGGCGAAGCTGTCATTGGCGTCGAGCTGGTAGTCGCCGATGCGGTTGCCCGGCGCCTTGTCGAAGGCGCGCAGCCGGCAGAATACGTGGTCGATATCGAGGGCGGCGCCATAGCTGGCGAAGTCGAGGATGTGGATGCCGACGTCGCCGAGCACGCCGTTTGAGCCGTGGCCGCGCGAGAGCCGCCAGAGCCACTTGGGGTCGCTTCGCCAGTCGCCCCAGAATTTCGATACCAGCCAGCTCTGCAGATAGGAGGCCTCGACGTGGCGCACCGTGCCGATCTCGCCGGCCTGCACCATTTGTCGCGCCTTCTCAAACGGCGCGACGTTGCGGTAGGTGAGGTTAACCATGTTGACGACGCCGGCGGCTTCCGCCGTATCGGCCATCTCGCTTGCCTTGCCGAAATTCTCGGCCAGCGGCTTTTCGCAAAGCACCGGCTTGCCGGCGGCGATCAGCGCCATCGTGGTCGGGTGATGGATGCGGTCGGGCGTGACATTGGCGACCGCGTCGAAACCGTCCCAGTCGAGCGCCGCCTCCAGCGAGGTGAAGCGCTTCGGGATCTTGTAGGCGTCGGCATACTCGCCGACGCGGGCTGGATCGACATCAACGGCACCGACGATGTCGACGCCTTCGATAGCGCCGAAGCGGCGGGCATGCTCCTGCGCCATCCAGCCGGTACCGAGTATCAAAAGCCGCATTTTGCTCCTCCAGAGGAATTGGTTCGATTCAATGATATGAGGCGGGCGATCTAATTGTTGCTTGTACGCAATCCCAAACAGAAAACGGTTTAGCGGAAACCAGCCTCGCCGGGCGCATGCAGCTTGCCGCCGCGTTCGACGATCGGCTCCAGCGCCTTCTCCACCGGCACGTTGGGTGCTTTGAGGATGGCGGAATTCCTGCCCTGCGGGTTGTGCGCCCACTTCACTGCGTTGCGCAGCACCTTGTGCACGGTCGCGTCGTGGTAGGTCGGATAGGTTTCGTGGCCCGGGCGGAAGTAGAAGACATTGCCGGCGCCGCGCCGGTAGGTAAGGCCTGAGCGGAACACCTCGCCGCCCTGGAACCAGGAGATGAAGATTGTCTCCAGCGGCTCCGGCACGGCGAACTGCTCGCCATACATCTCCTCGTTCTCGAGCTCGAAATATTCGCCGATGCCTTCGGCGATCGGATGGCTGGGGCTCGTCACCCAGAGCCGTTCGCGCTCGCCGGCCTCGCGCCATTTGAGCGTGCAGGGCGTGCCCATCAGCCGTTTGAAGATTTTCGAGAAATGGCCGGAGTGGAGCACGATCAGTCCCATGCCTTCGAAGACGCGGCGTGCGACGCGCTCGACCACATCGTCGGCCACCGCGCCATGGTCCTTGTGACCCCACCAGACGAGCACGTCGGTCTCGGCGAGGCGGGATTCAGGCAACCCATGCTCCGGCTGCTCCAGCGTCGCGGTCGAGGCGGAGATCGCCTTGTCGGCGTTGAGCGCGTTGGCGATGGCCGTGTGCATGCCTTCCGGATAGATGCCGGCGACCACCTCATTGGTCCGCTCATGGATGTTCTCGCCCCAGACGACAGCGCGAATTGTCATGGATTGCCTCGTGATGGTGAGAGGGTGGAGCCGCCCGGCGCAATAGATAGCGTCTTCGGCCGGCATTGGAAGCGGTTTTTGCCCTTCGCTCCGCTGCACATGACGACGAGCCAGAAAGCATCGTTGGCGAACAACCACATACGCCTGTATGCTTCCGCTTTGATTCAACCACCTCCACCCAATTGGCAACCGTCCTTTCCCGTGCGCAATATCAGCTATGGGCGAAGTGCTTATAGGGGCGGCGATTTTTGCTTGTCTGGCCGGGGCGTCGCTGGTCAGCCTGATGGTGCATGAGCGCTTCCCTGCTCACCACCTTGGCGACGATACCAGCGCGGTGGTGCGGCTCGCCGCGAACCTCTTCATGGTGATGTCCTCGCTGGTCCTCGGCCTGATGATCAACTCGGCCAAGAACACGTTCGAATCCATCAACGTCAACGTCCACACCTTCGCCACCGATCTCATTCTGCTCGACAGAACGCTCCGACACTATGGACCGGAGGCGGACGGCGCCCGGCAATCGCTCACCGCCTATGTGCAGCGCGTCGTCGATACCTCGACCGCCGACAGCGACACGACGGTCGTCCCGAACAGGCTGTCGGAACTGCTGCTCAATCAGGTCGGCGATATCGTGGGCGGATTGACCCCTGCGAACGCCAGGCAGACCGCCACGCAACAGGCGGCGACGCAGCAGTTGCAGAAGGTGATCGCGCAGCGCTGGATTCTGGCCGAGCAGTCCGAGGGTGCCATCCCCGCGCCGCTGATCGCGCTGCTCGTTGCCTGGCTGACGCTGATCTTCGCCAGCTTCGGCTTCCGAGCACCGTGCAATGGAACCATCATCTTCACGTGCCTCGTGTCCGGGGCGCTGGTGGCCGCGGCAATCTATCTGATCATCGACATGGACAGCCCCTTCTCCGGCCCGATCCAGGTCTCGCCGGCGCCCCTGCAGAGGGCGCTGGCGGAACTGACGCAGTGAAGGTCAGGCACGACCGAACATCTCGATCAAAAGCTTCGCCGCCACCGCCGCGCCGTCGGCGCGGACCGAACGGGCAACCTCGCTCGCACGGATGTGGGTTTCGGGCGCCAGCGCCGTCTCCATCGCCGCCGACAATGACCCCGCTGTCGGAACCGGGCCGTCATGAGCTGCGCCGATGCCGAGCTCGGCCACCCGCCGCGCCCAGTACGGCTGGTCGCCGATCTGCGGCACCACTAGTTGCGGCGCTCCTGCCCGCGCGGCGGCGACGGTCGTTCCGGCACCGCCGTGATGCATGACGGCGGCGACGCGGCGGAACAGCGCCTGGTGGTTGACATCGCCGACGGCGAACCAATCGTCCCGGTCGTCGGTAAGGCCAAGCTCGGCCCAGCCACGCGCGATCACCGTGCGCCGGCCCTTGGCGCGGACCGCCTCGATGGCCGCACGGCCGGCCTCCTTGGCCACGGCAATGGAGCCGAAGCCGACATAGACCGGAGGCGGGCCGGCTGCGAGGAATGCCTCCAGCCCGTCGGGCAGCGGCCGCTCGTCGTCCAGGATCCAGGCGCCGGTCTGCCTGGCATCGGTCAGGTCCGAAGGCAGCCACGGCCCGAGCGCTGGGTCGCAGGCGAGCAGGACCGGATCGCCGTAGACATAATCGCGGACATTTTCCACCGCAGGCAATCCGAGCGACGCGCGCCAGCTGTTGATCGCTTGGCCGAACAGCGCGTTCTTGGTCGCGATATCCGTCTCCCACAGCAGCCGGTTGTCGGTCACCCCGGCTGGAAGCGGATGTCCCGGATATTCATGCGGCCGGTTGTGCGCCGACGGCAGCCATATCGGACAGAAGGTGGCAAGGATGTAGCGCATGTGCCGCTGCCCGGCGACCAGCCGCGCGGCGGCACAGGACGGAAACAGGCCGCAGGCCACCACGGCATCGCAGCCTTCGGCGGCCGCCATGAGCGTATCATATTGCCTGGCGAGGATCTCGGCCGCCTGGCCGGAGATGAGCGCGGCCACGTCCTTCGGCGATTCCGATGCCCTGCGCCGCGTCATCTCCTTTACCCATTCGCGCACCGGTGCGAAGGCCGGCACCAGCTCCACACCGGCACGGGCGCACAGCGCTGCAAATTCTTCATCGCCGGGGACACTCACCCGCACCTCGGCGCCGAGCGCCTGCAGTCGCTCGCCCAGCGCCACCACCGGCTCGACATCGCCGCGCGAACCGTAAGTCGACAGTAAAATCCGCATGCAAACTCCCTTTCCTAAACTGAGGTCAAGGGCAGCGTACATACGGCATTGCCGGGGGCTTGCCGCAAGCCCGGGCTGCGCCATATATGCTTTCTGGGAGAGGGAGTTCTTCCTTTCCTCATCCGCAATTCGATGGAACCGGTCACTGCCGCTGTTGCAAGAGACGTGGCGAAGACATCAAGCGCGTGCGTCGACCGCGCCGCGCGTCAACGGCGGTAAGGACCGCAAACCGTCAAGAAATCAAAGGCAGCCTACCGGCAACGAGCTGCTGCCGGCATAGTGGCGGGCGGGGTCAGCCCTGGCGGCCTTCCTGGGCGACCTGGGTGGGCGACCCGTTCAGGCGCGGCACAACGACCAGGCGCTTGATCTTCCCCTTCTTGAAGGCAGAGAGGAAGCGGCCATAATCCTTGAAGGCCACGCAGCCGCTGGATTGGGCTGGGGCGCCGCGCAGCAGATAGGTATGGGCGAGCAGACCGTTGCGATTATATTTGTTCCTGCCGCTGGTCGGCGTCAGCCGGATGGCCTCGACGCCGTGGAAGCGCGATTCACGCAGCGACAGATTGTAGGTGTCGGGCGGCGTCGGGCCGGAATTCTTGCGGTTGGCGAAGCGCGGCTGGTCGGCCATGGCGCCCTTCCCCGAATGCGCCTCCAGCTTGGAGCCATCGGGCATGTAGACCGTCGCCGTCGAGATGTCATAGACGGCGACGCCATTGCCCGTCGAAGGACTGTTGAACAGACCCCTGAAGGCGTTGCCGAGACCGCCGCGGTCGGGCGTGTCCGGCTTGGCGTAGGCGAGCATCTCGGAGGCTTGCGCCTTGCTGCGCTTGGCCGGCGCGGCCTCAATCGGCTTCGCACCCTGCACACCCGGAAGCGCTTGGTCGGAGCTCCTCAGCGAGCGCGGCGTCTGCGCACCTTCGGCGGAGTCGACAACGGTCGGCTGCGGCTTGGCCGGCTGCGGTTTGGCCGACTCCGGTTTGGCAATTTGGGGCCTTGCCGCCTGGCTTGCCTGCGGCTTGGCCGGTTCCGGCTTCCTCGCGGCATTCTGTTCAGGCGCTTCCGTCGCGCGCCCGAGGGCGGTGCGCGGCCTCAAACCAGGCACGGCGATGCTGTCGGGCAAATCATCCTGCGGCGGCAGCGAAGCGACCTGCACTTCAGCTTGTCCGTCGTCGCCGGAAGCGCCGGCCGTCATCTCAGGCGCGTCGCCGCTGGCGAGCGCGACGGCGGTCGGCACGTCGACCGTCTCTTCGGGCATGACATTGGCAAGCGCCAGCGCCAGTTCGGACGCGCGCTGAACGTCGACCTGATTTCCGCCAAAGCGTGACTCGGCCGGGCCGCTCAAGGTCAGCCCACTCCGGGCCGAACCGCTGTCGGCCGCGCCGCCGAAGCGGCTTGCCGACGGCAAGCTCGCCAGCAGGACAGGAGCGTTCTCGGCGCGCCGGAAGGCATCGGCCAGTTTTTGCGGCGAAAGCCCGGCGCGCTTGATGACGCTGTCGAAACGGTCGGCGACGTCCGCGGCGGAAGCCGCGACAACCTTCTCATGCGATACGCTATCCGGTGCCGGTTTCAGCCGCGCGGCCTTGCCGTCATGCACCAAGCTGGAGGGGTTTGGCGTGGAGCTCGCAAAGCTGGCTGCGAGACTGAGGCAGCCGGCATCGCAGCCGCGGGTGAGCGAGCCCGTCTTGTGCGCGCCGTTCGCGGCAAGGCGCGGCGCCCAGGCGTTCGCGACCTTGCGGCGCTGGTCGCCAAGCACGATGCTGCGCGGCGCAAGCATGCTCTGCGGCAATCCGTTGGAGGCGGCGGTGAGCGAGGTACTCACGGAATAGAGGCCGGCCATGGTCGCGACCGACCACAGGGCCAGGGCAGCGCCGACAGCAGGCACTACAACCCAACGATGACCACCAGATTTCTTCGAAGTTACCCCCTCTTCAGGAGCGTCACCCCGGTTCTTCAAACGCAAAAACGCCATACGACCACTCTCAATCGGCATGCCGGTTTGCGGACCTGGCACCCGTCACGATCACAGCTCGCCTGGTGCCCCCTGCACCTTCACGCGTCTGTTGCCGATTGATTCAAAAGATGGACAAAGATGGTTAACCAATCCCTCCACCAATCGCCATTGTGGCGACGGTCCATACGAAAAAAGAGCCCTCCATGGTCTCCGCCACGGTAAAAATGCTCTCCCTCAGCTGCTTTGCTGCCCGTTTTTGCGGGCCGAGTCAAGCAAGCGCGAAGGTTCTACCCTTTCGGGCGATCGCCAGCTAAGAACGGATTGAGGTTAAAAAACGGCAGGAACAGCCTGGCGCGACCAGCTGCGGCATCTCTTCCAGGGCGGCAGATCGCAACGTTAACCCCGATGCGGGAAGACAGCCTTCGCCGCGCCAGACAATCAAGGACGGAGCTGTCGAGCCGGATTGCGTCGCGACGGTGCGGTGCGGCGCTCCGCAAGCGATTGCAACAACTCCGCTTCGGCGCTGAAGCCGTTTTGGAAGGCTTCGAGCACGTCGGAGGCAAGCTGTTCTCTTTGGTCCCCGTCTTTTAACGCCAGACGGCGATCGTTGCACAACTGATCGAATACTTTCTGGAGGAGCTCCAGCTCGACTGGCGTGAATATTCCGCTGTGTTTGGTGAAAGCCATGACGCCTCCCTGCCCCTTACATGGGCGAAAGCGCGATCTACTCTTTCAAGCGTCCGTGTGCCTCGTCTGGGTGCGGACGACAAGGCATCCTACACCTTTCCGGCCGGCCTATCGATTCCGTCGTAGTCGTAGATCGGACTGTTCAAGCTGAACCCGCTTCCGTCGGCCAACGTCGCGGGGCGCCTTGGAGTTGTTCAACTTTTGAATCGCTTGCCCAATCCAACTGATTGTTCTTACACAGCTTCCAGCGAAATCCTGGAGCTGCTTCAATCACCGGAAAAACGGGCGCATTCAGCGCATTTGGTCCGGATCGTCGGCAACGCCGACGTGATGCCGATAGACCATTCCCCAACCCTTCCAGCCGGTGAACAGAAGGATGAGGACAGCGATCAGCGACAGGACAAGGCCAACCGGCACTACCGCTGCCTCCGCGTCGGCATATCGCGAGTACCAGTTGTAAAGTTCGATGAGAACGACGACCACGTTGCCGCCGGCGTGAAGCCATGCGTCCTGGAGATTGCGGATCTGGGTGTCCCCCAGGACATCGGTCAAGCCGGCAAGAGCCGCCAGCACGGCCATGATCAGACCTGCCCCCAGCAGCCAGAGCGTAGCGGTGACCCAGCCCGGATTACCGGTTCGCCAGAAGATAAGGTCGCAAACGAAGGTCGCGACGAAGAAGGCGATCGGGAACGGTATCAGCATTGCATGAACAGGATGGCCGGCAATGCTTGCCGTGCTGTGCGGATTGCGAGGGATCGTGTGCTGGACCATCGTAGGGCCTCCTCGAGGCGTGGCGAGCGCCGCCCTCAGGCCACATCACAACGCATCAGGGGCTCGGCGGCAGAAAGCCGGATATATGCAAACTCCGGTTGAGCCGGAATGTTCCATAACCCGACTGCGCTGCGCGGGACGGAATTCACGCACCGCTATAGGCGCGTATGCCAGTGTGGGCTCGACTCGAAAGCGAGCTGAACGATAGTGTGCTCTTGTCGCGCGTGATCCAATGCCACGCATCCCGGCGGTGGCTTATTGTCACGGCACTCTTCTTCGCAACGAAATCCAAGCTAGGGATCGGCAAAACTGGAGCAGCAACGGATTACGCCACTTCGGTGATTGCGGACAGGCACGGCAGCGGTGAGGTCGCCGCCAAGATTCAGTCGACGTCATCGTGGCTGAACTCTAGGCCAACCTATCGAGCCAGGCGCGCATCGGCCAAACCGGGGACAGGTTTCGTCTTGCCGCTGAGCCGCGCTCCAAAGGTGAGCGTGCATGGAAAATTGCGGACGACTGCCTCCATCAACGCGGCGCCGCCGGGGCCGAGGGCTAACCGAGCCAGGGCTTCGGCGGCCAGGACCCGCGTGGAGAATAATCTTCGCCAGACCGCCTCGTAGCGTTTGCCGGCCGCTTCCCCGGCCCCCCCCCCCCGCGCCCCCCCCCCCCGTTTCAGGGCCCCCAACCCCCCCGGCAGAAACGCCCAAGAAATAACCACGGGGCTAAAAGGGTGGGGCACGCCCCCCCCAATTG